>CAWCSG010000018.1:0-221550 GCA_963798145.1 uncultured Alphaproteobacteria bacterium
CGCCCCGCTCCCACCGCTCCAGATCCTGCTCGCCGGCCCGCGCGGCTTCTGCGCCGGGGTCGAGCGCGCGATCGACATGGTCAAGGAGGCCCTGCGCCAGAACGGCGCGCCGGTCTATGTGCGGCACGAGATCGTCCACAACCGGCACGTGGTCGACGAGCTGCGCGGGCTGGGTGCGGTATTCGTCGACGAGCTGGACGAGGTGCCCGAGGATGGGCTGGTGGTGTTCTCGGCGCACGGCGTGCCCAAGGCGGTGCCGGCCGAGGCGCGCCGCCGCCGGCTGCTGTTCGCCGACGCCACCTGCCCGCTGGTCTCCAAGGTCCATCGCGAGGTCGAGGCGCACCACAAGGCAGGGCGGACCGTGCTGCTGATCGGCCATGCCGGTCATCCCGAGGTGATCGGCACCATGGGCCAGGTGGCGCCGGGCTCGGTGCTGCTGGTCGAGACCGTGGCCGACGCCGAGGCGATCGCCGTGCCTGACCCGACCCGGCTCGCCTACTCGACGCAGACCACTCTGTCGCTGGCCGATACCGGCGGCATCGTCGCCGTGCTGCGCCGCCGCTTCCCGGCGATCGAGGGGCCGCGCAACGAGGACATCTGCTACGCCACCACCAACCGCCAGCGCGCCGTGGCCGTGATCGCCCCGCGTGCCGAGCTGTTCCTGGTAGTGGGCGCGGCCAACTCGTCCAACTCGGTGCGGCTGGTCGAGGTCGCCCGCAGCGAAGGCAGCCGGGCGGCGCAGCTGATCGCGACGGCCGCGGCGATCGACTGGGCCTGGTTTGACGGCGTGCGCACGCTGGGCCTGTCGGCCGGCGCCTCCGCGCCCGAGCTGCTGGTCGAGCAGGTGGTTGCTGCCTGCCGTGAGCGGTTCGCGGTCACCGTCGAGGAGGTCCGCGTCGCCGACGAGACCGTGACCTTCCGCTCGCCGCCGATCCCGCTGGCGCGCAAGGCCTCCTGAGCGCGTGGCGGTCTACACCGACGTCCCGCCCGACGCGCTGCGTGCGTTCCTGGCGGAATACGAGCTGGGTGAGCCGGTCGAGCTCGCCGGCATCGCCGAGGGCGTGGAGAACTCCAACTTCCGCCTGCAGACCGAGCGCGGCCGCTACATCCTGACCATCTACGAGAAGCGGGTCGAACCGGCCGACCTGCCGTTCTTCCTGGGCCTGATCGAGCATCTCGCCCGCCACGGCCTGCCCTGCCCGTTGCCGGTCCACGCCCGCGACGGCCAGGCGCTGCGCCAGCTGATGGGCAAGCCCGCCGCCATCGTCAGCTGCCTGGAGGGCCGCTGGCCACGCCGGATCGCGGTCGCGCACTGCGAGGCCTTGGGCGAGTCGTTGGCGGCGCTGCATCTGGCTGCCGCCGATTTCGCGATCCCGCGCGCCAACGCTCTCTCCTTCGCCGGCTGGCAGTCCCTCTTCGAGAACTGCCGCGGCAAAGCCGACGCGGTCGAGCCCGGCCTGGAGGCGGAGATCGCGGCGGACCTCGACGACCTTGCCCGAACGTGGCCGCGCGATCTGCCGGCCGGCGTGATCCACGCCGACCTGTTCCCCGACAACGTGTTCTTCGCCGGCGAGCGCGTCACCGGCATCATCGACTTTTATTTCGCCTGCAACGATCTGCTCGCCTACGACGTCGCGATCTGCCTGAACGCCTGGTGCTTCGAGACCGACGGCTCGTTCAACCTGACCAAGGCGCAGGCCCTGCTGCAGGGGTACCGACGCCGCCGAACTCTCTCACCGGAAGAGGTCGCGGCTTTGCCGGTGTTGGCGCGCGGTTCGGCCCTGCGGTTCCTGATGACGCGCCTTTACGACTGGCTGCACCAGGTCGAGGGCGCCAAGGTTACGCCCAAGGACCCGCGCGAATATCTGAGGAAGCTGCGCTTCCATCGCGGCGTCGCCGGCCCGCAGGCCTACGGCCTGTCATGAGCGCGATTCCAGCCGGCGAAGAGCCGGTGCTGATCCACACCGACGGCGCCTGCAGCGGCAATCCCGGCCCTGGCGGCTGGGGGGCGACCCTGGCCTGGAAGGGCAAGCGCCGCGAGCTGTCGGGCGGCGAACGGCTGACCACCAACAACCGCATGGAGTTGATGGCGGCGATCGCGGCGCTGGAGACGCTGAAGCGGCCGAGCCGGGTCAGCCTGTTCACCGACAGCCAGTACCTGCGCAAGGGCATCACCGAGTGGATCGAGGCCTGGCGCAAGCGCGGCTGGCGCACCGCCGACAAGCAGCCGGTCAAGAACCAGGATTTGTGGGAGCGACTGGACGCGGTGCGGCGCACCCACGAGGTCGACTGGCACTGGCTCAAGGGCCATGCCGGCCACGCCGACAACGAGCGCTGCGACGAGCTGGCACGGGAAGAGATCAAGCGCCTGCGGGGCCAATAGGGCGCAAAACTGGGAGGCTGCGATGAACCCGGTCCTGGCGACACTCGGGCGGCGGCTGCGATTGGGCGTGATTGGCGGTGGGCCGGGCTCGTTCATCGGGCCGGTGCATCGCACCGCGGCGCGGCTCGACGATCGGTTCGAGATCGTGGCGGGAGCGCTGTCCCGCGACTCCGAACGCTCACGCGCCGCGGCGCTGGATTTGGGTATTGCCGGTGACCGCGCCTATGCCGACTGGCAGGCACTGCTCGACGGCGAGCGGGCGCGGGCCGATGGCGCCGACGCCGTCGCGGTGATGACCCCGAACGACAGCCACCACGCGATCTGCGCCGCTGCCCTGGAGCGCGGCTTCGACATCATCTGCGACAAGCCGCTGACCACCAACCTCGCCGACGCGCTGGACCTCGTGCGCCGCGTCCGTGCCAGCGGTCGCGTGTTCTGCGTCACCCACAACTACACCGCCTACCCGATGGTCCGGCACGCGCGCGACCTGGTCCGGGCCGGTGCGATCGGCGACGTGCGCCAGATCCAGCTCACCTACGTCCAGGGCCACAACGCGACCCTGGTGGAAGGCGAGAGCAGCAACCCGAACTGGCGCTTCGACGCCAAGATCGCCGGCCCGTCCTTGGTCCTGGGCGACATCGGCACTCACGCCCACCATCTGGGCGCCTTCGTGTCGGGCCAGGAGCTCGACCGAGGTGATGGCCGAGGTCTGGGCCACCGTGCCCGGCCGCACCGCCGACGACACCGCGAACGTGCTGATGCGCTGGTCGGGCGGCGCCCATGGCACGATGTGGGTCACCAACGCCGCGTCCGGCGGCGTGCACGGGCTCTCCTGCCGCATCCTCGGCGCCACCGGCGGCCTCGAATGGCACCAGGAGCAACCGAACGAGCTGCGCCACAGAAAGCTGGACGGCACCGAGGTGATCACCACTCGCCGCCTGCACGGCGTGCTGTCGCCGGCCGGCGAACGCGCGGCGCGGATCGAGGTCGGTCATCCCGAGGGCTACCAGGAGGCGTTCGCCAATCTCTATAAGGACGTGGCTGAGGTGATCGCTGCCCGGATCGCTGGGACGGCGTGCGATCCGCTGGCACTGGACTTCCCGACCGTCGAAGACGGGGCGCGGGGGATCGCGATGATCGAGGCGTGCCTTGAGAGTGCGCAGACGGGCGCCTGGGTCAGGGCGGGGCTGAGTCTCTGACCGAGCCTCCAACGCCGGTGTCAGAGGCTACGCCGGCATCAACGGCGTAGACTGCCACCTGCTCGTCAAAGCCCTTCAGCGGCAGCTTGCCCATCGACTCCAGCCGCACGTCCGACCCGGCCTCCTCGGCGGCGCGCGGATCGATCAGAATCTGGCCATCCTTCGCAGCCGAGCAAAGGCGAGAGGCCAAGTTCACCACGCTGCCGATCGCGGTGTAGTCCAGCCGGTTCTCGTGGCCGACGCTGCCGACCGTAGCAGGACCCTTGGCCACGCCGATGCCGAAACCGATCGCATGCCCCCGCTCGCGCCAACCCACGGCGAGATCGCCCACGGCGGCACGCATCTCGATCGCCATCCTGACCGCACGCAAGGCCGGCTCCGGGCAGGCCAGCGGGGCATTCATCAGCATCATCAGGCCGTCGCCGGAAAAGCTCGTCTGCGTGGCCTCGTGGCTGGCGATGATCGGGCCGAGCACCGAATAATACTCGCCGAGCACGCCCATGATCTCATCGGGCTCGGCCCGCGCGGAGAAGGCAGTGAAATTGCGCAGATCGCAGAAGATCACCGCGACCTCCACGCGCTGCGTGTCCAGCAACGTTTCATGGCCTGCCTGCTCGACCATTTCCGCCACCTGCGGCGCCAGGAACTGCCGCAGGCGCGAGATGCGCGCGAAGCGGTCCCGGGAGAGTGCCAGTTCGTCGGCCATCTCGTTGAATCGGCCAGCCAGCCGCTCGAGCTCGTCGCCGGTGGTGATGGCGATCCGATGTTGGAAATTGCCGGCGCCGATCTCGCCCGCACCCTGCTCGAGCAGCTTGATCGGCCCGGTCATGCGTCGCGCGAGCAGGTAGGCCAGAGCGGCTGCCAGCACCGCACCGCCCACCAGCAGGATTCCCGTCCGCCGCAGGGCGCCATAGATTGGCGCGAAGGCCTCGGCCAAAGGCTGCTCGACCCAGACGATCCAACGCGCGCCGCCGACGGGCGCCATGGCGGCGATCTGCGTGCCGCCCGCCGCGTTCCGGATGGCGATGCGCGAACTGTCCGATGCTTCCGGGATTTCGTCCCGCGTGACCGGGTTGATCTGATCACCGCCGCGCAAGACGCGGCTGGTATCGGGGTGGGCGATCAGACGGCCCTCGCCGTCGGTGGCGTACGCGTAGCCGGCCTCGCCGACCTTCACCTTGGCCAGGACATCCCAGATCAGCTTCAGATTGACATCGGCGATACTGACACCGGCACTACGGCGCGGGCCGGCCACAGCCATCGCCATGTAGGGCTCCGAGTCCCGGCGGAAGTAGACGGGACCGAAATACGGCTTGCGCGCTGCCGCCGCGACATATGCAGGCTCCGCCGAGCGATCGGCGCCGCTGCCGACGACGTCCAGCGCCATCCGCGATATGCGGAGCTGCTCTCGGCCATCCGCATCGAGTTGCGCCAGATCGGTGACCGCCGGCACCTGGCGCAGCAGGCGCAAGGCGTCGAAGCGCCGCTGCTCGAGCGTGTCCGCCGTTGCCGGCAGGTGGGTCATCCAGCCGAGCTGGTCGACGATGCCTCCGAGGAATCCTTCGATCCGCCGCGCGGCCGAGTCCGCTTCGGCCCGCAACAGGGTCTCGATCATCGCCCGTTGGTCCCGGTAGCCGAGCCATGCCTCGCTGGCGCCATTGGCGAGCAGCGGCACGAGCACGGCTACAAACAGAGCCAGAAAGTATTTGCGAAACAGGGAGTTGCGTTCGACGGCAGCCGTCTCGCGCGCGGGACTCTCGGGTCCGCCAGAACCGGCTTCCTTGCTCATCCCCGCACCATGTCAGCACGGGTTGCCGAGCCGGCCGGTACGGTCAAGACGCGGCGGCGTTGCACCTGTCGTCACCCTGCTGCCGAGAGCCCGCAATCCCCAAACTGGGCAGCGACCGCGTTCCAGCCGTGCAACCATAATGCGGCTAGCAGGCACTCGCCATATCCCACCTGGGCGTAGTACCCTCCCGGTCGGGAGGTACCATGCGGCGACGCGAGCTGATCGGCATCATTTCGTTGACGTTGTTGTCTTGGCCTCGTCCGACCGGGGCGCAACAGCAGCCGCTGCCAATCGTGGGCTTCTTCCGCAGCACGGCCTCCGCGCCATTCGCCCATATCGTGGCCGCCTTCCGCCAGGGATTGGCGGACGGCGGATTGGTGGAGGGGCAAAGCGTCGTCGTCGAGTATAGTTGGGCCGAGAACCAGCTCGACCGCCTGCCCGAGCTCGCAGCCGACCTGGTTCGCCGCCAAGTCGCGGTCATCGTCGGCAACAGCGTCGCGGTCGAGGCAGCCAGGGCGGCCACCCAGACGATCCCGATCGTGTTCGTGGCCGCCGACGATCCGGTCAAGAGTGGCCTCGTCCGCAGCCTGAACAGTCCGGGCGGCAATCTCACGGGCGTCACGTTCTTCGCCGGGGGCCAGCTGGGCGCCAAGCGGGTCGAGCTGCTGCTCGAGCTGGTGCCGCAGGCAAGCATTGTCGCCGTCCTGTCGGATCCGACCTATCCAGGGTTCGCGGTCGAGCTGCCTGCGGTCGAGGCGGCCATCCATGCTGCCGGGCGCAGGATGATCCTGGTGCAAGCGGCCGGTGAGCCCGAGTTCGAGGCGGCATTCGCCAAGATCGCCGCAGCGGGCGCCGATGCGCTGCTGGTCGCCGGCAGCCCGTTGTTCACGGGCAAGCGCAAGGCACTGGTGGCGCTGGCCGCGCGTCACGCCATACCCGCATTCTACGATCAGCGCGACCACGTCGAGGCGGGAGGACTGATCAGCTACGGCGCGAGCTTCACCGAAGCCTATCGTCAAGCCGGCATCTATGCCGCCGAGATCGTCAAGGGCGCGAAGCCGTCCGAGTTGCCGGTGCTCCAGCCATCGACGTTCGAGCTGGTCGTCAATCTCAAGACTGCGGCGTCACTTAAGTTGACGGTGCCGGAGTCGATCATGCTGCGCGCGGATGACGTGATCGAGTAGCCATCAGTTCGCTTGGGCGCCCCACGCCTCTTCCGGCCTTCTGCCGCAAGACTGTCACGATAGCAGGGCAATCCCCGGGTTAACCATCATGGAGAGCATCCCGATGCCGGTCGCCCGCCTCGCCCATCTTCCGCTGATCGCTGGCCTGAGTATGGCAGCCCTGCCCGCCGTGGCGCAGCAGGTCGAGGTCTTCGACAACGCATCCGCCGACCAGCTGGCCCTGGGCAGCTACGCGGTGCCGGGCGGCAAGACGTTGCAGCTTGCCGTTGGGATCGGCAGCAGCCTCTACCATGTGCCGGGGGAGCCTCCGGACCGGTTCTGGGCGCTGAGCGATCGCGGCCCGAACATCGCCTGCGCCGACGCCGAGGACGTCATGGGCGTGGACGGCAAGGAATTCTGCAAAGGCATCAAGCAGGGCCGGGTCTATCCGATCCCGGACTATGCGCCGGCGATCTTCGAGGTGGCGCTGGACCGCGCGAAGGGCAGCTTCACGATCGTGCGCACGATCCCGCTCAAGCGCGCCGACGGCACGACGGTCACGGGATTGCCCAACCCGCTGACCAAGGCCAGCACCGAGACGCCGCTGGACGGCCAGGGCAACGTGATCGCGGTCGATCCCGCGGCGGTCGACACCGAGGCGCTGGTGCGGCTGCCGGACGGCAGCTTCTGGGTCGGCGAGGAGAACGGCCCCTCGATCCTGCACGTGGCCGCGGACGGCACTGTCCAGCGGCGCTTCGTGCCCAAGGGCTCGGAGGGCGATTTTGCGGACGCCGGCTATCCGGTGGAGGGTACCCTGCCCGCTATCCTGACGCGGCGGCAGCTGAACCGTGGCATCGAATCGCTGGCGCTGGACGAGGACGGCTTCCTTTGGGCCGTCATGCAGAACCCGCTGGCCAATCCGGACGCCGATGCTTTCAAGGCCGCCGCCAACGCGCGTGTGCTCAAGCTCGACAGCACCACCGGCCGGCCGGTCGCGGAATATGTCTACACGCTGGAGCCGATGGCCAACTTCCCTGGCGAGACCAAGAAGGCGCAAAGCTCGGCGCGGATCAGCGAGCTTACCCATGTCGGCGGCACGCGCTTCCTGATCGACGACCGGACCGACAAGACGACCCGGATCCTCGAGATCGACTTCGCCGGCGCCACGAACATCCTGGGCAGCAAGTGGGACGACCCGGCGACGGCGCCCACGCTGGAGCAGACCGAGCTCGCGGCGGCCGGAGTGAGCCCGGCAACGAAGGCGCTCGTGCTCGAAACCTCGAACTTGCCGCAGCTGCCCGGCAAGATCGAGGGCATGACGCTGGTCGAGCGCGTGCTCTACCTGATCAATGACGACGATTTCGGTATCGAGGGCGCCCACACCAACATGATCGCGATCGAGGGTCTCGATCTGCGGCCTTGATGCCGCGCTGCGGCATTGATGCGCCCATATCGGCTTCGGCGCGGAAGCCCCCGCGCGGCGCGGACCGGGCGGGGGCTTTGAGCGGGGGTGCGGGCGGATGCACCGCGCCGGAGGCCGCTACCCCAAGCTAGGCAAGCTGGCGGGACACGACAATCTGCCAGACTAGAACAGATCGCGGTAGCGGGCGCTCGCTTTCGGCCATTTGGTCGGGTTGTAAAGCTCGTGGCCGTTGCCGTTCAGGTAAGCTTCGTGCGCCAATGTTGAGCCGGCACTGCGGAAGAAGTCGTACATCTTGCTGATGTAGTCCGAATTGTCGCCACGCCGACCGACGCCCCACTCCGCCATCTCGAGTTTCTTGCCCTTCTTCTTGGCGAAGGCGAGCCAGGCGCCCAGGCCCCAAGGGCTGTCGCCATAGGCGGTCTCCATGCCGAATCGCGCCTCGTCGTCGTCGTAGTGGCTGACGCCGACATTGGTGATCGGCGCGCCCTCGGGCCAGATCGTGTTGGCGTTGATCTTGCCTTTCTTCGCCATGTGCCACGCGATACGCAGAGCTGAGCTGCCAGACTTGAGCGCCTTGGCGGCGCTGGTGAAGCAGTCTTTCCACTGCTTCGCCGACTTACCCACCGCGGTCCATGGGTAGCCGGCATTGTTGGCCTCCCAGCCGAGGCGGATCTCGGCGTCGCCCACGCCGCTGGCCCGCAGGCTGGCGGCCATGGTGCTGAAGTTGCCGGCATACTTGCCGGCCGCGCAGTCGGCGAGATTGCCGCCGTTCCTGGGGAACAGGCCAAGCCCGATACTGACGTTCGCGTGCCTGCTCTTGAGCATTCGCGGCGAGCCCCCCTTCATGTAGTTGAGCATGTTGCTCCAACTGTCCTCGGGGGCCCAGCCGGCGACGACGCCCAGCACCGAACCGCGCCAGGCTGCGAAGGCCGTGGCATTGCCACCCTGCGAGCCCGATTTCCAGCTGGTCGCAGCCAGCGCACCTTGACCGCTCAAGGCGAGTGCAATGGCCGCCACCGAAATCATTCGGATCATTGTTGTTACCTTATGCTAAAGCTGAGGCCAGGAGCTGACCAGCATGTATTGGATGACGCTCCGAAGGAAAAATCCTTCCCAAAATTTCTCGAATCCTGGCAAAATAAAACAATCTGTGCCCGATTTTTGTCATAATGGGATCATCGTCGATCTCTGTCTGCATGATATACTCAAGTACTGCAAACGCCGATCGGCATGGTCAGATGGATCTTGTGTCGCGCTACTTGCGGCCGCTGCTGAATGGAAGCCCTTACATCTCAGGGTCTAACGGTATCATTGACGACTTAACCTTCGGTTGAAGAACCCGGGTTGCACCGATTTGCGGCGTCGACGAGTGGTCGGGGCGAGCAGGACGACCTCGCGACACCGACGGCGAACAAACCGATCTGCTCGGTGCCGAAGAGATGCTCCGCCCTGACTCAGGGCCGATGCGCTCAACTTCAAATAGAATCCAATATTTGATTCTAGAGATTGATCGTGCGCGATAACGTGAAGGAGACATACGATAGTGTGCAAATGATACGCATGGCCTCCTGTGATTAGATACTGAGGTTATAAGTCATTCAAACTTTAGACCCTGGCAACAACCATGCTGCCCTGGAGTACCGTTTCATGGCCACTAACCCGCTCAATAGAGCTCGTGCGTCGCGTTTTGGCATGATTGCCGGCATGGCGTTTGCCCTTACCGGCGCCGCGGTGCCGGCCATCGCACAGAACGTGCCATGGGTGGTCGAAACCATGCCGAGCCGGACGCCGGTCGAGACCTGCAAGGCGGTGATCAACCAGACCGCAAGAGGCGCCGTGCAGCGCTGCCTCGCCAAGGTTGGGGTGGTGATCCCATTCGACGACTTCGTCGCGACGGCAGCCCCGGTCTGCAAGACGACCCACGTCGCAACCACCACCCAAAACAATGTAACCCGCGTCGGTTACATCTACTCGAACAAACTCTCCGCCATCATGCGGCCCGCCTGCGGGTAGACCAAGTGTTTGCGGGCGAGAAATTTTCGCCCGCTCGACCGCGCTTCCTCTTCAGGAATGTCGAAAACCGAACAATGTCGGGGGACAAGATGCACACCGGACTTATACGATATCTGCTCGCGGGCGCGACTGCTCTGCCGATCGCTTGCGCCGCGCTGAGCCCAGTGGCCGAGGGCGCCGACGGCAACATCCTGCTCGTCGTGCTCGACGACTTCGGCCAGGACGCAGCATGGGCGTCCCCGGCCTGGCCAGCTACCACTGTCCCGCGCGCGCCCCAGCCGAACATGGCTGCGCTCGCAAACCGAGGCATCACGTTCGCCAACATGGACGTCCACATGGAGTGCAGCCCTACCCGGGCTGCGATCATGACGGGTCAGTATGCATTCCGCCCCGAGAACGGGGTCGCCGAATGGATCAGCCCGGAACGGGTCGACCTGCCCAACCAAGCCTTCACGCTGTTTGATGCTTTCACTGCCTCGGCAGCCGGTCAACGCTATCGCCGCGCCTATATCGGCAAGCTGCATCTCTACCACGGCACGGACGGACTGAACGCGCCCCTGACCCAGGGCGGCATCAACGACTTCTCCGGCCCGCTGCCCGGGGGCGCCCTCAACAGCTACTATCGCTGGGCCAACGTCACCAACGGCGTATCGCGGTCGACGACCACCTACGCCACGACGCTGCAAAGCGACCTTGCCATCGCTCAGATGACGAAGGTTGATTCGAGGCCGTACTTCATCAGCCTCGACTACAATGCGCCGCACACGATCTCGGGCGGGTACGAGCGCCCACCGAACAACCTGCACGACTACGACACCATCTCCGCCGGCCCGGTCGATGATCAAGTACATTTCGACGCGGTGGTTCAGGCGATGGACACCGAGCTCGGTCGCGTTCTCGCCCGCGTCGACTTTTCGACGACGACCGTGATCCTGCTCGGCGACAACGGCACGGCAAAAACGGTGCACCGCGCGCCTTACGGCCCCAGGGGCTGCAAATCGACCATCTACCAATGCGGCGTCGCGGTGCCATTCGTCATCGCCGGCAAGGGCGTCACCGGCACGGTGCCGCGCGTGGACCAGCGGCTCACCCAGGACGTCGATCTGTTCCCCACCATCCTGCAGCTAGCGGGAATCCCGGCGACCGTCGTCCCGGCTGGGCGCAAGATCGATGGCAAGAGCCTCGTGCCCTATGTGACTTCAACCACCGGCAGCAATGGCCGCGTGTACAACTACAACGAGACGTTCACCGACAGATGGAACAACAAGGCCATACGATCGATGCGTGGCGGGCGATACAAGGTCGTGACACGCGGCGCCAAGCAGGAACTCTACAACATCCTCAGCGACCCGCATGAGACCACCAACCTGATGGGTGCGCCGCTGTCGGCCGAAGCCGCCGAGGCCAAGACGCGGCTGCTCGCCGAGATGAACGCGTTGCTGGCCACCCGCTGAGGCATCAGCGCCACGCTGCGCAGGCAATCCGCATCGGGGCTTTACGCGGCCGCGCCGCCCGCCATGATGAAGGTGGAACGCGCTGCCGGCCCGGCGGCGGCGCCAGTGGCCAGAGCAACCAGGGGGGAGAGCGGCGCATGGAGATTCTGCAGCTGCACCATATCAGCCTGCCGACGACCGACCTCGATCGGTCGCGGCAATTCTATCGCGACGTGCTGGGGCTGGAGGAGATCCAGCGGCCGCCATTTCCGTTCCCGGGCGCCTGGTTCCGGCTCGGCGACCGCGAGCTGCATCTGATCGCGGGCCAGAACGTCGATGCGCAAGGCGGCACCGGCACGGACGCGAACCAGCTGCATTTCGCAATCCGTGTGCCGAGCTATCGGCGCGCGCTCGAGCATCTGATGGGCCATGGCTATCGCGAGGATGTCGCCGGCTCCGACCCGATGCATCTGCTGGCACGGCCGCGGGCACTGACCGGCTACCCCCAGCTCTACGTCACCGATCCCGACCGGCACCTGATCGAGATCAACGCGGAGCGGCTCGATTCCTGATCGTGGCCGGCGCGGCGCGAGGGGTGGACCCAGGCAGGTGAGCCTGTCGTGCGGCGCAGACAGCGTGCGCCCGATTGGCGGAAGCGTTCCCCCTCTGTCCGATGCCGGCCCCACCGAGCGGCAGCTGAATGCGACGTCCTCGGCTACCTTGACTTTGTCGGCGGCCGGATGTTGGTGGATCGAACCAGCCACCGTCCGAAGCGGACCGCTGCGACATGGACATCTACCTGCCGGTCGCCGAGATGTCCGTGAACCTGTTCTGGATGCTCGGGCTTGGCGGGGTGATCGGATTCCTGTCCGGGCTGTTTGGGGTCGGCGGCGGGTTTCTCATGACCCCGGTCCTGATCCTGATGGGCATTCCGCCGGCGGTCGCGGTCGGGACACAGTCGGCCCAGATCCTGGCCTCGTCGGTGTCCGGCGTACTGGCCAACATTCGCCGCAAGGCGGTCGACTTCAAGATGGGCTGGGTGCTGGTCGCCGGCGGCATGGTGGGCTCGATCGCCGGCGTGGCCTTGTTTCGCCTGTTGGTGCGCCTCGGCCAGATCGACGTCTTCATCAGCGTCGCCTATGTGCTTTTCCTGGGCGCCATCGGGATGCTGATGTTCGTGGAAAGCCTGGGTGCCATCTTGCGCAGCACCCGGCCGAGCAGTCGGCGCAGCCGGCTGCATAAGCATTATTGGATGCACGGCTGGCCCCTGAAGATGCGGTTCCCGGAATCGCGTCTCTATATCAGCATCCTGATGCCATTGCTCATCGGAGCGTCTGGCGGCCTGCTCGCGGCCATCCTCGGCATCGGTGGCGGCTTCGTCATGGTGCCGGCGATGATCTACCTGATCGGCATGCCAACCGTGGTCGTGGTCGGCACGTCCCTGTTCCAGATCTGCTTCGTGGCCGCAGTGACCGGATTCCTGCATGCCTATGCCAATCACAGCGTCGACATCATGCTGGCACTGCTGCTGATCGCCGGCGGTGTGGTCGGGGCTCAATTCGGAACCCGGTTCGGCGGCCGTCTGAAGGCCGAGCAGACCCGCATCCTGCTTGCACTGCTGGTGCTCCTGGTCTGCGGCAAGCTGGCCTATGATTTGGTCGTCGCACCACGCGACCCCTACTCGATCTCCGTGACCTGAACCGCCGCGACATGACACCTCGGCGCGCGGGCCAGAGGGCGGGACCCGGTCCGCGCCTGCCACTGCTCCGGCTCGGCCTGCAATATGGCCGTTTCGCCATCGTCGGCCTTGGCGCCACCGCCATGCACGTCGCCGTCTATGGCGGCACCATCGAGCTGCTCGGCCTGCGACCGCTGGTCGCGAACGCGCTCGGATTCGGGATCGGGGTGAACGTGTCCTTCGTCGGGCACCGGCGCTGGACGTTTGCCGGCGAGGCAACCGCAGATGCCCGGCGTAGCCTCGTGCGGTTCTGGCTGGTCGCGTTCTTCGGCTTCGCGCTCAACACGGGCTTCGTCCAGCTCGTGACCGGCACGCTTGGGCTGCACTATGGCTGGAGCATCCCCCTGATCGCTGGCGTCACCCCGATCCTGACCTTCACCTTCAGCAAGCTCTGGGCGTTCCGCGCCTAGGCTGCCGGCCGCGTTGCCGGCAGTGCTACCGCCAGCACGGCGCGAAATGGCGCGAGGGCGAGGATCGCCAGGACCAGCTTCACGCCGAGGTCGCCCAGCGCCAGTGTGGTCCACGGCACGTCCGTACCCGCGAAGGCCAGCGAGAAGAACAAGGCCGTGTCGACGATCGAGCCCAGTGTCGAGCTGACCAGCGGCGCGCGCCACCAGGTGCCGCGGCGCAGGCGCTGAAACACCTGGATGTCGAGCAGCTGGCCGACCAGGAACGCCATGCCGGAGGCCAGTGCGATCCGCGGCGTTGCGAGCCAGAGCGATAGCAGCACGGCCAGCGCGAACCCGACCCAGACCACGCGCCGCGCGCGCTCGGCCCCCTGCAGGCGGGTGGTGAGGTCGGTGATCAGGAAGCTGAACGGGTAGCTGATCGCACCCCAGGTCAGCAGGTCGTTGATCGGGAACTGGACCAGCCAGTTGGAGGCCACGACAACCGCCGTCATCGCCGCCACCGGCAGCAGGAACGAGCTGAAATGAAGTCTCAAGTCTCGGCTCCATCCGAAAGCGACAGATCGAGGTCCAGGAGCAGCGGCTCATGGCCCGTGGCACGGATGAAGCGCAGCAGGTCGGCGCTGGTCAGCGTGGTCGTGGCGTCGTTCTCCAGCGGGTGGCAGTTGACCAGTTCGTGGGCGACCAGCTTGGTGTCGAGAACGTGGGTAACCCGGTGGTCCACGTCGTTGACGATCGCCAGCGGGGTCACGCTGCCGGGTGTCACGCCCAGCACCTCGCGCAGGAGTTCGGCGCGGCCGAACGAGAAGCGGGCCGCACCCAACAGCTTCGACAGGCGGTTCAGGTCGACCCGCTGCTCGTCCAGGCAGGTGACGAGCCAGAGGCGGTCCTTCTTGTCCTTGAGGAACAGGTTCTTGCAGTGCCCGCCGGGCAGATCGTGGGTATGGAGCTGCGCCTCCTCGACCGTGAACACCGGCGCGTGCATGGTCGTGCGCTCGTCGATGCCCAGCTCGGCCAGCCGGGCCAGGATCTCGTGCCTCTTCGTCAGCATGGCGGCGCTATAGCGAGATGTGGCAACCGCCACAAGGCGACGGCGTCACGGCCTCGTTATGCCTCTTGGCTTGAGCGGCGGCCGGGAGCGTGACGATAGTCGAGAGCGGGCGCCGCCACCGGGCGGCCCGCGCGGAACCGGTGATGAGCCCGACCCTGACCCCCGATCTGTGCGTCATTGGAGCCGGCTCGGCTGGGCTCAGCGTCGCTGCGGGCGCCGTGCAGCTGGGGGCGTCGGTGGTGCTCGTCGAGCGCGGCGCAATGGGCGGCGACTGCCTGAATGTCGGCTGCGTGCCGTCCAAGAGCCTGATCGCTGCCGCCGCGGCGGCCCAGGCGCTGCGCGCCGGCGGGCCGTTCGGCATCGCGCCGGTGACACCGCGGGTCGACTTTGTGGCGGTGCGCCAGCACGTTCATGGCGTGATCGCAGCCATCGCCCCGCACGACAGCGCCGAACGGTTCGGGGCGCTGGGGGTCACGGTGATCCGCGAGCAGGCGCGGTTCACCGCGCCCGACATCGTTGCGGCCGGGGGGCAGCAGATCAGGGCGCGTCGTTTCGTGATCGCCACCGGCAGCCGGCCCGCCCTGCCGGCCGTGCCCGGACTGGCCGATGTACCGCATCTGACCAACGAGAGCGTGTTCGACCTCGACCAATTGCCGTCCCGGCTCCTCGTGCTCGGCGCCGGGCCGATCGGTTGCGAACTGGCGCAGGCATTTCGCCGGCTCGGGTCCGAGGTCGCGATGATCGATCTTGGTCCGATCCTGCCCAAGGACGACCCGGAGCTGACAGCGGTGGTCCGCGGGCGGCTGCTGGCCGAGGGCGTGAACTTGTACGAGCACGCCAGCGTGTTGGCCGTGGAACGCGGCCCGGCCGTGGTGATCGAACACGGGGCCGGCCCCAACCGTCTGGCAGGTACGCAACTACTGATTGCCACCGGTCGCAGGGCCAATATCGAGGGGCTAGGCCTCGACCTCGCCGGCATCGCGCACGACCACAAAGGCATCAAGGTCGACGCGCGGCTGCGCACCACCAACGCGCGGGTCTTCGCGATCGGCGACGTGGCCGGCGGGCTCCAGCTCACCCATCTGGCCAGCTACCAGGCCCGGGTCGTGATCCGCAACGCCCTGTTCCGGCTGCCCGCGCGGGCCAGCAACCGGTCGATCCCCTGGGTGACCTTCACCGATCCCGAACTCGCCACCGTGGGGCTGAGCGAGAACGACGCGCGGGCGCAGGGCATCGTCCACGAGGTCGTCCGGTGCGCGTTCGCCGACAACGATCGCGCACAGGCCGAGCGGGCGACCGAGGGGCTCATCAAGGTCGTGGTCGGCCGTGGCGGCAGGGTGCTGGGTGCGAGCATGGTGGGCACCCATGCCGGGGAGCTGATCCTCCCCTGGGTGCTGGCGGTCGAGCGCCGCTTGAAGATGCGCGCCATGGCCAGCCTCGTCGTGCCTTACCCGACGCTGAGCGAGGTTAGCACGCGCGTGGCCGGTACCTACTACGCACCAAAGCTGTTCAGTGCGCGGGTCCGCTGGCTGGTGCGCCTCCTGGCCAAGCTCGGATGAGCCGGCATGCGGCCCGGCGCTGGCTGCCGCTGCTGGCGCTCGTGGCGCTGGGCATGGCCGTGTACGGCTCGGGCCTGCATCGCGAGCTCAGCCTCGAGACGCTGCAATCCCAGCGCGAAGGACTCCAGGCATTCGTGGCGGCGCATTCGCTCGGCGCACCCCTGGCGTTCGTCCTCGTCTATGCGGTAGCCACGGCGCTGTCGCTGCCGGGGGCGGCGTTCCTGACCTTGACGGCCGGGTTCCTGTTCGGGACGTGGCTGGGCGGGCTCTGGTCCGTGCTTGGCGCCACGGCCGGTGCGGTTGCCGTATTCATCGTCGCACGCGCCGCCATCGGCTCGGCACTTCGCGATCGGGCCGGTCCGTGGCTGCACCGCATGGAGGCGGGCTTCCGCGAGGACGCGTTCTCCTACCTCCTGGTGCTGCGCCTGATCCCATTGTTCCCGTTCTGGCTCGTCAACCTGGTGCCGGCCGTGCTGGGCGTGCCGCTGGCGACCTACGCCATGGCGACGGTCCTGGGGATCATCCCGGGTACGCTCCTCTTCGCCGGCGCGGGCAGCGGGATGGGTGCGGTGCTCGATCACGGCGGGCAGCCGAACCTCCGCCTGATCCTCGAGCCGCAGATGCTTGTGCCGCTGTTGGGACTGGCCGCCCTGGCCATCCTGCCCGTCGCCTACCGGCGCTGGCACCGATCTTCCGCTTGAGCTAAGCCGCCGGTGTCGCCGCCTTCGGCTCGGGCGGCTGGCCCATGCGCAGAAACTTGTCGCGCCGGCTGCGCTTGAGCTCGGCGCCCGACAGCCGCAGCAGCGGGCGGAGCTGCTGCTCGATCGCGTCGCCGACGGCGGCGATCGTCGTCGCCCGACCGCGATGGGCGCCACCCATCGGCTCGGGAATGACCTGATCGACCAGCCGGTGGCCGAACAGGTCCTGGGCCGTCAGCTTCAGGGCTTCAGCCGCGGTCGGCGCCTGATCGTTGGCGCGCCAGAGGATGGCGGCACAGCCTTCGGGCGAGATCACCGAATAGATGGAATGCTCGAGGATCAGGATCCGATCGGCGGCAGCCAAGGCGATGGCCCCACCGGAGCCACCCTCGCCGACGATCGTGGCGACCAGCGGCACCTCGAGCGACAGGCAGACCTCGATCGCGCGCGCGATCGCTTCCGCCTGGCCGCGCTCCTCGGCATCGATGCCGGGATGGGCACCGGGCGTGTCGACGAAGGTCAGCACCGGCAGGCGGAAGCGCTCGGCCAGCCGCATCAGCCGGACTGCCTTTCGGTAGCCCTCGGGCCGGGCCATGCCGAAATTGTGGCGCACGCGATCTTCGGTGTCGGCGCCCTTCTCGTGACCGACGACCATCACGGCGAGCCCACGGAACCGGCCCAGGCCGCCGACGATGGCGCGATCCTCGCCGTAAAGCCGGTCGCCGGCGAGCGGCGTGAAATCCTCGATCAGCGCCTCGGCATAGTCCTTGAAATGCGGCCGGTCGGCGTGGCGCGCGACCTGGGTCTTCTGCCAGGCGGTGAGCTTGGCGTAGGTCTGCGACAGCAACTTGGAGGCGCGGCCCTCGAGCCGGACGACCTCGTCCGCGATGTCGAGCTCGCCGCCGTCGGAGAGCAGGCGCAGCTCCTTCACCTTGCCCTCGAGCTCGAGGATCGGCTTTTCGAAGTCGAGGAGCGTGGTCATCCGATGGTCACTAGCTAATCCTTCCGGGCCGCCGCGGATGTGGGGCGGCGCCGAAACATTGTCAATTCCACACGGTACGCGCTGCGGCTTGCTGTGCTCAGTCGGGCAGCGCCACCGGCGCCAGCTCCTCGAACCGATCGCCCGGACCCGGATTGTCGGGATGGGACGTGCCGCCGAGATGATGCAGAATACCCCAGACCGCGTTCAGGCCGGTGGTGACAGCCCCCTCGACCCAGCCGGGAGTCCAGGAGACGTCGTCGCCGGCCAGAAAGATCCCGCGCTCGGTCGGCGGCAGCTCATCCTGCATGAAATGGCAGTACATGCGCCGGTTGTAGCGGTAGTGGCCGGGCAAGGCGCCCTTGAACGCGCCCAGGAAGTGCGGGTCGCTCTCCCAGGAGACGGTGATCGGGTCGCCGATGATGTGCTTCTCGATGTCGAGGCCGGGATAGACCTTTTTCAGGCTGCCCAGCATCAGCTCGACCCGCTGGTCGATCGGCAGCGGCAGCAGCTTCAAGGCGTCGCCCATCCAGGTGTAGGACAGGCAGATCACCGCCGGCTGGTCCGGCCCGTGGTCGAACAGATAGGTGCCGCGGGTCAGCCGGTCGGACAGGGTCATGCTCATCCGATACCTGCCGGTGGCCGGGTCGCGGTCGTTCCAGAACGGCCGGTCGACCATGACGAAGGTCTTGGCCGACTGCATGTAACGGGTGCGATCGAGCGCCATCCACAGACGGGGCGAGAAGATCGATTCGGCGCAGTCGATGTGGGTGGTGAGCAGCCAGGACTGGCAGGTCACCAGCACGGCCGGGTATTCGCGCGTGTCGCCCCAGCGATCGGTGATGGCGAAGCGGTCCTGCCCGGAAGGCGCTATGCGCACCACGCCCGGCCGCGCCGCACCGCGGTGCAGCTTCTCCAGCGTCGTGCCCGCCGGCCAGTGCGCCATGCGCTCGGCGGCCCGGCGCCAGAGCCGGCGCGGCAGCTGCTCGACGCCGCCGACGACCAGCCGCTGGCCCTCGTCGCAGTTGGTCACCACGACGCGCAGGATCTCCAGCATCGAGTTCGGGAAATCGGTGTCCCAGCCGCCAGTGCCGAAGCCGACCTGGCCGAACACCTCGCGGTGGCGGAAGGTGCGGCTGGCGAAGGCGCGGCTGGTGGCGACGAAATCGTAGAAGCTGCGGTCGTCCCAGAGCGGCACCAACTCGTCCCAGACGGCCTTGAGCCTGCCCACGTCGCGCGCGCGGATCGCGTCCTGGACCTCGGAAAAGCGCGCACCCTCCTCCAGCGCCTCGCGCCAGGCGTCGGCGACCTCGACGAACAGGGGCGGCAGATCTTCGGCCTTCTCGACGTAGATCGACTCGCCGTCGAGGTCGATCACCGTGCTGGGCGTCGCCCGCTCCAACGGGTTTGGGAACGGGCTCGTGGTCAGGCCGACCCGGTCCAGATAGTGGTAGAAGGCGGTCGAGGAGACGGGAAAGCGCATGCCGCCAAGCTCGGCGATCGGCCCCTCCGCCCCCTCGAACGATTGCGAGCGCAGGCGTCCGCCGATCCGCCCAGCCTCGTAGATCACCGGCTTCAGGCCCAGCCGCATCAGCTCGTAGGCCGCGACCATGCCGGCAGCACCCGAGCCCACGATCGCGACCTCGGTGCCGTGCCGCTCGGCCGGCAGGCGGCCCAGGCCGGCCGGGTGCTTCACCCAATCATCGAACGCAAACGGGAAGTCCGGGCCGAAATAGGTGATCGGCCGCGGGTCCGCGGGGGTACCTATGGCGGGCTCATGGGCGGCGGTCATGCTGGCTTCCCTGGCGTTGCGAGGCCGCCATACAGCTCCGGGCGGCGGTCAAGGAGGTAGGGGTTGTGCGGGCGCACGGCTTCGATCCGCGCCGGGTCGATGTCGGCGAGGATCAGCTCCTCGCCAGGGCCGGCGCGGGCGAGGTCGGAACCGTCGGGGGCCACGATGCAGGACTGACCCAGATACTCGAGCTCGCCCTCGTGGCCGCAGCGGTTGGCATAGGCCAGGAACAGGTGGTTCTCGTAGGCGCGCGCGGGCACGAGGGAGCGACACACGAATGCGTACGGCGCCATATTGGCGGTAGGCACGGCGACCAGCTCGACACCCTGCAATGCCAAGAGCCTGACGTTCTCGGGGAACTCGACATCGTAGCAGATGAGGATCCCGATCTTGAGCCCGTCCAGCTCGGCCACGGTCGGAGGTCCCTGCCCCGGCGCGAAGGCATTGCGGTCGAGCGTACCGAACAGATGCGTCTTACGGTGATTCGCGCGCCGTTGCCCGTCCCGATCGACCAGGAGCGCCGCATTGTAGACCCGGCCGTCCTCGCCGCGCTCCGGGTAGCCGTAGAGTACTGCAATGCCGGCGGCCCGCGCGATGCCGGCGGCCCGCACCGCCGCCGGCCCATCCACGCGCTCGGCCAGCGCCGCGACCGCCCGGGGTCCGATCGCGTAGCCGGTAAGGAACATCTCCGGGCAGATCAGCAAGCCGGCGCCACCCGCCGCGGCCTTGGCCGCCGCTTGCTCCAGCCGGTCCAGGTTCTGCACGACATCGCCGCTTTCGAGCGGCCCCTGGAACACTGCGATCCGCATTGTCACTCCCCGAGAGCCGGGCGACGCCCCACATTGTGGAAGCGGTGCCAGCATGTTGGGAGTTTGCACCTTGCGCCGGCCGCCCGCCAGGGTCCGGTTTCGCTTGGGCGAGGAGCCGGTCGATTTGAGCGAGAGCGCGGCACCTTCACCCAGCTTGGGGCTGATCGAGAGCGGCTCGCCGGCATTCCGGCGCACCAATCTCGCCATGTTCGCTGCCGGCTTCTCGACCTTCGCGCTCCTCTACAGCGTGCAGCCACTGCTGCCACTGTTCGCCGCCGAGTTCGAGCTCGGCGCCGCCGCCAGCAGCCTGGCACTCTCGGTCACCACCGCGACGCTCGCAGTCGCCATGCTGCTGGCAAGTTCCCTGTCGGATGTCTGGGGCCGCAAGCCGGTGATGCTGGCAGCCCTGCTGGCCTCGGCACTCCTGACCCTGGCCGCGGCACTCGCACCCAGCTGGCCGGCGCTCCTGGTGATGCGGGCTCTGCTGGGCCTGGCGCTGAGCGGCCTGCCGGCCGTCGCCATGGCCTATGTCGGCGAGGAGATGCACCCGAAATCGGTGGGCCTCGCCATGGGCCTCTACATCAGCGGCAGCTCGCTGGGCGGCATGGGTGGTCGCCTGCTCACCGGCGTGCTGGTGGATTTCGTGTCGTGGCGCGTCGCCCTCGCGGTGCTCGGCTGCCTGTGCCTCGTCGCGGGCATCCTGTTCTGGCGCAGCCTGCCGCCCTCGGCGCGGTTTCGCGCGCGCCCGCTGGACGCGGGGTTCCTGCTCGCCCGCGCGGTCGAGCTGTTCGGCGACCGGGGCCTGCCGTGGCTGTTCGCGCAGGGTTTCCTGCTGATGGGCAGCTTCGTTACGGTCTACAACTATGTCGGCTTCCGGCTGCTGGCGCCGCCCTTCGGCCTCAGCCAGACCGTGGTCGCGTCGATCTTCGTCCTCTATCTGGTCGGTACCGTGAGCTCGGTGGCCGTCGGCACCCTTGCCAGCAGCATCGGCCGCCGTCGCGTCTTGTGGGCCAACATCCTCCTGATGCTGGCGGGCCTCGCCCTCACCCTCGCCGACGCGCTACCCGTGCTCATTGTCGGCATGGGCGTGTTCACGTTCGGCTTCTTCGGCGCGCATTCCGTGGTCAGCAGCTGGGTCGGCATCCGCGCGATGGCAGGAAAGGCCCAAGCCTCCGCACTCTATCTGTTCTTCTACTATCTCGGCTCCAGCGTGATGGGTTCCCTGGGCGGGTTGTTCTGGACTTCCCAGGGCTGGCCGGGGGTCGCAGCACTGGTGGGCGCGCTGCTGGTAGCGGCGTTCCTGATCTCCCTGCACCTCGCCCGGCTCCCGCCGATCACGCAGGCGGGCGCCCGCTGATCTGGGCGAGTGTCCCCGTTGGCCGCTACGAAGCTGCCGCCCTGCCGGCGGCATACCGGCGCAGGTCGAGGATGCGGTCGCCCTTGCGAGGGGTCGGCGTCGGCGGGCCGTCGGCGATCTCGACCCGCAGCACGCCGCTGCGGGCCATCGCGTCGAGATCCGGCAGGCTGGCGCGCAGCGCCTGGGCGACCGTCTCGGCTGTCATGGGCTGGCGGGTCACGGCGTGCACGCGCAGCGTGACGAGCGACCGGCCGGGGTCGCCGTCGTGGACCGCGAAGACGGCGCCGAGGACGCCGGGCACGCCTGCGACAAGGGCGCCGTACAGGGTCTCGTAGGAGAACTTGTAGCCGGCGAAGATCAGGGCGTCGCTGGAGCGGCGTACGGGCACCAGGCGCGGGCGCGGGTCGCCGCATCGACAGGGACGGACGTCGATACGGACGATGTCGCCGACCCGGTAGTTCACCACAGCGTGGGTCCGGTGCCGCGTGGTGGTCAGCAGCAGCTCGCCCTGGACGAGGCCGGGTTCCATCATCGCGGCATGCTCGAGGAGCGGAACAAACGCGCACGGATCGAAATGGTGGCCGGACCGATCACCGCATTCGGCGCCGACACCGCCGGTTTCCGTGGTGCCGTAGAAGGAGAAGATCCGGCACCCCCAGCCTCGCGTCACAGCTGCCCGCAGCTCGGGCGAGAGCAGCTCGCCGACGCTGACGATCGCGCTGCAGCCCGTCGGGTGCGGCTGGACTTGCCGACCAGAGGCGGGCCAGGAGCGAAGGGATGGTGATCACATGGGTGGGGGCGAACCGGCGGACGGCGGCGGCCGCCGCGTCGAGATCGGCCGAGAGATGGAGGAACGCGGTGCAGGCGGCGCCGAGCGCCCTCGCGGTGCGGGCATAGAAGTCGGCGATCTCGGCGGCGTTGACGTCGATGCACAGGAACCGGCTGCCCGGGCCGATGCCGGCCGCGGCGAACACGGGCTCGGTCAGGCGCTGCTCCGCCAGTTCGTCGACGGGGCGCGAGTAACGGGCGACCGGCTGCGCGGTCGTGCCGGAGCTGTGGTCGGAGATGAAGCTGGACGCACCCATGGCCGCGAGGCACTCGCGCGCCAGCACTCCGCGATAGGCCGGCTTCTCGGTCGGCGGCATCGCCGCCAGCGTCAACAGCGGATCGTCGGACGACGCGCCCGCCAGCAGATCGCGGTAGTGGGGTGAGCTGACCGCCAACCGCTGGAACAGCGACCTCAGCTCCGCCCGGACCCGGCCATCGCCGTCAACGACACCGATCCGGCCGCCGTCCAATGGGCACAGCGCGAAGCCACCGCTCATGGCCGGCCCTGGCGCAGATCGTCACCTGTCGGCCCGAGCGCGTAGCGGATCAGCGGCAAGCAGCTGAACGCCGTCGTGGTCACGAGCAGCTGGCCGCCGGGATCGTTCGCCTCGAACACGAGGCCGCCCTCGGGCAGCAGCGTGAACGGCTCGCCGGCGCGCGCGGCGCCGATCGCATGTAACTCGTCGCTGAACAGCAGGCGGTCGACGCGCCGGTCGCTGCGCCGCCAGCCATCAAGACCGACCAGCCGCAGCACGGTGGACCCGGCCGCACCAAGGTCGTCGAGCCGTGGATCGCTTGCCAGCAGGATCAGGTAGCGCGGATCGAGCGCCGCGACCGCGCGGCCGGTCTCCACAGGGTCGACTGCATGGAACAAGATCGAGGCCGAGCCGCCGCTGGCTACGAGGCTGTTCGACAATCGGGCAGCCAGGGGGCCGGTCGCATCGTCGGCCAGCAGCAGAGAGCGCACCCCACTCGCGGTGCAGCCCAGCAGGTCGAGGGCAGCCAGCAGGCGTTGCTCGCGCGCCTGCGCCTCGGCGCGATCCTCCACCGGTGAGAACGGCAGGCGGGGCAAACCTCGGCACAACGGCGCCACGGCAGCGACGACTGCATCGGCGTCGACGACGCAGTCGGCCACGCTGTCGGCAAGATGGAAGGCGCTCGGGCCGATGGCGGGGACAGCCCGCGCCCGCGCTGGCCGGTCACCGTAGAGACGGCGGTAGATGGGCACGGTGTCGAAGGCTCGTCGGGCGGCGGCGAGGACCTTCATGGATCAGGGGAGTTTCTCGGGCACGCCGAGCATGCGTAGCGGGCCGGTAATCCGGTCGAGATCGACCTTGCGCTCGTAGGGCCAATAGGTGGCAAATTCCTCCAGGTTCGCCTCGCTCCAGCCGGCGAGATAGGTCGCGAGCGCCGCCTTGGCCTGCTCTTCCTGTCCTAGATGCACATAAAGGGCGGCGAGCGGCGCGGCCGGCGCGTAGTCCTCAGGATTACGCTCCAGAGCATGCTGGAACAGCTCGGCAGCAGCGTCGTAGTGCTCCAGGCCAAACTCCGCGAGGCCGAGCACGAACTGCCGGTAGGGGGGATAGAGCGGATCCAACCGCATCGAGGTCCGGATCGGCTCCAGGCTACGCTCCGGCTCACCGGTATAGATCTCCACCTCTGCCAACGCCACTTGGCTGCTCGGGTCCTTGGGGTCGAGCTCGAGGGCCAGCTCCGCGAAGCGTCGCGCCTCCGTGTAGCGGCGCGCGTAGAGATTGATCTGGGATGCAAGCTGGTAGGCGGTGGCGGTCGGCCGGCGCAGGGCCTTCTTGGCATATTCGTCGGCCCGCGCCGGGGCGGTCTCCCAGGTCTCGCCGACGCTCGACTCCCAACCCCAGATCCACGAGTTCCAATAGACCAGCCCGATCGCCGCCTGCGCACGGGCATAGTCCGGGTCGATGGTCACCGCCTGCTTGAACAGTTTCAATGCCTCGGCCAGACCGTCCGGCGTCTTGCGCAGCGCGTTGGCCCAGCCGCGGCGGTAGGCGTCGTAGGCGGCGATCGAGGTGGTCTCGCGCGCGTCGATCCCCGCCTGCTGGCTCGCCGAAATCTTGAGCGCGAGCTTGCGCGCGACGCTGTTGACGATGTCGTCCTCGAGGTCGAACAGATCCTCGTAGCCGGTGTCGTAGCGATCCGCCCAGACATGCCCGCCCGAGAGCGTGTCGATCAGCGACACGTTGACCCGCAGCTTCTGATCGAGCCGGCGCAGCGAGCCCTGCATGACGTAACGCACGCCGAGCTCGCGGCCGGCGGTCCGCACCGCGTCCTCGCGGCCGCGATAGTTGCCGACGGAGTTGTAGGCGATGACGAACAGATCGCTGATCCGGGCGAGATCGGTGATCAGGTCGTCGGTGAGTCCGTCGGCCAAGTACAGATATTCGGGATTGTCCGACAGATTTGCGAAAGGCATCACCGCGATCGACGGCGCCGCCGGCAGCTCCGGGGCCAGCTCCTGCAGGGTATCGAGCCGGGTCGCCGGGGGCCGTGGGTACGCCATGAACACGCCACCGGCCAAGACGGCGGCCACCAGCAGCGCGGCCGCGGCAGCGTAGCCGCGGTGCGTCCGGAGCCAGCCGGGCCTGGAGCCGGTGCCGATGTCGGCGCGGTAGGCATGCACCCGCGATGCCAGATTGTGCAGCTTGTGGGCGCCCATGTGCGCGAAGCGCAGGTCGATCTTGCCCTGGAGGTGCTCGTAGGCGGAGCGCGATACAACCAGCCCGCCGGCGCCCGCGAGACCCTGCAGCCGGGCAGCCGTATTGACGCCGTCGCCATAGACGTTGCCTTCGTCCTCGATCACGTCGCCGAGGTTGACGGCCATCCGCAGCGTCAGCGGCCCGGCCGCCGTCGGCGTGATGCGCTGCTGGGCGAGATGGCGCTGCAGTTCGGCGGCGCAGCGGACCGCCTCGACCGGGCTATCGAACACCGCCAGGATCGAATCGCCGGCGCGACCGAACGGGCGGCCGCCATGCTGCCGGGCGAACAGCTCGAACGCGCCCAGCACCTCGTGCAGCGCAGCCAATGTCCGCTCTTCGTCGAGGGACATGTGCTTGCTGTAGGCGACGACGTCCGCGCCCAAGATCGCCGCCAGTTTCCGGTGCATGAATCGGGTCGAATTGTCCTGATGCATATCCTCGTCGGTTACTTGTCTAGCAGCTTCGACTCGATCGTGCCATGCGGGCCACTGCGATCGAGCGTCACCTTTACCGTCGCCGCGATTGACTCCTCGGCGGGCGCACCCTTAGCTCCGCAGCGGCGTGCAGCGAGCGAAGGGCCCGAGAATGGCGACGACCGAGGGCGAGGTTGGTCGTTACACCGACAAATACTTCGCCAAGACCAGGGCCATCGTCGAGCGCTTCGGCGATGCGCGCGTCACCTATGCGGTGTTCATGCGGCGCCCGGTCCTTTCCACCCCTCGACTCGCGGTCGACTGGCTGCGGCAGGTGGCCTCGGATCGCGGCGCGGACGTCACCGTGGAGCTGCTGCACGAGGAAGGTGCCTGGGTCGGCGCCGGCGAGCCGATGATCTACATCCACGGGCCGTTCCACCATCTGGTCGACCTGGAGACCGTGTTCCTGCAGCGGCTGGGGCCGGCCTGCGTCGCCGCCTACAACGCCTACACCATGTGTACCGACCTGCCCTATGCCGGCTTCCTGGCCATGGATGCGCGGCATTGCGCCGGGGCCGAGATGGCCGAGATGATGGCCTATGCCGCCTCGGTCGGCTCGGCCAGGGCCAAGCGCGAGGCCGGGGCGGTAGGCTTCATCGGCAACGCCACCGACGCGACCGCGCATTTCTTCGGCCAGACCAAGGGCTTGGGTACCATGCCGCATGCGCTGATCGGCTACGCCGGCAGCACGCTGCGCGCAGCCGAGATGTTCCATGCGGTATTCCCCGACGATCCGCTCTACGTGCTGGTCGACTTTTTTGGCCGGGAGGTGAGCGACGCGCTGGAGGTTTGCCGGCGCTTCCCCGAGCTCGCCGCGGCTGGCCGCCTGGGGGTCCGGCTGGACACGCATGGCGGCCGGTTCCTCGAGGGCCTGGATGTCGCGGCGTCGTACGCCGTGCTCGAGCGCCACATGCCGCAGGCGATCCGGACCTACCGCACCGGCGAGGAGCTGGGCTGGCTGACCGGTACCGGGGTCACCGCGGCGGCAGTCTACCACATGCGCGAGCAGCTCGACGCCAACGGCTTCGATCAGGTCAAGATCATCGCGTCATCGGGCTTCGGCCCCTCCAAATGCAAGCTGATGGCGAGCGTCAAGGCGCCGATCGACATCATCGGCACCGGCTCGTTCCTGCCGGAGCGCTGGACCGAGACCTATGCGACCGCCGACGTGATCGCGTACGATGGCCAATACCGCGTCAAGATTGGCCGCGAGTTCCTGTTTCCAGCCGACGCGCCGCGTGGCACCTACGGCTAGGCCGGAGCACCCGCCAGATCCAAATGTTCGGAGGGAATCGATGAAGAAGGTGCATGACGACGCAACCTCGGCGTTGGCCGGGCTTCTCCGCGACGACATGACCATCGTCGCCGGCGGCTTCGGCCTGTGCGGCATCCCGGAGAACCTGATCGACGCGATCGTCGCCAGCGGGATCAAGGGCCTCACCGTGGCCAGCAACAATTGCGGCGTCGACGGGTGGGGGCTCGGCAAGCTGCTCGACCGCCGCATGATCAAGAAGATGATCAGCTCCTATGTCGGCGAGAACAAGGAGTTCGCGCGTCAATATCTGGCTGGTGAGGTTGAGGTCGAGTTCAATCCGCAAGGGACGCTGGCCGAGCGGATCCGCGCCGGCGGCGCCGGCATCCCGGCCTTCTTCACCAAGACCGGCGTGGGTACGCTGATCGCGGAGGGCAAGGAACTGCGCGATTTCGACGGCGAGACCTACGTCATGGAGCGCGGAATCGTCTCCGACTTGGCGATCGTCAAGGCGTGGAAGGGCGACCACGAGGGCAATCTCGTCTATCGCAAGACGGCGCGGAACTTCAACCCGATGGCGGCGACCGCGGGCAAGATCTGCGTGGCCGAGGTCGAGCATCTGGTCCCTAACGGTGAGATCGACCCCGACCACATCCACACGCCGGGGATCTTCGTCGACCGGATCATTCAGGGCACAAACTACGAGAAGCGGATCGAGCAGCGCACCGTTCGCAAGCGCGCGGCCTGAGCGAAGGAGAGCAACGATGGCCTGGACTCGCGACGAGATGGCGGCGCGCGCCGCGAAAGAGCTCAAGGACGGGTTCTACGTCAATCTCGGCATCGGCATCCCGACGCTGGTGGCCAACTTCATCCCGCCCGGCGTGGAGGTCACGCTCGAGAGCGAGAACGGCATGCTGGGCATGGGGCCGTTCCCGTTCGAGGGCGAGGAGGACGCCGACCTGATCAATGCCGGCAAGCAGACCGTCACCGAGCTGCCGCAGACCAGCTACTTCTCCTCGGCCGACAGCTTCGGGATGATCCGCGGCGGGCATATCGACCTGTCGATCCTGGGAGCGATGCAGGTGGCGGTGAATGGCGACCTCGCCAACTGGATGATCCCGGGCAAGATGGTGAAGGGGATGGGTGGGGCCATGGACCTGGTCGCCGGCGTGAAGCGGGTGATCGTGGTCATGGAGCACACCGCCAAGGGCGACGAGAAGAAGCTGCTGCAACAGTGCACCCTGCCGCTGACGGGCGCCGGCGTGGTCGACATCGTGATCACCGAGCTTGGCGTGTTCGAGATCACGCGCAAGACGGGAACCGCCTTCAAGGCGATCGAGATCGCACCTGGCATCACCCTCGACGAAATTCAGGCGAAGACGGGGGCACCCGTGGAGGGCACGCCGGCGACGGCCAGCTAGGGTCGTGCCGGTCGGCGCTCCTATCTCGGTAGTACCGCGCAGCTAGCCGGGTGCCAATTCGCATCGATCGTGCGTTTCTGCGCGAGAGCCTCGTTTGGAGCGCGCCGGCCGGCCTGGCGCTGGCCGGGCTCGCCGCCTTCGGTGTGGTCGGCACGGTTGCTGCCGTGCTGGCGTGGCTCGTCAGCTTCGTCGCAGGCGCCTTTCTCGCGCGCGCCCGTCTGCGCGAACTCGAAAACATCGCGACCTGGATCGAGCGCCTGCCGCGCGGCCAGGAGGGGCCGCGTCTCGACGATAGCGACAGCACCTTCTCCGGTCGGCTGCTGCGGCCGGTGGCCGAACTGGGTCGGCAGCTGCGGCGCGAGTCACGACGGATGGCGGCGCAGCAGCGGATGCTCGCGACGATCATCGAGGCCCTGCCCGACCCGATCCTGGTCGTCGACCAGGCCCTGACCGTGCGTCAGGCCAACGCGGCCGCCCGTCGCAGCTTCACCGCGCCTGACCCGCCCGTGCCACTGGTCCGCGTGCTGCGCGACCCGGGCGTGCTGGCGGCGGTGACCGGCGCGCTCGCCGGTACCACGGCCAGCAGCGTGACTTTCAGCCCAACGCATGATCGGGCCAAGCAGTTCAGCGCCCGCATCGAGCCGGTCGATCTCGGCGATGGCGGTCAGGGGCTGCTCCTGGCGTTCCGCGAGCAGACCGAGCAGGTCATGATCGAGCGGATGCGCTCCGACTTCGTGGCGAATGCCAGCCACGAGATCAGGACACCGCTGGCCTCGATCCAAGGCTTCATCGAGACCCTGCGCGGCCCCGCCAAGCACGACCCGAAAGCGCGCGAGCAGTTCCTCGAGATCATGGCGGAGGAGGCCGCGCGCATGGGGCGCCTGGTCGACGATCTGCTGTCGCTCTCCCGCATCGAACTCGCCGCCAATCAGCCGCTCAGCGAACGGTGCAACCCTCGCGACGCCCTGCTCTACGCAATCGAACGGGTGCGAGCCGCGGCTGAGAAGAACAGCGTCCGTCTCGAGCTGGAGATCCCCGAAACGCTGCCGACGATCGTGGGCGACGTCGAGCAGCTGCATCAACTGTTCGTCAACCTGGTCGACAATGCGATCAAATACGGTGGTGCCGACCAGACGGTCCGGATCCGCGCCGCGGCACTGGCGCAGGCACCCGTCTCGGCGGGCCCGGCAGCCGGGCGCGCCGCCGTCCAGGTCGACATCGCCGACCAGGGCCCGGGGATCGCCAAGGAGCATTTGCCGCGCCTGACCGAACGGTTCTACCGCGTCGAGTCCGGTCGCACGCGGCGTCTGGGCGGAACCGGCCTCGGGCTTGCCATCGTCAAGCACATACTCAGGCGCCATCAGGGACATCTCGGGATCGAGAGCACGCCCGGTGCAGGCAGCATCTTCTCGATCGTGCTGCCGGTGGCGGCGGCCGACGAGCCCGCTGTCACCGAGCTGTCATAGATCTCTCATAAAAGCCCGCTCGACCATCGCGCAGGATCGGCTTCGGCTGATTTCCACCTCTGGAGGCATCATGACTCGTCTGCTCCTCTCCGCGGCTGCCGCCGGGCTGCTGGCATTCGCCGCCGAGGCCCAGGCCCGCGATCAGATCCGCATCGTCGGCTCGTCGACCGTGTTCCCGTTCTCGACCGCCGTGGCCGAGCAGTTCGGCCAGAAAACCGGCATGAAGACCCCCGTGGTCGAGAGCACCGGCACCGGCGGCGGCTTCAAGCTGTTCTGCGGCGGCGCCGGCGAGGACAGCCCGGACATCGCCAACGCCTCGCGCCCGATCAAGAAGAGCGAGCTCGAGGCTTGCGCTAAGGCCGGGGTGACCGAGGTCGCCGAGGTCAAGATCGGCTTCGACGGCATCGTGCTCGCCAACAGCAAGCAGCACGCGCCGTTCGCGCTCTCCGAGAAGGAGATTTGGCTGGCGCTGGCGAAGGAAGTGCCGGTCGATGGCAAGCTCGCCGCCAACCCGAACCGCACCTGGAACCAGATCAATCCCGCGCTGCCGGCCGAGAAGATCGAGGTGCTGGGTCCGCCGCCGACCTCCGGCACCCGCGACGCGTTCGTCGAGCTGGTGATGGATCGCGCCTGCGAGGAGATCCCCGAGGTGAAGGCGCTGACCGACGCCAACGCCAAGAAGGCGGTCTGCCAGACGCTGCGCGAGGACGGCGCCTACGTCGACGCCGGCGAGAACGACAACCTGATCGTGCAGAAGCTCGAGGCCAATCCGTCGTCGCTCGGCATCTTCGGCTACAGCTTCCTCGACCAGAACGTCGACAAGCTGCAGGGCAGCACGATCCAGGGTGTGGCGCCCACCTTCGAGAACATCGCCGACGGCAAGTATCCGGTCGCGCGCTCGCTGTACTTCTATGTCAAGAACGCCCATGTCGGCGTGGTGCCGGGCATGCGCGAGTTCATCGCCGAGTTCACCAGCGAGGCCGCGATCGGCGAGGAAGGCTACCTTGCCGACAAGGGCCTGATCCCGCTGCCGGAAGACCAGATCGAGCAGGTGCGGGCCGCGGCGCTCCAGCTCACGCCGGTGGCGATGTAAGCTTCGGCGTGCCGGCCCGGCCGACGGCCGGGCCGGCACCGCATTGCAGCGATCGAGACCAGCATGGTGCCACCCGTCGCCGTCGTCATCGTCGTCATCGCGATCGCCGCCTATTTTCTCGCGAACAGGCGCGCATTAGCGGTAGCCGAGGGACGTTCGTCCGAGCTGCACTCGCGGCCCGGCTATTACGCATCCTATGCCGCGTTGCTGGCTGCTGGCCCGGCGCTGGCGCTTTGGGCGGTCTGGCGGATGCTGGAGCCGAGCGTGCTGCGCTCGATCGTCGTGAGCGCGGCGCCCCCGGAGGTCCAGAGCCAGAGCCCGGAAGCGATCGGCTTCTTCATGAGCGGCGTTCGCCGCATTGCCGAAGGTCTGACCCCGGCCGGCGATGTCACGCCCGCGATGCAGGCAGCCGCCGGCTATTACGGCACGTTGCTGACCTTCAGCCGCATCGCGCTGCTCGTCGCCGGAGTTGCACTCGCCGCCTTCTGTGTCGCAGCCGCCTTGAAGCAGGTGCGCAAGGATTTCCGCGCCCGCAACACGGTCGAGCGCTGGGTGACGATCGCCTTGTGGCTCGCGGCCGGCGTCTCGATCGCGACGACCGCCGGGATCGTGTTCTCGGTGGTGTTCGAATCGATCCGGTTCTTCCAGAAGGTGCCGATCACCGAGTTCCTGTTCGGGCTGCAGTGGAGCCCGCAAACGGCGCTGCGTGCGGATCAGGTCGGCTCGTCGGGTGCCTTCGGGGCCGTCCCGCTGTTCGCCGGCACGTTCCTGATCACCGCCATCGCGATGCTCGTGGCCGGGCCGGTGGGGATGTTCTCGGCGATCTACCTCTCGCAATATGCGAGCCCGAGATTCCGCGCGACGGCCAAGCCGATCCTGGAGATCCTGGCCGGCATCCCGACCGTGGTCTACGGGTTCTTCGCGGCCCTCACGGTCGCCCCATTGCTCCGCAGCGCCGGAGGGGCGATCGGCCTCGACGTCTCGTCGGAAAGCGCCCTGGCGGCCGGCCTGGTCATGGGCATCATGATCATTCCGTTCGTCTCCTCGCTCGCGGACGATGCGATCTCGGCGGTGCCGGCCTCGCTGCGCGACGCCTCGTTCGGCCTGGGCGCGACGCGCGCCGAGACCATCACCCAGGTGCTGATCCCGGCGGCACTGCCCGGCATCATCGCCGGCTTCCTCCTGGCCATCAGCCGGGCGGTGGGCGAGACGATGATCGTCGTGATGGCCGCCGGCCTCGCCGCCAACCTGACCGCGAACCCGCTGCAGGCGGTGACGACGGTCACGGTTCAGATCGTCACCCTGCTCGTGGGTGACCAGGAATTCGACAGCGCCAAGACCCTCTCCGCCTTTGCGCTCGGGATGGTGCTGTTCCTGGCCACGCTGATGCTGAACGTCATCGCCCTCTACGTGATGAAGACCTACCGAGAAAAATATGACTGAGGTGGCCTTGTCCTCGCCGCTCGCGCGGCTGACCACCGTGCCGCGGCCCAGCTTTGAGGATTCCGCGGCGCTGACCGCCAAACGCTACCGCAGCGAAGCGAGACTGAAGGCGCTGGGCATCGGGGCAATCTGCCTTGCCCTGGGCCTGCTCGGGTTTCTCCTGTTCACCATCGTTGCTCAGGGTTACCCAGCCTTCCGCGAGGCCTACATCAAGCTCGACATCAATTTCGACCCCGCGGTCATCGACCCGCAGGGCACGCGCGATCCTGCCGTCCTGGCCCAGGCGAACTACGCCAGCCTGATCAACGACGCCCTGACCAAGCTGTTCCCGGAGGCCACCAGCCGGCAGGACCGTCGGCTCGTGCGCAGTTTCGCCAGCTCTGGCGCGCCCAACGAGCTGCGCAAGCTGGTCCAGGCGGACCCGTCGCTTGTCGGTCAAAGCAAGCCGATCTGGCTCGTCGCGGACGACGAGGTCGACCAATTCATCAAGGGCTATGCCAATCGTGGCCGCGACGAGGCGGATCGCCGCCTGAGCGATCAGGCGCTGGGCATGCTTGACCGGCTCGAGGCCGATGGTCGCCTGCGGACGCAATGGAACACGAATTTTCTGACCAGCGGCGATTCGCGCGAGCCGGAACAGGCCGGCATCTACGGCGCGCTTTGGGGTTCGGCCTACCTGATGCTGGTGACGCTTGTGCTCTGCGTCCCGACCGGCGTGGCCGCGGCACTCTACCTCGAGGAGTTCGCCCCCAAGAACCGGATGACCGATCTCATCGAGGTGAACGTCAACAATTTGGCGGCGGTGCCCTCGATCGTGTTCGGCCTTCTGGGGCTGGCGGTATTCCTCAACGGCTTCGGCCTGCCCCGGTCGTCGCCCCTGGTCGGCGGCATGACCTTGGCGCTGCTGGTGCTGCCCACGATCGTGGTCGCGACCCGCGCGGCCTTGCGCGCCGTGCCGCCATCGATCCGAGCAGCGGCGCTGGGTATCGGCGCCTCCAAGCTGCAGACCATGACGCACCATGTCCTGCCGCTGGCGCTGCCCGGGATTTTGACCGGCACGATCATCGGCATGGCGCACGCGCTGGGCGAGACCGCACCGCTGCTGATGATCGGAATGAAGGCCTTCATCGTCGACATCCCGACCTCGCCGCTCTCGCCGGCCGCCGCCTTACCGGTGCAGATCTACATCTGGGCCGACAGCCCGGAGCGGGCGTTCGCCGAACGGACCGCGGCGGCGATCATGGTGCTCCTGGCGTTCCTGATCGCCATGAATGCGGTGTCGATCTACTTCCGCAAAAGGCTCGAGAAGAAATGGTAGCCGTCGCGATCAACGAGACCGCCGCCTGGGCATCGCCGGCCCAGGCGGCCGAAGCTCCCGCCACCAAGATGTCGGCTCGCAACGTCAATCTCTGGTACGGCGCCAAGCAGGCGCTGTTCGACGTCACCCTCAACATCGGCGAGCGCGAGGTCACGGCGCTGATCGGGCCCTCGGGCTGCGGGAAGTCGACGTTCCTGCGGACCCTCAACCGCATGAATGACACGATCGACGGCTGCCGCACCCAAGGGGACATCCGCCTTGACGGCCGCGATGTCTATGCGCCGGACGTCGACGTGGTGCAGTTGCGGGCACGGGTGGGTATGGTGTTCCAGAAACCCAACCCGTTCCCGAAGTCGATCTACGACAACGTCGCCTACGGGCCGCGCATCCATGGGCTCGCCCGGAGCAAGGCGGACATGGACGAGATCGTCGAGGCGGCCTTGCGCGGCGCCGGGCTCTGGGATGAGGTCGCGGATCGCATCGACCAGCCCGGCAACAGTCTGTCCGGCGGGCAGCAGCAGCGTCTGTGCATCGCGCGCGCGATCGCGGTCAGCCCCGAGGTGATCCTGATGGACGAGCCCTGCTCGGCGCTCGACCCGATCGCCACCGCCCACGTCGAGGAGCTGATCGACGAGCTGCGTGCGAGCTTCACGATCGCGATCGTCACCCACAACATGCAGCAGGCGGCGCGGGTCTCGCAGCGCACGGCCTTCTTCCATCTCGGCAAGCTGATCGAGTTCGGGCCGACCGACGAGGTCTTCACCAAGCCGCGCGAGCAGATGACGCAAGACTACATTACCGGCCGGTTCGGCTGAGGAGCGACGCATGCCTGACGCCGACATCTATGCCCGCAAGCACACGGTGCGCGGCTTCGACGAAGACCTGGCCGATCTGACCGGCAAGATCGTGGCCATGGGCGGACTGGTCGAGCGGCAGCTCGTCGCCGCCGTCGAGGCCTTGGTGGAACGCGATTCCGCGGCAGCGGAGCTGGTCGTCAAGGACGATGACCGGATCGACGAGCTTGAAGAACAGATCGACCAGCTGGTCATCCGTCTGCTGGCGATCCGGCAACCGATGGCCGTCGATCTGCGGGTGATCGCGATGGCGCTCAAGATCTCGAACGACCTGGAGCGGATGGGCGACTACGCCACCAACATCGCGAAACGCGCCCGGCGAATCATGGTGCACCAGCCGCTGAAGCCGCTGATCACCATCCCGCTGATGGCGGAGATCTGCCGTGGCATGGTCAAGGACGTGCTCGATGCCTACATCGAGCGCGACGACGACAAGGCCCTCGACGTCTGGCGGCGCGATTCCGAGGTCGACGAATACTACAACCAGCTCTTCCGCGAGCTGCTGACCTACATCCTCGAGGACCCCAAGCTTACCGGCGTGTGCATCGACCTGATGTTCGTCGCCAAGAATCTGGAACGGATCGGCGACCACGCGACCAACATCGCCGAGAAGATCCACTACATGGTGCACGGCGACCAGCTGCACCGGCCGCGGAGCGACGCGCCATGAAGCCGTTGATCCTGGTGGTCGAGGACGAGCCGCCGCTGCAGAAGCTGCTCGCCTACAATCTGGAGGCGGCCGGGTTCGCGGTCGTCCAGGCCTTCGACGGCGAGGAAGCCCAGACCATGATCGACGAGCAGGCGCCCGACCTCGTGCTGCTCGACTGGATGCTGCCGCAGGTCTCTGGGCTCGAGCTTTGCCGCCGGCTGCGCCGCCGCGCGGATACCGCGCATCTGCCGATCATCATGCTGACCGCGCGCGGCGAGGAACCGGACCGATTGCGGGGGCTGGACACCGGCGCCGACGACTTCATCGCCAAACCGTTCTCGCCCGCGGAGCTCATCGCCCGTATCCGGGCCGTGCTGCGGCGGGTGCGCCCGGCCTTCGCCGAGCAGCTGTTGAGCTTCCACGATCTGCGGATGGACCTGGCCGGGCACCGGATCCACCGCGGCGAGCGCGAGGTCCATCTCAGCCCGACCGAGTTCCGGCTGCTGCGCCACTTCCTCGAGCATCCGGGCCGCGTGTTCAGCCGCACCCAGTTGCTGGACCGGGTCTGGGGCTCGGACCTGGAGATCGAGTTGCGCACCGTCGATGCCACCATCCGGCGGCTGCGCCGGGCCCTGAATGCCGGCGGCGAGGCCGATCTGCTGCGCACCGTGCGAGCCGAGGGCTATTCGCTCGATCACAAGTTCGCCGGCATGCCCTCGGGCGGCGAGCGCGGCGCTTTCGACGAACCGGACCATCCGGCGGCGGCGGGCAGTTAGCGGACGGTGAGCGGCAGGCTGGCGGCCGTGCCAGGACCCGGCCATGCAATCCCCAGCAGCGCGCCCAGGCTGCCGACGCGTGATCGCAGCAGATGCAGCAAGCGCAGGGCGGGATCTTCGGCCTCGGGGCGGACCTGGACGTCAAGGGGCGCATCGGGCGGCAGCTGCAGGGAGCGGCGGACCGCGGCCAGGGCCACGTCGAGACCGCCCAACTCGTCGACCAGGCCCAGCTCCAGGGCCGTGGCACCTGCCCAGACCCGACCCTTGGCGACCTCCTGTGCACGTTCCGGCGTCAGGCCGCGGCCCTCGGCGACGAGGCTCGTGAACCGGTCGTAGAGCCAGCCCACCAGATCGTCGACGCGCGCCCGGCCGTCCGCGGTGTAGGGCTTGTTGATCGACCAGATGTCGGCATTGCCGCCGCGGGTGATCTCGGTCCAGTTGACGCCGAGCTTGCCCCAGGCGCCGCTCAGGTCGGGCTTGCCGGCAACGACGCCGATCGAGCCGGTGAGCGTGCCCGGCTGCGCCACGATGCGATCGGCGGCGAGCGCGATCCAGTAGGCGCCCGATGCCGCGGTGCTGCCCATCGAGACCACCACCGGTTTGCCCGACTGGCGCAGATGCTGAACCGCGTGCCGAATCGTCTCCGACGCCACGGCTGAGCCGCCGCCCGAGTCGAGCCGCAGCACCACCGCCTGCCAGCGCTTCTCGTCGGCAATATCGTCGAGCACGCCGGCGAGTTCGTCGGCCGCGATCCCGTCGACCAGAGAGCCGCCGCCGCGCGTGATCAGGCCGGCGGCGCGGACCAACGCCACGCTCCCGGCCGGTTCGGCGTGCGCCGGCCGCTGGGCCGCGTAATCGGCGAGGTCGACTGCCCGGGCGGCCGCGCCAAGCCTGTGCAGGGAAGTATAGGCAGTCTCGTCGGCGTAGCGCAGCGCGTCGACCAGCATGGCCGCTCGAGCCTCGTCGGCGGAATATGGCCCATGATCGATCAGGCGCTGCACATCGGCCGGGGCCAGCTTCCGCCCTTCCGCGATCCCTGCCACCAGCTGGCCGCTCAATGTGTCCAGCAGGGCCTCGAGCTGCTCTCGGCTCGGAGCCGGCAGCTGGCTGTCGGTCAGAGTCTCCATGGCCGTCTTGAACTCGGCGCGACGAAAGACCTCGAACCCGATGCCCAGGCTGGCCAGCAAGTCGCGGGCCAGGGGCACCTGCACCGCGAGCCCGGTCAGCCCGACCAGGCCCACCGGCTGCAGGTCGATCTCGTCGAAGGCGGTGGCGAGATAGTAGCCCTCGTTGCCCGAGCTGAGCTCGCCGAAACTGTCGGCAGAGGCAATCGCGAACTTGCCGCTGGCCCGGAAGCGCTTGACTGCGTCGCGCAACTCCTGGGTCGCGCCCAGCCCGTTGGCTGTCTCGGCCATGCGGACCAACAGACCGCCGACGCGCGGATCTGCAGCAGCGGCGTCCAGGGTCAGCACGATGTCGGTGACGGTCGGGCGCGGCCGCAGCTCGAGATTGAGCAGGCTCGGCTCGCCACCACCTTCACCGATATCGTCGCGCCAATCGGCGGTCAGCAGCATCCGGCCTGGCAAGGCGGTCTCATGATGCACGAACGCGGCGATCCCGACGCCGGCCACGATCACCAGCAGCAATGCGATCGCGCCAATGACGGCGAGGAAGCCGATCAGGAAGCGTCGCATCGCGCCCCTCGGCTCACGCCGCAGTGGCCAGACGTTTGCGCTGACGCTGGCTTTCGGTCTTCAGCTGGCCGCAGGCCGCCAGGATGTCGCGCCCGCGCGGCGTGCGCACCGGCGAAGCGTGCCCTGCAGCCTCGACGATCGCGGCGAAGGCGTGGATGCGATTGTTGGACGAGCAGGCGTAGGGCGCCCCGGGCCACGCATTGAACGGGATCAGGTTGACCTTCGCCGGGATCCCGGCAAGCAGGCGAACCAGTTCGCGCGCGTCCGCATCGCTGTCGTTGACATCCTTGAGCATCACGTACTCGAAGGTGATCGGCCGCCGCGATGGATAGCTGCGGCACACGTCGAGCAGCGTGGCGATGTTCCATTTGCGATTGATCGGCACCAGCACGTCGCGCAGTTCGTCGCGTACGGCGTGCAGCGAGATCGCGAGGCCGACGCCGAGATCCGCGCCCAGCTGCTCGATACGCGGCACGACCCCCGAGGTGGAGACGGTGATCCGCCGCCGCGACAGGTTGAGCCCGTGCTCGTCCATGGCCAGGCGCAGCGCGGCCACAGTGTTGTCGTAATTGTACAGGGGCTCGCCCATGCCCATGACGACGATGTTGGTGAACAGCCGGCCGTCGCGGCCAGTCGGCCATTCGGCCAGCGCGTCGCGCGCGACCAGCATCTGCGCCACGATCTCCGCGGTGCCCAGGTTGCGCACCAACGGCATGGTGCCGGTATGACAGAAAGTGCAGGTGAGGGTGCAGCCCACCTGGGTCGAAACACACAAGGCGCCTCGGTCGTCCTCCGGGATGAAGACCGTCTCGACCTCCTGCCCGTCGGCGAACCGTAACAGCCACTTGCGGGTGCCGTCGTCGGAGCGCTGCTCCGTGACGATCTCCGGCCGTGCGACCGAGAAGGCCTCGCCGAGGCGGCCGCGCAGGTCGCGCTGCAGGGTGCTCATCGTCTCGAACGAGCTGGCGCCCCGATGGTAGAGCCAATGGAACAGCTGGCGCGCACGCAAGGGACGGTGGCGCTCCGGCTCGCCCAGCTCGGCGAGGCGGTTTTCCAGCGCATCGACCCCGAGCCCGATCAGGCTCGGACGGCCCTCCGCCGCCAGCGGCCGCAGCGAGGCCGCCTCACTTGACACAAGCGGCCCTCAGGGCGTCGATGGAAGCGGTGAAGCCCTTGAGCGAATAGGTATCCAGCGAGTAGGTGCCCTTGGTCGACGTGCCGCGGACGGTCATGCTGCTGCCGCGCTTCATCGCGTCGACCAGTGCCCGGTCGTCAGCATCGAAGCTGAACGCATGCTCACCGTCGGTGAACAGGTCGAAGCCGCGGCCATCGATAGTGACCTTGACCTTGCTGTCCTTCTTGTAGGGGTAGCCCGGGTGCACGGTGACATACTCGGCCGACTTGCCGGGCAGGCGCACGACCAGTACCGCCGGGTTGTCGCGGCGCGAATAATTGCCACTCTGGCTCGCTGGCTCGCTGGCCAGATAGCACACCCGGCCGCGACTATCGGTGACCTCGTACACCGTCCAGGCCCCGTTGGAGCCGATCGATTTCGGCACCTGGGCCGAGGCCGGCAATGCCCCGGCCATCGCCAGCATCATGAATGCCAGCGCCCCACGTAGCCAATGTCGCATCGGTATCCTTGCCGCGGCGAAGATCATTCCAGTGACCCGAGTACATAGTGGCTCGCCATGGCGAGCGGAAGCACCTTACCGCCGGACCCCGCCCCCGGCCACCGTTCAAGTCTGCTCGACGCCAGGCGGCCGCCGCCGGCTGAATCGCTTGATGGCTCCGTGGACATGATCCGGCAGTGCGTCGGTGGGCCCGCCGACATGCAGCGGCCGCGCCGCGAATCGTCCGAGCGACTGCACTCGATCGTACATGACGACCGCACCGGCCACTGCGAGATTGATGCAGAATCGCGTCGGGATACGCACCACGTGATCGCAGCGCGCCAGCATCGCCGGGGATAACGAGCTGCGTTCGGGCCCGAACACATAGGCGGCGTTGTGGGGGTGCCGAAAGCTCGGCAACTCGACCGCGTCGTCGACCAGCTCGCAGCCGACGAGCCGGCAGCCCCGCGGCAGCTGCAGCTCCGCGACCGAGGCGAAGTCGTAGACCGGCAGCTGGAACTCGGCTTGGGAGGTATCCGAGCGTGCCGAGCGAACGGCATAGTCGGCATTGACCAGGAACACGAAGCTGGCCCCGAACGCGTGGGCGGAACGGATCAGGTTGCCGAGATTCATGGGCTTGCTGATGCCTTCGGCACCGATCGCGAAGAAACCACGCATGGCTGATTCCGGCATGGCCGGTTGGTAGACGTCCGGCTGGCCGCCGTCCAGAGAGCGTGCCGCCCGGCGGAATGCTTCTCAGCGGTTGGTGTGTCCTCTAGTCTCGGCCACGCCGAGTTGGAGGATTGCATGCGAGCCATCGTCTGCCGCGCGCTGGAAGGGCCGGATGCCCTGGAGCTCACCGACCTTCCGGTACCGGAGCCCGGTGCCTGCGGGGTGCGAATCCGGGTCCGCGCCGCCGGCGTCAACTTCGCCGACGGGTTGATGCTGCGCGGCCGCTACCAGGAGAAGCCGACCCTGCCGTTCACGCCGGGGCTGGAGCTCGCCGGCGAGATCGAGGCCGTCGGCGCCGGGGTGCGCGGCCTGGAGCCGGGCCAGCGCGTGCTGGCCGTGGTCAATCACGGCGCCTTCGCCGAACAGGTGGTCGCCCGGGCCGACGATGTGGTCGCCCTGCCCGACGACATGGACGACGTCACTGCAGCCGGCTTCGCCATCGCCTACGGCACCGCGCATGGCGCGCTGCGCTGGCGTGCCGATCTCCATGCCGGCGAGACGCTTCTGGTGCATGGCGCGGGCGGCGGGGTCGGCCTGACGGCAGTGGAGTGCGGCAAGGCGCTGGGTGCCACGGTGATCGCCACGGCCCGCGGCGCGGAGAAGCTTGCCGTCGCCCGCGAGCACGGCGCCGACCATGTGCTGGACAGCGACGACGACATCAAGACGAAGGTGCGCGAGTTGACCGCGGGGATGGGTGCCGACGTCGCTTACGATCCGGTCGGCGGGACCATGTTCGAAGTGTCGCTGCGCTCGATCGCCTGGGAGGGCCGGATCGTGGTCGTCGGCTTCGCCTCCGGCGAAGTGCCGCAGATCCCGGCCAACGTGCTCCTGGTCAAGAACGTGTCCGTGCACGGCTTCTACTGGGGCAGCTACCGCAAGCACGATCCGGAGCGCCTGCGCGCCGGCTTTCATGAGCTGTTCGAGTGGCATCGCCAGGGTCGGATCCGTCCGCACGTGTCGCAGACGCTGCCTCTGGAGCAGACGGCCGCCGCAATCCGGCTGCTGCTCGAGCGGCGCAGTATCGGCAAGGTGGTGGTGACCGTGCCCTAGCCCGCACGTTGGTGCGGCAACCGTCGGGACAGGAGATGCGACCCCCGGTTGCTGCTTGCGCCCGGGGGCCGCCCGCGCCTAATCCAGCCGAATGCATGGGCTGACACTCGTCATCGGCAGCAAGAACGGCTCGTCGTGGTCACTGCGGCCTTGGCTGCTGCTGCGGCAGACCGGAGTTGCGTTCGAGGAGCTGCTGATCCCGCTGCGCCAGGCCGACACGGCGGCGCGGATCCGCCGGCATTCGCCCAGCGGCAAGGTGCCGGTGCTGCTCGCGGGCGAGCTGCGGATATGGGATTCGCTGGCGATCGCGGAATACCTGGCCGAGCGTGAGCCGGCTTTGTGGCCGGCCGACCCGAGCGTGCGAGCGTTCGCCCGCTCGATCAGCGCCGAGATGCACAGTGGATTTGCGGCGCTACGCACTTTCCTGCCGATGGATTTCACGGCGCGCTTCGGGCCGCCAGGGAAGCTGTTGACGCCGGTGGCGGCGGACATCCGCCGGATCGCCGAGATCTGGGGGGAGTGCCGACGCGAGCATGCGCGGGCTGGGCCCTTCCTGTTCGGCTCCTTCACCATCGCCGACGCGATGTTCGCACCCGTCTGCTCGCGCTTCGCGACCTACGCCGTACCGCTGCACCCAGCCGGGCAGGCCTACGTCGCGCACATGATGGGCCTGCCGGCGATGCTGGAATGGGGACGTGGCGCCGCGGCCGAAGCGGCAACGCCGGAGATCGCGGCGCCGATGCTTCAGCCGGAGGAGGTTGAGCCGATCGAACCCGAGCCCATGCCCGACGCCGGACCGCTGGAGGCCCTGAAGGAGGAGCCCGCGACGCCGGATCCGCCACAGGCGGTGGCCGAGCCGGAACTGCAGCCAGAGCTGGCCGCGACACCCGAGCCGGAGCCGAATTCGGTCGCCGCCGGAACCATCTGCGCCGCCGCCGGCAGCACCGCCACCACGCGTCGCGCCGGCGCAGGTCGAGCCGCCAAGCGAGCTGCGCCATGTGCCACGCGCGATCCCGTCGACGATCATGGTCAAGCCCATAGGGGACGGAACTCGGCGACGACGCTGACATAGACGTCCCGCTTGAACGGCACGATCAGCTGCGGCAGGTCGTCCGGCGGTACCCAGCGCCAGGCGCTGAACTCCGGGTGTGCGCCGTCTAGGTCGATGTCGGCGTCGCTACCGATGAAACGGAAGGCCAACCAGCGCTGGGCCTGGCCGCGATAGCGGCCGCGCCACAGGCGGCCCGCGAGTTCGGCCGGCAGGTCGTAGGAGCGCCAGATCCCGCTTTCCTGAAGCAGTTCCGCCCGGTCGGTGCCGATCTCCTCGAGCATTTCCCGAAGCGCCGCGACCGCGGGCACCTCGCCACGGTCGATCCCTCCCTGGGGCATCTGCCACGCATCGCCCTCGGCATCACAGCGCTGACCGACGAAGGCCAGTCCCTGCCAATTCAGCAGCAGAATGCCCACGCAGTGCCGAAAGCCCGGCGGCGGCTCTGCGGTCTCGAGGCAGCTCACGGAACTACTCCCCAGCAAGCGTCTGTGGGCTTCCGGCTCGCTCGAGCAGGCGGCTGGGCGGGGCGAGCAGGAGGCCTTTGGCCGGGAGCGTCTCGAGCCAGGCGGTGAGCCGGTCCAGCCCTAGTGGCGTGGGCCGCGCGAAGACCAGGGCCGCCCCACCCTGCAACGCCGCGGCCTCGATCCCGGCCAGTGCGTGATCGCTCGCCTCTTCGGTCGAATCAGGAGCGATCGGCCCATTTGCCGTCACATAGGCCAGATGCTCGGCGCGTGCGGGCTGGCTCAATGCGCTGCCGCCGAGCTCGACGAAGCCCAGGCCACGCTCGTGCAGCATCCGCGCCAATGGAGCGAATGCCTGCGTATCGCCTGCAAACGCACCGGCATCGGCGGTCAGCGCCACGTAGCCGCTGCCCGCAGCGAGAGCGCGCATCAGGGCCGGCTGCAACCCGGCGGGCGATGGCGCCAGGGTGAGCGGACCGCTGTCATCCTGCGGGTAGCGCGCCGGCTGCAGCGGCAGATCGAGGAGCACCTCGTGGCCCTGGCGACGCGCCCGCGCCTGCCATCCGGCGGCATCGGCGTAGGGAGAGAACGACAGCCCCACGAAGGCGGGCAGAGCCAGCGCCCGTGTCGTCAGTTCCGTCGCGAGACCGAGACCGGTGATGATCAAGCCGATGCAGGGCCGGTCGCAACCGGGGGCGGAGGGGTGCGCGTATTGCTGAAGCGAGGTCCGGCCGTCGGCGGCGATTCGCGGCAGGGTGCCCACCGCGGCTTTCTCCACCAGCGCCGGGTCGACCGGAGCCGGCAGCCCGATTTCGCGCGCCGGCTCGCGTGCCGCCAGCATCGCGATCCCGGATGCGTCTCCCGAGCGTCCGGGCACCGTCAACGGCCGCAGCGACAGCTGCACCGTCGGTACATCGACATAGTGGATTCGGCCACGCGGCACGAGGCTCGCGGCAGCCGTGCCGGCCAATACCGCCAGACCGGCAATCAAGATCGAGCCGAACCAGCCGAACCGTCTCATGCGTCCCGGCGACCGCGACGCACCCCGGCCGAGGGCGCCACCACCATGGCCGGGTCAGCCTGGAGAGACAGCAACCGTGCGATCCTCGTAGAGCGAGATGCCCCGCAGCAGATCGAGCGCACGCGATAGCTGGTAGTCCTTGCCGTCCACGGGCTCGCCCATCTCCGGCGGCTGGCTCTGCGCCGCCTCGGTCTCGGGTGCCTGATCGTTCTTGAGCCGGCCCCGCAGGTCGGCCTCGCGACGGCCAGGATCGTCGTCCACGACCTCGACATTGGCCTGATGGACCTCGATGTCGGGCACGATTCCCTTGGCCTGGATCGAGCTGCCGGACGGCGTGTAGTAGCGGGCCGTGGTCAACCGGATGGCACCGCTGCCCGACAGGGGCATGATCGTCTGTACGGAGCCCTTGCCGAACGACTGGGTACCCATGACGATGGCGCGTTTTTGATCCTGCAGCGCCCCGGCCACGATCTCCGACGCCGAGGCCGAGCCGCCGTTGATCAGCACGACCATGGGCAGGTTGGCGGCGATATCGCCCGGCCGCGAATTGAAGCGCTGGATCGAGTCCGGCCGCCGGCCGCGGGTCGAGACGATCTCGCCCTTGTCGAGGAACGCATCGGACACCGCCACCGCCTGGTCCAGCAGCCCGCCAGGATTGTTGCGCAGATCGAGCACCACGCCGGTGATCTTGTCGCCGATCTTGCCCTTCAGATCCTCGAGCTTGTCGCGCATCTCGGTTGCGGTCTGCTCATTGAACGTCGTCAGCCGGATATAGGCGACATCGCCCTCGACCCGCGCCCGAACCGGCGAGATCTTGATCACCGCCCGGTTCATGGTGACGTCGAACGGCTCCTCCTTGCCTTTGCGCAGGATGCGGAGGTCGATCTTGCTGTCGACCGGGCCGCGCATCTTCTCGACCGCCTCGCTGAGCGACAGGCCCATGACGGCCTCGCCATCGATATGCGTGACGTAGTCGCCGGGTTGCACCCCGGCCTTGGCCGCCGGCGTGTCGTCGATCGGCGAGACGACCTTGACCAGGCCGTTCTCCATCGTGACCTCGATGCCGAGGCCACCGAACTCGCCATGCGTCTGGACCTGCATGTCGCGATATTTCTCGGTATCGAGATAGCTCGAATGCGGATCCAGCGACGTCAGCATGCCGTTGATCGCCGCCTCGATCAGCTTCTGATCGGAGACCTCCTCGACATACTCGGCGCGCACGCGCTCGAACACGTCGCCGAACAGCTTGAGCTGCCGGAACGTATCCGTGGAGCCGGCCTGCGCCACCACCTGCTGCATCGGACCGACGGTCACACCGGCGGCAAAGGCGGCCATCGCCACCAGGCTGACCTTGATCGCGAACCTCGGCATCAACTGCGCACCTTGTCCTCTCGGGCCGCCAACCGGGGCGCAGGATCGAGCGGCACGCCGCGATACCTGAGCTCAAGACGAAGACGAACGGGCTCGTCCCCTTGGGCGACGATTTCGCCAACCGCCTGGCCGGCAACTACGCTCGCGCCTTCGCGCACGTCAAGCTGCGACAGCCCAGCCATCAGCACATGATATCCCCCGCCATGGTCGATGATCAATAGCGGCCCGAGATCGCCGAACGAAGCCGCGAAGGCGATGTGCCCGGCGAGGGGCGCGCTGACGATCTGAGAGATCGACGAGAGAAGGACGAGACCGGGCTGGCGACGGCCGGAGGGACCGGGCGCGGGCTCGCCCGGCCAACCGGCGATCGGCGGGAACAGACGGATTGACGGGCCGAACGCCAGCGACGGTCGCGGGTTGCTGCCGCCCGCCATCGGTGGACCGGCAGCCGGCGCCGGAGCCATGCCGCGCCAGCGCTCGATCCTGGACCCGCGGAGCGTCTCGCCGGCAAGCCGCAGCAGGCGATGGTCGAGCCGCCGATCCAGGTCGATCGCGCGCCGGAAACTCAAGGGATCGGCGCGGTACGCCGCGTGCCGGGCATCGTCTTCTGGCGCGGCTGCCGTCGGCAGGGTGGCCAGTTGCGCCGCGATCCGCCCGGTCAGCGCCCCCACGGCGGTCCACCGGCGATCGATCTCCATCCATTGGAGAGTCGCCGCCAGCCGGTCTGCCGATCTGGCCACCACTTCCGAGTCGGCAGCCCGCGCCTCGACCTGCCGATCTTCGGCGGCGGCGGCAAGAGCGCGCAACTCGAGCGCGCGCGCCACACACGAGGCAGCGAGCTCGCGCTCACGCCGTCGTTGGCGGTCGCTGCCCGCGATCAGTCCAGCCGTTACTAGGCGAGTGCGCGCGAGCGCCGGCCCAGCGCGACCATCCAGCCGGGCGCGACCGGCCAGGGCCGCGAGCGCGGCATTCACCCGCTCCGCAACCGCAGCACGCTCGGCCGCCAATGCACGCAGCCGCTCGTCCAATTGCAGCAGGCCATAGGCCGCGACTTGGTGCCGGGCGGACGCCCGATGCGCGCGCACAGCCGCCGCAACTCGACGCTCAACAGCCTGGTCATAATGGACAGCCGCGAGGTCACGGGCGGCTGCGGCGCGCGCGGCTGCTCTGGTCAGCGCGTCCAGGCGAATATCCCACCACCAAGGTGAGCCGGGTGCCGCTGCGGGCGTATCGAGGCCGACCCCAAACCGCTCGTCGGCTCGGGCCGGCACGGAGAAACCCTGCACGAGAAGTGCGAGCGCAATCAACCGCCATGCGTGGCCCCGGGATTGCCCAACGTGCGCCGCCAAGCCGCCACCTTCCGCCGCGAGTGCCGGTCGCGGCGGGATCGGCGCCCGACGCGCTCACGCGGTCGGATCTACGCCCAGGATGGTAAAGGGGAGGTTAACGCCGCCGGCGGCTCAGCGCACCGCCTTCGCGGCGTCCAGCGCGTCGACGGGTGGCTCGCCCGCCTTCTCGCCGCGTAGCGGCCGCGGCTCGGCGCGTGGTTCCGCGAGCTCGCGGCTCTTGTCGCGCACCGCCGCCGGGGTCTGGATGTCGTTCGGCGCGCGATAGATCGAGATCACCTCGCGCGGCCGGGTCACGTCGAGCGTGTCGAGCAGCGTGCCGACGACGGCGAGGTTGCGATAGACGGCGAACCGATCGGTGAACTCGGCTGTCGTCAGGGCGACCCGCGCGGCATAGAGCTGGTTCTCCGCATCGAGAACGTCCAGGAGCTCGCGCAAGCCGAGCTCGAACTGACCCGCATATGCATCGCGGGTACGCCGCTGGGCCTCGGCCTCGCCACGCAGCGCGACTGCCCTCGCCCGCGCCGTCTCCAGCGCATTGTAGGACATCCGCGCCTCCTCCTCCGCCTTGCGGCGTGCCCGCTGCACCTCGATCCGGGACTGATTCACACGCTGAAATGCCTCGCGCTCGCGCGCAATGTCGGCGCCACCCCGAAAGAGGTTGTAGCGCATGACCAGCAGTGCGGAGGCGCCGACATTCTGTCCCTGGACTCCGTTGACGTCGTCCGACGCCGAGGCGGACAGCTCGGCGTCCAATCGGGGCAGGTAGTTGGCGCGCGTGCCGCGCAGCTCGGCTTCGGCGACATCGACGTCGGAGGCCGCGATGAGCACGGTGGGGTTGGTGACCGATGCCTGCAGCGCCGCATCCTCGGCGCCTCCGGCCAGCGCGGCGATCGGCGGTGTCTCGAGGAGGAGATTGGCCGGACGCTCGCCCACGATCTGCTCGTAGGTCGCGATCGCATCGGCGAGCGACCCGCGTGAGCTGGCGAGGCTGGCCTTGGCCTGGGAGAGACGCGCCAATGTCTGCTCGACGTCGGAGCTGTCGGCCCGGCCGCCACGCTCCAGATCGCGGACCTGGGTGAGATAGCGCTCGATCTGGGCCAAATTCGTATCGCTGAGCTTGACGATCTCCTGGTAGCGCAGGACCTCCAGATGCGCCTCGACCGCGTCCAGCGCCGTGAACTCGGCGGTCTCCTGCACCCGATAGGACGCACTGCTGACGCGCGCCGTCTGACGCTCGACCTCGCTGCGCGTCTCGAATCCATCGAACAGCATCTGGCTCAGCGTCAGCTGGGCCTCTTTGCGCAGCAAGGTATCGGAATCGCCATTGTCGTCGCCGAGCGAGGCCCGGCGCCGGTCGCCGCTGAAGCGTGTGTACTCGGGACCAGCCGCGGCACGGGCGTCGAGTGACGGATAGTAGCCGGCCCGGGCCTGGCGCAGCTCCTGGTCAACGGCGTGCCGGTTGGACTTGACGATCCCGATCTCGGGATTGCTGTCGAGGGTGGCCTGCACCGTATCGCGGATCGAGCCGGCGCCGGCTGCCTCGGTCGCAAGCAGGAAGGCGGCGGAGGCCAGGAGCAGGCTGAGCCTCGATCGGCCCGCCGCGGCTGGGCTCGGATGATGCGCCATGATTCGTCCTCACCTGAGCCCCTGAAGGCAGCCATCGTGCGGCAGAAGTCGTGGAATTTCCTACGGTTCATTAAAACCGTCCATGTGTTACAGTCAACACTCGGTGTGATCGAAATTCCACCTCTGCGCGCAGTAGCGCTTGCGTGTAAACCTTTCCTGGTGGCAGGAAATCCTGAGCCTGGGATGCTCGAGCCCCTGCCGACCATTGACCGTCGCCTGGCCGAATGTGACCCAAAGACCACTCTTCGACGCTGAGCACCGAGCCGTTCCAACTCTGGTCGACCATCATCCGTCGGGCGAGCGAGCGGATACCGGCGTGCCGGCGGCGTGGCAGGTCCGACGGGAGCCAGCACTTGCGGACGATCCGCTGCTCGGCTGCCTGATGGCGCTGGCGCGATTGCTCGGGCGACCGATGTCCGCGGCGGCGTTGACGGCGGCCCTACCTCTCGCCGAAGCCGGCCTGACGCCGGACCTGTTCCCGCGGGCCGCGGCGCGCGCGGGGCTGAGCGCACGGCTGCTGCGCCGCCGGCTCGACGAGATAGATCCGCTGACCCTGCCCTGCGTTCTCCTGCTCGAGGGCCGGCAGGCCTGCGTCCTGGTGGAGGCTGGGGCCAACACCTGCACGGTGATCCAGCCAGAAGCCGGCCTGGGGACGGTGTCGGTGCCCCGGGCCGAATTGGCGGCACGCTATGCCGGCCACGCCCTGTTCGCCCGGCCAGAGCTCTTGTCCGCCGGTCGTCCCGCCGAGCCGAATTCCGGGCGTGGCGGGCACTGGTTCTGGAGCGTCATCCTCCGTCAATGGCCAGTCTACGGCGAGGTCGCCGTGGCCGCGGTGCTGCTCAACCTGTTCGCACTGGCGAGCCCGCTGTTCATCATGAACGTCTACGACCGCGTCGTGCCGAACAACGCGATCGAGACCCTCTGGGTGCTCGCCAGCGGCGTGCTGGTCGTGTTCGGCTTCGACTTCCTGCTCAAGGTGCTGCGCGGCCATTTCGTCGACACCGCCGGCCGGATTGCCGACATCAAGCTGGCGAGCGCCGTGTTCGCCCAGGTGATGGGCCTGCAGATGGCGGCCCGCCCGGTCTCGGCCGGCGCCTTCGCTAACGATCTGCGCGAGTTCGAGAGCCTGCGCGACTTCTTCACCTCGGCGTCGATCACCGCCCTGGTCGATCTGCCATTCCTGCTCCTGTTCATCGGCGTGATCTGGCTGATCGGCGGCTGGCTGGCGCTGGTGCCCGCCGTCGCGGTGCCATTGGTGCTGGCGGTCGGGTTGCTGCTGCAGCTGCCGCTGAACCGATCCATCCGGGCCAGCCTGCGCGAGGCCGCCCAGAAGCATGGCATCCTGGTCGAATCGATCAGCGGGCTGGAGACGATCAAGAGCGTCGGCGCCGAGAGCCGTGCGCAGGGCGCCTGGGAGCGCGTGGTGGCGGCGAGCGCCAAATCTGCCGGCGTCTCCCGCTTCTACGCCGCGCTGGCCACCCACGTCACGAGCCTGGCCTCAAATCTCGTGACCGTCTGTGTCGTCATTCTCGGCGTCTACCAGATCGGCGCCGGCCAGCTGACGACCGGCGCCCTGATCGCCTGCAGCATCCTGTCCGGGCGCGCGATGGCACCGTTGGCCCAGGTCGCGGGCGTTCTCAACCGCTATTATCAGGCGCGGGCGGCGCTCGACCGGCTCGATACGGTGATGGCCCTGCCGGTCGAGCGGCCGGCGGAGCGGCGCTTTTTGCACCGTCCCCGGATCGAGGGTGCGCTCGAGCTCAAGCACGTCACCTTCACCTACCCGCGCCAAAACCTGCCGGCGCTGGCCGACGTGTCGTTCAGGATCGCCCCCGGCGAACGGGTGGGTCTGGTCGGCCGGGTCGGCTCCGGCAAGACGACGGTCGAGAAGCTGCTGCTCGGGCTCTACGCGCCGGATAGCGGCGCTGTGCTCGTCGACGGCACGGAGCTGCGCCAGATCGACCCCGCCGACCTGCGCCGCAATATCGGTTGCGTGCCGCAGGACCTGTTCCTGTTCCAGGGCACCCTGCGGGAGAATATCGCGCTCGCCGCACCGCATGCCGACGACGAGGCCGTGCTCCGCGCCGCCCGGCTCGCCGGGGTCGAGGAGTTCGCGGCGCGGCACCCGATGGGCTATGATCTGGTCGTCGGCGAGCGTGGCGAGGCCCTCTCGGGTGGCCAGCGGCAGGCGGTCGCGATCGCCCGCGCGCTCCTGCTCGAACCGCCGATCCTGGTGCTCGACGAGCCGACCAGCTTCATGGACAACGCCGCCGAGAGCCGCTTCAAGGCGCGGCTGGCGACGGAACTCGACGGCCGCACGCTGGTGCTGATCACCCATCGGATCTCGCTCCTGACCCTGGTCGATCGGCTGATCGTGCTCGATGCCGGCCGGGTGGTCGCCGACGGGCCGCGCGAGGAGGTCGTCAAGGTGCTGGCCGAGGGCCAGCTGCGCGGCCGGAGCTGATGGCGGCGCCGGCACCCCGCCGCGGCTGGTTCGCCGGCGACGACGCCGATCTGGTCACCGGCGCCGCGGCCGCCGACCGGCTGCGGCCCCACGGCATGAGCCATGTGCTGCTGGCCGCGGTGCTGCTGTTCATGGTGGCGTTTCTCGTCTGGGCTCGCTGGGCGACCCTGGACGAGGTCACCCGCGGCGAAGGGCGCGTGATTCCGTCGCGACAGATCCAGATCGTCCAGAACCTGGAAGGCGGGATCATCGCGGCGATCCTGGCGCGCGAAGGCGAGATCGTCGACGAGGGGCAGGTATTGATGCGGATCGACAATGTCCGCGCCGCCACCGACTACCGCGAGAAACGCGCCCGCTATCTGGCCCTGGTCGCCGCCACGGCGCGGCTGCGTGCCGAGATCGACGAGACCGCGCCGGCCTTCCCGACCGAGCTGACCAACGAGGCGCCGGCCTTGGCCGAGAACGAGCTGGCCCTGTTCCGCTCTCGCCAGACGGAGCTGGAAGGCGAGCTCGACATCCTGCGCCGGCAGGAGGAGCAGCGCGGCCAGGAACTCAACGAGCTGAGAACGCGGCTGGCCCAGCTCGACCGATCCTATCGGCTGGCAAACCAGGAGCTGACGCTGATGGAAAGTGTCGGTACCGGCGTATCGAAGGGCGACCTGCTGCGATTGCGGCGCCAGGTGAACGATCTGCAAGGTGAGCTCGAGCAGGGCACGCTCGCCGTGCCACGCGCCGAATCGGCGCTGGGCGAAGCCGGCAAGCGGATCGAGAAGGCCTTCTCGACATTTCGCGCCGAGGCTCAGCGGGACCTCAACGCGCATGAAGCCGAGATCGCCGGGCTGAAGGAGGTGGTCATCGCGGGCGAGGACCGGGTCCGGCGCACGGAGGTGCGCTCGCCGGTGCGCGGCACGATCAAGACCTTGAAGATCGGCACCATCGGCGGCGTCGTCCAGCCCGGCGCGGATCTGGTCGAGATCGTGCCGCTCGAGGACACGCTCCTGGTCGAGGCCCAGGTGCGGCCGGCCGATATCGCCTTCCTGGCTCCCGGGCTGCCTGCCATGGTCAAGATCACCGCCTACGATTTCTCGATCTATGGCGGACTCAAGGGCGTCGTGGAGGAGATCAGCGCCGACACGATCGCCAACGAGCGGCACGAGAACTTCTATCGGGTCCGGGTGCGGACCGAGCGGAACTATCTGGGCACGGAGAGCAAGCCCTTGCGGATCATCCCCGGGATGACCGCCCAGGTCGACGTGCTCACTGGCGAGAAGACCGTCCTGGATTACCTGCTCAAGCCGATCCTGAAAGCGCGCAGCCGGGCATTGACGGAGCGCTGAGCGCGCGTGGTCAAGGTCTACGGACCGCGGCCGACCAATCGGCGAGAAACCGCTCGCGTTTCATGCGGTCGAGGAACACCAGCAGCGCCGGCCCCAGCGTGATCGGCTGCACCGGCCCGACCGCTTCCGGCAGCAGCCCCAGCGCGTCGGGCGGGGTACCGTCGCTTGGCAGCAATGGCTCAAGCCCCGCCGTGGCCGCCACGACGGCCTGGCCTCGCCCCGACAGCAGATGATCGACGAACAGTTTCGCCAGCACCGGATGGGGTGCGGCCTTGGGAATTGCCACGACCCGAGACATCAGGAGCGTGTAGTCCCGCGGCAGCACGATCCCGATCGGCGCGCCGGCCCGCTGGCGCGCGCGGGCATAGGAGCCCAGCACGTTGTAGCCGATCAGCACGTCGCCCCGCTCGATCGCGTCCAGGATCGCGCCCGAGGTCGGCAGTAGCCGCACGCCGACCTCGCCCAGGGCGATCGTCAAGCGCCAGAACTGGCTGGACAGGACGGAATCCTGGGCGGCGAACAGGTAGCCGACGCCGCTGCCGGCAATGTCGTAGGTCGCGACGCGGCCACGGAAGCGATCGGGCGCCGCCTGCAGCAGGCGGAGCAGCTCGGGCCGGGAACGCGGAATCTCGGCCTCGGCCAGGCCGGAGCGGTGATGGACGATGACCGCCGGCTCGCGCGTGTAGCCGTACGCCTCGTTGCGCCAGTTCGCCCAGTCGGGCACGCGCAAGGTATCGGGCGAGACATGCGGCTGCGTCCAACCATCGTTGACCAGCTTCGCCTGCAGATCCATGGCCGAGCTTATGGCGAGATCGGGCGCTGGGCTGGCCGTTTGAGCGACGCTCTCGTAGAGCTCGAGCGTGCTCAGGTCGACATAGGCAATGGCAATCTCGGGGTGCACCGCCTGGAAGTCGCGCAGCAGCGGTTCCATCAGCGGCCGATCGGTCGCCGCGTTGATCACCAGGCGCCCCTGCTCCTCTCCCGGTGCGGGATAGAGCGTGACGTCGGCGGCCATGCCGGCCGCGGGCGCCAGCAAGAGGCCGGCTGCAAGAAGGATCGGCGCGGCGCTGCCACGCGTGGCGGTGGCCCGCTCACCGAATGCACGAAAGACCAGGCGCACGACGAGACCGCCGCCGGGCCGGTCGAGCAATGCGACCGTGGCACCGTGGGCATCGGCCACAGCCTTGACGATGGCGAGGCCCAGACCGCTGCCGGCCGTCAGCCGCCCGGCGTCGCCACGGGTGAATCGCTCGAGCACGCGGCCCTTCTCGGCATCCGCGATGCCCGGCCCGCGATCCGCGACGTCGACCTGCAGCGAGCGGCGCTCGGCCGTGGCGGCGAGTTCGGATCTGCACCGGGAACTGGTCCCCGGCATAGTTGCGTGCGTTGTCGAGCAGGTTGGTGAAGGCCTCACGCAGCGAGATCGGATCGCCTTCGACCAGCGCCGGGCCGTCGAGTGCCCTCAGGTCGAGCTCGATCGGCGGGCTGACACCGCCGGCCTCGGCGCGTTGTGCCACCTGCCGCAACAGGGCCACGAGATCGACCCGCTCGCGCGCGCCGACCTGGCCGCGATGAGCTACCATGGTGTGGCTGAGCAGCTGATTGGTGACCTGGCTCGCCAGTGCCGCGTTGCGGTGGATCTTGAACACGTAGGAGCGCAGCGAGGTCGCATCGTCCTCCTCAATGGCGAGGTCGGCCTGGGCGCGCAGGGTTGCCAGCGGGGTGCGGATCTGGTGCGCCGCGTCGGCGAGGAACGTCTGCATCAGCGTCAGGTTCGCCTGCAGGCGCTGCATGAACCGGTTCAGCGCCGCCAGCAGCTGACGCACCTCGGAGGGCACCGGGCCGGTGATCGGGCTGAGGTCGGTCGGCTCGCGGCCGCGCACCAGTCGCTCGATCGTTGCCAGCGGTGCCAGCGCCCGACGCACGCCGAACCAGATCAGCCCGCCGGCGACCACGGCCAGCAGCAGCACGGGCAGGAAGGCGTTGGTGAAGATCTCGCCGGCGAGCGCAGCACTCTCGTCGCGCGAATGGGCCACGACGATGGTGACCCAGCTCCCACCGCCCAAGGCGACGAAGCGCCCGAGCACGGCGGCCCGCAACGGCGTGTCGCGATAGCGGATGTCGCTGAACCGAGGGGTGGACGACTGCGCCGGCGGTAGCGCCGTGGCGAGATCGGGGTAGCCGGTGATCAGGGCGCCGTTGGGGCTGGCGATCCGATAGAAGATCCGGTCGCGGCGGCCGGTGGCCAGGATCGCCAGGGCGGCATAAGGCAAGTCGACCGCGATCTGGCCGTCCTCGAACTGCAGCGCGTCGGCGATGCTCAGCGCAGAGGCGAGCAGGAGCTGGTCGAAGGCTCGATCGGCCGCGCGGCTCGCATAGGCGGCGAGCGTGAAGTACAGCCCACCGGCGATGACTGCCAGGATGCAGCATAGCCCGCCAAGCAGTCGGCGCTCCAGCGACCAGCCGTCAATGCGGCGCATCCAGCTCGGCGACGTAGCCCATCCCTCTCAAGGTACGGATCCGGACGGCCGAGCCGTCGAGCTTGCGCCTGAGGCGCGACACGTAAAGCTCGATCGTGTTGGGGGCAACCGCGTCCTCGAGCCCGAACAGCTGGTCGAGCAGCGCTTCCTTGCTCAGCACCCGGTCGAGATTGGCCAGCAGCAGCTCCAGGAGGCGGAACTCCCGGGTCCCGATCTCGACTGGCTGATCCGCCACGGTCACCCGCCGCGCCGCGCCGTCGAAGGTCAGGTTGCCGAAGGCGACGGCACTCGCCGCCATGCCATGCGGTCGCCGCAGCAGCGCACGACAGCGCGCCTCGAGCTCCCGAAAGTCGAACGGCTTGACCAGGTAGTCGTCCGCCCCGTGATCGAGCACGCCCACCTTGTCCGCGACATCGGAGCGCGCGGTCAGCACCAGCACCGGCGTGCGCGATCGGCGCTGACGCAGGCGGTGCAACACAGTCTTGCCGTCCAGCCCCGGCAGCATCAGGTCGAGCACCACCAGATTGTAGGTTTCGGTTCGCAGCAGCTCGTCGGCGTCGACGCCGTCGGCAACGGTATCGACCGCGTAGCCGAGCTTGCGCAGTCGCCGCGCGATCGCGTCGGCCAGATCGGGTGTGTCCTCGACCACCAGAATCCGCATCCGTTGGCCTCCCCGTTATCTTTCTCCGTCTGTCACCGAGGGGGTGCGACAGGTTGCTGACAGTAATCGATCCTATACCGCTTTTACCAGACGATCACCGTCGGTATGTCTGGTTCTCATACCGGCGGCAATCATGCCGAACCAAGGGAGGCTGCCATGCCAGCACGAACCGATCCGTTCCTCCACCGCCTGTCGCGGCGCGCGTTGACCGCGACGGTCATGGCGTGCGCCTTCGCCCTGTCGATTCCCGCACACGCCGAGATCAAGAGCCTGGAGATCATCGCCCCGGCAAATCCAGGCGGCGGCTGGGACCAGACCGCGCGCGCGATCCAGACGGCGCTGCAGGAGGACAAGCTGGCCGCGGGCATCCAGGTGCAGAACATCGCCGGCGCCGGCGGCACGATCGGCCTCGCCCAGTTCGTCACCAGCAAGAAGAAGAAGGGCGATGCGATCCTGGTCGGCGGACTGGTGATGGTGGGCGCCATCCTGACCAACAAGGCGCCCGTCACGCTCGACGACGTCACCCCGCTCGCCCGGCTGACCGGCGAGTACGAGCTGGTCGTCGTCCCGGCCGACTCGCCAATCAAGACCATGGCCGACCTGGTCGCCAAGCTGAAGGCCGATCCGGGCTCGGTCTCCTGGGGCGGCGGCTCGACCGGCGGCACCGACCACATCCTGGCGGCCTTGATCGCCAAGGCCGCCGGCGTCGACCCGACCAAGGTCAACTACATCGCCCACTCGGGCGGCGGCGAGGCGCTCTCCTCGATCCTCGGCGGCCACGTCACCGCCGGCATCAGCGGCTACGAGGAGTTCGCCCCGCAGATCGCCGCCGGCAAGCTGCGCGGCCTCGCGATCTCGTCCGACGAGCGGCTGGCGGGCGTCGACATGCCGACCCTCAAGGAGGAGGGCGTCGACGTGTCGATCGTCAACTGGCGCGGCGTGTTCGCCCCGCCGCAGATCCGCGACAAGGACAAGAAGGCCCTGGCCGACGCGATCGCCAAGATGGTCGTGAGCCCGGCCTGGAAGGACACGTCGCCAAGCGCGGCTGGCTCGACCTCTACCAGCCGGCCGACGAGTTCGCCGCGTTCCTCGCCGAGGACCGCGCCAAGGTCGAGACGACGCTCAAGGACGTCGGCCTCGTCAAGTAGGCTAGCCGTCAACCTCGGGCTGCTCCCGGTCGGGACAGCCTGAGGGCCCGAGCAGCACCACCCTTCCGTCTGATCGTCCTGCAGGGGAGAAAGCCCGTGCTATCGCTGACTCACGCCCACGGATCGACCGTCGTGCGACGCGCGTTCCTCGCTGCGGCGATTGCTTGCGGTGTCGCATCGGTCACCCCGGCCCTGGCCGAGATCGCAGGTCTGGAGATCATCGCCCCGGCAGGTCCCGGCGGGGGCTACGACCAGCTGGCCCGGGCGACGCAGGAGATGCTGCAGAAGGGCGGACTCGCATCCGGGCGTGCAGGTGCAGAACATCCCTGGCGCCGGCGGCACGATCGGGCTCGCCCAGTTCGTGACGCAAGAGGCTCGCGCAACCCCAACCTGCTGGTGGTCGGCCTGGGATTGGTCGGCGCCACGCTGACCAACAAATCGCCGGTCACTCTGGAGCAGGTGGCGCCGATGGCACGGCTGACCGGCGAGTACCAGCCGCTGGTGGTCGCCGCGGACTCGCCGATCAAGACGCTCGACGACCTGATCGCCAAGTTCAAGGCCGACCCTGGCTCGGTCAGCTGGGGCGGCTTCGCGCTGGGCTCGCCGGACCACATCCTGAGCGCTCTGATCGTCAAGGCGTCAGGCGGCGACGTCACCAAGATGAACTACATCGTGGCCGGCGCTGGCGGCGAGATGCTGGCGCAGGTCATGGGCGGCCACCTCACCGTCGCGACCGGCGGCCTCAACGAGATGGCGCAGCAGATCCAGGCCGGCAAGCTGCGGGCCCTCGGCATCTCCTCGCCCGAGCGGCTGCCTGGCGTCGATATCCCGACCTTCAAGGAGCAGGGTCTGGATGTGACACTTGTGAACTGGCGCGGCCTGATGGCTCCCGCCAAGATGAAGCCCGCCGAGAAGAAGGCGCTCGACGCGGCTCTCGGGAAGATGGTCAAGGGCGACGGCTGGCAGGCATTGCTCAAGGAGCGCGGCTGGGTCGACATGTACCAGCCTGCCGGCGAGTTCGCGGAATTTCTCGGCCCTGAGCGCGCCCGGATCGAGGGCATTCTCAAGGATGTCGGCCTGGTGCAGTGACGGGGAGGGAAAGCAATGACGACCAGTAGCAGTCTGCGGATCGGTGAGGCCATTCTCGGCGCCGTGGTGCTGGGACTTGGACTGTTCATCGCGGTCGAGACCTCGCTGCTCGACGTCGCGGCGAGCAACGCTGCGATCGGACCGCGACTGTTCCCCTTCCTGATCGCCGCCGGACTGCTCATCGTCGGCGCCCTCGTCCTCCGTCAGGCCTTCTTCGGCCACATCGCGCACGAGGAAGGCGGCTTCGAACTCGATTGGCGCGCCTTCGCCTTGGTCTCGGTCGGGCTGATCGTGCAGATGGTCCTGCTGGAGACCCTGGGCTGGGTCATCGCCACGGCGCTGTTGTTCGTGGTGGCGACCCTCGCCTTTCGCGAGCGGCGAATCCTGATCAGCATCGCCATCGGCATCGTGCTGTCCGGCCTCGCGTTCTGGGTGTTCAACTACGGTCTGGGCCTGACACTACCGACTGGATCCGTGTTCGAGCAGCTGATGCCGGACGACGAAGAAGAAGCCGAATAGGAGGCCGCGACCATGGAAACCCTTGCATCCCTGGGCCACGGCTTCGCCGTAGCACTCACCCCCTATAACCTCCTCTGGTCGGCGCTCGGCGTGACCATCGGCACGGCCATCGGCGTGCTGCCGGGCATCGGCCCGGCGCTGACCGTGGCGCTGCTGCTGCCGGTCACCTACACGCTCGAGCCGACCTCGGCCTTCATCATGTTCGCCGGGATCTATTACGGCGCCATGTATGGCGGCTCGACCACCTCGATCCTGCTCAACACGCCGGGCGAATTCGGGCTCGATCGTGACCGCGATCGACGGCCACGAGATGGCGAGGCGGGGCCGCGGCGCGCAGGCGCTGGCGACGGCCGCGATCGGCTCCTTCGTCGCCGGCACCATTGCGACCGTGGCGCTGACCTTCGTCGCACCGCTCATGGTCAAGCTGGCACTCCTGTTCGGCCCGGCCGAGTATTTCGCGCTGATGGTGCTGGCCTTGACCACGGTCACCGCCGTGCTCGGCGACAGCCTGACGCGAGGTCTGTCCAGCCTGTTCATCGGCTTGGCGCTGGGGCTGATCGGCATCGATCTGCAGACCGGACAGGCCCGCTTCACGCTGGGCATCCCGGAGATGCTCGACGGCATCGACACGGTCGTGGTCGCGGTTGGATTGTTTGCGGTCGGCGAGACCCTCTATGTCGCCTCGCGCTACAAGTATGAAACCGAGGAGATCTTTGCCCTCAAGGGCTCGATGTGGATGAGCAAGGATGACTGGCGGCGCTCCTGGAAACCGTGGCTGCGCGGCACCTTGCTCGGCTTCCCGATCGGTGCCCTGCCCGCGGGCGGCTCCGAGATCCCGACCTTCCTGTCCTACCTGATCGAGAAGCGCCTTTCCAAGAACCCGGAGGAATTCGGCAAGGGTGCCATCGAGGCGGTCGCCGGCCCCGAGGCCGCGAACAACGCTGCGGCCGCCGGCGTGCTCGCCCCGCTTCTGTCCCTGGGCCTGCCGACCTCGGCCACGGCCGCGATCATGCTGGCGGCGTTCCAGCAATACGGCCTGCAGCCGGGGCCGCTGCTGTTCGACAGCAACCCAGAGCTGGTCTGGGGCATGATCGCCAGCCTCTACATCGGCAACGTGCTGCTGCTGGTGCTCAACCTGCCGATGGCCGGCGTCTGGGTGAAGCTGCTCGCCATCCCGCGGCCCTGGCTTTACGCCGGGATCTTGGTGTTCGCGACCATGGGCGTCTACACGCTCAACAACAACATGGTCGATCTCGTCATCCTGTGGGTGATCGGCATCCTGGGCTTCGGCATGCGGGTGCTGGATGTGCCGGTGGCGCCCTGCGTGGTCGGCCTGATCCTTGGCCCGCTGGCGGAACAGCAGTTCCGCCGGGCGCTGGCGATCAGCCAGGGTGATGCCTCGGTGTTCTTCACCCACCCGATCTCGTTGGCCCTGCTGGTGACGGCGGTCCTCTTGGTGATCGCACCGATCCTGCTGAGACGGCGCCAGAAGAGCGCCTGACGCACCTCGAGTCGAGAGAAGAGGTCCCGCCGCCATGCTCGAGTCCTTGACCAGCCTGTTTACGTTGACGGTGCTCGAGGTGGTGCTGAGCATCGACAACCTGGTCGTGATCGCGGTTCTGGTCGGCAAGCTGCCGAAGGCGAGCCAGGCCAGCGCGCGCTATGTCGGCATGACGCTGGCATTGGTGCCACGGCTGTTATTGCTGGTGTTCATTGGCTGGATCATCGGCCTGACCGAGCCGTTGTTCGATTTTTTCGGCCACGGCGTCTCAGGCAAGGATCTGATCCTGGCAGCAGGCGGCTTGTTTCTGATCTACAAGGCGACGCACGAGATCCACGCCGCGCTCGAGGGTGACGAGGGCGAGGCCAGCGCCAAGGTGCTGGCGAAGTATGGTGCCGTGGTGGCGCAGATCGCGATCATCAACCTCGTGTTCTCGATCGACAGCATCGTCACCGCGGTCGGCATGGCGAACGAGATCTGGATCATGGCGGTAGCGGTGATCCTGTCGATGATGGTGCTGATGTTCGCGTCCGGTCCGGTCGCCACCTTCGTCGAGGCCCATCCGACCGTGAAGATCCTGGCACTGGGCTTCCTGATCATGATCGGCATGGCCCTGGTCGCCGACGGCTTCGGCGCGCACGTGCCCAAGGGCTACATCTACACCGCCATGGTGTTCTCGGTGTTCATCGAACTGCTCAACATGAAGCAGCGCCGCAAGACCAAGCCGGTGCATCTGCGCAACGCCTACGGCGAGGAAACCGAGGCCGAGGGCGACGAGCGGCAGGCGCTGGAGGACGCGGGCATCCCTGGGGCGGGCCGCTCGGCGGGTTAGGCGCTGCCCATCGCGACCAGGGGCGCTGTTGCAACGCAGCGGCTAATGTTGCATTGCAACACAGCCATGCAGCGGAATGGCTGCCGCTCGTTGCGGTCATCACCACCTACTGGTCACTGAACGGCCCGAGCGTCGGGCCTCGTTGCACCGGGAGAGTGGCCATGAGCCTGCTCACCACCATCACCGCCTTCGCGCGGCAGTATCATTACTTTCACGGCACCTTGCATGCCCTGGAGCGCGCTTCTGCGCGCCAGCTCGCCGACATGGGTGTCGAGCGTGCCAATCTCGCCGGGCTGGCCTGGGCCGAGGCCGAGCGCCGGGTCGCCCAGGAGGCGCAGTCCGCTGAACGGCCGTACCGGAAGTTCGACGCCGGCAGCCTCGAGCTCCGCTTTGCCGGCCAGCACTGAGCTGGCTGCTATCCTGTCGCCCAGCGTCCCTTGAGGATCCGATGGAACTGCAAGGCCGCAGGCGACAGAGTCGAGCCGTGCCGGCGGATGATCCCCATGATGCGAGTCACCACGGGATCGACCAGCGGGCGCACGGCCAGCACCGCATGCGGCCCGTTGGGTGCCGCCAGCTTTGGCACCGCCGCCACGCCGAGCCCCGCCTCGACCAGACCCAGCGACGTGCTGAGATGCTGCACCTCGTAGAACCAGCGCGGTCGGATCGGTAGCCCGGCCAGCGCCGCGTCCAGGATCATCCGGTTGCCGCTGAGCCGGCCAACCGTGATGAACCGATAGGGCGCGATGTCTTCCCAGCGGACCTGCTCGAGGTTGGCCAGGGCGTGATCGTGTCGGCAGACAAACAGGAACGGATCGCGCAGCAAGGGCTCGAAGTCGATGTCCGGCTCCTGCGCCCCCAACAGGTTGATCCCGAATTCGGCTTGGCCGCGCTGTACGGCCTGGAGCACGTCGTTCGCCGATAGATCCAGGATCCGGATCCGGATCCTCGGATACTGGGTGTTGAAGTCCTCGATCACCCTCGGCAAGAAATAGTAGGTGGCGGTGGGCACCGCCGCGATCGTCACCTCGCCCGAGGCCTGATCGGCCAGCTCGCGAATGCCGAGCACGGCCGCGTCCAGCTCATCCAGCAGCCGCTTGGCCTTGAAGAAGAAATCCCTCCCGACCGAACTCAGGCGCAGCTGGCGGCTGTCGCGGTCGATCAGCTGCACGCCCAGCGTTGCTTCGAGCTTCTGCAAGCGGCGGGTCAGCGCAGGCTGCGAGAGGTTCAAAGAGTTGGCGGCGGCATGGAAACTGCCAAGCTCGGCGATCGCTACAAAGCCGCGCAGGTCATCCAGGTCAAGTTTCATGCGCGCCACGCAACGTTCGTTCAGATCATTGCATTTTACATCTCTCCTAGTTCATGTCAAGTCTCCAACAGTCCTGGAGGCGAAACCGTCACCAGGGACATCGGCAGAAATGACCGGGTCCCAACATGATATCAATACCATGCGTCTTGATGCGTGGAGGTACTTCGCGCGGACCTTATTTCCGCAGCGAAGATCTGCCGAGCGATCCAGTAATTCGCGATCGAGTGCTTGCGCGCGTCATGGGCTCGGGCCACGAGCTGCAGGTCGACGGCATCGGCGGCGGTCATCCGCAGACCTCGAAGATCGCCATCGTCGGCCGCTCGGCCCGGCCGGGGGCCGACATCGATTATCTGTTCGCCCAGGCCGGCGTGCTCGAGCCGACCGTCGACACCTCGCCCAATTGCGGCAACATGCTGGCAGGGGTCGGGCCGTTCGCGATCGAGGCCGGGATGATACCTGCCACGTCGCCCGAGACGACGGTGCGCATCTTCAATGTCAACACGGGCAAGCTGATCGAGGCCGTCGTCCAGACGCCGGGCGGCAAGGTGACCTACGACGGCAGCACGGTGATCAATGGCGTGCCCGGCACGGCCGCCCCGATCCGCTTGGCCTTCCTCGACGCAGCCGGCGCCAAGACCGGCCACCTGCTGCCGACCGGACAGGTCTGCGACCGGATCCAGGGCATCGACGTCACCTGCATCGACATGGCGATGCCGCTGGCGATCATGCGCGCCGCCGATTTCGGCAAGACCGGCCATGAGCAGCCGGCCGAGCTCGATGCCGACAGCGGCTTCTTCGCGCGGCTGGAGGCCATCCGTCGCGAGGCCGGCGCCATGATGGGACTGGGCGACGTCGGCGGCATGGTCATCCCCAAGCCCGTTCTGGTCTCGGCCCCAACGGCCGGCGGCACACTGTGCGCGCGCTATTTCACGCCGCGCGCCTGCCATCGCGCGGTCGCGGCCACCGGTGCGGTCGGCATCGCCACAGCCTGCGTCATGCCGGGCAGCCTCGCCTGGCAGATCGCCGGCCCGCCGCCTACCGGCCCGACGGCGCTGATCACGATCGAGCACCCCGCCGGCCGGATTCCAATCGAGCTGGAACTTGCCGCTCCGGGTGCGGAGGTGCCCGTCCTTCGGGCTGCCTTGGTACGAACCGCCAGGCGGCTGTTCGCCGGCAACGTTTACATTCCGTAGCGCGCTGAGTGACGCTCACGCAAAGATCTTCTCGGTCAGGGCATGACATGACAAAAATCCACGCTGCAGATCCGGTAAGACCGACCAAGTTTCACCAGCACCTCTACTTTCGGGTACTGGTAGGCATGGCTGCCGGGATCACTGTCGGCTATCTCTGGCCGGATTTCGGCGCCTCCCTGAAGCCGCTGGGCGACGCGTTTGTGAAGATCGTCAAGATGATGATCGCACCAGTCGTGTTCTGCACGATCGTCAGCGGCATCACCAGCATGAGCGACAACCGGGAGATCGCGAAGACGCTGGCGAAGGCGCTAGGGCTGTTTTACTGCCTGACCATCGTGGCTTTGGCCACCGGCCTCATCACTGTCCACCTGCTCAGGCCCGGCGTCGGGATGAACATCGACCCGGCCAGTATCGATCCGTCAGTGGTGGCACAATACACCAAGCAGGCTGCGCCGGCCGGATTCGTCGAATTCGTCCTCCATATCATCCCAACCACGTTCTTCGCTCCGTTCGCCGAAGGTGAAGTGTTGCCGGTGCTGGTGATCGCGATCATCACCGGCTTTGCCCTGACGCGCGTCGGCGACGCCGGTCTGCCGGTCACCCGTGGGATCGAGTCGTTCTCCCATGTGTTGTTCAACGCATTCGCCTTCCTCATGAAACTGGCCCCGTTCGGTGCCTTCGGCGCCATGGCGTTTACTGTCGGCCGCTACGGCCTCAAGTCGATCGGCTCGCTGGGCTTGTTGATCGGCACGTTCTACGTCGCCTGCCTCTTCTTCGTCTTCGTGGTGCTGGGCGTGCTCACCCGCCTGCACGGCTTCAGCCTCTGGAAGCTGCTGCGCTACGTTCGGGAAGAGTTGCTGATCGTGCTGGCCACCTCGTCGAGCGAGCCTGTCCTGCCGCGCCTGCTGGTGAAGCTCGAGAAGCTTGGCTGCAAGCGGGGCATTGTCGGGCTGGTCCTCCCGGCCGGCTATTCGTTCAATCTCGACGGCACCGCAATCTATCTCAGCCTAGCCACGATCTTCATCGCCCAGGCAATGAACATCCACCTGACATGGGGCCAGGAGCTGGGCCTGCTGGGGGTCATGCTCCTGACCTCCAAAGGTGCAGCCGGGGTCACCGGCAGCGGCTTCGTGGCCCTGGTCGCGACCTTGACGGTCATCCCGGACATTCCCGTCGCCGGGGTGGCCCTGATTGTCGGCATCGACCGGTTCATGTCCGAGGCCCGCGCGCTCACCAGCACCTGCAGCAATGCCGTCGCCTGCGTTCTGGTCGCGATGTGGGAGAAGTCCTGCGATCGCGCCGTGCTGCACGCCGAACTCGACCGGAACTATGCCTCGAGCGAGCAAGACGTCGACGACGCCGTCGAGGTGACAGCAGGCGCGGGGGCCATGGGGCGATGATCGTGTAGCCAGCATAAAATCTACCCACACACCCAAGGAGGCCAAACATGCACAAGCTATTACACACCACCGCAATGCTGGCAGCAATTGGCGCCGCCTGGACGTCCGCCATGCCAGACCTTGCCGAGGCTGCGGACTTCGCTGGTGACACCATCGAGTGGACGGTGCCGTTCGGCGTCGGGGGCGGCACCGACGTCTGGGCCCGCTTCTTCGCCCCGCAGCTGTCGGACCATTTGCCGGGCCACCCGACCGTCGTGGTGCTGAATGTCCCCGGTGGCGGCTCGATTACCGGTGCGAACCAGTTCGCTTCGCGTGCCAAGCCCGACGGCCTGTCGATCCTGGCGACGTCGGCGTCGACCCAGTTTCCGTTCCTCCTTGGCGACCCGCGCGCCCGCTACGACTATGCCGACTGGACGCCCGTGCTGGCCTCGCCGACCGGTGGTGCCGTCTACGTGCAGTCCGATCTGGGCGTGAGCGGTCCTGGCGACCTCGCCAAGCTGAAGGAGCAGGAGCTGCGCTTCGGCAGCCAAGGCCCGACACAGCTCGAGATGGTGGCCCTGCTCGCCTTCAAGCAGCTCGGCCTCAACGTGAAGCCGGTGTTCGGCATGAAGAGCCGCGGCGAGGGCCGGCTGGCCTTCGAGCGCGGCGAGGCTGGCATCGATTTCCAGACCACCTCGGCCTACCTCACCAACGTCGAGCCCTTGGTCAAGTCCGGCAAGGCGGTGCCCTTGTTCTCACTGGGCGTGATCGACGCCGACGGCGCGTTGCAGCGCGATCCCGCCTTTCCCGACCTCCCGCACTTCGGCGAGTTCTTCGAGGCTGCCACCGGGGCGCCGCCCTCGGGCGAGGCGTACGAGGCGTGGCGCGCGTTCATGATCGCCGGCTTCTCGCTGCAGAAGATGATCATCCTGCCCAAGGATACGCCGGTGGAGGTGCTGGACGCCTACCGGCAGGCGGTGCAGCAGATCGTCGACGCACCCGATTTCCGCGAGCGCGCCGGCGAGGAGATTGGCGTCTACGACCAGGCGGTGGGCAAGGAGGCCGAGGCGCAGCTGCGCGCCGCGCTCGACCTCGATCCGGCCGTGCGCGACTGGGTCCGCACTTGGCTGGCCGACGACTACAACACCCGCTTCTGACACCCGGCCGGACGGGGCCGGGACGGCCCCGTCCGATCCGCAACAAATCGGGGAAGGCCCCTCATGGTCGAGATCGCGCTTTCGGCGCTCGGCACCGTTCTGTCCGGCACGCATCTGCTGTTCATGTTGATCGGCGTGCTGGTCGGCCTGGTCATCGGAATCCTGCCCGGGCTGGGCGGCATCGCCGGCATGTCGATCCTGCTGCCGTTCCTCTATGGCATGGACCCGGTCTCCGCACTCGGCATGCTGATCGGGCTGGTGGCCGTCATCCCCACCGGCGACACCTTCACTTCCGTGATGATGGGCATCCCGGGCTCGAGCGCCTCGCAGGCGACCGTGCTCGACGGCTTCCCGCTGGCCAAGCAGGGCCAAGCGGCACGGGCTCTTTCGGCCTCCTTCCTCAGCTCGATGATCGGCGGCCTGTTCGGCGCGCTGGTGCTGACCGTGGCGATCCTGGTCGCGCGGCCCCTGATCCTGTCCTTCTCGTCGGCCGAGCTGTTCATGCTCACCATCTTCGGTCTCAGCATGGTGGCGGTGCTCGCCGGCAAGAGCTTGGCCAAAGGTATCGCCGCCGCCGGGTTCGGGCTGGTGCTCGGCTCGATCGGCACCTCGCCCGCCACCGGCGAGGCCCGCATGGTGCTGGGCATCGACTATCTCTATGACGGCCTGCCGCTGGTCGTCGTCGCCATGGGCGTGTTCGCCCTGCCCGAGATCATCGATCTCCTGAAGCGCGGACAGGCCATCGCGGAGCGCAACACGTTGGGCGGCGGCTGGTCCACCGGCATGCGCGACGTCCTGCGCAACCCCTGGCTGGTGCTCCGCTGCTCCGCGCTGGGCTGCATCATCGGCGCCCTGCCCGGGCTCGGCGGCTCGGTCGTCGACTGGATCGCCTACAGCCACGCGATGCAGACCACGCCCGACCGCTCGCGCTTCGGCAAGGGCGAGATCCGCGGCGTGATCGCGCCGGAATCCGCCAACAATGCCTGCCAGGGCGGCGCCTTGATTCCGACCTTGCTGTTCGGGGTGCCGGGCTCCGGCAGCATGGCCGTGTTCCTGGGCGGCATGATCCTGCTCGGCATCCAGCCGGGCGTGACCATGGTCGAGACCCGCCTCGACCTCACCTACTCGATCATCTGGTCGCTCGCGATCGCCAACATCCTGGGCGCGGGACTGTGCCTCTTCCTCGCCCGCTACATCTCGCGCCTGACCGCCTTGCCTTTCGTCTATCTCGCCCCGTTCATGATCATGGTCGTCCTGTTCGCGGCCTTCCAGGCGACCCGCAGCATGGGTGATCTCGTGGCCCTGGTGCTGATGGGGGTGGTCGGCGTCTACATGCGCCGCTTCGGCTGGCCGCGGCCGGCGCTCCTGATCGGCTTCGTCCTGGCGCCGGGTGCGGAAGGCTATCTCTACCAGGCGGTGCAGTTCTACGACTGGAACTGGGTCACGCGCCCCGGCGTGATCGTCATCGGCCTGATCACCATCGCCTCGGTGTTCTTCGGCCTGCGCTACGAGACCAGCGTCAGCACCGAGGGCGAGGCCAAGCCCACCGCGTCGCAAACCGGCATGCCCCAGATGGTGTTCGCGGGCATCGTCCTCGCGGTCCTCGCCTGGGCCATCGTCGACGCGGTCGGCCTCTCGTTTCTGGCCCAGGTCTTTCCGCTGGCCGTGGCCGGCCTCGGTGTCCTGGCGGCCCTGTGGGTCGTCGCCAACGTGGCGCGCGGGGTTGGGCACTTCATGCACGACGACGACGCCGACGAGGTGACCGCAGGCGGCTGGTCCGGCCGCGAGCCCTACCTTGCCATGGTGGCCGCGGTGGTGTTGGCGGTCTACCTGCTGGGCTTCGTCGTGGGCATGGCCGTGTTCTTTCTGGCCTTCCTTCTGCTCAAGGCCCGTGCCGGAATCGTCCGCAGCGGCCTGCTCACCGCCGGGGCGGTGGCGTTTCTGCTGACGATCTCTTGGGCTATGAGCCTGCGGCTGCCAGAAGGCCTTCTTCCGGCCGGGATCGCGCGTGCGCTGGCCGGCTGAGCGAAGGGCCGATGGCGCCCACCAGGATCGCCGGCCGCACGCCCGGTCGCCGACGACAGGTTGCTGACAGACGGCCACGCTAGGGGTGGAGTGCGTGGCGCCGGACAGCACGCGACCGAAACCAGCAGCCTAGCCGGGTCGGGAGCGGCGCGCGGACTCCGGGAATGATGCCGCCGAAGGCCAAATGCGCTGAACACTGCTCGACGACGCCTCGCTTGGCCAGCGGGCCAGGCTTGCCGCGCCGGGCGACCGGCTGTTACCGGCGCATCTCGCGCGCTCGCCTTCGTCGGCGACATGAGGCACTTTGCTTGACCGATAGGGAGGCGACAACATGCAACTCAGCGGCCTGCTCCACGGCGCCAAGCTCCTGCGCTTCGTGAACTTCCCGGTGCCGGAGGTGCTCGGCGCCGACGCCACCGAAGCCGAGATCAAGGCGATGATCGACCGCCACGGCATGGTGTTCATCAAGCCGATCTTCAAAGGTGCGATCGGCAAGAAGGGCAAGGCCGGGCTGGTGGGGCGCGCCACGGACCTGAAGACGGCCCTGGCCGAGCGTGAGCGCCTGTACTTCGCCCAGCACACGCACGGCAACATCACCGCCAAGGCCCAGGGCGTAACCTTCGAGGCGGCGGTGCCCGCCGACCACGAGGTCTATTTCGCGATCGCCGACTCGACCCGCTACCGGGCACCGACGATCACCATCACCCACCATGGCGGCGTCGACATCGAGGAGCTTGGCAAGGACCAGATCGCGGAGGTGCCGTTCGAGGCGCTGACCGGTCTGAAGGCCTTCGTCATCGCCAATGCGCTGGCCGACATCGGTGCGCCCAATCCGATCATCTCGCCCCTGGTCCAGCAGCTGCCGCGCCTGTGGGACCTGGTCCACGATTTCGGCATGACCACACTCGAGCTCAACCCGATCCGGATGCGCCCCGACGCGCGCGGACGGCTCGTGCCGGTCGCCTGCGACTTCAAGTGCGGCTTCGACCGCGACGACCCGCGCAGCGAGCGGCTGGGCCTGCCCGACCACCTGTTCGCCGCCGACCAGTCCGAGTTCGAGACCGAGATCAACCAGCTGCGCACGCACCAGGGCCAGAGCGACGTCTACGTCATCAACCCGAGCGGAACCATCCTGGCGCCGACCTTCGGCGGCGGCGCCAACTCGCTGGTCAGCGAGGTTCTGGGCGACGACGCCATCATCTCCTCGGACTTCGGCGGCAACCCGCCTTACGACAAGATGCGCGAGGTCGCGCGGATCTGCTTCAAGCACTGGTTGGCGCAGTCCAACGTGCTGTTCATCATCGGCGGCAAGTCCAACAACACCGACATCTTCACCACCTTCCGCGCCATGGGCGACGCGCTCCGCGAGCATTTCAGCGAGCACGGCCCGACGCCGCTCTACGTCGTGGTCGGCCGCGGCGGGCCCAATCTGATCCGCGGCATGGGCGCCCTACAGGACACGATCGAGGCGCTGGGCCTGCCCTACCGGCTGTTCGGCTTCGATTCGGCCATCAGCGAGGTCGTCAACTACGCCCAGGCCGCCGACCGCTGGATGAAGGCCGGCGGTCGGGAGCAGGTCGCGCAGCGCCTCGGCATGCGCAAGGCCGCCTGAAGTACCCATCTCGAGATCAGGGCAACGATCATGTACAAGCAGGGCGTCCCCGGCTTCAAATACTATGTCGGCATCGACACGCTGGCCAAGGTCGCGACGCGCGAGGACCGCGTCTGCGTGCTCAACATCCTGGGCGGCGAATCCAGCGACGTGACCCCGGTCAGCCACGCCTTCTCCGGCGGCAACATCGTCTTCGGCACCTCGCCCGGCCGCGGCGGCCAGAAGCTCAAGACGCCGATCGGCGACGTGCCGGTGTTCAACTCGGTGCGCGAGGGCCTGAACGCCGGCCACCGCTTCAACACCGGCGTGGTCTACCTGCCGCCCAGCGCCGTGCGCGACGGCGTCGCCGAGCTCGCCCGGGTCAACCCCGATCTCGAGAAGATCATCATCATCACCGAGAAGGTCTCGGTGCACGACGCGCGCGAGATCCGCGCCATCGGCCAGATGAATGGGATCGACATCTTCGGCGGGAACGGGCTCGGCATCGCCGATGCCTGGAACCGGGTGAGGATCGGCGGCGCGCTCGGCGGCGACAATCCGGGCGAGACCCTGCTGAAGGGCTCGGTCGCGATCTTCTCCAATTCGGGCAACTTCACCACCACCATCGCCAACTATCTGAGCACGATGGGCTGGGGCACCACCACCTCGATCTCCAGCGGCAAGGACGTCTACATCCACTTCGCCGCACCCGAGTTCATCCACGCGTTCGACAATGACGAGCGCAGCAAGGCCGCCGTGCTCTACGCCGAGCCCGGCGGCTACTACGAGCTTGGATTGCAGTCGAAGAAGCCGATCGTCGCCTGCGTCGTCGGGCGCTGGAAAGCGAAGCTCACCCGCGCGGTCGGCCATGCCGGTGCGATGGCGGGCTCGGGCGACGACGCCGCGTCGAAGGAGCGGTGGTTCATGGAGATGTTCGGCGTCGACGGCATCTTCACCCCGCGCGATCAGGTGTGCTCCGCCAAGGGTGCGGTGGTCACCAACATCGCCCACATCCCGATGGCGCTGACCAAGGTGATGGCGCTGAACGGCATCGCACCGGACATGCCGGCCAAGGGCGACCTCTCGCTCAAGGCCTGGTTCGGCAACAACCAGGGCCTCGTCCTGCCCAAGGAGCTCGACCTGCCGGTGGTCGACGCGCCCGCCCCGTACGACGCGCAGATCAGGGAGCTGCGGCGGCAGGTTGGCGGCGTGTTCATCCGCCAGTCGATGAAGGACGCGTCGGGTGCCACCATCATGGACCCGGCGACCCAGGTGACCAGCCTCCACGGCGTCCCCATGCTTGACGCCGCGCTGCAGCCGTTCGAGTCGAACCTATGCCTGGCCGTGCTGCGCGAGGCCAACGGCCCGAACGACAACAAGCTCGCCAATGTCGCAATCGCCGCCCACGTCAACTTGCATGGCGACCCGATCCTTGCCGCGGCCGAGGCGTCGCGCGCCGCCGGCAATGCGCCGAACTCGGTGCTCGCCGCCGCGGCCAGCATTCTCGGCCCGCGCCGGGTGGCCGGAACGGTACAGGCGACGGAGATCCTGCTCGACCTCTTCAGGGGCCGCGTCGAGGACACGCAGGACGAGTCCGTCACTTTCGACGACCTCCCGCCGGCGCCAGACCTGGTGGGCGCGAGCCGCGATCCTCGGGCCACGAGCCTCCTTTCGGCATTGGACGAGCGCGGTGCCAGGTCGGTGTTCGTGCGCTACGTCCGCTCGCTGGGCGACCAGGTGACGGCGGATGCCGTGCTTGCGGCGATTGCCCTCTCCCTGGCCTGGGGGCCACTGCAACGCCGGCGCATCAGCCGGCGCACCGCTCTCAATCTGCCCTGGCATCTGGCGCTTTACGGCACGCTGATCGGCGCCTCGATCCCCGCTGACCGGCACGAGGCGGGTCGGCTCTGCGGCGTCGCGAACGACGAGATCCTGCGCTCGTGGACCGCCACGGAGCTCGCCGGCCTGGCGCTCACGGGCCGGCGGCCGGGTGAGGCCGAGCTGTTCTCCTATCAGGTCCTGCTCGGCCTGCTGCTCACCAACGGCCCGGGCACGATCTCCGCCCAGGGCGCCAAGGGTGCCGTCTCCGCCGACGGGCCGGAAAGCCCGGAGCGGGTGCAGATCAACAAGGCCATGGTCGGCTTCCTGACCCACACCGGCTTCAGCCATGGCGGCAATGGCTTCGAGGGCATCCAGTTTCTGCTCGAGCAGTTCGAGGGCCTGAGGCTGGAAGACCCGGCCTCGGCCGGCCATGGACTCGACGTCAGGGCCATGGCGACCCGCTATGCCCAGGCGTATAAGCAGGACAAGGCCAAGCGGCGCGAGACCTCGGGGGATGGCACCCGTGCGATCCCCGGCGTCAATCACCCGGTGTTTCGTGGCAAACTAGTCAACACCGACCCGCGCGAGGCCTTTGTTGGCCGGCTCATGCTGGAGCGGGACGAGCGCAACGTCTTCCACGACTACTATCGTGCCGTGGTCCAGGCGCTGTTCGACGAGGAGGTGACCAACAACGTCTTCTGCGTCAACGTCGACGGCGTGATCGCGGCCTGGCTGCTCAAGCTGCTCTGGCAACCCTATCGGTCGGGCGAACTCGGCCCGGAGGCGTTGGAGAGCGCCGCCTTCACCATCTTCCTGCTCGCCCGGATGGCCGGCTCCGCGGCCGAGATCGAGGACCATCTCAACCGCGGCCGCAACATGGATACCCGCACGCCGGCCTCGGAGCTGCGGTTCATCGTCTGACGGAGCGACCATGAGCAACCCGGCCGTGCCCCGCGGCGAGCCCGCCATCCGCACCATCGCCATGCCGGCGGACACCAACCCCGCCGGCGACATCTTCGGCGGCTGGCTGATGGCGCAGATGGACCTCGCCGCCGGCAACGCCGCCGCCCGCCGCGCGCGGGGCCGCTGTGCCACGGTCGCGGTCGACCGGATCGTGTTCCACAGCCGGGTGCATGTCGGCGACGAGATCACGGTCTATGCCGACTTGATCGCCGTCGGCCGGACCTCGATGAAGCTCAACGTCGCCGCCTGGCGCCGGCAGCGCGACGGGGACCAGAGCGTGCAGGTAACCGAGGCGGTGTTCACCTTCGTCGCGATCGACGCCGAGCACCGTCCCCGCCCCGTGCCGCCCGAGCCCTCCTGACGCGCCCATTGTGCGGAATGTCATGGCCCCGGTGCGATCGAGCGGCAATGATCCCGTCCGAGGCTGCGACTGGAGGGGACGAAATTGGGCGCAGGATGGATTTTGGGCGCGGTGGCCGTCGCCGTGCTGGCGGGGCTGTATCTCTGGTATGCGACGCTGATCCGCCGCGCGAACAAGGCGAAGGAGGCGCTGGCCTCGATCGACGTCCACCTGCGCCAGCGCCACGACCTGATCCCGAACCTGGTCAAGCTCGCCGGCCGGTTCATGGAGCATGAGCGCGGCCTGATCGAGGAAGTCACCCGCCTGCGGTCGCGTGCCGAAACCGCGCAGTCCAGCGGCGCCACCGGCGAACGATTCGCGGCCGAGAATGCGCTGTCGCAGGCGGCCGGCCGGCTGCTGGTGAATGTCGAGGCCTATCCGGCGCTCAAGTCCGATGCCACGGTGATCGAGGCGCAGCGCGGCTGGGCCGAGACCGAGGCGCAGATCACGGCGAGCCGCCGCTTCTACAATTCCGCGGTCGGCGACCTGAACAACGCCATGCAGATCTTCCCGGGCGGCATCCTCGCGGGCGTCGCCGGCGTGCGGGGCCTGCCGTTCTTCGAGACGCCGCCCGAGACGCGCGCCGCACCCAGCGTGGACGACCTGCTGCCGGGGCGCGCCGGTTGACCATCTCGGCCGAGGCGCTGGAGCAGCGGCGGATCTGGACGCTGCGCGGCGCCGCCGCCGGCCTGCTCATCCCCGCGATCGGCTGGCCGCTGGCGATGCGGTTCGGCGAGGGCAGCGAGACCGCCGAGACGATCGGCGGGGCGGTGCTGCTCGCGGGCCTGGTCGCGCTGATCGCGGTCCCGGTCGTGCTCGGTCTGTGGCGGCGCCACATGGCGAGCAGCCTGCTCGACGCCTTGGTCGCAGGGCGATCGGATCTGCATCACATCGATGGTGCGACGCGCCAGAACGAGGCCGCGACGGCGCTCGGCAGCCCGGCCTGCGAGCTCGGCCAGTTCGGCCCAGCCGGGCTCACGGAGCCGTTCGCCAGCGCCAGCATCGACCACGTGCTGGCGGGGACAAGCGAGGGCATCCCGTTCGTGCTGGCCGAGCTGCGGCTCTACAACGAGGAAGGGTTCGAGGTGTTCGCCGGCGTGGTCGGCGGGTTCCAGCTGCAGCGCGCCTGCCCGGGCCTCACCCTCGTGGCCCGCGACCGCGGCCTGCTCGGCAACCTGATCGCCTCGGCCGGCACCGGCATCGAACGGATCGGTGTCGAGGATCCGATGTTCGAGCGCCGGTTCGAGGCCTACGGCACCGATCAGGTCTGGAGCCGCACCGTGCTGACCACGACCATGGTCGAGCGCCTGACCCGGCTCGACGACCTCGTCCAGGCGCGCGGCTTCCGGTGCGCCTTCGTCGGTGAGCGGCTGCTCCTGGCCCTGCCGGGTCTGCGCTTCCGCGCCCCGATCTGGCGGGTGGTGTTTCCACTCACAACTTGGCTCGCGGGCTACGGGGCGTGGCTCGGCGAGCTGGTCGCGATGCCTTCGGCCGTGGTCCGCGAGCTGGCGCTGGCCGCCCAGGTGCCCGCCGTCGGTGTCCAGCCGCGCTTTGCGGCCAGCGTGGCATGGCAGATCGCGGGCGCCGGAGATACGGTCATGCACGGCAAGTTCGCGCGGCTCGTCGCCGGGCTCGGCATGCCCGCGGTCTACATCGCTTCCGGCCTGATGTTCGGCGGGATTTCCCTGTTTTTCGGCTACTACATCTTCTTCGTCTGGGGCGTGGCCGCAAGCGGCGGTTGGAAGGTCGCGTGGGTGATCCCGCTGGGCGTCATCTATGGCGTCTACGCGATCGGCACGGGCCTGGTCATGCTGGCCCGGCTGGCTTGGACCTGGAACGCGCCCTTGCGCAGCGTGCGGCGTTAGCGTCACCACGCCTCGGCTTGGCCAGTACCCGCTGGATTACCTCTACTACCACTCAAGTCACTCTCTCGGCGGTATTCCCAGAAACTTGCGCATCCACCGCACCACCTCAGCCTCATTGGTGATGTAGACATAGTGTGGAGCGCCGGGCAGCAGAAACGTATTGGCGGAATTGCCCCGTTCGAACTTCCGAGTGGTCGTTCGATGCCAATCGACGATCGGCCCCCACGCGGCGTCGAACTCGGCTTTCTTGGCCGGGCTCAGATACCAGTACCAGGCCTGCCTTGCCTCGACCGTGAATAGCGCGAAGATGCCGAGCCGTGGCGCCTTGATGCTTGCCCAGTTCGTTGGTGAGCTCGCGTTGACGGCGGTGGAGATTTTGTTCGAGACCCAGTCCGGGGTCGTGGAATCCAAGATTGCGCCGTTCGCGGAGAACATCAGACCGTGGCACAAGGCTGGTATCGGGGTGCGAATTGCCTGGAATCGCGCGGTGGCGGCCTGATAGGCCCACAGCGACTTCAAGTCGGTATCGGTATAGTCGGGCGGCGGCGGCTCGAGGCGCGACGGCAGATAGCGCTCGGACAGGTCGGAAGCATCCAGGTAGACCAGCTTGTCGACACGATCCTTATAGGCCTGTCCCAGCCTGCTCAGTTCCATGCCGGCAGCGGAGTGCCCGACGAATACGGCTTTGTCGATGCCCAGTGCATCGAGCACCGCGATGTCGTCCGCAGCCCTGGTCGGGATGTCGTAGCCGTTCCGGGGCTGGCTCGAGGGCCGGTAGCCGCGACGGGTGATCCCAATCACATGGAAGTAATCGGTGAATTGATAGGCGAACTGATCGTAGACGTGCGCATTGTCGCCGCCTCCGGCGAGCAGCACCATAGGCTTGCCTTTCCCGCCCCAATCCAGCACCTCCAGCTCGACCCCGGGAGCGGCTTTGACGAAGCGGACCTTGTGCGGAGTCTGGTCTGCACACGCGGCCGGCTTATGGTCTGTTGCCCATACGGCCGCCGGCGCCGCGAGCATCAGCAGGGCCGCCACGCCGAGCAAGGACAACCGGAGCAATCGCGTCATCATCATCGGTAGGATATTCCCAAGCATGTGCATCGGACAGGTGCCGTGTGGCTCGGCCAGAGGACCGGCGGCCCCGAAGCAGGGTGGTCGTCGGAGGCTACGGATCCAATGGCGACTGTTTGTAAATCCGATCCAGTACTCTCAGCATGAGTACGTTGGCCGTCAGTTTGTCAGTTGGTGATACGGTCAGATTGGTCCACAACACGAGTGTCAGCTTGTTGACCGGATCGTATCCGGCCTCCGAGTTGAAGCCGACAGTCTCACCGCCGTGCAGATAGAAGTTGTTGTGTTTCCAGCTGAGGCGGTTGATGCCGTATCCATAGTCGAGGCCGTTGCTGGCCGGCTTGAGGCTGTCGCGCCAGATGCGCTGATACTTGGCGTTGAGCACGCGGCCACCGACCAGTGCCCGGAACCAGGTGCCGAGATCATCGGCAGTAGAGATGACGCCCCCCGCAGCGCTGGCGAAGGAATGGTTCACGTTTGTATAGTCTTTCGGTTGGATCTTACCGGCCTCGACTGCGGCTAGGAACGCTGGAGTATAGGGCGGGTTGGGGATGCCGGTCGTGATGACGGAGGAGCTGCCGTACAGGTAGCCGTGCGCATACGGCTCGGGAATCCTGTTCGAGGTTCTTGGGGGCAGGAAGGTATGCTTCATGTCGAGCGGCCGGAACAACCGTTCCCGCATCGCGGCCGCCAGTGGCCGGCAGTCCACCTTCTCGATGACCAGGCCGAGCAGCGCGTAGTTGGTGTTGCTATACTCGTAGTCCGTGCCCGGCGGGAAATTGGGCGGCCGCGCGAACGAGATCGCCAGCACTTCCCGCGGCGTCCAGACCTTCGTCGGGTGATGGTCGAAGAACCCCGCCATCTCGGGGGCGCTGGTGTAGTCGTAGAGGCCGCTGCGCATCTCGAGCAGCTCGGCCAGGGTGATGTTGTGGCCGTTCGGCACCCCGGCAACGTACTTCGAGATCCGGTCGCCGAGCCGCAGCTTGCCTTCCTGGGCCAGCTGCAGGACCACCGCCGAGGTCATCGTCTTGGTGATCGAGGCGATCCGAAACTGGGTGTAGGCCTGCGGCCGGATCCGCGAGCCCAGCCGCGTGGTGCCGTAGGTGGCCGTGAGCTCGCCCTGCGGTGTGCGCAAGAAATCACCGCGCCTGGGACGTGGAGTTCCCGGGCGGCCTCGGCCAGCAGGGCCTGCAGCGCGATTCGGCTGATCGGCCTGAGCCCAGCGCCGGGCGTGGACGCGGGTGATTCGCTCGCGACGGATGCGCCCGACAGCAATCCAAGCAACAGCGTCGCCTGCACCAGTTTCGCGGCGAAAGCCGTTGTGCGTCGCCGCACCGGGGCCGCTACCAGAGTAGCCGACAGCAATTGGCGGGACATCGCGTCCTTCCTCCAGGCAACCGGTTTGGCGCGTGCTCTGACGCGGGCGCAGAATTTCCTGCCGAGTCCTCTGCCAGTCGTGTCGGCAGCTCAATTGGTCCTGGCCGGAATTCCAGTCGCTTTTCCGGCTTGTTCTGGAAATCACCCGCGCGCTGGTTCACTCTCGACGGGAACGGCACGGGGAGCGGACGACTTGATTCGCGATTTCGCCATGAAGTTGCGTCTGGCTGCGGTGGTATTGGGGTGCGCGACCCGCAAGGATCTGGCCGCCGCGTTCCGTGGCGTGAATCCCACGACTACATTCGACGTCGAGCGCGCCGACAAGTGGCTGAGCGGCAAGGCGCTGCCACGCGGAGCCGACGTCTATCGCGACTTGGGCAAGCTGCTCGACCTCGATCGCCCCCAGGAATGGCTGGCCGGCTGTTCAGCCCGGGAGCTGGTCGATGCGATGGCGGGACGGCACGGCCTGTCGCCGGAGCTACTGCTGGAGCGTGCTCGCGACTTTCCGCATGGCGCGCGCCGGCAAGCGGCGCAACGGTCCACCGACAGCGGCGCTAGCTTTCTCGAGGGTGCCTATGCGTGCTATTCCTATTCGTTCTCGCCCTACTTCCCAGGCTGGCTGATCCGCAGCTCGATGCTCATCGGCCCGGGCCACGGAACCGGCTCAGTGGCCTACAGCCACAACATGCCACCGTTACCCACGAGATTTTCCGGCGACATCACCTTCAATGGGCGGGGCATGCAGATCGCCCTGCACCAGACGGCCGCGGGCGATATGCGCATCTACATGGCGCTGTTCGGACCGGCGCCGCCGGCCACCGTGCTCGCTGGCATGCTGTGCGGTGCCGCCGTGGTCACGCCCGAACCCGAGCCATCCGCCGCGCGCATCATCCTGATCCGCCTGCCGGCACCGAGCCCGGCATTCGATGCGCTCTACACTGCCTTTCAACCCGAAGAATCGATCGCGGACGATCTGGCCCTGGCGGGCCTTCAGTTTTCAGATCGCGCGGAGGTCGATCGCCGCATCAAAGAGTACCTGCCGGCCCGCCCCCGCAATGGCATCGAGCAGGTCGCCACGGCGGAATATCGCGAGCTGGTCGAATACTTCAATCGCGAGCATTACGCACGCGTCGCCGCGCTGCGAACCGGGCCGCCAAAAGATTCCGAAAGTGCTGTGATCTGAACCGACCTGCTCTGACAAAGATCGGCAGAACCTTCCGTCATTGCCCGCGCCACACCGGCTTGCGCTTCTCCGCAAAGGCGCGCGCGCCTTCCAGCTGGTCGTCGCTCTCGTAGAGCCGCTTGACTGTCGGCAGCTGCTTCTGAGTGACGAGATCCAGCGCCGACTGGAACGGCAAGCCTTCGGTCCGGCGCAAGGTCTCCTTGATCGCGGCAAACACAAGTGGTGGGCCGTCCGCCAGGAGGCGAGCAATCTCGCGGGCGCGCAGCAGAAGACGTCCGCGGGCAGGATCTCGTTGACCAGGCCCCAGCCCTTGGCTTCTGCCGCGTCCATCCAGCGGCCCGTGAGCAGCAGATCCATGGCGACATGGTGCGGGATGCGGCGCGGCAACTTGATGGTGGCGGCGTCCGCGAGCGTGCCCGCCGCGATCTCGGGCAGCGCGAAGCGGACATGCTCGGCCGCCAGGATCAGATCGCAGGATAGCGCCAGCTCGAAGCCGCCGCCGACCGCCATGCCGTTGAGCGCCGCGATCACCGGCTTGTTGAGGTCGGGCAGCTCCTGCAGCCCGCCGAAGCCACCGACGCCATAGTCGCTGTCGGGCCGCTCGGAACCCTCGGCGGCCGCCTTCAGATCCCACCCGGCGCTGAAGAACTTCAGGCCGCCGCCGGTGACGATCGCCACCCGAAGGGCCGGGTCGTCGCGGAAGGCGGCAAAGGTCCGGCCGAGTGCGCGACTGGTTGCGCTGTCGATCGCGTTGGCTTTGGGCCGGTCGAGCACGACTTCCAAGATACCGTCGGCAGCGGTGGTCCGGACTGACTCGCTCATGAACTCGCTCCAAATCGGATCAGCACGTCCGCGGCCACCGCACCCTTGCCGGCGGGGCGGACGATCAGGGGGTTGATGTCGAGCTCGAGCAGCCGGTCGGCGTGGGCGGCGGCGAAGCGCGCCACCGCCATCGCCGTCTCGACCGCGGCCTCGAGATCGCCCGGCCGCCGCCCGCGAAACCCGCGCAGCAGCGCGGCGGATCTCAGGCCGAGCAGTGCCGCACGCACCTCCTCGGCCGTCGTCGGCAGCAGCAGGAGGGCACGGTCGGCCAGCAGCTCCACCAGCACACCGCCCGAGCCGATGACGAGGCACAAGCCCACCTGCGGGTCGCGCAGGATGCCGACAATCAGCTCGGCAACGCCGTCGGTCACCATCGGCTCGACCAACAGCGTCGCGCCGAGAGCGGTCATGTGCGCGGCGGCCGCCCGGACGGCTCCGCCGTCGCGCAGGCCCAGTGCCACCGCACCCAGCTCGCTCTTGTGGGCGAGTGCGGGATCGACCGCCTTGACCACCACCGGATAGCCCAGTTCCGACGCCACGGCGACCGCTTGCTCCGCATCGGCGACCAGACGGCCACCAGGATGCGCTACGCCGTGCTCGCCCAGGAGACGCTTGCCCTGCCACTCGTCGAGCGTGACCATCGCGGTCTCCGCTGATCCGATCGGCAGCACGGGCTCGGGCGGCCGCGCCGCCTGCGCAGCACCGATGTCGGCCGCGGCCTCGGCGGCCGCCAGCGCCTCGTCGATGCCGAGCAGCGGCACGATCCCGGCCGCGATCAGCGTCTCAGCCACGCTCTCCGGCAGGCACTCGGGCAAGGTCGCCAGCACCGCCACCCTGCCGCCCGTGTCGTCCCGCGCCTGCGCCCAGGCGGCCAGCGAGACCTGCCAATCGGCGTCGCTGCAACTGTCCATGCGCGGGAAGTCGAGCACCAGGCAGGCGAGGTCCCAGCCGCAGGCCATGACCGCGGTGAACGTGGCGCGCAGGCGCTCCGCCTGGCCCCAGATGAAGATGTGGTAGTCGAGCGGGTTGGAGACGGTGACGAGATCGCTCAGCGTGGCGCGCACCGCCTCGCCCTGCTGGGGCGTGAACGGTCGGAGACGTACGCGACGGCCGGCACCGGCATCCGCGATCAACGCCGCCTCGCCCCCCGAGCAGCTGAGCGTCACCAGATCGCGGCCGGGCAGCGGGCCAACCGTGTGCACGAGCTTCAACGTCTCGAGCAGGATCGGGATCGAGGCCACGCGTGCGACGCCGACGCGCCGCAGCAGCGCATCCATGGCGGCATCGGCACCGGCCAACGAGGCGGTGTGGCTCAGCGCCAGCGCGGCACCGGCATCCGACCGGCCCGCTTTGACCGCCACGATCGGCTTCCTCGCCACCAGCGCCTTGCGGGCGGCGGCGTCGAAGCCGACCACATCGTCGATCGCCTCGATATGCAGGCCGATCGCCGTGACGCGCGGGTCGTCGACCAGGGCCGCGATGCAATCCGACAGACCGACCTTGGCCTGGTTGCCCAGCGTCATCAGATGGCCGATCGGCAGGCCGCGCCGCTGCATGGTCAGGTTGAGGCCGATATTGCCGGACTGGGTCAGGATCGCGACGCCGCGCTCGCAGCGCCGGCCGCCATGCTGGTCGAACCAGAGCAACGCACCGTCGAGATAGTTGATGATGCCGTAGCAGTTCGGGCCGAGAATCGGCATCCGGCTCGCGGCCTCGATCAATGCCGCCTGCAGCTCCACACCCCGGCCGCCGGATTCCTTGAAGCCAGCGGCGTGACAGACGGCGCCGCCAGCCCCTATTGCCGCGAGGTCGCGGACGATCCCGACCGTGGCCTCGCGATTGACCGCAACGAAAGCGGCGTCCGGCGGCTCGGGCAGCTCGGCGACGCTGCGGTATGCCCCGGCCCGGCTCGGGTGCACCTGCCAGACCGGCCCCGCGAAACCCATCTCGGCACAGCGACGCACCACGCCCTCGGCCTGCCAGCCGCCGAAAACCGCGATCGAGCGTGGCTGCAGCAGGCGGCGCAGATCCAAATCAGGCCCCGAGCTTGCGCAGGATGTCGCGGCTGATGATATGGCGCTGGATCTCGGACGTACCGTCCCAGATCCGCTCGACCCGCGCGTCGCGCCAGAAGCGCTCGATCCCGGTCTCCTCCATCAGCCCCATGCCGCCGAAGATCTGGATCGCGTCGTCGGTCACCCGCGCCAGCATCTCGGTGGCGAACAGCTTGGCCTGGGCGATCATCCGGTTGGCGTCCTGACCCTGGTCGAGCAGCCAGGCGCCGTTGAGCGTCAGCAGGTCGGCGGCGTCGATCTCGGTCGCCATGTCGGCGAGCTTGAACGAGGTGCCCTGGAACTTGCCGATCGCCTGGCCGAACTGCTTGCGGTTCGCCGCCCATTCGGCGGCGAGGTCGAACACGCGCCGCGCCCGGCCGACGCTGGTGGCCGCCACCGTGAGCCGCGTGGCGTAGAGCCAGGTGTTCATCAGCTCGAAGCCCGCCGCCCTCCTCGCCCAGGATCTGGGCGTCGGGCACGCGGCAGCCGTCGAAGTCGAGGATGCAGTTGTGGTAGCCGCGGTGCGACACGCTCTTGTAGCCGGCGCGGATCTCGAAGCCCGGCGTGTCGCGGTCGACCAGGAAGCAGGTGATCCGCTGCTTGGTGCCCGACTTGGTTTCCTCGCTGCCGGTCGCGACGAACACGATCGCGAAATCGGCGAGGTCGGCGTGGCTGATGAAATGCTTGGTGCCGTCGATCACCCAGTCGCCGCCCGTCGCGCCGTGCCGTGGTCTTCATCGAGCGCACGTCCGAGCCGGCCTCGGGCTCGGTCATGGCGAGGCAGTCCACCCGCTCGCCGCGCGCGGCCGGCAACAGATAGCGCTCGCGCTGCTCCGCGTTGCACCCGCACAGGATATTGGACGGCCGGCCCCAGAACACCGACAGCGCATAGGACGCCCGCCCCAGCTCGCGCTCGAGCAGGGTGAAGGTCAGATGATCGAGCCCGCCGCCGCCGAACTCCTCCGGGATGTTGGGCGCGTAAAAGCCCAGCTCCTGCACCTTGCGGGTGATCTCGCGTCCGACCTCGGCCGGCACCACCCCGGTCCGCTCGACCTCGGCCTCGAGCGGGTACAGCTCGTGCTCGACGAAGCTGCGGACGGTCGAGACGACCATCTCCTGTTCCGCCGTGAGGCCGAAATTCATCGGACCCTCCGCTCTCCCACATGCCGACCGACATCAGCGGGTTTGGGCAGCCCCGCCTGCGCCGCCGCGATCCGCAGCAGGCGCTGGCGCATCTCCCCCTCGGCGGGACAGGCGCGGCCCGCCCTGGTGTCGACGTGCAGCAGCATCTGCTCGCCGGTCGCCACCACCACCCCGTCGGCTTCGCGGGTGGCGGTCTGGAAGATGTGCATGCGCTTTTCGTCGGCGGCCAGCATCTGGATCGTCACCGCCACCGCCTCGCCGGCATGCGCCTCGTCTTTGTGCATGATGTGCGTCTCGACCGTGAACCAGCTGAAGCCCTTCGCGAGATAGGTCTGGTCGAGGCCCAGCAGGCGCAGCAGCGCATCGCACGCATCGCTGAACAGCTGCAGGTAGCGGCTCTCGTTCATGTGGCCGTTATAGTCGACCCAGTCGGCCGGGATCGTGGTCCGGTAGATCGCGAGCGGCTGGCCGAGGTCCAGCGCGTCGATGTCCGGCTTGCCGAGGCCCGCATCATAGAGGTTGGCCGCATAACGCTTGAGGACCTGCCCCGCCCCCCAGTCCTGCGCCTGCAGGCCTTGCATGACCGTGATCAGGCAGTCGTCGCGCAGCCGCTCCAGCTCGCGGATCGAGGCGGTCACCCGCCTGCTCGTCCGACTGCGCCACGATCTTGTCGAGCAACTCGTCCGTGAGTTCCGGGGCCTCCAGCTTGGTCCACGGCAGCTTCAGGGCCGGGCCGAACTGCGCCATGAAATGACGCATGCCCTGCTCGCCGCCGGCGATGCGGTAGATCAGGAAATTGCCCATGAACGACCAGCGCAGGCCGGCGCCGAAGCGGATCGCGTCGTCCAGCTCCTCGGCCGTCGCCACGTCCTCGTTGATCAGATGCAGCAACTCGCGCCACATCGCCTCCATCAGCCGGTCGGCGATGAAGCCGTCGATCTCCTTCCGCACGTGCAAGGGCCGCATGCCGATCCGCTCGTAGAAGGCGGCAGCAGTCTGCTTGGTCTCCGGCACTGGTGCGCTCGCCGCCGCAGATCTCGACCAGCGGCAGCAGGTAGACCGGGTTGAACGGATGCCCGACCGTGAACCGCTCGGGATGCGCCATCTCGGACTGCAGCCGGCTCGGCAGCAGGCCCGAGGTGCTGGAAGCGATGATCACGTCAGGCCGCGTTGCCCGATCGATCTTCGCGAACAGCGGGATTTTGAGGTCTTCGCGCTCCGGCGCGCTTTCCTGGACGAAATCGGCCTCGGCGACGGCGGCCTCCACGTCGCGCGTGAACGTCAGCTTCCCGCGATTGCCGCGCGGCGCCATGGTCAGCTTGGCATAGGCCCGGTCGGCATTGGCCAGCACCTCGCCGACCTTGCGCGGGGCCTCGGGATCGGGGTCGCACATGACCACGTCGATGCCGTTCTCGACCAGCCGCGCCGCCCAGCCGGCGCCGATCACGCCGCCGCCGACCAGCGCCACCTTGCGGACGTCCATCACTTGGCCCCCAGCCCGAGCTTCGCCCGCGCCTCCTGCGGCCCCAGCACGCGCCCGCCCAGCAGCCGCACGATCTCGCAGGCGCGCTTCACCAGGTCGCCGTTCGACGCGTACACACCCTTGTCGAGCCAGAGATTGTCCTCGAGCCCGACCCGCACATGCCCGCCCATCAGCACCGCCTGCGCCACCATCGGCATCTGCATCCGCCCGATCCCGAACGCCGCGAACACCGCCCCCGCCGGCAGCAGGTCGCGCATCGCCAGCACCGCGCGCGGATCGGCCTCCGCCCCGTAGGGGATGCCCATGCACAGCTGGAACAGTGGCGGTGCCGCGATCAGCCCCTCCTCGACCAGCGTCTTCGCCTGCCAGACATGGCCCAGCTCGAACACCTCCATCTCGGGCTTCACGCCCGCTTCCTTGATCCGGGCCGCCATCGCCCGGAGCATGTCCGGCGTGCTGACATAGGCCGACATGGCGTAGTTCATGCTGCCGCAGTCGAGCGTGCAGATCTCCGGCCGCAGCTCCTCGACATGCACCAGCCGGTCGTCGATCGAGGCCATGTCGGTGCCGGCCGCCCCGCGCCAGGGCTCGGCCGCGTCCGGGATGAAGTCGCCGCCCATGCCGGCAGTGAGGTTGAGAATCACGTCCACGCCCGAGGCGCGCACCCGCTGCACCACCTCGCGGTACAGCTCCAGCCGCCGCGCCGCCTTGCCGGTCTGCGGGTCGCGGACATGGATGTGCGCGACGGCAGCCCCCGCCTGCGCCGCCTCGATCGCGGCAGCGGCGATCTGCTCCGGCGTCACCGGGATCGCCGGATGCTTGCCCACACTGTCGCCCGAGCCGGTGACGGCGCAGGTGACGACGACCTCTCTGTTCATGGCGGCAAGCACTCCCTCGACCGACGCCGACGGCCGCCATGGTACGCCGACCCTGCCCACGCTATTGATCGATCCGGCCGTAAACCTGACGGATCGTGCCATGCCGCTCGAGATCGCCGTCCTGCTCCTGCCCCGCTTCTCGCTGATGGCGCTGTCCGCCGTGCTGGAGCCGTTCCGCATCGCCAACCGCCTGGCCGGCCGCGAGCTGTACCACTGGCGCTTCGTCAGCCCCGAGGCCGGCAGGGTCGAGGCCAGCAGCGGCCTGCCGATCACCGCCGAGCTGTCGGTGCGCGACCCGATCACCGCCCAGCGGGTCATCGTCTGCACCAGCTTCGAGCCCATGGCCGCGGCCGGCCGCGACGTGCTGCGCTGGCTGCGCCGCCTGGACAGCAAGGGTGCCGAGCTCTGGGCCGTCGACACCGGCGCCTTCCTGCTGGCCGAGGCCGGGCTGCTCGCCGGCCGCACCGTCACCCTGCACTGGGAGAGCATCGCCGCCTTCGCCGAGCTCTACGGCAAGGTCGAGACCCGCCGCTCCTTGTTCGAGCGCTCCGGCCGCGTCGCCACCTGCGCCGGCGGCACCGCCGGCATCGACCTGGCGCTGACCGCGATCGCCGCCGAGCACGGCAGCAGCCTCGCCCTCGACATCGCCGACCAGCTGATCCACCAGGGCATCCGCGACGCCAAGGCACCGCAGCAGGTGGCGCCGATGCGGCGGTATGGCACGCGGAACCCGACCGTGCTGGCGGCCATCGACCTGCTGCAGCGCTCGATCGAGCAGCCGCCGTCGCTGGCACAGGCGGCAGCCGCGCTCGCCGTCTCGCCGCGCCAGCTCCAGCGGCTGTTCGCCACGCACCTCGGCCGCTCGTTCAAGCGCTTCGACCGTGAGCTGCGCCTGGAGCGCGCGCGGGAGCTGCTGGAGCAGACGAGCCTGTCCGTGCTCGACGTCGCCGTCGCGACGGGATTTGGCTCGATGGAGCATTTCAGCCGGAGCTATCGGGTGCACTTCAGCGTGTGTCCACGCAATAGCAGGCGCAGCGCGGCAGCGGCGTTCAAAACTCCCATATCGCCACTACAACGAAATACCGAATATGGCGCAGCTCCATTTGGACAGGATATCCCAACATCTAGGCCACAGCCACGATGATGTGCGCCTGAATTTTGGCAGAAACCTCACCGCCGCCATGTCTATCAGCAATCGCCGATGCTGCGTAGTCGGTTGCAGCTTCTAGTTTTCCGGCATCTCTGGCCTCGATTTCGTTGCGAAGTAGAGTTCCCTGACAATAAGCAACGGCCGGAAGGCGCGGTGAGGATGCACGGCTTTGCTCAGCTCTTGTTTCAATCACCACACCGGAGAACCCTACGTCCTCCAACTCGTCACGGATCAGTGCGGTATCGTGGTAGCCATGCGGCGTGCGCGCCAGAAAGCGCGGTGGATCGTTCGGAAAAATCTCGGCGAGCGCATTCGTCACATCATCCGCAAATGCGTTCTCCTCGATGCGATCCCATACGTTGAATAAAAAATGGCCCCCAGGCTTCAGGACTCGCTTTACCTCGCGGTAGCCGGATGAGCGGTCGGGAAAGAACATCGCGCCGAACTGACAACAAACGAGATCGAAGGTCGCACTCTCAAACGGTAGCGCAAGAGCATCGGCTTGACGCCATTTGATACGAGTGTCTGCAATTTGTCGCGAGGCGGCGTAGTCGAGCATCGACTGGTTGAGGTCGGTTACCTCATAGCTTGCGCCAGCATACAGTTGTGGCGCCAATGCGCGTGTGACCACCCCGGTGCCCGCGGCGATTTCCAAAACGGCGCCTGGCGACAGGGACGCTGCTCGACGGGCAAGATCAGCGGCGAACAACTCGAAAATCAACGGCACCATATAGCGGTCGTAATTTTCTGGTATCGAGCCAGCGAACACTGTGTCCGTTTCCAGCATTGCTATCACCCGCCGTCTGTTTGATGACTCGCGTATCTATAGCATACAGTCCGACTTGCCCCGGATTAGCTCTAGCAAGTTCCGTCACACGTTGTTGCACCAGATGTGGGCGGTTGGCCATGACAAAAGTCGAGCTTCCTATGGGCCTCACCTCGCTCACAGCGCTGGACCGGGTTCGGAGGCGCAAGGCAGCTGGAAGGGCCACGGCGAGGCCACGCTCGTCCAAACTCCCGGCAGGCGGCAATGACTCGAATAGGCTGATAATCCTTGACCTGCGCGAACGATTCCGGGACAAGCTGGCCGGTCCAACCGCTGGAGCCCTCCCATGCCCGCCACGCCCTCGCTTGCCCAATCCGCAGCATCCCGCCAAAATGGCGCGCGCTCCAGTGGCCCTACCACCGCCGCCGGCAAGGCACGCTCGGCCCTCAACGGTGTCCGCCACGGCCTGTCCGGCCGGACATTCTTCCTCCTGCCCGACGAGGACCCGGCCGAGTTCCAGGCGCATGAGGCGATGTGGCTGGCCGAGTGGTCGCCACGCGACCTGCACGAGCACGAGGCGGCCGCCTGCGCCATCCGCGCCATGTGGCGCGAGATCCGCGCCGACCGGCTGGAGGCGCAGGTGCTGACCGACCTGTTCGCCGCCGGCACGATCGCGGACGAGGCCGAGCGGCAGGCCGCCAAAGCCACCGCCTTCAAGGCGCTGGGCACGCTGCTACGCTACCGCAGCCGCATCGAGCGCGAGCACGACCGCGCCATGGCGGCGCTGGAGAGCCTACGCCAGCGCCGCCCGGCCCGCAGCGCGCCGCGACCGAGCGAACCCGACGCGCCCGCCACCCGGCCGCCGTCCGTCGCGACTTCAGCCCTGGTCTCCCCAACCTCGCCGACACTCGTGACCACCGGCACCAAGCCGCCGGCCGCACCCGTGCAACACGAACCCGAGCCACCGCCCGCCCTGAACCGCCATCAGCGCCGCGCACTCGCCGCCATGAGCCGCCGCGCCGCCTGAGCGTTTCAACGGCGGCGACCCTGGGCCGGCCATCCCGGCCCATGCCGGTCCGAAACCGCGGTCTTCGGGCCGACGCGGGCTGCTACGGCATGCCGGGCTGCTGCTACATCGCCTCCAATTCGGTGATATGCTTTTGCACCACCGGGATGGCTTTCGTCGCCAGGGCCCTGAGGTCCGGGTCGTCGCCCGAGCTGGCCTCCTTCTCGAGCAGCGCCAGCACTTCCTTGTGGTCGGACAGCTGCTGGCTGACATACTGCTCGTCGAACGTGGCGCCCGGCAGGACGCTCATCACCGCGCCCTTGGCCTGGTCGGTCAGGCTGGCGCTGGTCGGCGGCTCGACGCCCTTCTGCTTCGCCAGCGCCGCGAGCTCCTGGTTCAGCTCCCCATGCTCGCGGATCATCTGCCTGCCGAAGTCGGCGATGGCCGCGTTCTCGCTCTTGGCCGCGGTCTCGCCGCTGGCCACCTCCGCCTGACCGGCCATGGCCAGCTTGTCGATGAAGGCGCGATCGGCGTCGCTGACGTCGGCGCGGGCCGTGCCGATGCTGAGGCCGGCGATCGCTGTCGCCAGCAGCAGGGGTCGCATGGAACGTCGCATGGTAGAACTCCGTCTTGTTGAGTTCCGTCAACGACCGCCATGACGCTACGTTCCCCGGTCAGCCCCTGATGCGTGCATTTCCCGGATCGTACCAAGGTGCCAGCTGCGCCGTCGCTGGCACGCGCTCCCACGCCACCTCGATTTCCAGCCCGAGTCCTGCGAGCCAATCTCGGCTCACACCGTCGGCGTGCTGCAGATAGCCCATGCCGACCGAGGCTTCGATCCGATGGCCGTACATGCCCGACGTCACCGACCCCACGATCCGCCCATCCGCCCAGACCGGCTCCTCGTGGTAAAGCAGCTTGCTGTCGTCCCGGAGGCGCAACTGGACCAGCCGCCGCGTCGGCGCGCCCGCGGCCCGAGCCCGCAGCAGCGCCTCGCGGCCGAGGAATCCGCCCGGCTTGTCCCAGGCGACGCAGAAGCCCAGACCCGCCGCGAGCGGGTCGTCCTCGGGCCCGATATCGTGGCCCCAGTGCCGGTAGCCCTTCTCGGTCCGGCAGGCGTTCATGGCATGGTAGCCGGCATGGGTCAGGCCGAACTCGCGTCCGGCCTCGACGATGCGGTCGAAGACGTGGGTCGCGAACTCGGCCGGCACGTACAGTTCCCAGCCCAGCTCCCCGACATAGGTGATCCGGCTGGCACGGACCCGCGCATAGCCGATCTCCAGCTCGCGCGAGGTGGCGAACGGGAAGGCGGCGTTGGACAGGTCCTCGCCGCTCAGCATTTGCAGGAGATCGCGCGACCGCGGCCCCATCAGGCCGAGCATCGGCAGGCCCGAGGTGATGTCGACCACGCTGCAGCGGGCCTCGCCGGGACATGCGCCCGCAGCCACGCCAGGTCACGCGTCTGGACTGCGGCGCCGGTGACGACGAGGTAGCTCGTCTCGTCCAGTCGGGTCACGGTGAGATCGGCCTCGATGCCGCCCCGTTCGTTGCACCACTGGGTGTAGACGACCCGACCAGGCGGGCACGTCCAGGTCAGCGACAGACAGCCGGTTCAGCACGGCGCAGGCGTCCCTGCCCTCCACCAGAAACTTCGCGAAGCTCGACTGGTCGAACAGGGCCACCGCATCGCGCACCGCCCGGCATTCGGCGGCCGTATGCTCGAACCAGTTCTGCCTGCCCCAGGAGTAGCGGTACTCGGGCGCGACGCCCAGCGGCGCATACCAGTTCGGCCGCTCCCAGCCTGCTGTCTCGCCCATCACGGCGCCCAGCGCCACCAGCCGATCATGGAACGGCGAGCGGCGCACGCCTCTGGCCGTGGCGTACTGCCGGTAGGGCCAGTGCATGGCGTAGAGCAGGCCCAGCGTCTCGGTGGTGCGGTCGCGCAGGTAGGTGCGGTTGCTCTGGAACGGGTGCAGCCGGCGCACGTCGACGTCGGTCAGGTCGACCGGCATGCGGCGGTCGCGGATCCATTCGGCCAGCACCTTGCCGGCGCCGCCCGAGCTCTGGATGCCGATCGAGTTGAAGCCGGTGGCGACGAACAGGTCGCGCAGCTCGGCGGTCTCGCCCAGGAGGTAGCGGTCGTCGGGGGTGAAGCTCTCCGGGCCGTTGAAGAAGGTCTGGATGCCGGCGGTGGCCAGGATCGGCAGGCGGGCGGTGGCCTGCTCCAGGATCGGCTCGAAGTGATCCATGTCCTCGGGCAGGCTGTCGAAGCAGAAGCTCTCCGGGATGCCACCCATGCCCCACGGCTTCGCCACCGGCTCGAAGGCACCCACCAGCAGCTTGCCGGCATCCTCCTTGTAGTAGGTGCATTCGTCGGTGACCCGCAGCACCGGCAGGTCGCGCGGCACCTCGGCCAGGGGTTCGGTGACGATGTAGAAATGCTCGGCCGCGTGCAGCGGCACCGAGACGCCGACGGCGGACGCCAACTCGCGCGACCACATGCCCGCGGCGAGCACGACGGTCGAGGCGGCGACCGGCCCCTGCTCGGTCATCACGCCGACTGCCCGGCCCTGCTCGACCAGGATGCGCTCCACCTTGACGCCTTCGACGATCCGGGCGCCGCGCTGGCGCGCGCCCTTGGCGAAGGCCTGCGTCGTGTCGATCGGGTTGGCCTGCCCGTCCTTGGGCAGGAACACGCCGCCGACCGCATCGCCGACCTCCAGCAGCGGGTAGCGCGCCTTGATCTCGGCCGGCCCGATCACCTCGACGGCGAGGCCGAAGCTCTTCGCCATCGAAGCACCACGCCGCATCTCCTCGAACCGCTCCGCGTTCAGTGCGAGGCTGATCGAGCCGTTCTGCTTGAAACCGGTCGCCTGTCCCGTTTCGGCTTCCAGCGTGTGCAGCAGCTCCGAGGTGTACCTGGCGAGCTCGGTCATCCTCCGGGTGGCCCGCAACTGCCCGATCAGCCCGGCTGCGTGCCAGGTCGTCCCGCAGGTCAGCTGTTTACGCTCGAGCAGCAGGACGTCCGTGATGCCGAGCCTCGTCAGGTGGTACGCGATCGAGCAGCCGACGATGCCGCCGCCGATGATGACGATTTCGGCACGGGCCGGGAGTGGGTTGGTCATGGCGACGAGGCTTTCGTTGACGGGGGTAAGGCGCGAGCCGCCGGGCTTAGGCTGTCCGAGATTGCCGAGACGGCTGTCAGCGCTGCGCGACCGCATCATCGCCGCCCTCGGCTACCTGTTCCTCGAGTTCTGACCGGCGCCGCGGCGAGCGCCGGCGAGTCCCTGCAGGGCAACGGCGGCGAGCACCATGGTGCCGCCGACCACCGTCCAGAACGCGGGCACCTCGCCCACGACCAGCCATGCCCAGACCGGCGAGAGAACGACCTCGGTCTGGGCCAGCAGCACCAGGTCGGCCGCCGGCAGGTGGCGCGAGCCGGCGGTGAAGGCGACCAGGCCGCAGCCGATCTGGACGATCCCCATCACCGCGCAGGCGAGCAGGTCGCGCTGGCCGATGGCGAGCGCACCCGCTCCGCGATCGAGACCCAGGATCGCCGCGCAGGCGGCAGCGGAGAGAAGGGCCGCCATCAGCAGCGACGGGGTCCCGTCCAGCGACCGGCCTCGCCGCAGGGTCACGCTGAACAAGGCGAAGCAGACGCAGGAACCCAGCGCCAGCAGCGAGCCCGCCAGCCGACCGGAACCGATGCCGGGAAACGCGATCACCGCCACCCCGACCCCAGCCAGCGCCATGGCGAACCACGTCGTCCGCCGGACGGGCTCGCCCAGGATCAGGCGGCCGAGCAGGGCGGTCATGAAGGGGGTGGTCGCGAGCACGAAGGCGGCGTTGGCGACGGTCGTCAGCGTCAGGGCGGTGACGTAGGTGATGAAGGCGCCGGCGAGGCAGACGGCGCCGAAGAACCCGTTCCAGCCCAGTGCCAGCGTGTTGCGCCGCAGATCGCCACCGCGGGCAAGGATGAACCCCGCCGCCACCGGCATGACGAACAGCGACCGGTAGAGGACGATCTGGACCGGATCGGCCAACTCGACCAGCTTCACCAGCACGCCGCCCATGCTCCACAGCACGCCGGCGAGCACGACCAGCGCGGCGCTGCGGGCGTAGAGCAGCTCGGTGACCGGCGCTACCGCCGTGGACGGGCTCGACATGGTCGGCTAGGCGCGCAGCCGCGCGTTGTCAGGATCGTAGAGCGGCTCCCGGCCCACCGTCGCCGACACGTGCCGGCCAAAGACCTCCACCTCGAGGGGGGTGCCGGCCGAAGCGAGATCGGCGCGGACATAAGCGAGCGCCACGCTCTTAGCGAGCGTGAAGCTCCAGAAGCCCGAGGTCGCAAGGCCGACCCGTTGGCCGGCGGCATGCACCGGCGCGCAGAACGGCACGTCGGCCTCACCCGGCTCGTCGAGCGTCAGCGGGACGAGGCGCTGACGCACGCCGCGCTCCCGCTCGCTAAGCAAGGCGGCCCTGCCGACGAAGTCGGGCTTGGTCAGGTCGACGAAGCGGTCGAGCCCGGCCTCGAACGCCGAGAAGCCGGTCTCGAGATCCTGCTTCCAGCTCCGGTAGCACTTGTCGAGCCGCATCGACTCGACGGCGTAGATGCCGACGTCGCGGATCCCGTGCGCGGCGCCTGCGGCCATGACCGCCTCGTAGGTCGGGAGAAGCTGCTCCATCGGCACATGCAGCTCCCAGCCCAGCTCGCCGACATAGTTGACGCGCAGCGCCAGCGCCCGGCCGAAGCCGAGCTCGATCTCGCGGGCCGAGAGCCAAGGGAACGCAGCGTTCGACAGGTCGGCGGCCGTCACCTGCCGCAACACGTCGCGGGACTTTGGACCGGCGATGACGAGCGTGCCGAGCCGGCCCGAAACCGGATCCAGGCGTGCCGAGCCGTCGGTAGGCAATGCCGCGCGCAGAAGATCCTCGTCGTGCCACTCGGCCGTGCTGGCGGAGACCAGGTAGAAACGATCCACCGCAAGCCGCGTCACGGTGAGCTCGCTGACCACGCCGCCCCTGACGTCGAGCGCGTAGCACAGCCCGATCCGCCCGGGCTTCGGCAGGCGCGTGCAGAGCAGGCGGTCGAGCATCGCCGCCGCACCGGGTCCCTCCAGCATGAACTTGGAGAAGCCGCCCAGATCGATCACGCCGACGGCCTCGCGCACCGCCCGGACCTCGGCGGCGACCAGGGCGTTCCAGTTCCGGTCGCGGCGCAGGCCCAGCGTCGGCTCCACGACCGTGCGGTCGGGATCGAAGAAGACGGCCCGCTCCCAGCCATTGCGGGCGGCGAAGCGCGCACCCTTGGCGGCGAGGACCGGATAGAGCGGTGTCGTGCGCGCCGGCCGACCGGCGGGGCGCTCCTCGAACGGAAAGCCGACCGCATATTCGTTCTGGTACAGCTCGACCGCCTTGGCCGCCGTGTAGGCGGTGGTGGCGTAGCCGGTGTAGCGGCGCGGGTCGAACACCCAACCGTCCCATTCCGGGGCACCGTCGACCAGCCACTCGCTCAAGAACTTGCCGGCCCCGGCCGACTGGGCGATGCCGAAGCTGAAACAGCAGCACTGGTAGAAGTTGGTCAGCCCGTGCACCGGGCCGATATAGGGATTGCCGTCTGGGGCGTAGGGGATCGGCCCATTGACCACGCGCTTGACCCCGCCCTCGGCCAAGATCGGCACGCGCGCGCAGGCATCCTCGATATAGTGTTCCAGCCGGCCGAGATCGTCGGGCCAGAGCTGGTGGGCGAAGTCCGCCGGGATGCCGTCCTGCCACTCCGTGCGGCACTGCCACTCATAGGGGCCGAGGATGAATCCCTGACGCTCCTGGCGGAGATAGTAGGAAGTGTCGGGGTCGCGCAGCAGGGGCAACTTCCTGGTACCGCGCTCGACCAGGGCCGCGACGTCCTCGGTGACCAGATACTGGTGCTGCATCGAGACGATCGGCAGCTGGCGGCCCAGCAGCGCCATCAGCTCGCCGGCCCGATAGCCCGCGGCATTGACCACGATCTCGGCGCGGATGGACTCGCCCTTGTCGGTGCCGACCAGCCACTCGTCCGAGCTGCCGCGCGCGAGGCTGGTGACGCGGGTGAAGCGCTCGATCCGGCACCCCGCCTCGCGGGCGAGCCGGGCATAGGCCTGGGTCAGCTGCGACGGATCGACGTCGCCGTCCATCGGATCCCAGAGCGCCCCCTCCAGATCGTGCGTCTCCAGGAACGGGTACAGCTCGCGCGCCTGCATGGGCGTCAGGAGGTCGAAGGCGAGGCCTTGCGCACGGGCCATGGCCTGGACGTGGCGGAACTCGTCCATCCGCTCGCGATGATGGGCGAGGCGCAGCGAGCCGGTGCCGTGGTAACCGATGCCGCCCTCCAGTTCGTCCGCCAAGCGGCGATAGAGCCCGGCGCCATAGGCCTGCATCTTCATCACGGTCCACGACCCCGAGAAGGTCGGGCAGTTGCCGGCGGCGTGCCACGTCGAGCCGGAGGTCAGCTCGTCCATCTCCAGCAGCAGGCAGTCGGTCCAGCCGCGCAGCGCCAGATGGTAAAGCGCGCTGCAACCCACGGCTCCGCCGCCGATGACGACAACTCGCGCGGTTCTCGTCATGAGGCGAGATCCCGGGCTGCAGCCGGGCACACGGCGGTATCGGGCGGCGCCGCCCGCAAATGCCGCCGGGCCTCGCACCCACCACGTCGACCAAATTCGCCCGTCATCGAATCGCTCCACCAGCGTGCGCCGCCCATCGTCGTCACCAACACCGCCGATGCAAACAATTCTTTGGCGGTGTCCGGTGAGATGCATTCACCGATCGCCCCAGCTATGCTGTTGGCATGGTGACTGCGCCGAAACTGGACCGCCGCATGCTGGCGATCATCGCCAGCGATGTCGTCGGCTATTCGCGTCAGATGGAAATCGATGAGGCCGGCACGATCGCGCGCGTGACCGCGCTCCGTCGCGAGATCATCGAACCGCTGCTGGCCGAGCATCACGGCCGTCTCGTGAAGCTGATGGGCGACGGTGCGCTCGCCGTCTTCGAGAGCGTGGTCGACGCTGTCGCCTGCGCGGCAGCGATCCAACGAGGCGTCGCCGAGCGTAATTCCACGCTCGCCGCGGCGGAGCGGCTGGTGCTCAGGATCGGCGTCAATCTCGGCGACGTGGCGCTGCTCGAAGGGGATGTGTACGGCGACGGTGTCAATGTGGCCGCCCGACTGGAACAGATCTGCGACCCGGGCGGGGTCATGGTGTCCGGCACCGCCTTCGATCATCTGCAGGGCAAGCTGGGATTCCCGCTCGAATTCGCGGGTGAGCAACGGGTCAAGAACATCAGCCGCCCCGTCCGCTCCTACCGGGCCATGCTCGATGGCTCGCCCCGCCGACGCCGCAGCCTGCCCCGCCTGCCGCGGACCGCACTCGCCGCCGGGCTGGCCCTGGTGCTGCTCGCGGCCGGCGGTGCGTGGTGGCTGTGGTCGAGCCAGCCGCCGGAGGGCACGCCGTCGATCGCGGTCATCCCCTTCGCGGATGCCGACGGTGATGCAACCACGGCACGACTGGCCGGAGGCATCAGCGAGGAGATCCTCACCGACCTGACGCGCTTTCGCGGCATTGACGTAATCGCCCGCGAATCCACCCGCCCCTTCGCCGGCAAGTCGATCGATCCGCGCGAGATCGGCCGCAAGCTGGGCGTGGGTTACATCCTGAACGGCACCGTGCAACGCCAGGGCGATACAGTGCGCGTCGCCGCGCAGTTGACCGATACGGCGAGCGCCCGTGAGGTCTGGGCCGATCGCTGGGACCGGCCGATCACGGATCTGTTCGATGTGCAGTCGGAGGTCGCCGAGAACGTCGCCAACATGCTGGCCAATCCCTCCTCGGGCCAGTTGCTCGCCGCCGGCCAGGAGGCCGCAAAGCACAAGCCGCTGAGGAATCTGACCGCCTACGATCTCTATCTGCTGGCGACCGCCGCGCGGGATCGCGGCTCGCGCGAGGGCCTCGAGCAGGCGATCGCCTTGTTCCAGCGCAGTCTCGCCGCCGATCCCGATCTCGCCCGGGCGTGGGCTGGGCTTGCCGCGGCGTATGGGGATCTCGCCGAGATGGACGGGTACCCGGCCGACCTCCAGGCACAGCGCGAAGAGGCGGCACGTAAGGCGATCGCGCTCGATAACACCGATCCGGTAGCCCATGCCGAACTGGCCACGGCCTACATGGATGGGGGCGATGCAGTCCGTGCCGAAAGCGAGTTCGACAAGGCGCTGGCCCTGAATCCGGGTTCCGCCGATCTGCTCGCGACCTATGCGGGATGGGCCAGCAATTTCGGCGAGCCGGAGCGCGGCGTCGAGGCGGGAGAGCGGGCCATGCGCCTGAACCCGGCCATGCCCGACTGGGCTGTCTACGATGTGGGCTATGCCTATTTCATGGTCGGCCGATACGCCGATGCGTTGCGGATGCTCGATCGGTTCTCCAAGGCGGCCTACACCCCGACCACCTATGTCTACCGGGCGGCGGCTGCTGCGGGCGCGGGTCGATCGGACGCGCTGCAAGGAGCCCTCGCCGACGCGCTGGCCAATAATCCGGGCATCACCGTTGAAGCCTTCGTGGGCGGGCACGCCTCGAACGATGCCGAGCGTGCGCGGCTGGTCGAGACGATGCGGCTGGCCGGCTTTCCGATCTGTGCCGACGCCGCCGCACTGAAGGCAATAACGAACGCGCGTCGCCTGGCGGAATGCACCGGGTCGTGACGGCCCGCGTTCGCCTGTGTTTGGTCCGCTGCAGGGAGCGGCTGCGCGACCGGCTGACTGCCGAGGTCGCGGCCGATGTGCGGGACGTCGCGTCGCAGGCGGGGTCGGTAGCGTGCTGAACCTCGTGGCCCTGCTGGCCGGGCTGACGCTGGTCGGATGGTGCATCTTCGTGCTCCTGCTCTGGTGGCAGCAGGATCGGATGCTGTTCCCCGGTTGGGGCTTCGGGCTGGTCACGGCATCGGGGATCGGTCCGAACGACGAACGGCTCGAGGTCATGACGCCCGACGGGGTGCGGCTGGTCGGTGCGATGCACCGCGCGCGGCGCCCAAGCCGCGGCGTGCTGCTCGTGTTCGGCGGCAACGCCGAGGACAGCGACTGGCGGCTGCGCCACTTCGAAGGCTGGCTCGACGATATCGACGTGGTGACGTTCTTCTATCGCGGCTTCGGCCCGAGTGGCGGAGTGCCGACCGAAGCAGCACTGATCGCCGATGCCGCGCTGATCTACGACCATGTGCTCGCTCGCGTCCGGCCGCGCCGCATCGTGGTCGGGGGCTGCAGCCTGGGCTCGGGCGTCGTCGCCCAGCTGGCCCGGATCCGCCCGCTCGCGGGGGCGATCCTGCTGACGCCGTTCGATTCGATCCTGGCGATCGCGGCGGCGCGTTATCCGCTGGCGCCGGTGCGCTGGCTCCTGCGCCATCCCTTCCACTCCGACCAGGCGCTGGCCGGGCTCGATGTCCCGATCGCGGTGATCGCCGCCGACGGGGACACGCTGGTGACACCGGAGCGGACCAGGAAGCTAATCGCGGTCCTGGCCCGGCCGATCCTGGTCGCCTGGATCGCCGGCGCCGACCATGTCTCGATCTACCAGCGCACCGAGTATCGCGACGCATTCACGGCTGCGCTTGAACGTTTGCTGGGACGCGATGCAGGAATCGCGGGATCCGATACCGCGGGACCGATACCCCTCCTATAGTCGGTGCGATCATCGAGAACGAATGGCTCGGCGGGACGATGGCACCCTCGGCAGCGTGTAGCATCACGTCAGCTACTGCCCGTCGGCGGCACGGTCGACCCTTGGGCTACACGATCGCGGCGAAAGTGGCAGTGGACGAACAGGACTTCGTGGTCGTGGCGACTCAGGGCCGCGGCGATCAGCCGGCCCTGCGCACCGCATTGCGGTCTGAGGCACATTACGTTGGTTTCATTGGCAGCCGGAAGAAATCCACGGCATTGCAGGCGGCGCGTTTGCGCAGGGGATGCCCGTCGCTCGTCGGGCGAAACTGCGAGCACCGGCGGGTCTCGCACTGGGCGGCATTCTGCCGGAGGAGATCGGGCTCTCCGTGTTGGCCGAGATCGTTCAGTTGCGACGACAGCCGGTTCGGGGGCGGATAGAGTAGAAAGGCCGCAGGGGCCGTCCCGCCCTGGTTGCGAATACTTGGGCCCGGAATGGTTGCGATCCTGGCGGAAATAAGGTATTTTGATCTGAAGAATGTTAGCCCACATCTCACTTCCGGATAGCACCGGTCTGGCACACCTCGAACCGTCCGGCCCCAAGAGTGGGGCCGTCTCACTCGCGGGAAGCCCGGAACGGAACGTTCATTCAGAGTTCCTGCATGCTCGAACCTGACCACCGCGCGTAACTGCGGCCCGCCAGAACGGTACGATCACATGACTGACCGCAATCGCGCCACCACCCTGCGACTGAGGACGCCGGCAGCACCGGCGGCGCCGGGAGCGATGGCGCCCCGCAACTTCGCCAGCCTCGCGCCCCGTGCCGGAACGGAGTTGCGCCGCGCGCCGCTCCAGACCTACGCGCCGCGAGCACCCGATCCGACGTCGCTGGCGATTCTCGACGAGCTGGCCGCGTTGGGCCTGGTCGAGAGCGAAGACAAGGGCTGACGGCAGCTCAAGCGTCGAGCAGCTCGGTCGCGGTGATCGCGATCCCGAATCCGGACAGCCCGACATAGGTACGCTGGTGGGTGGCCAGCAGGCGGATCGAGGCGACGCCCAGGTCGCGCAGGATCTGCGCGCCGATTCCGACCTCGCGCCATGCACTCATCCGACGCTGGGCGCTGGCGTGGGCCTCCTCCAGCTCCCCGGCATCGGCTGACGGGGCCGCGATCACCGCATCGCGCAAGAGCAGGAGCACGCCACGCTGCTCTCGCGAGATCCGCGCCAGCGCGCGGGCGATGCTCCCGGTGCCGCAGCCCAGAAGGTCGCCCAGCGGCTGCTCGCGATGGATGCGCGCCAGCACCTGCTCGCCGCTGCCGAGATCGCCGAACACCAGCGCTACGTGCTGCAGCGGCTCGAACGGGGTCGCATAGACGATGGCGGTGGCCGGCCCGATTGGCGTCGCGGTCTCGAAGGTCGCCACGCGGCGCACCAGCTGGTCGCGCCGCTGGCGGTACTCGATCAGGTCGGCGATCGAAATCACCAGCAGCTGGTGCTCCCGGCCGAATGAAAGCAGGTCGGGCAGGCGTTTGACCGACCCGTCGTCGTTGACCAGCTCGGCCAGCACGCCGACGGTCTCCAGGCCGGCCAGCCGACAGAGGTCGACCGCCGCCTCGGTATGGCCGGAGCGGATCAGCACGCCGCCGTCGCGGGCCACCAGCGGGAACACATGGCCGGGCCGGACAAAATCCTCCGGCCCGATATTGCCATTGGCCAGCGCCCGGATGGTGTTGGTCCGCTCCTCGGCCGAGATCCCGGTGGTAAGGCCGAACCGGTAGTCGACGGAGACCGTGAACGCGGTCTGCAGTGGCGCGTCGTTGACGCTCACCATCGGCTGCAGCCGCAGGCGCTGCGCCTGCCGCGTGTCGAGCGGCGTGCAGACGATGCCGCTGGTGTGGCGGATGATAAAGGCGATCTGCTCGGGCGTGGCCGCGGAGGCCGCCATGATGAGATCGCCCTCGTTCTCGCGGTCGTCGTCGTCGACAACGATGACCATGGCACCGGCGCGCATGGCGGCGATGGCCGCCTCGATCGTGTCGAGCTCACTCATACGAAGGCCATCCAGGGGTCACGTCAGCGCAACGGCGCATCAGGTGCCAGATCGGCTACGATACGTCGAGCGCGAAACGGGCACGCATGGTGTCGCGTTTCCCGCGGCTCTCTGCCATCCTGCGCCCACGGAATTGCAACAACAAAGAGCCTTGCGACAAGGCTCGGCAATGGGATGTGGACAGGGAATGGCGGCTCAAGTCATCGACGGCAAGGCGGCGGCGGCGCAGCTTCGGGCCGGTGTGCGGGAGGAGGCCACCGCCTTCACGGCGCGCCACGGGTTTCCACCGAGGCTATGCGTGCTGATCGTCGGCAACAATCCGGCAAGCCGCGCCTATGTCCGCACCAAGACCCGGATGGCAGCCGAGGCCGGGATCGCCGACGAGCTGATCGAGCTTCCCGAGGAAAGCACGACCGCCGATCTGCTGGCCCGGGTCGAAGAGCTCAATCGCGACGAGCGAACCCATGGCATCCTGGTCCAGCTGCCTTTGCCGCCGCAAATGGACGCGCAGGCCGTGCTGGAGGCGATCGCCCCAGACAAGGACGTGGACGGCTTCCATGCGGTCAATGTCGGGCGCTTGGCCTCCGCCGGGCGCGAGCTGCCCGATGACCTGTTGGTACCCTGCACGCCGTATGGCAGCCTGCATCTGCTGCGCAGCTGCCTCGGCGCCGACGGCCTCGCCGGACGCGAGGCCGTCGTCGTCGGCCGCTCCAACATCGTCGGCAAGCCGATGGCGGCTTTGCTCCTGGGCGCCGACTGCACGGTCACCATCGCGCACTCACGCAGCCGCGACCTGCCAGAAATCTGCCGCCGTGCGGAGATCCTGATCGCGGCGGTGGGACGACCGGAGATGATCCGTGGCGCCTGGATCAGGCCGGGCGCCACGGTGATCGACGTCGGCATCAATCGGGTGACCGATGCCACAGGCGGGAGTCGGTTGGTCGGCGATGTTGCCTACGCGGAGGCCGCCGAGGTGGCAGGCGCGATCACGCCCGTGCCTGGCGGCGTCGGACCGATGACCGTCGCCTGCCTGCTGCGCAACACGCTGATTGCGGCACGCGCCCAGAACGGTCAATGAGCGCTGTTCGTGGCACTGGACTGCCATACCAAGCGCAGATTCGGCGCCGATGAGAGGTAACCACCGGATCACCGAATCCGCGCTTCAGGGTCTCCCGCCGGCTAGTTTATCTGCCTACGCTGACTGGTGGCCGATCGCGTCTGCGACTCGGCTGCCATCGCCGCGACCGGCAACACTCTTTCGCCGCTCTCCCGCGCAATCCGAGTAGCTCGGTCGGCACTCGGGAGCTTCTTAGGGTCGATCGGCAGCTCCTCTTCGAAGAGCATCTTCTTCAGGATCGCGCGGGCGCGATTGACGCGACTCTTTACCGTGCCGACCTCGCAGCTGCAGATCTCGGCGATCTGGTCGTAAGGCAGCCCGTGAACGGCGACCAGCACGAGCACCTCGCGATGGGCGGCACTCAACGTCGCGAAGGCACGACGGAACGCGGCGACCTCGATCCGGCTCTCCTGCTCTGGGGCAACCCAGTAGTGCCGTTCCAGATCGTCATCCCCAACCTCGGCAGTGACGTGCTTGCGCGCGATCACGCTGCGAAAACGATTGCGCAGGATGGTGAACAGCCAAGCCTTGAGGTTGGTGCCGGGCGTGAACTGATGCTGCGCCTGCAGCGCGTTCACGATCGTGTCCTGCACGACGTCGTCGGCGAGATGCGGGTCACCGCCGGTCAAACTGCGCGCAAACGCGCGCAGATGGGGTACCAGTGCGGCAACATCCTCCCGGAACAGATTCATGGCATGCTCTCTGGTTGCCTCGACACAGTAGACTAACTGATCAACCAGAGCTGCGGGCGAAAGGTTCCCATCAAGCCGCGATGGGTGGCCAGCGCCTGCGAGATCGCAACGCTCAGTGTCTCGGGCTCGAAGGGTTTGGTGATCAGGAAGGCCGGCTCCGGGCGCTCGCCGGTCAGCAGGCGATCGGGGAACGCCGTGATGAACACCACCGGCACGCGATAGTGCTCGAGGATCTCCTTGACGGCGTCGATCCCCGAGCTGTCGTCCGCCAGCTGGATATCGGCCAGCACCAGTCCCGGCGGATCCGACCGGGCCAGCTCGATCGCCTCACGGTGGGTCGTGGCAATCCCGGTGACGCGATGGCCGCGCTCGCCGACGCTATGGGCGATGTCCAACGCAATGATCGGCTCGTCCTCGATGATGAGGATGGTGGTCACCGGCTGCTCGCGCAGCTCCTGCTTACCTGCCGCAAGTTCCTCGCGCACTGCCGCTTCCGACACGCGCAAGATCGCGGCGATCTGCGGCGGCGCGAAGCCCTCCAGAGTGGCCAACAGCAGGATTGGCCGACGCAATCCGGTCAGGCGGCCCACCGCTTCCGCCACGATTGCGGCGTTCTCCACCGCGCCCGTCCGGCGCTCGGCATCCGCGCTCTGGGTTCCGGTGCTCAGGTCACTTACCGCACGATAGAGCGAGACCTTCAACGCATCGCGCTCAAGCAGCGAGGGATCGGCAAGCAGGCGCTTCAGGCCAGATGCGACCATTGCGTCCCCCGCGCGTTGATCGCCAGTCAGGGCGCGGGCGTAACGCCGGACGAACGGCAGATGGCGAGCGATGGTCTGTGCCAACTCAGTCGTCATGGTCGAAGGAACCCAGTTTGCGCAGCGTCGGCGGGCTTGGGACGACACTCAGGGCTGATGCTCGTCATCAGTTGGCGGCAGGGCCTTGGGATCGGGCTCGAACTGCTCCAACAGGCGCGCGATCTCGTCCGGCACCGGCTCTATCAGCACAGAATCATAAATGCGATGCAGCTGACCGTTCAGCCAGCGCTCGAAGCCCCGTTCCACCATCTGATCGTCCGGACCCAAATCGCTGCCTTTGCCCGCGTCCATACGCTTTCGGTCGGCCCGCTTGCTCATCGGTCACCAGCACGTTCGTGCTATCGATCGCGTTGAAACGCTCCGGCGCATCGAAGGTTCCTTTTCAGCCATCAACTTTGTATGCAGCCGGCCCCCGCCAATACGATTTTAGAAATGAACCCTTCCACCGTCCAGGATAACATTCGGTCGAGCGTGGGGTCGGCCTTTCCCGGGTCTGAGCCTTATTCCGCTGCCGTCGCCAAGGCGGGGAGGCAGCCTGGATTGAGCCTGCCAGCAAGCTCCTGGCAGTACCAGTCCACAAAATCGCGGACGCCGGTCTCGATCACCGCCGAATACGGCCCCGGCTGGTAGGCATGAGACATCACACCCAGCTGGGTGATCTCGACCAGACGCCGGTCCTGATCATTGGTCGCTGTCCAGACCTCTATCAGCCGCTCCACGTCGTAATCGACGCCTGCCACGGCATCCTTGTGAACCAGCCACTTGGTCGTGACCTGCGTCTCCGTGGGCGAGACGGGTAAGACGCGAAAGCTGACGATGTGGTCCGAGCCCACATGATTCCAGGTATTCGGGAGACTCAGCATCCGCACGGAACCGAGATCGGGATCGGTCAGGCCGCCGAGCAGCCGCTGGCTGGCGAGCTTGCCGTCCATGGTCATGGACACGGCACCGTTGATGTAAGGCAGTCGGACTGCCCGGTAGCGCAGCTGGTGCGGGGTCGGCCGGTAGGGCAGGCCCAGCGCGTCCCAGTCGCGATATTTGCGATCGAGGAGATCCCCAAACGCCGGGTCGGCCCGCGGATCGTCGACCGCATCGTATTCGGCCAGGGTCTCGCACAGCTCAGGGTGTGAACCGGCGCAGTGATAGCACTCGCGGTTGTTCTCCATCACCAGCTTCCAGTTGCCACGCTCGATGATGGTGCTCTCGTGGGCGACCTTGCAATTATCGACGTCGACGGGCGCAAGGAACGGCTCGACGTCCCGGCGATAGTCGGCCAGCGACGTCGGCTGCTCGGCCAGCGAGACGAAGATCCAGCCTGCCACCACCTCGACATGGGCGGACTGCAGGCCGATGCCGGCGGCATCGAAGTCGTCGCCCATGTGCCGCGCTCGCACCAAGCGGCCATCGAGCTCATAGCTCCATTGGTGATAGGGGCAGACGAGGCGGCTGGAACGCCCGCTCGCCTCAAGGCAAACCCGAGCGCCACGGTGCCGGCATACATTGTGAAGGGCGCGCACCTGGCCCTGGCGATCGCGCAGGATGATCAGCAAATCATGGCCGATGTCGACGCGAAACCAACGTCCCGGCTCGCCAACCTCGCAGGTGTGGCCAACGAATACCCAGCTCTGACGCCAGATCTGCTCCAGCTCGAGCGCATAGAAATCGGGGTCGCTGTAGAATTCACGTTGCAGGCTGTGGTGCGGCCGGCGAGCGTTCAGTAGCTCGAGTGCACGCAGGGATGCGTCCATGGCCGTCCACCAATCGAGAGGCGGGAGGCATCCCTGCCTACCTAGGTCACCCTAGTTAGCAGGCCCTCGCCGCCGACATTTTTGTCGCCGAGACAGGCCCTTACGTGTTCGCGACAGGCAGCAGGTCAGGCGTAGGGCGCGCTGCCGCGCACTCCGGCGCGGCAGCGCGACACATGATCAGTTGCTTATGGGTTGGTCTCAGTGATCTTGGCGCCGGACACGTCGATGCCCGCCATGAGCCCGGACTGACCCCAGGTTGCGACCACGAGCGGCTTCTGCATCGTGGCGCTCGAGAGCTGGCCATTGGCGCCGAAGTCGGCGGCCACGGCAGTCGCACCTACGCCGGCCTGAAAACCCTTGGTCTCGCGGAACGTCTTCAAGGCCTCTTCCGTGTTGAAGAAGTAAGCTTGCGAGAAGCTCTGGGCCCCGATCTGCAACCCGAAGGAACCGCCGGCGATGTTGTAATAGCCGACGGTCTTGCCGCCCTCGAACATCGCCCCGTTGCCGAACAGGCCGCCAATTCCCAGACCAGCCTTGGTGATGCTGGGAAACACCAAAATTGCCTTGGCATTATCGGCGAGCTTACGCGCCTCCGGCCGCGTGGCGTACAGATCCTGCAGCGCCGCCTCGGCCTCGGCCGAGGTGGTGGACTTCGCCGGCGCACCGCCGGTGGTCCCAGCCGAAATCGGACCTTCCGTGTTGCTGCAGCCGGCCAAGCCGAGCGCGAGCAGGCCAGCCGCAACGACGGCGCGGCGCCCAAACATGATCATCAGCGATCCCTCCCAGGGAAATTGTCGAATTCAGAAGCAAGAGACACCCACCGTCCTGATAATGGGACCGTGGTCATTTCTGGGTCAAGCATACTGGTAGGTGAGACTGCGTGCCGGTCAGGCGTGGCCCGCGGCAGCAGCCGGGGCCAGCAGCGATCTCAGCACGTACTGAAGAATGCCACCGTGCATGAAGTAGTCGACCTCATCCAACGTATCGATGCGGCACAGCACCGGGATCTCACGCACCGCGCCATCCGTGCCCGTGATCCGGCAGGTAAGCTCCATCCGGGGGCGGAGCCCTTGCGCCAGACCGATGATGTCGATGGTCTCGCTACCGTCCAGGCCGACGCTCTTGCGGTCCATGCCATCTTTGAACACCAACGGTAGAACGCCCATCCCGACCAGGTTCGAGCGATGGATCCGCTCGAAGCTCTCGGCCAGGACGGCCTTGACGCCCAGGAGATTGGTGCCCTTGGCCGCCCAGTCGCGCGACGAGCCGGTGCCGTATTCCTTGCCGCCAATGACGACGAGCGGGATGCCGCGCTGCTTGTAGGTTACGGCGGCGTCGTAGATCGGCATCTCGGTGCCCTCGGGCCACAGCTTGGTGAGCCCACCCTCCTTGCCATCGAGCATCTCGTTCTTGATGCGGATGTTGGCGAAGGTGCCGCGCATCATGACGTCGTGGCTGCCGCGACGTGCGCCGTACTGATTGAAATCCGCCGCCGCAACGCCGCGGCCCTGCAGATACTTCGCCGCCGGACTGGTCTTGGCGATGCCGCCGGCGGGGCTGATATGGTCGGTGGTGATCGAATCCCCCAGCAGCGCCATGATCCGGGCGCCCTTCAGGTCGGAGACCGACGTGGCGGGCAGGCGCGCCATGCCGGCGAAATAGGGCGGCAGCTGGATGTAGGTGCTGCTGTCGTCCCAGCCGTAGGTCATCGCCGCATTGTCAGAGCCGATCGAGGCCCAGTTCGCGTCGCCAGCGAACACATCGGCGTAGGACGCGTTGAAGCCCTCGCTGGTCACGGCCGCACGAACGGTCAATTCGACCTCCTGCGGGGTCGGCCAGACGTCTTTGAGGTAAACCGCGTTGCCGTCGCTGCCGATGCCTAGCGGCTCGGTCGTGATATCCTTGAGCATCGAGCCCGCCAGCGCATAGGCCACCACCAGCGGCGGCGAGGCCAGGTAGTTGGCCTTGACCTGGGCGTGCACCCGACCCTCGAAATTGCGGTTGCCTGAAAGCACCGCCGAAACCACGAGCTTCCCGTCCGTGATCGCGTCGGCAATCGGCTCCGGCAGTGGTCCGGAATTACCAATGCAGGTCGTGCAGCCATACCCGACAAGGTCGAAGCCGACCTGATCGAGGTAGCCCTGCAAGTCGGCCTTCGCCAGATACTCGGTGACCACCCGCGAGCCGGGGGCAAGCGACGTCTTGACCCAAGGCTTACGGGTCAGCCCCTTCAGCGCTGCCTTCTTGGCCACGAGACCCGCGGCGATCATCACGCCCGGATTGCTAGTGTTGGTGCAGCTGGTGATCGCCGCGATCACGACATCGCCGTGATGCAGTCGATAGTCGGCCCCTTTCACCTCCGAACTGGCATCGGCGGGGCTGTCGCCAGCGAGGGTGGCCAGACCATCGACGAAGCTCTGCTTTGCCGCGTCCAGCGGCACGCGGTCCTGCGGCCGCTTCGGGCCGGCGAGCGAGGGGACCACGGTCGCAAGGTCGAGCGAAAGCGTGTCAGTGAAGATCGGATCCGCCACGTCGTCGTGGCGCCACATCCCTTGAGCCTTGGCGTAGGCCTCGACCAGCGCGATGCGCTCGGGTGCCCGGCCAGTGAGCCGCAGATAGTCGAGCGTCACCTCGTCGATCGGGAAAAAGCCACAGGTCGCCCCGTATTCGGGCGCCATGTTGGCGATGGTGGCCCGGTCGGCCAGCGGCAGCTTGCCGACGCCGGGGCCAAAGAATTCCACGAACTTGCCGACCACGCCCTTCTTGCGCAGCATCTGGGTCACGGTCAGCACGAGGTCGGTGGCCGTGGTGCCTTCCGGCAACGCCCCGGTGAGCTTGAAGCCGACGACCTCGGGAATCAGCATCGAGACCGGCTGACCCAGCATCGCCGCCTCGGCCTCAATCCCGCCGACGCCCCAGCCCAGCACAGCTAGACCGTTCACCATCGTGGTGTGACTGTCGGTGCCGACCAGGGTGTCCGGATAGGCGACCTCCGTGTTGCCCTCCTTGCCGGTCCAGACCACCTGGGAGAGATACTCGAGATTGACTTGGTGGCAGATGCCATTGCCCGGCGGGACGACGCGGAAATTGTCGAACGCCTTCGAGCCCCAGCGCAGAAAGGCGTAGCGCTCGCCATTGCGCTCGTACTCGAGGTCGACATTGCGCTCGAACGCGCCGTTGGTGCCGAACGCGTCGACCTGAACCGAATGATCGATGACGAGATCGACCGGGACCAGCGGATTGATCTTCTTGGGATCGCCGCCCAGCGCCACCATCGCGTCGCGCATCGCTGCCAGATCGACCACCGCCGGAACGCCGGTGAAATCCTGCATCAGCACACGCGCGGGCCGGTAGGCGATCTCCTGCTCCGAAGTCCTATCGGCCAGCCACCGATGCATCGATTTGACATGTTCGACCGTCACGCTGCGACCGTCCTCGAACCGGAGCAGGTTCTCCAGCAGGACCTTCAGCGAGAAGGGCAGCCGGGACAGGTCGCCAAGGGACTTCCCGGCTTCGGGAATCGAGAAATAATCGTAGTTGAGATCGCCCACCTGCAGCGAGCGGCGGACCTGGAGCGTGTCATGGCCGGATACGGGCAACGGAGTTCTCCCAAGGATGAGATCACGATGCCGCGCGGCGGGGGGCGCCCCGATCTCGCGGAAGGACCTGTGTTCTATAGACCCGGTCGAAAATAGCGGCAAACGTGGCGGATCGGCGCGGCCTCTGTTCAAATCGGCGTGTCCTTGCCTGGTCGGCTCGGCCACGCCAGATGGGAGTGGCAACTACGGTCAGGCCTGCGCTGGTGGAACTTCCCTATCTTGGTCTGTTTGCGAGCGCGCTGATGGCGGCGACCGTACTCCCGGGCATTTCAGAGATCCTGATGCTCGGGCTGCTGATCGATGGTCTCGAGCCATGGAAGCTGTGGGTCGCGGCCACGGCGGGCAACGTCGTCGGCTCGACGCTGAACTGGTGGATGGGCCGTTTCGCGCTACGGTTCACCGACCGCCGCTGGTTCCCGGTGAGCGCTCCCGCCCTGGCCCGCGCCCAGACGTGGTATCACCGTTGGGGCCGGTCTTCGCTGCTGTTCTCGTGGCTGCCGGTCATCGGCGATGCCTTCACCGTCGCCGCCGGGGTGATGCGCACGCCGATCGTGCCGTTCGTGATGCTTGTCGGTCTCGCCAAGGGTGGCCGCTATGCGGCTGTGCTTGGCGCAGGCCACGGCCTCGATATCGGCAGCTGGTTCTGACTGGCAGCGAAATATTCGCGCTCAAGCGAGCCCGGCCGCGCTGAGCCGCAGATTCTGGATGCGGCGCTCGGTGAGCTGCGCGCGCATCCGCAGGATCAGGACGGTGACGAAGTAGAGCTTGAACACCAGCACGGTGAGGAGCAGCGGCCAGAGCATCGCCGGTGCCAGATGCGGACCGTCCATGCGGATGATGCTGGAGGGCTGATGCAGCGTGTTCCACCAGTCGACCGAGAACTTGATGATCGGCAGATTGACCACGCCGACCAGGGCCAGGATGGCCGCCGCCCGGGCGCCGCGGGCGGGGTCCTCGAAGGCGTCGTGGAGGGCGATATAGCCCAGATAGAGGAAGAAGAGGATCAGCACGGAGGTCAGGCGCGCGTCCCAGACCCACCAGGTGCCCCACATCGGCTTGCCCCAGATCGAGCCGGTGATCAGGGCGATGGCGGTGAACACCGCACCGATCGGCGCCGCCGCGCGCGCCGCCACCTCGGCCAGCGGGTGGCGCCAGATCAGGCCGACGGCACTACCGACCGCCACGCAGAGATAGCCGAACATGCTCATCCAGGCCGCTGGCACATGCACGAACATGATCCGGTAGGCCTCGCCCTGCTGATAGTCGGCAGGCGCAACGGCCAGGGCCAGCCAGAGCGCCACCGGCGCCAGGATCGCCGTGCCCCATGCGGTCCAGGGATAGATCGCGTCGGCGATCTTCTGGAAACGGAGGGGATTGGCCAGGGCGTGGATCGAGCTCGCCATCGCGGGGACCTTTGCAGCGGGCGCCTGCGGTCTACTCGACCGCGAGCCGGAGCGCCGTCGCGGTGGCGAACGGGGTTAGCGCCAGTGCCAACAGCAGCATGGCTGCCAGGATAAGCAGTGGCGCCGTGCCGCTCACGCCCAGGAGCACCCCGTCCACGGCCGAGACGCCGAAGATCAGCACGGGGATATAGAGCGGCAGAACCAACAATGCCATCAGCACGCTGCCGCGCCGGCTCCCCAATAGCAGTGCGGCGCCAATCGAGCCTATCAGGGTAAGCGTCGGGGTGCCCAACAGGAGTGCCAGAGGCAGCGCCCAGAGACCGGCGGGTGGGAGATTCATGAGCAGGGCGAGGAGTGGTGCTGTCACGACCAGAAGCAGGCCGCTGGTGAGCCAATGCACAAGGCACTTCGTCACCACCAGAAGTTCCAGCGGCACGGGCGACAGCAGAATGAGCTCCAGCGAGCCGTCCTCGTAGTCCGCCTGCCAGAGCCGATCGAGCGTGAGCAGCACGCTGAGCAGCGCCACCACCCAGATCACCCCCGAGCCGATCCGCGCCAGGATGTCGGGCGACGCGCCGACGCCGAACGGGAACAGAGACAGGGCGACCACGAAGAACACGAGCCCCATCGTGCTGTCCGCGATCCGACGGAAGGCCAGAGCCAGGTCGCGGCGGAAGAGAGCGGCCAAGGCGTGCATGCGCCGTCAGCCGCCGAAATCGAGCACATAGGCGTCGCGTACCGCGACGTCGCCGTGGGTGGCCAGGATGCAGATCCCGCCCGTTTCCCGATGGGCGGTGATGGACTCCTCGAGCCGGGTCCGGTTGGCGACATCCAGGCCGACCCCGGGCTCGTCGAGCAGCCAGAGCGGCCTTGGGCTGGCGAGCAAGCGGGCGAGGTTCGATCGCCGCTTCTGGCCGGAGGACAGGAAGCGAGCCGGAGTCCGCGCGAAGCCGCCAAGGTCAAAGCGAGCCAAGGCCCCGTCGAGCGGGCCGCCGGCGCCGCCGGCCACGGCAGCGGCGAAATCAAGATTTTCGGCCACCGTGAGCAGCGGCTTGACCGGGTCGGCATGGCCAATGAAGTGCAGACGGGCGCGGTGCTCGGCTGCGTCGGCGTCCGTCGCCTCGCCGCCCCACCTCAGCTGGCCCTCGCTCGGCCGGAGGAACCCTGCCAGCAGCCGCAGCAGCGTCGACTTGCCGCTGCCATTGGGCCCGCGCAGCAACAGAGCGTCGCCGGGGTCCAGGTCGAAGCCCAGTGCCGCGAACACGAGGCGACCGCCGCGCACGCAGGCGAGATCCTCGGCGACAAAGCCGGCCTCGGTCAGGGCATCCTCGGCACTGATCGTAGATGACCTTGCACAGCAGTCGCATCGCGTCGTGGCCGCCATCCTGCAACACAACTGGTGGAGCGCGGCACGACCTGGGCATCCGGCCGCAAATGGGCCATCAGACCACGCACCCTGGTTTCCCTCGCACCTGGTCGACCCGGCCGAGCCAGCCCTCAAGTCGCATATTGGTCCGGCCGCATGGACTCTGGCCGGGTAACACCGCCGAAAGGTGACCGGTGGAGAACCGGATCAGCGGGTAATCCGGGTTGAAGACGGTGACCAAGACCTCGCCGACCTCGCCCACCGGCACCGGATCACCGGTGCCAGGCCGGACGATCTCGACAATCACGCCCTCGTCCACAATCAGCCCTTCGCCGTTGCGGCTCTCGTAGGCGATCAGCCCAAGATCGGCGCTGGCGTAGCATTGCACCGCCTGGATGCCGAACTCATCCCCTAATCTTGCGCGTGTCGCCGGCGGGAATGGCTCCGCCGAGACCAGCGCCTTGCGCAAGGACGAGGTATCGAGCCCGAGTTCCCGACCCTTCTCCAGCAGGACGATCAGGAACGAGGGCGTGCCGGCGTACGCCGTAGGCCCGATGTCCGCGATCGCCCGGAGTTGCAGCTCGACCTGCCCAGTTCCGCCGGGGATCACCGGCAATCCCAGGGCGCGCGCCCCACTCTCGGCCATCGCTCCCGCCGGGGTGAGATGATAGGAGAAGGAATTGTGAACAACGTCACCGGAACGGAATCCGGACGCGTACATGGCGCGTGCGAAGCGCCAGTAGTCCGTGCGCGCGCCCTCGGGATCATAGATCGGCCCCGGTGAGGCGAAGATACGGGCCAGACGCGGGATCGGTGTGGCGTTGAGGCGACCAAACGGGCGGTGCCGATTCTGCAGATCGCTCAGCTCCGCCTTGCGGGTTACGGGCAAACGGGCGAGGTCGGTACGGCTGGCCACGGCGTCCGGGTCGATTCCGGCAAGCATGTCTGTAAAGAATGGGGCATTGTCCAGGGCGTGGCGTATCAGGCCCGGCAGAGCATTGAAGATCGATGACTCGCGCTCCTCGGGGTTCCGGACCTCCTGTCGATCGTAATAGGTGCCACCCGTATCGAGCATCCGACCCTCTATCCGCGCCGTGCCGCGACAAACCAGACCGCAGTCACCATAGCTACGGTCAGCGCGGCATGGCCACGGCATAGCCTCGGCTCAGCTGCGCGGCGATCTCACGCAGCTTAGCCGGGGTTTTGGCGGCGCACCATTCTTCCCATAGCTCGTGAAAGCTGATGGCGAAGAGAGTGACGCTACTATCCTGGGTCAGCTCGGTGAGCCGGGCGAGCTCCATGCGATGCTCGACGAACGGTCTACACACGTCCGCATCGACCGGCTCCAGAAATAGGTAAAGCAGCCGCACCGGCCTATGCTGGAAGATCCGGCCGAGACCCACCGCAAGCTTACCCAAGGTAGGCACGTCCACGTAGTGGAATGGATCGTGACCCGCCACGCTCGTCCGCATCAGCTCAGCCCAGGCCTCCATGGCCGGCGGCACCTGCAGCGTGGCATACCCTGCCGACAACTTGATCTGGTGCGGCATGAGGTAGTCGAACACATGCACCGTCACCCCGACCACCCCCGCCGGCCCTGATGCCACCACCTCGATATGCGGTGGGGTGCCGCGTATGCCGGTCGGGCAGCGCGCGTCGAAGTTGAGCTCGCGAAAGCGCGTGATCCCGGCCAGCTCCAGGCTTTCCGGCTCATCCATCCACGGCAGGAACGAGCTCAAGGCCATCGCCATGGGGCCTTCGGGTCGCCGCGCGCGCGAGCCGAGCTCGCGAAGGCGCTGGGCCATCCGATTTGCCGCATCGCCGGCCTCCGGCGCCAAAGGCCAGCCAAAAGGCTGGTGCGGAGCGCTACCTCGAGCTGAACGAATCAATTCGCGTAGGCTTTGTGCCAACGACTGTTGCAGTGCGGCACCGATCAACGACGGTTCGACCACGACGACTATGAGGCCGGCAGGGTGATTGGCCCGCGCAGTTTTACCCGCCTGGAGCGGTCGCCGCCGCCTCTGGTAGCACTTGAGGCTGTGAAAGCGCTTCCGCCCAGCATTGCCCAAACCCAGGTAGAATTTCCCCACGTCGTCGTTCATCTTCAGCGTTTCTGCACCGCAGTCAAGCATCACCCCGGCCAATCCTCATAGCGAAGCCATAGGTAGAGTGAGGAAGCGCAGTGTTCGTGTTATGTTCCATCGCTCGGGAACTATTTCAAGCCCGATGGCTGAGCGTCAGCTAGGCTGCACGTCCTGGGCAGTGCCCTGCACGCGGCCCTAATGTCCGAGAGTGAGGATTGCAAGCCGGCGGTGACCGGCGCAACCAGAGCGTATTTTGGGTATCTGCGTGGATGTCCGGAGGATCGGTCAGAGAACCCAATACGGACGTTTGCGGGCGAAGATCCCGACCACAGCCCTGATCGACAGGTGGCGCGAGCCTGTTGGCTCGGCTGAACGAGCCGTTCCTATCGACGCCGCATCACATTGCCGATGAACAGGCGTTCAGACGCTCTTCTTGGTGTATCGCCAGACTGCAGCCGGCGGGAAATTCCAGAGCACGTAGCGCGCGATCCTGGCGGTAATGCCGAACTTGGCCGCCGGCACCGGGGCGATCGGGGAGTAGCTGTACTGCAGCATGAAGCTGCCGGGCTTCATGACCTTGAAGCTCTGCTCGACGATCGCCCGCTGGAACAATTCGGGCATGCCGACCATCGGCAATCCGGAGAGTACGGTCCCAACCTCACCCACACCCTGCCGCGCGAGAATCTCGTCCAGGCGCGTAGCGTCGCCCTGGATCACCGTGCAGCCGGTCAACCGGTCTTTCAGGTAGCTGTACAGCGAACCGTCCAGCTCGATCACGATGATCCGATCGCGCGGGATGCCGTGCTCGATCAAACCCTGGGTGATCGCGCCGGTGCCGCCACCGAGTTCGACCACGTACTGACCTGGCTGCCAGGCCATCTCTTTCGCGATAGCCCGTGCCAGCACCCGTGAGGACGGCAGCACCGATCCCATGGACTTGGGCGAGCGGAGCCATTGGCGAAAGAACAGCTCGCCCTCTTTCACCAGGTCGGTAGGCTGCATTCCTCAACTCCCGCGGCCACAGACTGCTTGTATGTCTGTCCGCGCCTTGCACTGTGGCGAACGACCCGCTCAAGTCACCGCGCCGGCACCGAGGCGGTATCCGGCTGTCGCGATGGACGGCGGACCATAGCGACACCATTGACGCACCGCAAACACCAATACGCTAGCCCGCCTTACCACTCGCACACAGGAAGCCGTCAGGCCGTGGCGCCACGAGGCAGCAGCTCGCCCAGCGTGCGTAAGGCGACGGTAACCATGGCGAGATCGGGGCTCGCCGCTTGATGCAGCTCGGCGAGCAAAGCGCGGTAGCGGGTGAGTCCTTGACGATTGCCACCAAGCCAAGCCTCGACACTCGTCGCCGCGGCCGCAGGGTCGGCACCGTCGGCACCGGCAGCCATGGCCGCCGCGGTAAGACCCCGCAGCACGCCGGACAGGTCGTCCTCGAGGCCGGTCAGCGCCAAGCGATCCCACGGGCCGCGGCGCGGCGTCGCCTGCACCCTGGTCCTCAGCCAAGGTAGATCGAGCGCGCTGTCCAGCGCGAAGTAGATGCGGGCGGTTCGCAGCAGCCGATCCTCGGTGCCATCACGTTCCGCCCGAGGCGTAACGCACACGATGTCGCAGGCACTCAGCAAATGGGGCAGCCCGGCAACGGAGCGGGCCAGCTCGGGTGCGACGCCAGCTGCGACATGGTCGCGCGCGGTGGCATCCATGGCGCCGGCATGGCTTGCCGCCATCACCTGATCGAGGTGCTCCATGACCGTAGCGATGCCGGGTTTGAATCTCACGACGGCATCACGGATTTTGAAGGGACGGCCGCCCTGGGTCATGAACCAGCGCGTGCCCCGGGCAAGAACGCCGCGAGCTCCGACCAGCAAGCGTGTCTGGACCTCGCCCGGCACGCTCGTCGGTACGGCCTCTATAGCGCTCCATAGAGGCAGCAGTTTGAAGGAGTCGCGGGCGGCAATGTAGGCCAGCAACACGTCCTCAAGCGTGCCGCCAGTCTCGTCCTCGAGCTCGGATACGAAGACGTCCAGGCCTCGATTGACGACGCTGTTGGCGATCCACGTCGAGACAATCTCGCGCTTCAGTCGGTGATGCTCGATTCTGGCTGCATAACCGCGACGCAGGGGACGCGGAAAATACTTCGCCACGTCCTCGGCCAAGTAGGCACGGTCGGGCAGCTCGGTTTTCAGCAGGTCCTCGTAGAGCGTCATCTTGGAGTAGGCCAGGAGCACGGCCGACTCCGGACGGGTGAGGCCCCGACCGCTCTTGCGCCGCTCCGTCAGGTCGGCGTCGCTCGGTAGATACTCGATCTGCCGGTCGAGCCGCCCCTGCGCCTCGAGCTTGCGCATCAGCCGCATCTGGGCGTCGAGCGCGTCCAAACCACGCTGCTCTGACATACTCAGCGCCAGATTTTGCAGGACATTGTCGCGCAGGACGAGATCGCCCACCTCGTCGGTCATCGAGGCCAGCAGCTCGTCGCGTTGTTTCATGGTGAGGTCGCCGGCATCGAGCACCGAGCGCAGCAGGATCTTGATGTTGACCTCATGGTCGGAGCAGTCGACACCGGCCGAGTTGTCGATGAAATCGGTGTTGATCCGCCCGCCTTTCAGGGCGAACTCCACCCGACCCTTCTGCGTGCAGCCGAGATTCCCGCCCTCGCCCACCACGAGGCAGCGCAGCTCCTCGCCATTGACCCGGATCGCGTCGGTCAGGCGATCCTGCGCGTCCGCATGGCTTTCGCTCGCCGCCTTCACATACGTGCCGATGCCGCCGTTCCAGAACAGATCGACCGGCGCCTTGAGGATCGCGTTCATCAGCTCGTTGGGCGTCAAGGTCACGGCTTCGACCGCGAGCGCGCGCCGAACCTCAACCGTGAGCGGGATCGATTTGGCGGTTCGGGGCCAGATCCCGCCACCGCCACTGATCAGCGCACGATCATACTCGTCCCAGCTGGAGCGCGGGAGGTCGAACAGCCGCTGGCGCTCTACGAACGAGCGTGCCGGGTCGGGATCAGGGTCGAGAAAGATGTGACGATGGTCAAAGGCCGCCACGAGCCTGATCTGCTCCGACAGGAGCATCCCGTTGCCGAAGACGTCGCCCGACATGTCACCGACGCCGACGACCGTAAAGGGTTCGGTCTGGGTGTCCCGGCCGAGCTCACGGAAATGGCGCTTGACCAATTCCCAGGCACCCTTTGCAGTGATGCCCATTTTCTTGTGATCGTAGCCGGCCGAGCCACCGGAGGCGAACGCATCGTCGAGCCAGAAACCGTATTCGCGACTGACGGCATTGGCGTAGTCGGAAAAGGTCGCAGTGCCCTTGTCGGCGGCGACAACCAGGTAAGGATCATCGCCGTCGTAGCGGACCACGTCCGCCGGAGGGACGATGCCCGTGGAGTCCTGGTTGTCGGTGATGTCGAGCAACCCGCGCAGGAAGGTCTTGTAACAGCGGATGCCCTCTTCCAGGACTGCGGCGCGGTCGCCGCCGTTAGGCGGGCGCTTGACCACAAAGCCGCCCTTGGCGCCCACCGGAACGATGACCGCATTCTTCACCATCTGCGCCTTCATCAGGCCGAGTACCTCCGTGCGGAAGTCCTCCCGCCGATCGGACCAGCGCAACCCGCCTCGCGCCACCTTGCCGCCGCGTAGATGGACGCCCTCGACATAGGGCGCATAGACGAAAATCTCGAAGGCCGGCCGCGGAGCAGGCAGGGCCGGAATCTTGTGCGGGTCGAACTTGTAGGACACGTAGTCCTTTGCCAAACCGGTCGCCCGATCGCGCTGCCATGCATTGGTTCGCAGGGTCGCCTTGATCAGCTCCAGATAGCGGCGGAGGATGCGGTCCTGGTCGAGGCTGGCCACCTGGTTGAGCTGATCGGCGATGCGGCTCTCGATCCCGTTCTGCTGCGCATCGCTGCTGCTGCCGTGCGCCGGGTCGAAGCGTGCGTCGAACAGGTTGGCGAGATCGCCGGCTAGACCCGGGTTGGAGGTCAGCGTCTGCTCGACATAGGCTTGGCTGAACGGTGTCCCGATCTGCAGCATGTATTTGCAGTAGGCGCGCAGCGTCACGATCTGACGCGGGTTGAGCGCGGCTGCGAGCACCAAGCGGTTGAAGCCGTCATTTTCCAGCCGGCCGGCCCAGACGCCGGAGAACAGATCCTGGAAGCTCTCGCGGACCGCATCGACATCGACCAACTCGACAACCACCGAGCTCAAGCCGAAGTCATGGATCGAGTAGAGCTGGCCGTCGCGTGCCCGGATCTGGCTCGGTTCCTCGCTAAGCACCTTGAGGCCCATATTCTCCAGAACCGGCAACGCATCTGAGAGCAACACCGGCTGACCGCGGCGGATCAGCTTGAAGCGGATCAGGTTGGCCCGGTCTTCCAGCCGCCGGTAAAGGCTCATCGTGAGGTCGCCGGCTTGGCCCTGCGACAGCTGGTCGATGCTCAAGATATCTGGAACTGCCGCGCGGGCATCGACGCGTTCTTGATAGGATGTCGGGAATGTCCGACCGAAGGTCTCGAACAGGCGGTTGCCCTGCTCCTCGCCGGAGGCCTCGATCAGAGCATCGCGCAATCGATCGGGCCAGCTGCGCGACAGCTCGAGCAGTTCCTTCTCGAGCTCGGCGGTATCGAGATCAGCGGGGACCGCGCTCGGCGTCCGGAGCGTGAACAGCAGCCGAGCCAGCGACGATTCGGACAGCTGCGCCTGGAACTCGCTTTCGGTGGCGCCGAATCGCTGCTCCAGCAGCTGCTGCATCCGCTCACGCAACGCCGTATTGTACCGATCGCGGGGCACGAAAACCAAGCACGACACGTACCGGCCGAACGGATCGGCGCGCACGAACAACCGCAGCCGCTGCCGGTCCTGCAGGTGCAGGATGCCGGTAACGGTCTGAAACAGGTCTTCCTCAGAGGCCTGCAACAACTCGTCGCGCGGATAGGTCTCCAGGATATTGAGCAAACCCTTGCCGGCATGTCCGCTCGGCGTGAGGCCGGAGCGCTCGACGATCCGTTGGATCTTCCTGTCGATCAGAGGAATCTGGTACGGGCTCATGCTGTAGGCGACCGATGTGAGCAGACCCATGAACCGGTGCTCGCCGATCACGGTGCCGTCGGCTGCGAAGCGCTTCACCCCAATAAAATCGAGGTAGGTTCCGCGGTGGACGGTGCTGCGAGTATTGGCCTTGGTGATGGTGAGCGCCGGCAGAGGCGCGGTGGCGCGTCCACGCACCTCGGCTGGGAGAGCCGCGAAACTCTGCGACAGCGCGCCATCGTCCTTGGCTCGCAGGATGCCGAGGCCTGTGCCCTTGACGCGCCGGAGCTGCACTCCGTCGGTCTTCTGTTCTACCGCGTATGCACTATAGCCGAGCAAGGTGAAGTGATCGTCGGCCACCCACATCAGGAATGCCTCGATCGCCTCCTGTTGCTCGGTCGGCAACGAGCCGACGCCTGCATGAAACTCAGCCGCCACCTCTCGGACCTTGTCGCGCATCGGCCGCCAGTCGGCGACCGCAGAGCGCACGTCCGCGAGCACGCGGCGTAAATCCTTTTCCAGCTGGGTCAGGGTCGCCGGATCGCTCTCGCGGTCGACCTCGATATGCATGAAGCTCTCGCGCGACCCATCAGCGATCTCGCCAGGCAGGCCCAGATCTTGCACGCGCCCGGCAGCATCGCGGCGCACCGCCAACACCGGGTGAATGATCAGATGAATGCCCAATCGATGGCGATTCAGCTCGATACTGACGCTGTCGACCAGAAACGGCATGTCATCGTTGACGATCTCCACCACCGTGTGGGTCGACTGCCAGCCATGCTGTTCCAGTTTCGGATTGTAGACCCGCAGCTTGACCTCACCGGCGGGCCGCTCCTCGCTGAAGCGTAGCTGCGCCAGTGCAGCGCCATATAGATCGAGCGGATCGCGCTCGGTCAGATCCTCCGGCGCCGCATTGCGGAAGTAGGCACGCACGAACCGCTCCGCGATCCCAGCCTCGGTGCCCCCCAGACGCGCGGCGAGTTGGGCGGCAAGCCCGTCGATGATCTCGTCCTTGCGTTGCTCGGCGCGCGCTGCCATTTCGGCCTCCCGGTGATTTCATTGCCCGCGAAGCGCATAAAGCCACAGTCTTGTGGCGGCTCAAAGGCAGTTTCCATCGAGGGCGTTGGCGATGGCTGGGTCGTGCGCAACCCCAAGCTGCAAAGAAGCAACGGAGGCCGTCGATGACGAAGCTCGCGAATGAACGGATCGGATACCACAATGGCGAGTATCTGCCGGAGAGCAGGCTGTTGCTGCCGTTTCGCGACCGCGGATTCGTTTACGGCGACGGCGTGTTCGACACCGCACGCACATTCGGGCATCGCATCTTTCAGCTCGAAGCGCACGTCGCCCGCCTCTATCGCAGCCTTCGCTATGTCCGCATCGATCCGGGCCTGTCACCGGCGGAGATGAGCGCGGTGACCCGGGAGGTGCTCGAGCGTAACCGTCACCTGCTCGGCCCGGGCCAGGACTACTGGGTGTCGCAGCGTATCAGCCGGGGCGTCAGCGCCATCGACGGCGAGGATGCGGTGCAGGTTGGGCCGACTGTGATCGTCGAGTGTACCCCGCTGCCATTGCAAACTCGGGCTCATCTCTACCGGGACGGGATCAGGGTCGTGGTCCCGGCCCATCGGCGCACGCCACCCTCGGCGCTCTCGCCACGCGTGAAGACCAGCAACTACCTCAACATGATCGTGGCCGACCAGGAGGTGGACGCACTCGATCCCGGTGCCTGGGCGGTGCTTCTCGACATGAACGGCAATCTCGCCGAGGGCCGGGGCAGCAACATCTTTCTGGTCAGGGATGGCGCGCTGATGACGCCGCGCGCCCTGCAGGTCCTCCCGGGAATCAGCCGTCAGACCGTGATCGAGCTGGCCGAGGAGCTGGGAATACCCTGCCGGGAGGTCGATCTCGACCTCTACGACGCCTACGCCGCAGACGAGGCCTTCCTAACCTCGACCAGCCTGTGCATCTGCCCGGTAAGGAGCATCAATGGATCGGCCGTCGGCGGCGATCCCGTTTGCGGCCCGCTGACACAGAGGCTGATCGAGGCGTATGCCCAACTCGTCGAATGCGACTTCGTTGGCCAATATCTCAAGCACCTGACGTGAGGACGGAGACCATGGCTCGACGCGTCGGGTCCGGCTACGGTGCCGGCACGGGGGGCGCCGCAGGCGGCGGTCGACCGTGGCGCGACGCCGGCTCCGACCGGGCGCTGTCGGGAGCTCTGCGGGCGGAAGGACGGTCATGAACGAAACCGAGCAACCGGCGTTCAGGGGCGGACGAAATGTCGCCATAAAGGTTCCCGAACATGCTTTCGAAGCAACGGTAGCATTCTATCGCGACACGCTGAACCTCACCGTCGTGTACGACGCGATAGGGACGAAGGCATTCGACTTCGGGCCGATCCGGCTATGGATCGACCGCATGCCGCATCTGGCCCAGGCGGAGATGTGGCTGGAGGTCATTGCGCCCGACACTGCCGAGGCCGGTCAGCACCTCGCCAATGCTGGGGTGGTCCGCTGCGATGAGGTCGAGAAGCTGCCGCCGGATCTCGACGGGTTCTGGATTCTCAACCCTGCCGGCATCGTCCACTTGGTGTGCGCGCCAGAGAGTGAGGCCCCCGAGGGCTGACCGTGAGCCGTCAGGCCGCCGCCACGCCGGCACCGCATCGCCCGCACAGACCTGACAGCTCGACCTTGCTGGACTCTACCTGGAAGCCCGCGCGCCGGACGCACCGTGTGAGCGTAGCGGTCAACTCGTCGTCGTCAAACTCAGCGGCGTCGCCGCAGGCCCGACAGATGAAGAAATACGCCTCGTGCGGCAGGGTCGGTGAGGAGCAGCCGACATAGGCGTTGAGACTTTCAATTCGGTGGACGAGCCCCTCGCGGGTGAGAAACTCCAGGGCCCGATAGACCGTCGGCGGTGCCACGCGACCGCGGCCGGCCGCAAGCTGGTCCAGGATCTGATAGGCGCCGATCGGCGCGTGGCTGTGCCAGACGAACTCCAGCACCGATCGGCGCAGATCGGTCAAACGACTGCCACGCTTGGCGCACAACGCGACCGCCTGCTCCACAGCACGATGCACGCAACGTCCGTGATCGTGCGCGTCGGGCTTGAACGGGTCGACGGCAGATAGGCCCAATTCAGGTCTCCGAAGCGGACCAGGCGGCCACAACACAGCGCTGGCTCGGCCTCAGTTGGCCCTCCCGTAGCAGATAGGGCACCGGTTTCGCTACCGCCAGGTAGGCTGGCGCCAGGATCAGGAGCGCGCGATTCTCCCCCGCCGACAAAAAAAGCCCGGGTCCGTTGCGGGACCCGGGCAGTCAGTCGAGGAACTGGGAGGCACCTTCACGTCTAACCGAAGGAACCGCCGGCCTCTGTGAGATCGGTCACATTCATCGCAAATCATCGCTCCTAAAGCGTGATCATACGGCTTGGAAACGCCAGCAGTTGAAAGCGAGGCCACAATGCGCTGTGATCCATCTCCCCAGCTCCGGCGGGCCATCGGCCGAGCGCTAGCCATCTGCGAAATGCCAATGGACGTCGCACGCCGCCACCCGCTCGCGACCATCGACCTGTTCAGCGGCCTGGAGAGCGCCGAGCTGGGCGCAATCGAACGGCATATTCGGGTCAGGCAGTTCCGGGCCGGCCAGACGCTGGTCGGCTACCAGGACGATTCGCACGATCTGTTCTTCATCCTCACCGGCAAGCTCAAGGTCACCATTTTCTCCGAGGCGGGCCGCGAGGTGGCGTTCAGGGAGCTGCATGCCGGGCAGAGCTTCGGCGAGCTGTCGGCAATCGATGGCCAGCCGCGTTCCGCCAACGTCATCGCGCTCACGGACGCCTCCGTCGGCTCGATGACCGCGCCCGACTTCGTCATCCTGCTGCGCGACCACCCCGACATCGCCCTGGCGACGCTGCGCAAGCTGACGATGCTGGTGCGGGCGCTGACCTCGCGGGTCGAGGAAGGCGCGAACAAGGTGGAGGTGCGTGTCTGCCACGAGCTCCTCCGGCTCGCCCGCGAGCAGATGTTGAACGACAACGCGGCGCGCCTTCGCCCGGCGCCAAAGCACGCGGACGTCGCAAGCCGGATCAACACGCACCGCGAGGCGGTCTCGCGCCTGCTCAGCAAACTCACCAAATTGGGCGTGGTGCAGCGTGGCCGTGGCGAGCTGGTGATTCGCGATGTCCAGGCGTTGGCCGCCTACGCGCGCCAGCTGCACGGCACGTGACGCCGAGAGATAACCGGATCACCTTGCCCGGGCTCCCGGCGCCAATCCCGTCCCGTCGATGACGCCGAGGCGCAATGGGCCGATCGCCGACCCCACCGAGGTTCCGCGCACGTGGCTGCTGTTCGGCCGCAAGCCCGGCGACAATGGCCAGGTGCTCGCTCTGGCCGAAGCGCTCGGCTGGCCGTTCGAGGTCAAGCGACTGGTCTACCGGCCGACCGAACTGCTGACCAATCGCTTGGTTGGCACTACGCTGTTGGGAATCAACCGGCGGCGATCCAGCCCTCTCGTGCCGCCTTGGCCCGAGCTGGTGATCACCGCAGGCCGGCGCAACGAGCCCGTGGCCCGCTGGATCCAGCGGGCAGCCGATCATCACGTACAGGTCAGGCTGGTCCATATCGGCCGACCTTGGGCGCCTCTCGACGCCTTCGACCTCATCATCACCACGCCCCAATACGCGCTGCCGCAGCGTCCAAACATCCTCCACACCGAAGCGCCGATGCATCGGGTCAGCCCGAGGCAGCTGAGCGAGGCTGCCGCGCTCTGGCGACCCAAGCTGGCGGATCTGCCCGAGCCTCGAATCGCGGTCATGCTGGGAGGGCATGTGGGTCGTTGGACGTTCGACGAGAGCGCGGCGGCAACGCTCGCCGAGGCCGCGAACGCGATGGCGGCGGCCGCCGGCGGCTCGCTGCTGATCTCGACCAGCGCCCGTACGCCGGTCGCGGTGATCGACACCTTCGCGCGAACGCTCAGCGTGCCGCATCGGCTTTACCACTGGCGGGCGGATGATCCGGATAATCCCTATCTCGGATTTCTTGCCCTCGCCCAGCGGATCATCGTGACCAGCGACAGCATGTCGATGCTGGTCGAGGCGATCGCCACGGCCAAGCCCGTGCTCATCTTTGACCTCGCAACGGGGTCGGGGTCGAGGCGGCCATTCGCGACGCCATCAGCGCCCAGCGCCGAGCGGATGTTGCCGAGCATGCGCGCCATGGTCTGGCATCTGGGTCGACTGCTGGGCCCGCGTCAGCTCGCTCGCGACGTCATGGCGGTGCATCACGGCCAAGTCGCCGCCGGCCGCGCGGCCTGGTTGGGCGAGCCACGCCCAATTGAAGTTCCGCCCTCGCCCCTGCGGGATACCGACCGTGCCGCTGCGGCCGTTCGCGCACTGTTCGGGCGTTAACCGGAACTTCAACATTGGCAAGTAGGTTGATTGTCGAGCTTGGCGTGAGAACCGGTTTCGTTGCCCGCCTGGGCAGGGAGCCGGTCCGAGGGTCAGGTTCTTCCTCCCTGACGTTGTGATGCCTCCCTGAACTCATGGCCGCCGGTTCGCCGGCGGCCACTTTCTTACTGGCTGATCCAGAGGATTCGGGACAGCCACGCAACCTCGGCGGCGTCGATCGCACGCTCATCGTCCGGCTGCGTGAAGTGGCCCAATGTGATGCGTTGCGCCGTGCGTCGCAGCAGCACGCCAAGCTGCACCTGCCCGCTGCGATGGCGCAGAATGACCCTATCATGCCGGCGAACGCTGCTTTTCGGCGAGATGATCAACATGTCGCCTTCACGCAGGACCGGCGGCATGACGTCCCGATCGAGCTCGATCGCGTAGGCGCTCTCGTCGTTAATCGACGGGAACTCGATATCCTCCCAAGGCCCAGCCTGGGGGAATCCAGCCGGGTCGAATGCCTGCTCGCGCTCCATCTGGCCAAGGCTCAAGCAGCGCACCCGACGTGCGGGCGGCGGCCGGCTGACCCCGCTCTCATCGATCAGGCCCACGAAGTCGCCCATGGAGGTGCTGGTCGCGTCCAGGATCTTGGACAGGCTCTCGGTGCTGGGCCAGCGTGACTTGCCTTGTTTGGTGATGCGCTTGCTCTTGTTGAAGGTGGTCGGGTCCAGCCCGGCCCGCTTGGCGAGGCCTGAAGCGGAGAGGCGATTGCGTTCGGCGAGCAAATCGATGCCGCGCCAAATTGCGGTGTGGCTCAGCATATCGTTCAGCGCTCCCCGGGCCGATCGTCTGTCATAGGAACAGTATCTTGACGTTTGGATCAAAAGTCAGTAGGGTTCTAATCCTACACCATCGCTGGTCCAACGCAGGTCATGCACCTCGAGAACCGTTTCATCCTCGACGGACCCGGCCCCACTGCTCCGGCCGCAGATGCGCGCCACACGCGTGCCATCGTGGTCTTCGAGGATCGCCCTGAACGGTCGGTTCTTCGCCTCCTGAGAGCGGGATTTCGCCATTGTTTCTGCATCGTGGGGAGCCACCGGGAGTGGACGGTCTGCGACCCCTTGAAGACCCGGATCGAGTTGGTACGGCTGAGCGGCTTCAGCGAGCATAACCTAGTCGAGCACTACCGCTGCGGAACTCGAAGCGCGCTCGTGGGCGACGTGGCTCCTACTCGAGGCAGCGAAAGGATTCGTTTGCGCGCCGTCAGCTGCGTCGAGGTCGTCAAGCGGATCGTCAACCTCGATGCGGGCTACGTGCTCACGCCATTCCAGCTGCACCGCGCACTGCTCGCCGCAGGATTCGCTCACCACGGACAGGTTGACAAACCGTAAAGATAGGAATATAGTCTTCTCGTTCGCAGCACTGCGGCTCGTGAGCAGGCGCTCCAAGGAGACGTTGATGACAGGCCCTTCTCCGGAAGCGATCCGCAAGGGGTTCGAGCGGGCGCGCGAGCGCCGGCAACCCTGGGAGCCCCTCTGGCGTGAATGCTACAGCTATGCCATGCCGCTGCGCGGCGTGGGCCTGGGCGCCGAGTTCGCCGCAGCGCGACGCCATAGCGACAGCCTGTTCGATGGCACGGCGGCCGATGCGGTCGAGCAGCTGGCCGCCAGCCTGCTCGCGGAGCTGACGCCGCCCTGGTCGCAGTGGTTCGGCTTCCGCCCAGGCCACGATGTCGATCCCGACGGCCGGGCGGCCCTGGTCGGCTGTCTGGAGGACATCGCCGAGCGGGTTCGCGGCCACTTCGCGCGCTCGACCTTCGCGGTCGAGATCCATCAGTGCTTCCTCGATCTGGTCACGGTCGGTACGGCCACGCTCCTGTTCCAGGAAGCGCCGGTCGGCGAGCCGTCGGCCTTCCGGTTCTGCGCGGTTCCAGCAGCCGAGATATTCATTGACGGCGACCAGAACGGGCAGATCCGAAGCCACTACCGGGCGACCAGCCTGACGCTGGCAGCGATCCGCGGCAAGTATCCGGACGCCCGGCTACCCGAGTGGCTGGTCGATGACGGCGAGGCCAACGCCGAGCGACGGCACGAGATCGTCGAGGCGGTCCTGCAGCAGGGGTCCGGCTTCGCCTACAGCGCCCTCCTGCTGCACCCGTCCCGTGACGGCATGAAGGACTGCGTGCTCACGGAGGGTCTGTTCGAGCAGTCGCCGTTTTTGACTTTTCGTTGGGTTAAGGGTGCCGGCGAGTTGTATGGCCGGTCGCCGGTGATGACGGCACTGCCCGACATCAAGACCGCCAACAAGGTGGTCGAGCTGATTTTGAAGAACGCGTCGATCGCCGTCACGGGCATCTGGCTCGCCGACGACGACGGCGTGCTCAACCCCGCCAACGTCAAGCTCGTCCCTGGCAGCATCATCCCCAAGGCAGTGGGCTCGGCCGGCCTGACGCCGCTGCAGGCGCCGGGCCGATTCGACGTCTCCCAGCTGGTGCTCGACGACCTGCGCGCCCGCATCCGCCACACCCTGCTGACCGACCGGCTGGGCCCGGTCATGAATCGCAAGATGACGGCGACGGAGGTCATGGAGCGCTCGGGGGAGATGACCCGACTGCTAGGCGCCATGTTCGGCCGGATGCAGGCGGAGCTGCTCACCCCGCTGGTGCATCGGGCGGTCGCGATCCTCCGCCGGCGCGGCGAGTTACCCGGCTTTGCAGTCGACGGCCGGATGGTTGAACTGCAGTCACGCTCGCCCCTGGCCCGCCTGCAGGCACGCGACGACGTCCAGAACGTTCTGCTCTGGCTGGATACGATCACGCGACTCGGCCCTGAGGCCGCACAGGTGCTCAACCTACCGGAGGCGGCCCGCTGGCTCGCGTTGATGTTGGGCGTGCCAGATGACCTCGTGAGCGAGGGCATGCCACTGTCGACGCTGGTAACGGCGCTGGTAAACGGGGGCTCCAGCCATGGGGGCGCCTGAGCCCGTGCGTGGCTGGGCCTGGTTCGATGGCCCGGCAGATGCCGGCGAGCCTACCGACGAGATCTGCCGCAGCGCCGCCGCCTGCCTCGGCGGCCCGCACGGCCGCATCCTCCTGCGTCATCTGCGGCAGCTCTTCTCTGACCGCCGCCTTTCGCCCGCGGCCTCGGATGCCGAGCTGCGCCACGTCGAAGGGCAGAGGTCGGTGGTGAGCCACCTGCTCCAGCTGCTCGAGCGTGGCAGCGGTCGGACCGACGCACTTACCCCTACCCTGCCCGGATCGAGGGATCTGCCATGAGCGAGCCTGAAGCCGTCGACTCCATCGAGCCCGTGCCAACCGGTGCGGAGCCGGCCGAGCGTCCGGCGGACGTGCCGGAGAAGTTCTGGGATGGCGCGGCCGGCGCGGTCCGCACCGACATGCTGCTGAAGTCCTACATCGAGCTTGAGCGGAAGCTCGGCGGCGGGCGCGTCGAGCCGGAGCAGGTGGAGGCCGACACGCCGCCGCCCGTGGTCGAGCAGACCCCGATCGAACTCGACCACGGTGGCGACAGCCCCGGAGACCTTCGCCATCGCGCCACCACATCCACTGATCGAGCCGGATGCCGAGCTGAACGACCGCCTGCGCGAGGCCGGCTTCACGCAGGCCCAGGCCCAGCTCGTCTACGATCTGGCGGCGGACCGCCTGCTGCCAGTGCTTCACGAGGCCCTGGGCGAGATTGAGGCCCAGGAGCAGGTCGAGCGCCTGCAGCGGCAATTCGGCGGACCCGAGAGCTGGCGGCATACGGCTCGTCAACTGAAGAGCTGGGCGGCCAGCAACCTCAGCCCGGACATCCACGCGACGCTGGCCTCGAGCTACGATGGCGTGCTGGCGCTGCACCAGATGATGCGTGCCAGCGAACCCGAGCTGCTGGACGCAGGCGGTATTCCCGCCGCCGAGCTGAGCCAGGACACACTCACCGAGATGATGCGCGATCCCCGCTACTGGCGGCAGCGCGACCCCGAGTTCATCGCCCGCGTCACGGCAGGGTTCAAGCGACTCTACGCCGACTGACACGGGCCGTCGGTCGCGGACAACCGCCGGCTGATCGGCCGCGGCCCGCCAACCGACCCGTTCCCCAGCGAGTTGGCCCGCTCGCGGACAACCACGCTCGCCCAGCTCCCTCCTCCAACCAGGGATGTACGTTCGATGTCCACATCGATCGACCAGGCTTTCGTCAAGCAGTTCGAGCGCGAGGTCCATGAGGCCTACCAGCGCCAGGGCTCCAAGCTGCGCGGCACCATCCGCGTCAAGAACGGCGTCGTCGGCAGCTCGACCGTGTTCCAGCGCGTCGGCACCGCCAGTGCGATGACCAAGGGCCGGCACGCGATGGTGCCGGTCAACCCGATGGAATACACCTCCGTCGAGGTATCACTGGTCGACTTCTATGTCGGCGAGTGGATCGATGGTCTCGACGAACTCAAGACCAACATCGACGAGCGCCAAGTATTGGCCCACGCCGGTGCCTTTGCTTTGGGGCGCAAGACCGACGAGATCATCATCGACGCGTTGCAGGCCACGACCCAGAACGCGGGCGATGGCAGCACCGGCCTCACCAAGGCCAAGGTGCTGCAGGCGTTCGAGCAGTTGGGGGCCAAGGACGTACCCGACGACGGCCAGCGCTACGCGGTCATCGGCTGGCGCCAATGGTCCGATCTGCTGGACCTGCAGGAGTTCGCCAGCGCCGAGTTTGTCGGCGACGACCAGTTGCCATGGCGCGGCATGCAGGCCAAGCGCTGGCTCGGCACCACCTGGCTGCCGCACTCGGGCCTGCCGCTCGCGGCTGGGGTGCGCACCTGCTTCTGGTACCACAAGAGTGCGGTCGGCCATGCCATCGGCCAGGAGATGACCAGCGACATCACCTGGCACGGCGACCGCGCCGCGCACTTCGTCGCCAACACGATGTCGCAGGGTGCGGGTCTGATCGACGCCGCCGGCGTCATCAAGCTGCCCTGCCAGGAGGTGTGAGCATGGCCTACCTGTCCAAGGATCTGAGCGCGCTGGGCTACGCCAACGGCTTCACCCTCTGGCACTACCGCACCAGCGACCTCGCCGCTGAGGTCGACAATGCCGGCTACTTCAACGCCGCCAGCCGCATGGTGCGCGTCGGTGACTTCATCCTGCTGAATGCCGGCCTCCTGGCGACGCCCACCCACGGTGTGGTCGTGGTCGTTGCCAACGCCGGCGGCGTCGTCGACGTGACCAACGTCACCACTTTCGGCGCCGTCAACACCGACTGAGCCGCCGCCCCCGCCGGTCCTCCCGGCCCGGCGGGGGCCACCTTCGGGAACAGCATCATGCTCAAGCCCCTCGGCCTCTGGCGCCGTGCGTTCGCGCGCGCCCTGTTCATCGCCACCAGCCTGACCGCAACCCCGGCGATCGCCTGCCCGGCGCTCAGCGTCGATGAGCTGGCCCGTCAGCTGCCTGAGGTGGACCGCTTCGACTTCGCCACTGCGCTGCTGTCGCCATTCCTCGCCCTGTGGCTCGAGCGCTCCGACGATGCGCTCCCCGAAGCCCCGGACGGCGTCACCCTGTTCGCGCCGCGCGGGCGCCCGCTGCTGATCGCCTTCATTCACGCCGGCTGCCTCGTCGCGCTGCTGCGCACGCCTCCGGCCGCGCTGTGGCAGGCCATGCGCGAGCATATCGGCCCGATCGCGTGACCTCCCTTCCCCGCCTCCTGATCCGGGACTAGGACCATGCCCCTGTCAGCCGTCGAGCTGAGTGCCACGGCGCTGCTCAAGATCGGCGCCCAACCGATCGCTGCATTCGCGGACGATACCGCCGAAGCCGCCTGCGCACGCCGGCTCTACCCGATCACCCGCGACGCGCTGCTCAGCGTGCATCCTTGGTCGTTCACCCTTGCCCAGACCCGCCTGCTGCCCGATGCGGCCGCACCGGTGGCGGACTTTGCGCAGGGCTTCACCCTGCCGGCGGATCACCTGCGCACGATCTCGGTCGGCGCCGGCGGCCGCAGCCGGGGCCTCGCCTACCGGGTCCAGGGCCGCTCGATCCTGACCGATGCGCAGGAAATCGTGCTCAACTACCAGCGTCGCGTCGACGAGAGTGAGTTGCCGGCGTTCTTCATTCCGCTCCTGGTGACACGCCTCGCCGCCGAATTCTGCATCCCGCTGACGGAGGGCTCGAGCCGGGCCATGGACCTGTACCGGTTGGCCGATGCCGAGCTGCGCACCGCCCGGCTGATCGACAGCCAGCAGTCGACGCCCCAGCGGTTCGAGGATTTCACGCTGCTCGAGGCGCGTCGGTCATGAGCCGCGCGTTCGTCACCAAGACCAGCTTCACCGCCGGCGAGCTGGACCCGCTGCTGCTCGGGCGGCTGGATCTCAAGGCGCAGGAGGACGGCGCCGCCAAGCTGCGCAATGTCGTGGTTCACCCAACCGGCGGCGCCAGCCGCCGGCCCGGCCTGCGGCTGATCGGCGAAGTTCCCGGCGCCCTGCGGCTGCTGGCGTTCGACGGCGCGGACGGCGGCGAGATCGTGGCGTTCGGCCCGTTCCGGCTCGACGTGATCAAGCACGGCGTGGTCGTCCACTCGATCACGGACACGCTGTGGGGTGCGGCGGAGATCGCCGATCTCAGCTCCGCCCGCTGGGGCGACCGCCTCCTACTCTGCCACCCGGGCGTGCCACCGAAGGAATTGATCCGCAACGGTGTCTCGGGCTGGTCGCTGCAGGACTGGCAGTACGAGACCGCGCTGCAGGCATCGGGCTACCGGCGTGCACAGTGGCCGTTCGCGAAGTTCGCGCGACCGGAAATCGCGCTGCAGATCCAGGGCGGCACGGACCAGAAGATCGCAGCCAATGCCTTCGTCGCGATCGTCACCAGCGAGCCCGTGTTCACGGCCGACAGCATCGGCTCGGTTATCCGGGTGAAGGGTCGCGATATCCGCATCCTCAATGTCGATCCGCTGGACCGGACGCACGTCAATGGCGTGGCACTGGACGAGCTTGAGGACGGGCTGCCGACCCGGGACTGGGCCGAGCAGGCCTTCAGCGAGGTGCACGGGTGGCCGACCTGCGTGGCGGTGCATCAGGAGCGGCTGGTGATCGGCGGCTCGCGCGACCTGCCGGACCGGCTCTGGTTCTCCAAGACCGGACACCCGTTCAACTTCGACCCCGGCACCGGCCTCGCCGACGAGGCGATCTCGTTCCGGCTCGCCGGCGACGAGCAGCATGCGATCCGCGGACTCGTGTCGAGCCGGCTGCTGCAGGTGTTCACCAGTAGCGGCGAGTGGATCGTGCGCGGCGCTCCGATCACGCCCGAGACGGTCGCGGTCGAGCTGCAGACGCGGATCGGCGCCTGGCCGACGCGCCGCATCGACCCGGTCGAGGTCGACGGCGCCGCCCTGTTCATCGGCGCCTCGGGCCGTGAGCTGCGCGAATTTCTCTACGCCGAGAGCGAGCAGGCCTACCAGGCCGCCGACCTCGCATTGCTGTCACGCCACCTGCTCGACGATCCGGTGGCCATGCGTTTCGACCGGCGGCGCCGCTGGCTGCTGATCGTGCGCGGCGACGGGCAGCTGGCCACGGTCGCGATCGACCGCAACAGCAACGTCGTCGCCTGGAGCCTGCTGGGCTGCGTCGGCCGGATCCGGTCGATCGCGGTGCATGATGGCGAGCCGCACTTGCTGGTGGCGGTCGGCAGTCGGGTGCTGCTCGAGCGCTTCGACGAGGCGTTGACCATCGACCATGCGGTCAGCCTGACCAGGTCCATCCCGACCAACATCTGGGCCGGTCTGGGGCATCTCGAGGGACAGGAGGTCTGGGCGCAGACCGATGCCGGCACGAGCCGCGCCCGTGTGGCGTCGGCGACCGTGACCCTGTCGATGGCGGCGACCTCGGTGACCATCGGCACCGCCTACGCGCATCGGGTCGAGCCACTGCCGGTCGTCGTGCCGGACGGCGCCGGCACCAGTCTCGATCGGCCGTACCGCCCGGTACGGATCGTGTTTCGCCTGCTCGCCACCAGCAGCCTGCGCGCCGACACCGGCGACGGGCTGCGCGTACTGCCGCTGGCCGCGAGCGCCGGTCTGTTCACCGGCGACACGGCCGTACGCGCCTCGGGCTGGCGCCGCGGGCTGCGCCAGCCGCCCTGGCTGGTCGAGCAGGACGACCCGGCCTTTTGCACGATTCTTTCGGTTACCTCCGAGATCATGGGGAACACGTGATGGGCGCTCTCAACAGCTTGGCCACCCTTGGGCTCAATCTCGCGCTCAGCCAGCAGGCGCAGCAGGCCCAGGGCAAGGAGCTAAGCCAGGATCGCGATCGGCAGATCCAGGCGTTGCGCCTGCGCGACGGCGAGGAGCGTCGGCAGCAGGAGTTGGCCTTGCGCCGCCGGCTGGCCGAGGAGCGCGCGCGCGCCGGCGGTGCGGGGGTCGGCGCCACCGGCGGCTCGGCCGACGCCATCCTTCAGGGTCTTGTGCAGGAGAGTCGGCAACTCGACGCCGTGCGGTCGCGCGAGACCGCTCAGCGCATCGATGACCTGCGGCAGAGCTACGATGGTCGCCGCCGCCGCAGCCTGCTCGACTTCGCCGGGCGCGCGGTCTCGCTGGGCGGCCGCTCGAGCCGGAGCCTGCTGGATTGAGCGGCTCCGGTCGAAGTCCTCGCCCGGGCCATGCAGGCCGGAGCGCCGACGCGCCGCCCGTCCCCATGACGCAGCGCCTGGCGCAGGGCACCGGCGCGCTGGCCGGGGTCGATTTCACTGCGTTCCTGATCGGCTGGAACATGCAGCAGGGGCTCGAGACCCCGGACCTGCATCGGCGGATGGCCAAGTGGCTGGACGAGCGTTGGACGGGGGGCGACCGCCGCCTGCTGCTGATGGTGTTCCGCGACGCCGGCAAGTCGACGCTCGTCGGCCTGTTCTGCGCCTGGCTGCTCGGTCAGGACCCGAACCTGCGGCTGCTCGTCCTCTCGGCCGAGGCCGGCCTCGCCACCAAGATGACCCGCAACGTGCGGCGCGTGATCGAGCGTAACCCGCTGACCCGCCATCTCTTGCCGAAGCGGCGCGAGGAGTGGGCGTCGGATCAGCTCACCATCCAGCGCGACGCCACGCACCGCGATCCGTCGCTGCTGGCCCGGGGCATCGGCGCCAACATCACCGGCTGCCGCGCCGACATCGTGATCTGCGACGATGTCGAGGTTCCCAATACCGCCGGCACGCAGCCCAAGCGGCTGGAGCTGCGCGAGCGCCTGCGCGAGGTCGGGTTCGTGCTCGTGCCGGACGGCACGCAGCTCTTTATTGGCACGCCGCACAGCTACTACTCGATTTACGCCGACAGGCCCCTGCCGGAGATGGGCGAGCCGACATCGTTTCTCGCCAATTATGTGCGCATGAAGGTGCCGCTCCTGGACCCTGCGCTGCAGGGCGTGTGGCCGGACCGGTTCGCGGCATCGGCGGTGGCTGGGCTGCAGGGCGAGAGCGGCCCGAAGCGCTTTCGCAGCCAGATGATCCTGACCCCCAGCCACAATCGCGAGACCCGTCTCGATCCCGACCGCCTCGTCCGGTACGAGGCGCCGCTGCAGCTCACCGAGATCAATGGCGAGCTGCTGCTGACGATCGACGGCCGCCGGATGGTCGGCACGGCCTGCTGGTGGGACCCGGCGCTGGCACGAGCGAAAGGCGGTGATGCCAGCGTGGTCGCCGCCGTGTTCACCGACGACAGCGGCGGCTACTGGTTGCATGGCATTCGTTATCTCCAGGTCGACGAGCCGAGCCTGGCCCATGAGGATCGCGCCGCGCAGCTATGCCGGCAGGTGATCGCCTTCCTGCGCCAGCAGGAGCAGCCCGGCATCATCGTCGAGACCAACGGCCTGGGGCGTTTTCTGCCCGCGCTGCTGCGCCGCGAGCTGGAAGCCCAGGGGCTGGGCCTGGCGGTGACCGAGCAGGTCAGCGTCAAGCGCAAGGACCAGCGCATCCTGGATGCATTGGACCCACTGCTCGCCGCCGGCGCGTTGCGGGCGCACGCCTCGATCTGGGAAACCCCGTTCGTGCGCGAGATGCGCGAGTGGCTGCCGGGCGGCCGGGGTAAGGACGACGGCCTCGATGCGGTCAGCGGCTGCGTCATCGCGCAGCCGGTCCGGCTCTCGAGTCGCCAATCCAGAGCGTCACGCCGCGATTGGCGCGGCCCCACGACATTCCGGGCGCAGGCGCGCTTCGAACCGTGAGCACCACACAGTCTTGGAGGAACCATCAGCCATGCTGGGTACGAGCCGGCCGTAATGGATGGGGAGGTCGAGCGGTCGATGGCAGCGGTCTTGAAAACTGTTCGGCACGTCTGAAGGATGATGGCTCCTGCAACTGGGCATCCATCTCCAAAAGCGCTATCGAGGCCATCTCCCCATCAGCGGCGAGACGCGGTCGGCATCTGACTCAAGACGCCGTGGAGCACGAACGGACCGGCTTTCCGCGCCGCTCGGCCTGCTGGGTCGAAGCGTTGCAACTCCACCTTAGCCAGCCGCATCCCGAACTGGCCACCTCCGCCTATACCCTCATGGTGCTCCGGACCATTCCCACCACTCCTCGTGCCGATGATTCGCTAACACGCGCCGGTTGCGCTCCAGCATCGTCACTTAATCTTAGCGCCCTGATAGTGGCTACAGGTCAAACGCCGCCGGAGGCCATCAACTGCTTGTACTTGGCGCCAGCACGCGGACAGTCACTAAGATGATGACCGCCGAGGCCCGCTCGCCGATTGAAATAGCATTCATATCCAATGGATTTAGCATTTGCCTTGAAGAACTTTAACATCTTCTCAATAAAGAACGGATTGTCGCCGCCGCCTCCGTCCGAGGTATTAGCTGTTGCCCATTCTGCGATGCTGAGCTTCTTGTTCTTCGATTTCGCGTAGGCGAGCCAAGCGCCGATGCCGACGGGGCTACCGTACTTGTCGTATTCTAAGTAGCGCTTGTCCCAATCCGCTTGGGTCTTGAAGTTCGGGTAGCGATCATAGCGGTCGTGGCCGATGAAATCGACCCAATTATCCCCCGGGTAGAAGGACTGGATAGCGAACGACCCCCTATTCCGCTTCATGGAGCACCAGTCGACTAGGCAGGTCGGATTGGAGGCCCGTAGGATGTCGACGATACGGCGGAAGTAGGCAATGTAGTACGGAGCGACGGCCACATCGTATACGCCGCCCCACGGATAGGCTGCCCCATTCCACTCATGGCCGATGCGAAACATAAACGGACCCTGATATTTCGAAATCGCCTTGGCAATAACACGATGATGTCCGTCAAAGTCACCCCTCGCGGCCATTTGCCAGACCGCGATGCCACCGGTCTTTGGCGACTGCTGATTTGGAAATGGATAGTAAGCGATACCAAGCATTTCTTTGCCTGCAGTCCCGAGTGGGTGCAGCTTGTTCTTGAGCCCATCCAGCGCCTTCATGCCGGCCCAGGTGTCAAATTTCCAGAAACCCGTGCGAACGTCAATTTTTCGGCCACGGAACTGCTCAAAGGTCGTAGGGCTGGTGTCGTCCGTCGCGCAGCCGCTCCGCCACGTCAGACCCGAACGGTTGGGGATCGCCGCAGCATGAGCGTCGGCTGGATCAAGGAGGATGCCGGCCGCAGTGGCACCGACCGCGCCGAGAGTCGCGCCGGCGGTGCCGAGAAACGTGCGGCGAGAGGTGTCGAGCATAGGAGATTTTCTCCAAGAGGGATGGTCGCGTCGGCAGTAGAAGGCGACGCCAGAGGAGGGCTTTGATCGCGTCAATTCACGCGATAAGCGAACCACATTCTTCTACCATAAGGCGAACGATCGAGTCACGCTTTTGTATTGCCCGGCACGCTCAGGAACGTGCTGGCTGCGTCTTCGAGCGTCCGTGGGTCTCCGGATCGTGGCCACTGTCCCTGCTTGTGGTCGCGAACCGCGGTGAGGCTGCATCACGCCGGTCACATCTTCGAAGAGCCGCAGCGAGATGTTATTCCAGCCAGTGGAAACAAGACTAATCCGTCCGGCATCCGCTCCGGCGAATTAACTGCAACTTATAGTATATTACCAGGCGCTTGATGGTGGCTTGCAGCTACCCCGATTTAGTGGACGACTGTAGCGTTTGAGGGTCATGCCGGCATGGACTCTGCCCGCATCTTCGTCGCGTATTTGGCGGGCGACCGGTAACCGAGGGCGGAGTGCAGCCCACAGAATCGGGCTTCTGTTGCAATCTTCCGGCAAGGACGCACGAAGGCGCCTGGTCGGCTCAGCAGGCCGTTTCGCCGCTTCGAGGGCGAGATGCGTACTAAGAAGCTGGACTGCTTCAGGCGGGCGATCCCCTTTTGGCCATGCCGTTCACCATCCGCGCATAGCTGAGCACGCAGATGTGGCGCACCATCCAGCTGCCGTTACGTCGCGTGGATGCTCCCAACCGCGTCAGCAGCGCGGTATCCGCCTCCGGATGGAGCGATGGCGGGCGATCACGCCGCGCGCAATAGCCCGCTGCGAAGAGGCCGAGCACGCGCGCCATGGCCAAACGGACTGCTGGATCATACGACGAGCGATCCGAGCGCCGTGCTCATTAGAAGATGGCGGTTCAAAGACTTGAAAAGATTTTGAAAGAGGCCCGACCTCGACGAGACTTCATAAACTCGACGAGTTCGCGCGCGGTGTGCAAATGGGCAAAGTCATTGCTCAGGTGGAAGTTTGCGACTGCCCGGTCGAGCTCGACGCTCACGGGAGAGTGTCGTCCTTGACCAGCCAAATGACGGCAGAAACTGAGGGCAACCTTGAGTTCAAACAGACGTGCACCCTGCAGGCGCGCGATGCCAAGGGCACGATCGAACGCAGCGTCGGCTTCGGTAGCTGGCATCTTGGAAAGAGTGGATCTCACCGAGCTGACGATAAAGCTCGGCCTCCCAGAAGCGCTCTCCCCGCGCCTCCGTCTCGGCCAAGGCTCGAACAATCAAATCCTGCGCAAACTCGAGTTCGACCGGCGGATGCGTAGCATTCAGCCAGGATCGAAAGACGTCTCGGCAATCGAGACTTGAGGCTCATTTCGGAGACCGCGCTGGCGGCATGCCGAAGGCCCGCCTCAACATCGCCGCCGATGGTCAAGATCCACGCGCGCAGCAATGCGAGCCAGTCGGCATATTGGGGCTGGCGATCGATTCTCGGCAATGCATCCATTTGCTCGACGACCGCGCGTGTCTCATCGACATTGCCGAGCAGTTGTTGGGTGACGCCGAGGACCGTGAGAACCCGCTCTGTCGCCAGCGGGTTGCCGCCCCGAGTTTCCGCCGCCATCGCCCGCAATTCGTCCAACGCCAAGTCGACTTCGCCCAAGATACAGGCGCAATAGGCTTCGACCGTGCGGTTTAGGACCACCGGATGGGCGATGAGATCGTCCCGGCTCCCACCTAGCCGTAGGCTTGGCGACCTTTCCGCGCATCGTCGCGGCCCTGGGCGAACCGACCTGAGCGCCAATAGTCCTGGGCCCGAAGCCAGTGGGCGATCGCCTGCAGCCGCCGGTCGCCGAGGCGGCTCGCCGCCTCCACGAAGCGGTTGGTCAAGTTCAGGGAGACGTCGACAGGGTCGACGACCTGCGCGTATTGGCTGAGGCCGAACAGCGCATCGCATCGCAACCGCTCGTCGGACACTTGGTCCGCCAACATAGCAAGTCGTAGGTAGGTATCGCGCACGGCGGCGTGCCCGTCCCCAAGCGATACGAGCATGGATCGGCCGACTTTGCCCAGGAGTTCGACCTCGACCTCTAACAGCCCGTTGAAGAAGTCGGCTTTCAGTCTGATGGCGCCGGCTCGGTGCTGACGACGAGCATCGCCGCTTCGATGTCGGTTGTGACGGCGAGGATGACGATGGCTGCGCCCTCGGCGGCGGTGAGGACCAGCAGGTGCGCCGAGAAGCGGGCCAGGAACTCGCGTGGGGTGCCGGCGCCGACCAGGAGCCGCATGATCAGGCCGAGATTGTAGCCGGCGACGTGCACGAGATAGCGTTTGTTTAGGTTCTTGCAGCCGCGCAGCCACGCACGGCGCATGCCACCGCGATCGAGGGTCAGGGCGAAGCTGCGCTCGACCAGCTCGGCGCGGAGCTTGAACGCCTCCTTCGCAACCCCTGAGCGCAGTCTCGCGCGGTTGCTGTAGACCGCGCGGCGTGCGTCGGCGTCGCCGCGCCAGCGATTGACGCCCGGCACCCTCTTCTCGGCGATCCGGCTTTTCCAGGGTCCATCTTCCAAGTCCTTGAGGCCATCGCGTGAATGATAGCCCTTGTCCGCGATCAACTCGGCCGGATCTTCCGCCGTCGGGGCGGCCTCGATCGCCGCCAGATTGGCTGCGGCCGCCTCGAGCGTGCCCGGCAGGGTCGTGGTGTCGCCCCGGTCGGCGGGGTGGATCTCGGCCGCGACGATGGCGCCGGTGTCGAGATCGACCGCATGCTCGGGTTTGTAGGCCAGCCGGGTACGCCCGTCCTTCATCTTGGCGATCTTCGCTTCCGGGTCGCTTGGCGAGGCCCAGTCCGCGTTGGACAGCCGCTTGCCTGTTCGGTTGCGATCCAGCCGGATCAGGTCATCCGCCGTCGGTGTCGCGATGCCACTCTCCTTGGCCAACCGGTGCAGCATCTCGCGGTAGTCTTCGCCGCTGTCGCGGCGGACGATCGCGCGCAGCGCCGCGTTGGCCTCCATCGTCGAGGCATCGACGCCAATGCGGTCGCCCTGGATCAGGCCGTGCTCGGCCAAGCGCTGCAGCACCCAGGTGAACACCGCCTCGTGCACCTCCAGCGGCAGGCGCGAGCGCGTCTTGCTCAGCCAGGAATGGTCGGGCACCGACTCGCTCGTGCCCAGCCGCAGGAACTCCCGCAGCGACAGACTGTCAGCACAACGCCATTCCAGACCGCGCTCACTGTCGATGCCCTCGAAATAGCCGACCAAGTGCATCCGGAAGTAGCGGCCCGGCGGCAGCGACGGGCGGCCGAGCTTGCCGGCGTAGTGGGCCGCACATTGTCGCTCGGCGAAGCCATCGAACCCGGCCTCGATCAGGATGGCCTGCAGGCGGTCGTAGAAGGCGTGGCCCGGTGAGCGCGGCAGCTCCGCCCAGCCCACCATCAGGACCGTCTGCCGCTCGCCCTGTCGCCCCAGCGCCATGCTCGCCCCCGCAACGTCACCACTACAGCGAATCAGCCAAACCGATTTCGTCAACGGGCTGTAGGCGGTTCCGATCCGCCGGTAATTGTTCGATCAGCGTGAGTGCACGCTGAAAGTGTGCGGTCGCCTCGGTATGAGCATATTTGGCGGCCGCACTCTCGCCGGCCCGCCGCCAATATGTGAGCGCCCGGCCGAAATCGTCGGCCAACTCAAAGTGATGGGCCAGGGTTTCGGGTGCCGCCCGGCAAGCCGGCGCAAGCCCTTCCTCGAGCGCCGTAGCGACGCGACCGTGCAGCAGCTTGCGCTGTCCATGGGTGAGAGCCGAGTAGGCCGCATCCTGCACCAGGACATGTTTGAACACATAGCGCTGCTGGGGTGCTGCTCCAGTCGAGAAGATCAGCCCCGCCACCTCCATCTTTTCGCACGCGGCCCTTACCGTGCTCGCCGGCAGGTCGGTCAGTTTACACACCAGCTCGCGATCGAACGAGCGGCCGATGGTCGCGCCGATCTTCGCGATCTCGGCGGCCGCGCCCAATCGGTCGATCTGCGACAAGAGCAGGTCACGGAGCGTCGCAGGGATCTCGGCAGGAATGACCGCAACTTGGCTTTCACCCGACTCGGACGCCTCGCGCATCACGGACGAAGACAGGACTGCGCGGGTCAGCTCTTCGACATACAGCGGCACGCCGTCGGTGCGCTCCGCGATCTGCAGCTGCAGAACCTCGGGAAGACGAATCGTTCCGGCGACCCGCCTCGCGATCTCGGCCGCTTCCGGGCGCGTCAGGCGGCTGAGCGAGAGGCGGCTCACATGCGGCCGTCCAGCCCAGGGCGGCACAAATCCGGCACGATGGGTGATCAGCACCAGCAGCCGCAACTCGGCCGCCAGCTCGACAACGAACCGCAGCAGTTCCCCGGTCGTCGGGTCGATCCAATGAGCGTCCTCGACAATGAACAATGTCGCCCTTTGGCGCGCGAGTCCGCGGACCATGTCGGTCAGGACCTCGAGCGTCATCTCTTGCCGCGCTGCCGCCCGGTCGGCGCCGGATGCCGCCATCTCAGGCTCCTCGCCAACGAGCCCGGCCAGCAGGTCGGCCGCTTCGGCCGACCTGCTTCCGGTCCGCGTCAGCAGGTGGCGAATCTTGTCCATCCTCGTCGCGGAATCGTCGTCGCGATGGAGCCCCGCCGCCCGTTCGATTTCTCGAATCGCCGGATGGAGGACACTGTTCTCATGGTGAGGTAGGCACTGGCAGAAGATGCGCCAATATTCGCTGGATTTCAGGGATGCAGACAGGTCGTGGACCAATCGCGACTTGCCGATCCCTGGATCCCCCGAGATCAGGACGACCTGGCCCTCACCTGCCCTGGCCCGCTCCCACCGGCGCCGTAGCAGCGCCTCCTCCTCCGCCCGCCCGACCAGCTGCGCTGGTCTGGACTGTGCTGCCGCAAGGAACCGGGTCGCCACCTCCGTTTGCCCCAATACCCGCCAGAGACGCACACCCCGATCAACTGCGGGTAGACTGTCCGGGTCACGCTCCTCGAGCGCGAAGGTCCCGCCCAGGAGTGCGCGCGTGCTCTCCGCCACCACGACCGTGCCGCGCTCGGCCAGATCCATGAGCCGGGCGGCGAGCACCGGTGCACGGCCGATCGCCAGCTGATGCTCACCCGCTTCGGCGCCGCCCACTAGCACCATTCCGGTAGCGACGCCGCAGCGCGCGGTGACCGCCGTCCCATCGCGGCTAGCTAGGTTGCCGAGCGCCGGACCGACGGCTAGCGCGGCCCTGACGGCCATTTGGACGGCATCCTCAAGTGCCCGCGGCCAACCGAAATAGACCAGCAATCCTGCCGGATAGGTGCGCGCGACATTCCCGCCATGCGCCGCGAACGTCGCGCTCAGAATGGCCTTGGCACGTGTCGAGAACTCGGCGAACTCCTCTGGGTCGAGGGCACCCAGGGCGAGCAGCGAGTCGGCGACGGTACAGCGGACGATGGTTAGATGGCGGCGCTCGATCTCGCCAGCGTGGGTTTCCTCAAGTTCGGCTTCGGCTAGCGGCGCCGGTTGGCCCGCGTCGTGCAGATTGCCATCGGCCGTCATATCCGCAACGGCGCGGTCCAGGGGCAGGGCGTCGTTCGTGACTTCCTCCAACCTCACCTTGGCGACGAACCGAAAACCGCGGCCGTGAATGGTGCGGATCAACCTCTGGTCGCGGCCATTGTCCCCGATCGCCTGGCGCGCGCTCTTGATCCGGCTGCTGAGGGTCGCGTCGCTGACAAACCGGCCGTGCCAGACCCGCTCGAGCAACTCGCTGCGGGTGACGACACGGTCGCGATGTTCGATCAGGTCGAGGATAAGATCGAAGACCTGCGGCTCGACGGCCTCCGGCGCTACCGCGACGGTGAAGCTCCCGGCGACCGGGGTCGATCCGGCAGTCGCCGAACAGGATGGCACCGCGCATGTTGGCGTTCCTCGACCACGAAATCTCCGCGCTTGGACTGCGGATCACGTCGCCGACCGATCTCCCACAGATTTTCTCCACAATTTCTGCACAGAAATCCACGTGAGCTACAGACAATTTCGCGTCAACTGCAAGCTTTAAGTCTCGTCCCCGAGCATCCTCCGGACCTGTGCCGGGGACCGGGGGAGCGCCGAATTGAACACGACCAATGCGACACGGAGCCGAGTCGGCCGCCGCGCGATGTGGACCGGAGCGGCCATCGTCCTGGCCGGAGTCGCCGCGGGCGGCGAAGAGGCCCTGTGCGAACAATGGGTGCCGGCGCCTGCGCGACTCTCAAGCTGCGCGCGGCCGGCGACTATTATTCCTGCCTGCTGCTGGCCGGCGACAAGCCGCATTGGCAGGCCCGGTGCGAGCGCCGGTTCGCTTGGCACTTCGCCCAAGCCGACAGGCGCGACCCGGGCTGCGCGCCGCTCGACCGATCTCGAGCGCAGCCAGCGTGGCATCCGCGATCAGGCGCAGGCGGTGCTGGTCGGCGACATCAGCCAGCCGCCGTGCCAGGGGATCACTCGCCAGCAAGCGGGCAGGTCACCTGCCAGCTCCACGTTCCCGGCCAGAACATCGCCACGACAGTCGCCGGGCTCAGTGACATTCTCGCCCAGGTGCACGGCCGAGCCGGACTGCCCGGCGTGCTCGCAAGGTGACGGCGAACACGCCGACTCTGGATTCAGGCCTGGGGCGGGACGGGCGGCGACGGCCGCGACGTCGACGGAGGGTCGCCCGGCTACGCGCAGATGGTCACGACCATCGGCAAGCTCAGCGGGCCAGGGCATCGTCGACCTCTTCTTCTACATGGGTGGTGGCGGGTCCACCGGCGGCAACAAGGGTGGATCGGGCGGCGCCGGCACGCTGGTGACCAAGAGCGATCTGCAGGCCAGCCCGTCGACCGCGCCGACCGAGCGCGATGCTGATCGCCGGCGGCGGCGGGGGTGGCGGGGTCGGGTCACGAGCGGCTGCGGCTCCAGGACCCCGGGAACCGGTGGTGGCGGCGGGGTGGCGATCAGCGTGGCCGGCACGGACGGGCAGCGCTTCGGCCAGGGCGTGAAGGGCGAGCCACGGCGGCGAAGGTGGCGGTCAGGGCATCGGTGTCGGCGGGGGCGGTAGCGACGGCGTCGGCGGCATGGGCGGCAACGGCGGCGACGGTGCCGGTGGCAGGCCCCCCGGGCCGCACCGGGTGGCTGAACACCGGCGCGACCCCGCTCACCTTCACCAGCGGCGAGGGCGGCGGTGGCGGTGGCGACGACAAACATGCGTGTCAGGCGGCGGCGGCGGCGGTGGCGGCTTCGGCGGCGGCGGCAGCGGCGGCGACGGTGACACCGACCGTGCAGCCGGCGGCGGCGGCGGCGGCGGCAGCTACGCCAGCGCCTCGGCCTGCACCGACGCCGCGGCGCCGACTGAGCGCCCCGTCCGCTCCGAGCTCGGACGGCAACGTCTACCTGGTCTTCAATACCGCGGGGAGTTGCTCGTGAGCGCCCCCGGCCGGCACTTCGCGTCACGCCGTGCAGGAAGGGCGCTGTACAGTTTCCTTTGCCGGTGTCGCCGGGACCGCCGTGCAATCTCGCGATCGACGGCGAAGCGCTCGCGCACACGGCCGAGATCTGCCGGTCGCTCAAGCTGCGCGCCGCAGGCGACTACTATTCCTGCCTGCTGCGCGCGGTGACAATCAGCAACTACCGGGGGTCGCTGCGATCGCAAGTTCGCCTGGCAGTTCACGCATGCCGACAGTCACGCGCCGGGCTGTCCGCCGCTCACCGATCTCGACCGGACCCGGCGAGGGATCCAGGAGCAGGCGCAGGCGGTGCTCGTCGGCGACATCGATGCCCCGCCCTGCCAGGCCATTCTGCCGGCACCGACGGCCTCGTGACCTGCCAACTGCACGGCCCGGGGCTGAACATCGTCAACAGTGTCGCGGGCCTCGCCGATGTGCTGACGCAGGTGCAGACCTATCCCGACTGTGCGCCTGTGCCGCGGTCACGGCCACGATCCCGATGTGGATCCAGGCGTGGGGCGGTGCGGGCGGCACCAGGGAAGGCGACGGGGCGTCGGCGGGCTTCGCGCAGATGGTCACGACATTGGCCGATCTGCAGGGGGCGGGCATCATCGAGCTCTTTTTCTATCTCGGCGGCTATGGATCCTGGAACAACACGTCCGGCGCGTCGGGCGGCGCGGCGACCCTGGTCACCAAGACCGATCTGCAGGCCAATCCCGCAATGGCCCCCACCGACGCGCTGCTGATCGCGGGCGGCGCCGGCGGCACCGGCGGGGTAGATGGCGGGTGCTCGGTTGGCCATCCCGCGCCGGGTGGCGGCGGTGCGGGCGGCTCGGCGATAAGTTTCAAAGGGCCGGACGGCGAGGCGTTCGGCCAGGGCGGCGGGGGCGGCGGCCCCTATGGCGGCGGGGGCGGCGGCCAGGCAGAGGGCGGTGGTGGCAATGGCGGCGGTGCCAACGGCCAGTCGGGCGTAGGGGGCCAGGGCGGCGGCGGTGGTGCCGGTGCCGGCAACCACTCGCAAGGAGCGCCGGGTTGGGTCAACACCGGCGCGACGCCGCTCACCTTCACCAGTGGCGCCGGCGGCGGGGGCGACACCGACACCAATTCGTGCACCGTCGGCGGCGGCGGTGGCGGGGGCGGCTATGGCGGCGGCGGCGGTGCCGGTCGCGGCAATTCCGACACGGCCGCCAGCGGCGGCGGCGGGGGCGGCAGCTATGCCGCCGCTTCGACCTGCACCGACGGCCAGGCGCCGACCAGCCGCGTGAACAGCTCCCACCGGTAACGGCGAGGTCTATCTCGTCTTCAATACCCAGGGGAGTTGCACGTGAGCGCCTGGCGCAAGGCGGAAGGAGTGATGAAGTTGGCATATGGAATGGTTCAGGCGGCCAGTCATTGTCGGGGCGTTCGTGCTGCTGGGTTTCTCGGCGCCGCCGGCAACGGGCGCACGACGGAACTCCGATCAGCTGCGCCAGATGGTCCAGCGGATCAAGCGCTGCGCGTGGCATCCCGCAACGTGCGTCCGCGTGCCGCCGGCCTGCTATCGCAGCGATCTGGGCGAGCGGCTCGACGGCCTGTGCGACCGCATCCGCTTCCGCGGCGAGCCGCACTATGTCCTGGTCAAGCTGGCGCCCAACGGCGGAATCCGGTCCTACCAGCTGATCGAAATGAAGACCAGGACGGGAGGTGCTCACCTCCTATCCCTTCGGCATCAACGCGGCGATCGTCTCGGACGATCCGGGCGAGCGCGAGGTCAAGATAAGGCTGATCGCCTGAAGGGCTTCTGGCGTCATCGGCCAGTGCCCGGCCGCGCGCCGAAGAAGGGCAAGCGCAAGAAGCGCGCCGTACGGCCAACGCGCCGGCCGGCTCGTCCTTCCCGGCCTCGGGCCTCGCGCTCGGCTGGAGCAATTCGGTCGGCGCCAGCGCCGCCGAATGCGTCGCGTTCACCCTGGAGTACGCCCATCCAGACATACCTGTCCGACTCCTTCACTGCGGGGAGCCAGGCGAGCAGCACCGCCGAGCAGATCAACATCTCGGCCACCGTCAAGGGCTCCTACGGCGCATTCTCGGCCAACGACACCTTCTCCTACAGCGACTCCTATCAAGCCTCCGCCAATTCCGGCTTCCAGTACTGGAACTTCGCGAACATCTACACACTGAATACCACCGCCACGGGATTCACGGGCCAGGGCAACGCACAGATCACCGCCGGCAATTTCCCCACCGTTTGCGGCACCGAGTACATGACCACGGTGCTGGGCGGGTTCTATGCGACGATATCGATGAGCTGGAATTCGAGCTCGGCGAGCGACCTCGACCAACATCTCGGACACCTTCACCGGCAAGTACGAACTGACACAGCTGACCGCCGCGGCGAGCGTGGCGACCAGCGACAGCGACTCCCAGGCAGCCTTCAGCCTCGGCATGACCATCCATGGCGGCGGCCTGGCCGCGCCCGAGGCGGAGATGACGCCAAACCAGATGCTCTTTGCGGCCTTCGCCGCGACGAATTCGAGCAACCAGGCCTACTATCAGCTGTGCGCGGGCACGACGCAGCAATCCGCCGAAACCGGACCCCACCGCATGCACCAGATTTCTCGAGCGCGATTGCTTCGGGCGCTACGGACGCGTCGGGCTCCTTCACCAACTGGGTGAACAGCCTGAAGGCGGGCAGCGACGTTTCCGGCATTCGCGCTGTTCCCGAACGGTGCGGCCGGCGTCACCCCCGTGAATTTCGCGACGGCCCCCATGCCGCAGATCGTTCACCGACGTCCTGTCCCCCTACAAGTCGCAGTTGGAGCAGTATGTCGGTCTTCTCAATCAGCTCGCGACCTTGGAGAATCGCGCCGAGCATCTGTATCTGGCAGTGAACAACACGAGCTACGACCCGGCCAGCACCAATCTGCAGCTCAGCGTGGCCGGCTTGCTCAATGCCGTGAAGGGCCAGTATGGGACTGCGCGCGCGTCGGTCATCAACAACCTCACCAACTGCTTGCAAGCCACGTCGACCCTGGTTGCCACGATATGCGCTCCGGTCCTGAACAGCAGCAGCGCCAACATCAGCACGGCCTATGACTATGTAAAGGCCAACGGCGGCTCGCAATTGCTGCTGCAGAACACCATCGCCCTGCAATATGCCGGCATTTTCACCAACTACAACAGCTCCACTTGGCCACAGGACTTGGTCTATTACAATCCGCTGCCGAACTGGCAGATCAACGACTTCTTTCTGATCCGCAACCAAGCGGGGCTCGTCGGCTTCGCGAACGCACCCTATGTCGACGACGGCACGACGAAGCAAACCGCGTCCATCGCCATCCTGCCTCTCGTTCCGACCGCCGATCTGTCCGGGATCCTGAGCGAGGTGTTCAGGGTTCAGAGTACGCCCCGCCGAACCGGGTCTCTGGTGGGGCTGGCTGGGCGGTGCAGGAGGCTCCGGCCACCAACGACCCCGAGCCAGCCGCTGGCTTGGCTCGGCGGACCGGCTACTGCGATCCCACGGCCGCAGATCCCTGCGAGCTGTGGTGGGGCATCGAGGAGCTCGACCGCCGACGACTTTCCGCAGTCGTTCCGGATCACGCCGATCGACGACCTGTTCGGGCCGGCCGCTGCCGCTCCGGACACCGTAGCGACAGCGGGCGTTATTCTGGTCATCCGAGGTCTATTTCAAGGGAGGGTGGGTCGATGAAGAATTGGCGGACTTGGCCGGCACTGCCGGGCTGCATCGTGGTCGCGACAGCTTGCATCGGTTTGACCGGCCAAGCGTCTGGCACGGCGTTCGAGCATGCCTCAACTTCGCGATCCGATGACCAACGCAAGACGATCCACGTCGACTCCTCGGCGTCGGGGCCGGTGCTCGAGCTGTTGTCGCGTGACTACGAGATCGCCGACATCGAGGCGCTGCCGCTCTCGCCCTCCGCCACCCCGATCGTGATCGGGCCGGGCGGGCTGGCCGACCCCGATATCATGGCGCAGGTGGTCGCCGCGTACGAGGCCGGCCTGACCGTCGCCATCACCGGTGCCACCCAGAACGAGGCGGACAGGTTCGGTGCCTTCGTCGAGGGCGAGCGCCTGGCGAGCTGTTCGCCGGCCAAGCGCCGGAGGGTGATCGCACTCTACGCGCTCCAGCATGAGCTTACGCAGCAGCCGCCGGTGCAGTCGCGCTACTGCCTACCCGAGTTCAATCAATCGCCGCGGCGCGCGGTCCAACGGGCGCGCAAGTGGCTGGAGGAGCGGTTCGCCTCGACGCCGACGGCACCGCCGCGGCAGCGGGTCGGCACCCTGCGGTCGGCCTCGAAGCGGGGAAACAGCCGCGCTCCGGCGGCCTCGGTCAACCTCGACAGCCTCGCTTCGAAGATCCACTGCTCGGCCTTCACCTGGAACAACAGCGGGCAAGTGCAGGCGGACCTGTTCTTGACCAGCATGCGCAACTTCAATCAGCAACAGGATTATTATTACGGCGAGGGCTTCTTCCAGTTCGTTCCGACGCTCCCGAACTATCGGTTCGGCATCAACATATCGCGCCCGCATGAGACCGACCCCGACGCCGACGAGCTGCTGGGAACGAGGTTGCTGTTCACGGAGCCGGATACGACGACGTCGGCAGTCTCCCAGTACACCAACAGCAAAAGCACGACGGTGTCGACCGCCGTGGGCTACGGTGTCTCCGCCGGCAACCAGGGATTCGATCTATCCTACAACGTCGAGCAGACCACGAGCGTGACCGCCGGCACCGAGACGACCGTCACCGTTCCGCCGGTGACCATCGACAATAGATTCCGACCTGAGGTTCGCCCGTGCCAGCTGGTCTTTCCAGCCTGCTACCCTCAGTCCCAACAGGCTCTACAGTGTGTCGACGAGCGCGCTCTGGATCGTTCCCAAGGCTGTCTATCCCGACGGCGGCGAAAACCCCGACCAGCTGCTGAACGTCGCGTTCGTCGCCGGCATTCTCGATCCGGTCAACACCGTCGTCTCGGTGGCGGACCAGTGCGGTTTGGCGACACCCTTCCAGACCTGGACGGTCACGGCCCCCGAGGTCGCGAGCGTCACGCCGGTGAAGGTGAAACGGGGCGGCGGTGTCTTCGAGATCGTCGGCCACCAGCTGTACCCGAGCCTCGTCGCCGACCTCCTGCTCGGCGGCAACCCGCTGCCCGCCGCGAACTTCGTGCCGATCGACGACAACCACGTGCGGGTGGTGGTGCCGGGCGGCCAGAAGACGGGATTGACCCCGGTGCAGGTGAACACCTTGTTCAACGGCAAGACCCTGCCCTCCAACAACGACGTGAAGGTCGACGTCCAGCGGTGAGCAAGTTTCTCTCCCGAGCGTTTGCAATTCCGAGCGCCTACGTCAGGGGGCTGGACTCTGCGTAAGGTGGTCAAATCTCGAGCTGGGTCCCCAACTCGACGACCCGCTGCGGCGGGATCTGGAAATAGGCGGTCGCCGAGAGGCTGCCGGCCGAGAGGGCCATGAATACCCGGGCCTCCACCCGGCCCATGGGTGGGCTGGTGGTCGGGATCAGCGTCTGGCGCCCGATGAAGTAGGAAATCAGCTTCGGGTCGGCATCTAACCCGCGTATGGGGCAGCGCGCGAGCGCCGCCGGAATATCGGGCTGGTCGATGAAGCCGTAGTTCACGATGACACAGTGGAACCCCGCCTCGCGGTCCTCGAACTCAATCCTGCGATCGTCCATGACGCGGGGGATGTCCAGCGTACGCACGTTCAAGAGCACCACCTGCTCGTGCAGCACCTGGTTGTGCTCGATATTGTGCAGCAGGGCGGTGGGCACCACGTTCGGGTTGCCGGTCAGGTAGATCGCGATGCCGCGTACCCGGATGACCGCCGGATCGAGCCCAGCAATGAATGCTGCGACGGTCGGCTGGCGACCATAGAGCTTGTCCCACAGCGCGCGCCGGCCACGGCGCCAAGTCACCATCAGATAGGCGAAGCTCGCCGCCACCACGAGCGGAAACCATCCGCCCGAAGGGATCTTGAGGGCGTTGGCGGCAAGGTAGCCGAGGTCGATCAGGAAGAAGGCGCCAAATACCCCTATCGCCGCGAGGCCCCAGCGCCATGCCCATGTCGCGACCAGACCCGCGAGGATGGCATCGATCGCCATGGCGCCCGTCACCGAGATACCATACGCAGCGGCGAGGTTGGCCGAGGAGCCAAAGCTGAAGACCAGCAGGAGCACACCCGTCATCAGCAGCCAGTTCATGCGCGGGATGTAGATTTGGCCCACCTGGGTGGCGGAGGTGTGCTTGATTGGCATCCGGGGCAGATAGCCGAGTTGGACCGCCTGCGAGGTCAAGGAGAATACACCCGAGATCACCGCTTGGCTGGCGATGATGGTGGCGCAGGTGGCAAGAGCGATGAGCGGCCATAGCGCCCAGTCCGGCACCAGATGATAGAATGGCTGGTCGAGCGCCGAGGGATCGCGCATCACCAGGGCTCCCTGGCCGAAATAGTTGAGCACCAGGCTGGGCAGCACGAGGCCGAGCCAAGCCACCCGGATCGGCGTCTTCCCGAAATGGCCCATGTCGGCATAGAGCGCCTCGGCGCCCGTGACGGCGAGCACGATCGCACCCAATGCCACGAACGCCTGCCAACCGGCATCTGCGAACAGACCTAGTGCATAGACCGGGTTGAGTGCCGCTAGGACGGCAGGATTTTGGACAATCTGCATTACGCCAAGCAGGCCGAGGACCACGAACCAAGTCAGCATCACGGGGCCGAACAGCCTGCCGACACTCGCGGTACCACGGCTCTGGATCACAAAAAGGCCGAACAGCACCACGCCCGCGATCGGGATGACATAGGGCTCGAGCCCCGGGGCTGCAGTCTTCAGACCCTCGACCGCCGAGAGCACGGAGATCGCGGGTGTGATCAGGCCGTCGCCATAGAACAGCGCCAGGCCGGCGATCGTCAGAGCGGGGATCAGTCCGCACAAAAGCGGCGAGCGTGGCACCGCACGCGATGCCAGCGTGCCCAAGGCTAGCACGCCGCCCTCGCCGCGGTTGTCGGCACGCAGGATCAGGACAACGTACTTCAAGGTGACGATGAGCAGGAGGGACCAGAAGACCAGCGAGAGCACCCCCAGCACGGCGGGTGTGCTCACATGCAAGCCGCCGGCATGGCCGAATGCCTCGCGCATGGTGTAGAGCGGGCTGGTGCCGATATCGCCGTAGACCACGCCGATCGCGGCCAGCGTTAACGCGCGCAGGCTGGCATCATGCCCGTCCATCGCGGCCTCTGTGCTCGGTCCGACAGTCGTGGGCGTGGCCAAATATCCTTCCCTTCGCGCTGACTGCAGAGCGACCAGTAACACGTGAACAGACGGTAGGGTGCCCTGGTCACAATGTCTGCTGCCCACACGCCCGCCAGGGCGGGCGCCCAACTCAACTAACGGCTGCGACGGATCGCTGATTGCAGAGGATCGCGTCCTTCAAGAACGGCATATCGTTTCCACCATGCATGGCACGTACCGGAACGGCCCGAAAATCGCGGGGCCGACAACTCCGTCGTGGTGAAACTGCCCGCAGACGCGCGCCAAGTTTGCGGTGCCGCTCAGTTCGGGAACTTACAGCCTTGGCGACCGCGAGCGATCGCTTCAATAAGATAGGGCGATGGGCCGCCGCGCAGACCGGCCATCCGACAACCATTTGGCGCTTTGGGCACGGAAGCTATCCGCACCCGAGGTCGTCTGCGACCCGCCCGACGGATTGTCCATCTATGCCAGTGGCGCCGCCCATCTCCATGGCGGTAGGGCAGCCATGCTCTTGGGGCGCTAGCGACCAAGCTGAGCAATGTCATGGGCTCGGGCTCCCACCTGGCAGAGCCCGCACCCGCCATCGCTGGCCGGCATGTCGGTCGACGATATCGCCGACGAGATTCGGCTTGCACACGCGACAGCGGCGGCATCAACAAGGAGCTCGAGGTCGAGCGTATATGCCGACCTCGTCAGGCTGCTACGTGCCGTAGGGCGTATTGTGGGAAGTCAGGAACCGAAGCATCCAAAAAGGCAATAACTTCAATATGATGGCAGCTGACAATGGCGGATGGGGTGGGATTCGAACCCACGAGGGGTTGCCCCCTGGCGGTTTTCAAGACCGCTGCCATCGACCGCTCGGCCACCCATCCATCACGGCCGGCTGCTACTTAGCATGGCTGGCCATCCCGGCAAGACGGTCTGACGTCCCGCCGGTTGGGTGGACAGGGGTTACAGCCGACACGGCCTCAGCGAGTTGTCCTTTGCGGATCGGGGTGGTGTAGCCGATCGCAGAGTGCAGTCGCCGGCGATTGCATAAGCCTTCGATAAAGCCGAAGACGGCCGTTCTGGCGCCCTGCCCGCTCGGGAACGAGCCATCGTCCTCGAGTTCAATCTTGAGGGTGCCGAACGTCATCTCCATGGGAGAGTTGTCCCAGCAGTCGCCCTTGCGGCTTATCGAGCGGACCATTCCATGCCCGTCCAGCAGGCGCGATAAGTCGTAAGCACACTGCGGCGGACTCAAGTTGTCATCGCAACACCATGATGGTGGGGTGCGACGATGGCTGGGAGGCACGTTCAGACAGAGCCCTGCGAGACAAATTGTGTTCGTCTGGCCGACCACGGGTGATAGGCCATGGTCGACGGCGCCGGTGACCAACCGGGCGCCGTGATCAGCAACCGTCGCTCGGCCTAGAGTTCGTCGCGCTCCGCGCGCTTGCGCAGTAACTTGCGGTAGCGTCGAACAGCCTCGGCCTTCTCTCGGGCGCGACGCTCCGACGGCTTCTCGTAATGGCGCCGCATCCGCATCTCGCGATAGAGGCCCTCGCGCTGCATCTTCTTCTTCAGCGCGCGCAGCGCCTGATCGACATTGTTGTCGCGAACCTGAACCTCGACGATGGCTCCTACTCCAAGGCTGGTGAAAACGGGACGACAGATACCGTTCCCTCGTCCGAAGGTTGACGGGCTCCTAGCACACGCCGAGCCGCTCGCCAACCCTGGCCGCGCATACCGGCAGGCGCTATGGACAGCTCATGACCGTACGCTCTCTCGCCCTGATGGGCCACCCCGTGCTGCTCACCCCGGCAGCGCCGGTCGCCGACGTCGCGGCCCCGGAGGTGCAGGAGCTGATCGACGACATGCTGGCGACGATGACCGCCGCCGACGGCATCGGCCTCGCGGCGCCCCAGGTGCATCGCAGCCTGCGGATCATCGTGGCGTTGGAGATCCGGGACCGCGCGGAGCGCGATGCGGGAATCGCGCACGTGCTCGTCAATCCCGCGCTGACACTCCTGGGCGAAACGACCGAACTCGCCTTCGAGGGCTGTCTGTCGATCCCGGACCTGCGTGGCCTCGTGCCACGCCATCGGCGAGTGGCCTTCCGGGCGATCGATCGCACCGGCGCCGCGGTGGAGGGTGTTGCCGACGGCCTGTTCGCGCGGGTGCTGCAGCACGAGGTGGATCACCTCGACGGCATCCTGTATCCGATGCGGATGACAGATCTGCGCCATCTTGCCTTCACCAGCGAGCTGCCCCAGCTCACGGCGTGGCTGGACCGTGACGGAGACACGCAATGAGCGAAGCCCTGGACGAGCGCCGCGCGCAGAAGGACCGCGTGCTGGAGGCCGCCATGCTGCACGCGGCCTTCGACGGCTGGAGCAGGCGCACGCTGATTAACGCCGCAGCCGATGCGGGCCTGGACTCGGCGACCGCGCGGCGGCTGTTCCCGCAAGGCGGCGACAGCCTCCTGGCCTGGCTCGACGATTGGGCCGACCGACGCATGGTGGCGGCGATTGCGGATCAGGCGATCGAGCGGCTGCCGGTACGGCGGCGCATCGCGCTCCTGGTGCGCACGCGGCTCGAGCTGCTGACGCCGCACCGCGAGGCGATCCGCCGCGCGGTGGTCGCGCGTGGCCTGCCCGGCAACCTCGCCGGCACCGGGCGCGCGCTCTGGCGCACCGTCGATCTGATGTGGCAAACGGCAGGCCTCGGTGGCGCACCCAGCGACGGCTTCAGCTACTATTCGCGGCGTGCCACCCTCGCGGGCGTGCTGGCCGCGAGCTTTCTCTACTGGCTCGACGACAAGTCGGACGAGTGCGCGGACAGCTGGGCCTTCCTCGATCGGCGCATCGAGGATGTCATGCGCATCGGACGGGCGCGCTCGGGAATCGAGCGCTGGGCCGGCTGGCTGACCGGGCGCCCGCCAGCGTCGGCGGCACGCTGAAGAGCGTCGGATTCGCCACACGGCTCAGTAGGGCAGCAGAATCTCAAGCATCTGCGCGCCGTAGCGCGCCTGCTGCACGTCGGTGATCTGCCCGCGGCCGCCATAGGCGACGCGCAGCTCGGCGATCTTCTCGTGCCCGATCGTATTCTTGGGCGTGATGTCCTCCGGGCGCACGATTCCGGCGACCATGACCTCGCGCATCTCGAAATTGACCCGGACCTCCTGACGGCCCTGGATCACCAGATTGCCGTTCGGCAGCACCTGCGTGATCACCGCGGCAAGATTGAGGCGGATCTCCTCGTCCCGGTTCACGCCGCCTTTGCCCGCGTTCACGCTGCGGCTGTCCAGCTTGACGATCTCGGCCGGATCGATCGGCAGGCCATTGAGATTGTTGGGCAAAGCCTCGACCAGCGGGTTCTGCAGCCCGAAAAAGTCCGGGATGCCCACCTTGTCGTTCGTCTGCCGTGAGCGGGTGGTCTCGTTCGACCAGCTGGCATTGTCGGACATGGCGACCTGGACCGTGAGCACATCGCCAACGCGGCGCGCACGCTGGTCACGAAAGAAGCCTTTCGCCCCAGAGCGCCACAGCGAATTCGCGCCTGCGCTCTGCATCGGCTCGGGGTCGGGCATCGGAAGCGACACCGGCCGATAGCCGGGCGCCTGGACCGGGTTCTCGATCGGCGAGAGATCCGGCGGTCGGCCCACGTGCGCCAGCTGGTCCGCAAGATTGCAGCCAGCAAGCCACGGCAGGACCGTCAACAGCCACGCGACCCGTATGCGCCCATTGCCCCTCATGGCCTCGACATCACCGATTCCACCGCGACCTCTCGAGGGCCGATCACGATCGCACGGCGCAGCTCGCCACTACCGGCGTTCTGTACCCGGACCGAGTCGCCGTGCCGGCCCTGGTCCAGGGCGATCCCGGCGCCGACGATCTCCAGGCCACCGCGGGTGAAGCGCATGCTGGCAGGCTCGCCGCGCCGGACCAGCAGCGGTGCCGCGACGTCACCGCTGCGAGCCGGCCGACCGGCCGGGAGAGCGCGCGCCGCCTGCAGCCCGATCAGCTCTTGCGGCCGCCGCAGCGTGTCGGCGCGCACCGCGGCACTGGCAATCTGAACCGAGGTCAGATCCTGTTCGCCGATGGTCTCGCCGCGAGCAATCGCCCGCGCCGGAACGGCGACATCGACTAGCTCGACGACGCGCCCGGAAATCGGCAGCATGCTGGCCTCGCCCGATTGCAGGCTGGCATGGAGTTGCGCGCGAAAGCGGCCGGTATTGGGCTCGTATTGCAGCTCGGCCAACGCCACGTGCGTCGGGCTCGCCGCCCGGTTCGGAAGCGGTGCTCCCGGTACCTCCACCTCGACGGTCAGCCCGTCGTCCAGGCCGTGCGCGACGAGGTCTCCTCGCACCAGGTCGGCGACGAGCCGCGGTGTGAGCGGCTCGCCCGGCGCCAGGGTCAACTCGGCGCCGGCAGCGCCCGACGTCATCACCATAAAGCACAACAGCCAACCGAGCCTCTTGAGCACGCGCCTGATCCGCGCTAACGCAGCTGGGTGACGGTGGCCATCATCTCGTCCGACGCGGTGATGACCTTGGAGTTCATGTCGTAGGCCCGCTGGGCCGCGATCAATGCGGTGATCTCCTGGACCGGGTTGACGTTCGAGCTCTCGAGCGATCCCTGCAGCACGGTGCCGAGGCCCTCGGTGCCAGGAGGCCCGGCCAAGGCCGGACCCGAGGCTGCGGTCTCCTGCAACAGGTTGCTGCCGGTGGCCTCCAGGCCGGCCTCGTTGACGAAGGTCGCGAGCTGCAGCTGGCCCAGCTCCTGCTCCGCGACCTGGCCGGCGATCTTGGCCGACACGAGGCCTTCCTGGTTGATCGACACCTCGACGGCTTCCTGGGGCACGGTGATCCCCGGGCTGACCGTGTAGCCGTCCGGCGTGACCAGCTGGCCTTCGGGGCTGAGCTGGAAATTGCCCGAGCGGGTGTAGGCGAACTCGCCGCTGGGAAGCTCAACCACGAAGTGGCCGCTGCCCTGGATCGCGAGATCGAAGCTGTTCTCGGTATTGACGAAGTCGCCCTGCTCGGGGATCCGGTAGACGGCTGCTGTCTTGACGCCGAGCCCGAGCTGGACGCCGGCGGGGACGATCGTGCCCTCCGAGGACGAGGTCGCACCGATGCGGCGCTGGCTCTGGTAGAGTAGGTCCTGGAATTCCGGCCGACGGCGCTTATAGCCCGTAGTCGTCATGTTCGCGATGTTGTTCGAGATCACCTCGACATGGAGCTGCTGCGCCATCATGCCGGTTGCGGCTACACTCAAGGAACGCATGGTCGGCTTTCCACTTCCGCACCGTTTCTAGCGACCTGGTATTTCTGCATGGTTAACTCGAGACTTGGACGATCCGCTCGATCGCCTGCCGCTGCAGCTCGTGCTCGGTGTCGATCATCCGCTGCGTGCCCTCGAACGCGCGCACAGTGTCCATCATCGTCGTCAACTCGGTGACCGGCTGCACGTTGGAGCCTTCGAGCGCGCCCTGAACCACGCGCGTGCCGGTCGCGGGCACCGCCGTCTCGCTGGTGGCCAGGAGGCCGTCGCCGATCCGGTCCAGGGCCTGCTCGTGCGCGAAGCCGACCACGCCGATGCGGGCGACCGTGCCGGCGCGTCCGGCGATCGTGCCGTCACCGCCGATCGAGATGTCGCGATCGTCCACCGGCAGCGTGATGGGGTTGCCGCTGTCGTCGAGCAGCGGATGCCCCTGCGCATTCACCAGCCGCCCATCCCTGTCCAGCTCCAGGCGCCCCGCCCGCCCATAGCGTACTCCCGCCGGAGTGGCGAAGCTCAGATAGCCGTCGCCGTCGAGCGCAAGGTCGAACGGATTGCCGGTCTGCTCGATCGGCCCGGGGCCGAGATCGCGGGCCAGCGCCACATCCTGCACGAAGGCGACCCGGCCGGGCTCGCCGACCCGCTGGAGCAGCTGCTCGAACACGGTGTGCTCGGCGCGATAACCCGAGGTGCTCGCATTGGCTAGGTTGGTGGCGATCGTGGTCATGTGGCGCTGCAGCGCGACCTGGCGGCTCAGGGCGAGATAGGTCGTCGTGTCCATCCGGCACTCCTTCGCGGCCAATCCTGGCAACGTCCATGCCAAGCCGGTGGAATCGGCCCGCGGTGCAGGTGGCACCACCGCCGACGGCAGTTCTTGCCGGGCAGTTCTTGCCCAGCCGGTCGCGCGCTGCCGCCCGGCAACACAGCGTTAACCAAGCGCTGCTATCTGATGGCCTCGGGGCACCGCTACGGGGCGGTCGGCGACGCGAACAGGAGGATGGCAGGATGGCGGAATCAGAGGAGGGTGCCGCGGCGGCGAAGGCGGGCAAGGGCAAGTTGCTGCTCATCGTGGCCGCGGCGCTGCTGGTGCTGCTAGCCGGCGGTGGTGCAGCGGCTTGGTTCTCCGGCCTGCTCGGGAATGCCGAATCGGCCACCGGTGATGATGCGCACGATACCCGGTCAGCCGAACACGGCATTCATGCGGAGGGCGCGGCGGGCGATCCGCTCGCGATCGTGTTCGTGGACATGCCGGACCTGATCGTCAACCTCCAGTCCGATGCCCCGCGCATGCGCTTTCTCAAGCTGCGGGTGGCGCTCGAGGTGGCGGGCGAGCAGACCGCCGAGACGGTGCGGCAGCTCATGCCACGCGTGATGGATAGCTTTCAGTCGTATCTGCGCGCGCTGACGGTCGATGAGGTGCGGGGGGCCGCGGGGATGCAGCGCCTGAAGGAGGAGTTGATCGCGCGGGTCAATCTCGCGATCGAGCCCACGCAGGTCAGCGCCGTCCTGCTCAAGGAAATGCTGGTGCAATGAGCGGTTCCCGGGAGCTGCGTGACAGGGGCGGGCCGCGGGACGGCGACGCGGCCGACGATGAAGGGCTCGCGACCGAGTGGATGGCGCTGGTCGAGGCCGACGGCGCTGCTGAAAGCCCGCCAAGCCGCATGATCGGCGGCCCGGACGGCAACGGCAAAGACCCGAGTGCCGGGATCATGTCGCTGGTCCGGTCGCGTGACATCACCTACGAGCGCCTGCCGATGCTCGAGGTCGTGTTCGACCGCCTGGAGCGGATGCTCACCACCAGCGTGCGCAATTTCACCTCCGAGAACGTCGACATCAGCCTGGAGAACATCTCGGCGCAGCGGTTCAGCGACTACATGAACTCGGTTTCCGCGCCAGCGATGATCGCGATTTACAAAGCCTTGCAGTGGGACAATTACGGCCTGATCACCGTCGACAGCGCGATGATCTATTCGATGGTCGACGTTCTCTTGGGCGGCAGTCGCGGCACGGTCCCGATGCGGATCGAGGGTCGACCCTACACCACGATCGAAACCTCGCTGGTCGAGCGCCTGATCCGGCTGATCCTGGACGATCTCGGCCAGGCGTTCGCGCCGATCACGCCGGTCACCTTCCGTTTCGAGCGCATGGAGACCAACCCGCGCTTCGCGGCGATCGCCCGACCCGGCAATGCCTGCATCCTGTTCAAGCTGCGCGTGGATCTGGAGGATCGTGGTGGAACCATCGATTTTCTGATCCCATACGCCACCCTCGAGCCCGCGCGCGACATGCTGCTGCAAATGTTCATGGGCGAGAAGTTCGGGCGCGATGCGATCTGGGAGAATCACCTGGCCGGCGAGATCTGGCTCACCAGCGTCGAGCTCGAGGCGGTGCTCGAGGAGCAGACCGTCAGCCTGCGCGACATGCTGGGCCTGCAGATCGGCAGCACGATCCGACTGAACGCGCCGAGCGAGCCCAACGTCAGCCTGCGCTGCGGCCAGGTGCCGATGGCCAGCGGTCGGATCGGCCGCATCGGCGATCGGCTGGTGATCAGGGTTGAGGACGGCATCGAGCAGCAGACGGCGCCGCGGTCATGATCGAGCTCGCCGCGAACCTGCTGGTCGCCTTCCTGCTGGTGCTCACCACGACCTGGTGCGTGCTGCTCTACCGGCGGCTGGGTCGGCTGCGCGTCGAGCGCAGCGACATCGAGGCCTTCGTCACCGCGATCGACACCGCCTCGCAACGTGCCGAGGCGGCGATCGCCGGCATCCGCGAGAGCGCGCTCGAAGCGCAACGCGCGCTCGGTGGCCAGAAAGAGCTGGCGCAGCAGCGCATTGGCGAGCTGAGCCGTCTGGTCGACAGCGCCGGGCGGATGGCACGCCGGGTCGAGACGGCCCTGCATCAGGGCGCGCGCAGCATGGCGGAAAGCGGGCGCGCCGACCCGGCCGAGCAGTCTCCGCCCGCAGCCGGCAGCTCGAAGGCGCGCCCGGCCGTGCGGCAGCGCGACGCACCGCCTGCAGGGCCGAAGATCGACGCCGAGCTGCTGCGCGCGCTCGAGGCATTGCGGTGAGCCAAGCGGCCTCGCGGGGTCGATTTCCCGCACTATCCTGGCTGCTACTGGTGACTTCGGCAGCCTTGCTGCTCGCCGTGGCCCACCGGCTGCCCCGGATCGTGGCAGATGATCTCCCGGCGCGAGTCGCACCATTGGCACCCTCCCTGCCCACTGGGCTGGAGCTCGCATTGTCACCGCTCGCGGATATCGCCCCGGGCACCGGGCCGGCGCCGGCACGACCAACCGTCGTGCCGGCGGCGAACTCCGAAGCTCCGGTTGCGGTCGGGGCCGCCGGTGTCGAGGTGCTCGATGCGCTGGCTGCGGAGCTGCGCCGGCATCAGGCAGCGCTGGCGGAACGCGAGCAGTCGATCGAGCTGCGCGAAGCGGTGGTTCAGTCGGTGGAGACACGCGTGCGCGAGCAGGTAGCCAAGATTGAGACGCTCAAGGGCGAGCTGGAGCGCCTGCTGGGCCAAGTCTCGGCCGATCAGCAGGCGCGGATCGCGCAGCTGATCAAGGTCTACGAGGCGATGAAGGCAAAGAACGCGGCGGCGATCTTCGATCCGATGGCGCTTGAGCTGCTGCTGCCGATCGTCCGTGGCATGCGGGAGACCAAAGTGGCGGCAATCGTCGCCGACATGGATCCGGCGAAGGCACGGGCGCTCACAGCCGAGCTGGCACGGGAGCGGCCGCTACCCACAGTTCCCTGACGCACGACCTATGCCACGCTCACTGGACCGGTCGCCGCAGATGAGCGTGGAAATGATGCTCGAGCCGGCGGAACAGCCAGACCAAGCAGAAGGTTAGGGCCATGTAGAACGCGCCCACTGTCAGGAATGCCTCATACGGTGTGTAATAGCGCGACTGGATGATCCGGGCGACGCCGGTGAGATCGACGATGGTCACCACGCTGGCCACGGCACTGCCGTGCAGCATGAAGATGACCTCGTTGCCGTAGGCCGGCAGCGCGCGGCGGAAGGCGCTGGGCAGAATGATTCGGCGCAGCATCAAGAAGGGCGACATCCCGCAGGCCTTGGCGGCCTCGATCTCACCCACCGGCGTGACCTGAATCGCGCCACGCAGGATCTCGGTGGTGTAGGCGGCGGTGTTGAGCGTGAACGCGAGAATGGCACAGAACCAGGCCTGCTTGAGCAGCGGCCACATGAAGCTTTCCTGCACGGCCGTGAACTGGCCGAGGCCGTAATAGATCAGGAACAGCTGCACCAGCAGCGGCGTGCCGCGGAAGAAATAGGTGTAGGCCCACACCGGACCGTTGATCAGCGGGTTGCTCGAGGTGCGCGCCACGGCCAGCGGCACGGACAGCAGCAGCCCCAGCACCAGGGCCGACGCGACCAGCCAGACGGTGGTCCATAGCCCCTGGAAATAGAGGCCGAGGTTGGCCGCAATGATGCTAAAGTCCATGGGTCGGCCTGATGTAGGGCTGCTCGGCACGGCGTTCGGCCCGCATCAGCAACACCGTGGAGATGCTGGTCAGCAGCAGATAGATCAGCGCCGCTGCGAGGTAGAACGTGAACGGCTCGCGCGTAGCGCCGGCTGCGAGGCTGGCCTTGCGCAGCACGTCGTCGAGGCCCAGCACCGAAAGCAGCGCCGTGGTCTTGAGCAGCACGAGCCAGTTGTTGCCGAAGCCCGGCAGCGCGTGTCGGATCGTCTGCGGCAGCAGGACCCGCCAGAAAACCTGGACCGGGCTCATGCCGAATGCCTGGCCGGCCTCGAGTTGCCCCGCCGGGACCGCCAGGATGGCGCCGCGGAAGGTCTCGGTCATGTAGGCGCCGTAAATGAAGCCGATCGTCGCGACGCCGGCGGTAAACGCGCTGACCTCGATGTAGGTGTCGTAGCCCAGCGCCTCGATCAGCTGGTTGACCAGCATCTGACCGCCGAAGAAGATCAACAGCATCAGGACCAGATCGGGCACGCCGCGGACGACCGTCGTGTAGACCCCGGCAATGGTCTGCGCGACCGTCGAATGCGAGGTCTTGGCCAGAGCGCCGACCGCACCCAGGAGCACGGCGACGATCAGGGAGACGATGGCCGACTCGATGGTCAGCACGGTGCCCGACAACAGGGTCAGGCCGTAGCCCTTGAGATCAAGCAACGCTCACCCTTCCCCGCGGGGTGGGACGGGAGCAGGTAGCCCCCGCCCGGCAGGCAGTTCAGCTGCCGTAGATGTCGAAGTCGAAGTACTTGGCCGCCAGCTTGTCCCAGACGCCATTGCTACGGATGGCATCGATCGCCGCGTTGAACTTTTCCTTCAGGTCCGTGTCGGACTTCCGGATCGCAATGCCCACGCCTTCCCCGAACCATTTCGGATCGGAGTAGGGCGGGCCGATGAACTCGAAATCCTTGCCCTGGTCGGTCTTGAGCAGCCCGTCGTTCAGTGCCACGGTATCGCCGAACAACAGGTCGACGCGGCCGGCGACCAGATCGAGCTTGGCCTCATCCAAGGTCCCGTACCGGACGATTTCCACGACATCACCGAAGTTGTCAGTAAGGAAGCTGTCGTGGGTGGTAGCGCGCTGGACCGCGATCTTCTTGCCGGTCAGACCTTCCTTCGTGATCTCGATGCCGGCACCCTTCTTGGTGACGAAGCGAACCGGCGTCTGATAGTATTTCTTGGTAAAATCGACCGTCTTCAGGCGCTCTTCGGTGATCGACATCGAGGCGACGATCGCGTCGTATTTCTTGGCCAGCAGCGCGGGGATGATGCCATCCCAGTCCTGGGTCACCAATGTGCACTCGACCTTCATCTCCTCGCACAGCGCATTGGCGATATCGATGTCGAAGCCGACCACCTTGCCATCAGGCGCGATCGAGCTGAACGGCGGATAGGCGCCCTCGACGCCGATCCGAACTTTGGTCCATTCCTTGGCCACGGCCACGCCTGCCAAAGAGATCAGGCCCGCGGCCACCGCGAATGCGAGCCGTCGCGTGATTGAAGTCATGCTGCCTCTCCAGTTCTCGACCGGTGTTGGCCCATCGTTGGCGTGCGCATGGTCTGCCGTCAAGCCGCGGCCCCGCGCTCCTGCTGGCTGAAGCCGGACACGAATTGCTTGAAGCGCTCGGTCGGCGGGGTGCCGAACATCTCCTTGGGCGCGCCCTGCGCCTCGATCAGACCTTGATGCAGGAACACCACCTGGCTGGCGACGTCGCGCGCGAAACCCATCTCGTGGGTGACGACCAGCATGGTGCGGCCCTCGTCGGCAAGGTCGCGCATTACCTTAAGCACCTCGCCCACGAGCTCGGGGTCGAGGGCCGAGGTCGGCTCGTCGAACAGCATCGCGGTTGGCTCCATCGCCAGCGCCCGCGCGATCGCGGCGCGCTGTTGCTGGCCGCCCGAGATGTGCGACGGATAAGCGTTGCGGCGCTGGTGAATGCCGACCTTGTTCAGCAGATGTTCGGCTTTCTCGATCGCCTCCTTGCGGGGCACCTTGAGCACGTGGATCGGCGCCTCGATGATGTTCTCGAGGATGGTCAGGTGCGACCACAGATTGAAGCTCTGGAACACCATGGCGAGCTTGGAGCGGATCCGGGCCAGCTGCTTGGGATCCTCCGGCTGCAGGCTGCCCTGCTTGCCGGGCTTGAGGCGGATCTCCTCACCCGACACGGTGATGCGACCCGCGTTCGGGGTCTCCAGCAAGTTGATGCAACGCAGGAACGTGCTCTTGCCGGAGCCGCTGGCTCCAAGGATGGAGATCACGTCGCCTTTCGCGGCCTGCACCGAGATGCCCTTCAGCACCTCGACCTGGCCAAATTGCTTCTTGATACCCTCGGCAGCCAAGGCCAGCGGCTCATTGCTCATGGTGCGCTCGAACGCTCCTCGACGATGCTCCAAGACTTTGCGCCCCTGCACCATGGGCATGTCAAGCCCTAGAAGCGGCAATGCGGTGCGATCGCGGCCGCGGCCGTTAGCGCCAGAGCCTCGCCAGGGTAGCCCGAGCGCGGAGCCACGGAGCACTCTGCGCTCGGCCCTCCTTAAGTTGCTCAGGCAGGCCTGCCGCGTCGAGGACCATACGGATTTCCAGCCGCCCGGCACGGCCACGCAAGTCAACCTCTTGCCGTGGGTGATCGGCGAGGACGATGCCCGCACGCTGGATGACCGCCTCCGAGACCACGAGCTGGCAGTCGAACTCCTTGGTCAGGGCCTCCAGCCGGCTGGCGACATTGACCGTGTCGCCGATCGCCGTCAGCGAGGCCGCCGGACCGTGCCCCATCTCGCCCAGGATGACTGGGCCGAGATGAACGCCCATGCCCATGCGCAATGGCTGGTCGAGCTCGACCGCGAGCTCGCGATTGAGCGCACTCAGGGCCATAGCCATGCCGCGAGCGGCGGCCAGTGCTTCCCGCGCCGCCGCGGCTGGGCTGCAGGCGAGGCCGAACAACGCCATGATCCCGTCGCCGATGAACTTGTCGACGAGACCGCCCGACAACTCGATAGCACCGCCCATCGCCCTGAAGTAGCGATTGAGGATGAACACGGTGTCGTAGGGAAGCCGGCCCTCCGACAGCTGGGCAAAGCCGCGCAGGTCAGCGAACAGGACCACGATCTCGCGCTCAACGCCATGGCTCGGCGCCATCGAACTCAACACATCTTCGGTGGTCGCAGTGGAGGGCATGAGTGGGGTCACGACAAGGTCGGCCACTGGCCGTGCCTGACACGCCAGTCGCACATCGGGACCAGCCGCAATGCGGGTCAAAACGCGGCGCTCCGCCGGCGACGGTGGCGGCAGTAGCTCACGGCCTTGTCCGATACGCACCCGGCAGGTCGAGCAGCGGCCACGGCCGCCACAGACCGACGCATGCGGGATCCCCGTCAGGCGGCTGGCCTCGAGAATGCTGAGCCCTCGCGCCACGCTGATCTCGCGCCCGCCTGGATAGGTGAGCCGGATGTTGTGCCGGCGCAGCCAAAGCCAGCGAAGCGCCCGCAGCCCTGCAACGAAGGCTACCAAGCCGAAAAAGCCGCGGAGGATCCAGCGCGCGGGACTGTCGACCAACGCCTCGCGCACGGCTTCGGTCGGCCAGTGCTGCTGCACCGCCATCGCGGCCCAGGCAAGCGGGTCGAGGGCACGCGATGCTGCGACCTCGCGCCCGGCGCTGACGAAACCTGCCAGCGCCAGGACCGGCAGGAGCGTGGCCGCCATCAGCAGCCAGGGCTGCAGGCGGCGGTAGCCGGGCCGCAGTCGCAGCCAGTAATGCAGGCCGATGGTGCCGTGGAGCCAAACCACGAGGACGAGCATGGTCTGCGAGCCGGCACCGTTCGGCCAAGCCCGAGCGAGGAAGTAGCCGTAACTGTCCTCGAGGCCGCAGCAGCGGTGCAGCCAGCCGGTGCCAAGCGCATGACCCGTGAGGTAGATCGGGATCAGCCCGCCCAGCACGAGCTGCAACGCCTCGTTGGCGCTCATTCGCAGGCTGCGCCGTTGCCACAGGGTCCATATGCCCAGCACCGTGTGCGCCAGCAGCGCCGCCAGCAGCGTCAGCTCGATCCCTGGCAGACGCCAGAAGCCCAGAAAGATCATGCGACCGCCTTCGGCCGCGGCCAACGACACGAGCCCCAGAGCATGATTGAGCAGATGCGTGGCGGCATAGAACAGCAGCCACAGTCCGCTCACCAGACGGATCCGACCCGACGTCACCGCCGCGGGCCACTGCCATCGTTCGAGTATGAGTACGCGGAAGCGCGCTGCGTCTTTCGGTTTCGACATCCACCGCAAGCTAGCATCGCGGCACAGCAGGACTAGATTGGCGGCACGGCGATAAATCGGGAGCGGATGGTGACCTGGGACCGGCTCTGGCTGAACGCCCATCTGGCCACGCTGGAGGAGGGCGGCGAGCCCTACGGGGCAATAGAGAACGGGGCACTGGCGATCGAGCAGGGTAGGATTGCCTGGCTCGGTCCGATGGCGAAACTGCCGCACCGCGAGGCGGCAGAGATTCGGGATCTCGCCGGCGCCTGGATTACGCCGGGATTGATCGACTGCCACACCCATCTCGTCTTCGGCGGCGACCGGGCGCACGAGTTCGAGCTGCGGCTGCAAGGCGTCGCGTATAGCGAGATCGCCCGAAGGGGCGGCGGTATCCGGGCGACGGTCGCCGCGACCCGGGCGGCCAGCGAGGAGCAGTTGCTGGCATCGGCCGAGGGGCGCCTCGCCTGTCTGCAAGCGGGCGGAGTCACCACGGTCGAGATCAAGTCCGGCTACGGCCTCGACCTCGCGACCGAGCGGCGCATGCTGCGCGTTGCCCGTTCCCTGGGCCGTCGCGCGGACATCGACATCTTCACGAGCTTCCTCGGACTCCACGCGCTGCCACCCGAATACGCGCAGAACCGCCTTGGCTATGTCGAGCTTGTGACCGGCCCCATGTTGCGGGCGATCGCCGAGGAGGGGCTCGCCGATGCGGTCGATGCGTTCTGCGAGGGGATCGCCTTCACCACCGACGAGGTCTCCGAGTTGTTCGCCGCCGCGCGCGCTCTGGGCCTGCCGGTCAAGCTGCATGCCGACCAGCTCAGCGACACGGGCGGGGCCGCGCTGGCCGCCCGGTTCGGCGCGCTGTCAGCGGATCATGTCGAACATACAGGCGAGACCGGTGTGCGGGCGATGGCGGGTGCCGGGACCGTGGCCGTGCTGCTGCCCGGCGCCTTCTATTTGCTTCGGGAGACCCAGCGCCCGCCAGTGACCATGTTTCGTTCGGCAGGCGTGCCGATGGCGGTGGCGACCGACGCCAATCCCGGCACCTCGCCGCTGCTGGCGCCACTGCTGGCGTTGAACATGGCCTGTGTACTGTTCGGGCTGACACCAGAGGAGGCATTGGCCGGGATGACCCGGGTGGCCTCTCGGGCCTTGGGCCTGACGGACCGTGGCGTCATCCGCGTCGGCGCTCGCGCCGACCTCGCAGTATGGCGTATCGGGCGGCCGGCCGAGCTCTGTTACTGGCTGGGCCTGCAGCCTCTCGAGCTGCTGATCAAGGACGGCAACATCGTCAGGACGGCGGCGCCAACAGGCTTTCCACCGCCGCCCTGATCTCGGGCCCGTCGGGCTCGACACTGGATGGCCATGATGCCGCCGCCATGCCATCGGGCCTGATCAGATATTTGTGAAAGTTCCAGCGCGGCCCGGCGGAAGCGCCCAACTCATGGCGCAACCATACGAACAGCGGATGGGATTGCGGACCCTTAACCTGCACCTTCTCGGTTAGCGGGAAGTCGACGTCGAAGTTCGCGGTGCAGAACTTCTTGATCTCGGTCGCGGAGCCCGGCTCCTGGTTGCCGAAGTCGTTGGAGGGGACACCCAGAACGATAAGACCGCGCTGCCGATAGGCGTCGAAGAGACGCTGGAGCGCGGCATATTGGTAGGTGAACCCACACATCGACGCGGTGTTGACGATCAGGACCGGGTGGCCGGCATAGCTGGCCAGCGCCAGCGGTTCGCCCTCGATCGAGGTGAAGCTGAATGCGTGTGCGCCCATTGCCTCACCCGCCGGAACGTCGCGCACCGGGCCGAGCAGCAGGGCGGCCGTCAACGCCAGAAGCCCACATCGAACCATCGCTTTCCCCTTCCAGGCGCTGCCTTGCCTCATCGACATACTGCGTATACGTCCGTGCACGTGTCGCTAGATCGCCCCGACGCAGCCACGACCGTCCCTTCGGCGGAACGCATGCTCAACCTGATCGTCGCCGCGCTGTTCCTGATCGGCACCCATTTCGGCCTCGCCAGCAGCGGACTACGAGCGGAGCTGGTGGGTCGCGTCGGTGAACCGGTCTACCGTGGTCTATACTCGCTGCTGGCGGTGGTCGCTCTCGCATGGCTGGTCGTGGCCTGGCGAGCGGCACCGCTCACGCCCATCTGGACCACCGGCGCCGGCGTGCGGCACTTGGCGCTGGCCCTGATGCCATTGGCATTTTTGCTCGTCGTCTGCGCGGTCACGGCGGCAAACCCGACCGTCGTCGGCCAGAAACCCGACCCGGATGCGAAGTCGCCGGCAATCGGGATAATCCGGGTGACACGGCATCCCTTCATGTGGGGCGTGGCGCTGTGGGCTGCCCTCCACCTCGCCGCCAACGGCGACGAAGCCTCGGTGATCTTCTTCGGCAGCATTCTGGTCTTGGCGCTCGTCGGCACGCTGCGAATCGACGCTCGGCGGACGCGGGAGAATGCGCCGGGATGGGGCGTGTTCCTGCAGTCTACCTCCAACCTGCCGTTCGCGGCGATCCTTGAGCGGCGTCAACCCCTCCGCCCAGGCGAGATCGGCCTGTGGCGTTTGGCGCTGGCCCTTGGCCTGTATGTGGCCTTCTTCTGGCTGCATCCCTGGCTGTTCGGCGTTAGCCCGCTCGGCTGAAGCCGTAGACTCAGCTGGCAAACCACTGCGCCGTCCGCAGCATGGCGTAGAGGATGCCGGCCGCGATCAGGCCGAACGCCACGAGTTCGGCCTGGCGCCTGCGGCGTGGGTCCGGCAACACGCCGCGGCCGAGCAGCCAGACCAGCAGCGCTGCGCTGGCGATGACACCAAAGAACTGATCGTCCCGCATCCCCATCCTTCCCACGCGTGATCCGCGACAGTTGCCACCCTGCGCTGGCACCCTTCCCCATTCGGGTAGTCGATCGGCAAATAACGCCGCTGCTGATCGAGGTTAGTGCGATGCGTCGTGACGGTACGTCACTTTCGCGACGAGCCCGGTTTTGCGCCGAGTATCATCTCGGGTTGCCGGTGCCATAGGTCGGGTCCGCCGGGGGGTCGATCGGGCGGCTGGAGATCTCAGGGAACAACCCCGAATGGCTTTCGGACAAACCATGAACGATGCGGGCAACGTGCCGACGGCCTTGGTCGGCCAGGTCGAGCCCGACAACCGAAGCTGGCCGACGAAGCTCGCGCCCTACCGGCAGGCTCGGCAGGGTCGCGCGCTGGTCGAGCTCGCGATCACGGCCGTGCCGTTCTTGGCGCTGTGGCTGGCTATGTGGCTCAGCCTCGGCATGGGCTACTGGCTCACCCTGCTGCTGGCGGTACCTGCTGCCGGGCTGCTCGTGCGCCTGTTCGTGATCCAGCACGATTGCGGGCATGGCTCGTTCTTCCCCGGCCGGCATGCGAACGACTGGCTCGGTCGCGTGCTCGGGGTCCTCACGCTCACTCCGTACGGCCACTGGCGTCAGGAGCATGCCCTGCACCATGCGACTTCCGGCAATCTCGACCGTCGTGGTCGCGGCGACGTGGAGATGCTGACGGTGCGCGAGTTCCGCGCGCTCCCGCGCTGGCGTCGGGCCATCTATCGGCTGTCCCGCAGTCCGGTGGCGGTCATCGGCGCCGGGCCATTGTTGGTGTTCGTGCTGAAGCACCGGTGGCCGGACCATCCGGCCCGTGCGAGCCGCCAAGCATGGCGCGACGTCATGGCCACCAATCTCGCCATCACCGTGACCGTGACAGCGCTGGCGGGCCTGATCGGAGCGTACCAGTTGCTGTTGATACAACTGCCGATCACATGGCTAGCGTCGGCAATGGGCGTATGGTTGTTCTACGTGCAGCACCAGTTCGAGCACACTTACTGGGAGCGTGACGGCGCCTGGGGTCAGCAGGATGGCGCCCTGCATGGCAGCTCGCATTTCGACCTGCCACCGATGTTGCGGTGGATGACCGCCAATATTGGCGCACACCATCTTCATCATCTGTGCAGCAGGATCCCCAGCTATCGGTTGGCGGAGGCGTTGGCGGCATATCCCGAGCTCAGAGGCATCAATCGCCTCACCCTGCAAACAAGTCTGCAGTCATTCCATCTAGCATTATGGGATGAAAGCCGGAGTCGGCTAGTGACCTTTCGGGATGCACAGCAACCGCAATCGGCCGACTCCAATGTCGCAACACCAGAGGCCGCTGTTGCAGGAACACAACAGATTATCGGTACCGTCTGGGCTCTATCGCAGAAGATATGAGACCATTGCCAGCCCCAACCAGATCGGCAGGCTGAGCACACACCCGATGGCAATGCCGAGGCAAGGATTACCGCCCTCACCATCGAACGCCGGAAATGCAGCCCAATCGCCCGCTTTTATCACTTCGCTCCCGGTCGAAAAGCCGGTTTCGCGCGGTTCATGCCCTGCCCGCTGAGCCGAGCGCAGCGGGATCGGGCTCATAAGCTCCCTGTACATGAAAAGTATCATAAACAGAAATTAAGGGCAGGGCAATTCAACTAAAATACCATAGCGCGTGGTATTTTAGCAACTTTCAACATTTTATCGGCCCCAGCGCTGGGAGCTACGCGGAGGCCGGCAGCCGCTTTGGCTCGGGGGCATCCGTGACAACCGCACGATCGGTCGCAGCGTGGTGCCGGTCCGGATCGAGATACGTTACACGTGCAACCAGCGGCCGTGGTCCGCCATCATTCGGCGAACCGCCGCAGCTCCTCGATCCGCTCGTGCCCGACCACCGTGTAGCGGACATTCGTCGAATCCCAAGAGAGCTCGTGCGGGCCGGCGCTATCGTCCGTGGCCGGAACAGGCACGCGTACCTCGACGGGAAACGGCTGGACAAACAGCAATACGGGCGGCGCGCCGACGACACCGTCTCGATTGTAAATCAGCATTCCAGCCGGACCGCCGTCGAATGCGGCACGATCCGCACCCACCAGATGATGGCCGGACGGCGCCGCCGGGACCGTGGCATCAATCCCGAGCTCAGCGGCCAGCCACGCCTCCAACTGCCGGGAATCGGCGCTTCGCAGGGCTGCCGCCTGCCCGCCACGGAGGAATTGGCGATAGGCGTCGGCAGCGGGATCCTCGACCGGATACAGGTAGGGTCGCGCGAGCTGGTAGACGGCACCGACCGCCATCGCCAGTAATAGGACGCCCAAAATGCGAGAGCCCTGGGCTCGGCGACCTGGTCGGCCCACGAACACGGTATGTGCCGTTGCGCGTCGCGCCGATCGTGGGCGTTCGGTCACGCTGCCGCGTCGCGGCGGCGGCAAGGCGCGCGGCAGTGCCAACAAGCGGCTGACCGTGCTCGTCCGGCTGCTCGCGACGAGATCCAGCCCCAAATCCTGCCAGACAGATCCCGCCCGCTCGAGCGCGCGAAAGCCGCGCTGGGTATCGCGCTCAAACTGCCGCAGCCGCTCAATGCGCGCCTGGCAGGCGCGGCAGTTCGCGAGGTGACGGCGCAGCATCGCCCCGTCGAACTCGATCCAGTTGGCCATCCAGGAACGCCTCGAGGTGGCGATCGAGGTCACCACACTGCATGACGACCTCCCTGGAAGGCCGGCCGACCATCTTTCTGCATCCGGCGTCTCGTCCGGCCGCGAGGCGTGGCACCACGACGGTGCACGGGCATCATCCCATCAACCCAGGCACCCACGCAACGGTCCTTCGCACCCGACACCGAATGGCACGTCGCGGGTCTGCCGCGCCCCGGTAAACCAACCAGCGTTTTCCAGTTGCCAAGGCCGTGTTCCCTCTGGAACATGACCAGTCCGACGACACCGTGCGGTCAAACCGCCGGCATGCCGAGCGCACCAAGAAGGCTGGGGAGGGCTCATGGGAGCGAAAGCAACGGCTCGCAACGTGGCGCTGATCGGCGCCAGCGGTGCCGGCAAGACCACCCTGCTCGAGAGCCTGTTGTTCGTGGCGGGTGCCATCGGCCGCAAGGGCAGCGTGACGGACGGCACCACGGTCGGCGACGGCAGTGCCGAGGCGCGCTCCCGACAGATGAGCACCGAGGTCAGCGTGGCACGCCTCACGTCCCATGGGCTCGACTTCACCTTTTTGGACTGCCCCGGCTCGGTCGAGTTCGTTCAGGACGCCTACAGCGCCGTGCTCGGCTGCGATGCCGCGGTGGTGGTGGTCGAGCCAGTGATCGAGCGGATGATCGTTGTCGCCCCGCTGCTGCAGTTCTTGGATGCGCACAACATTCCCCACCTCCTGTTCATCAATAAGATGGAACGCTCGGAAGTCCGCTATCGGGATCTGCTGCAGACCCTGCGCGGAATGAGCACCCGACCGGTGATCCCGCACCAATATGCGATCGGCCGTGGCGAGGATCTGGTCGGCTATGTCGATCTCTTGAGCGAGGAAGCCCATGCCTACCGCCCCGGCCAGGCGTCCGACGTGATCCCGGTGCCGGCCGACTACCTGGAGCGCGAGCAGACCGCCCGCCGTGAAATGTTGGAGACCCTGGCCGATTTCGACGACGACCTGATGGGCTTGCTGCTCGACGACCAGGAGCCGCCGCAGGACCTGATCCTGAGCGACCTGCGCAAGACGCTGGGTGCCGACCAGGTGGTGCCGGTGTTCATGGGCGTTGCAGAGCAGGACATGGGGGTGCGGCGCCTGCTGGAGGCCCTGGCGCGCGAGGCGCCGGAGCCCGGTGTCCGGACCGCCCAGCTGGGCCTCGCCGAGGAAGGGACACCGGTCGTGCAGGTGCTGAAGAACTACTATTTCCCGCACGCCGGCAAGCTGTCGCTCGCCCGGGTCTGGCGCGGCACCGTCAAGGACGGCACGATGCTGGGCGACATGCGGGTTGGCGGCGTCTACCGGCTCTTCGGCAGCCAGCAGCAGAATGTCGGCACGGCCGAGGCCGGCGAAATCGTGGCTCTGGCCCGGCTCGAGGGCGCCCGCACCGGCGCCACGCTCACCAGCGACTCCGCCGTAACCCTGCCGCAGCCACCCGCACCCAAGCCGATGTACGCGTTCGGGGTCACCGCCTCCAACCGCAACGACGAGGTCAAGCTCTCGGGCGCCTTCGCGAAGCTGACCGACGAGGACCCGGCGCTGCACCTCGAGCACGAGCGCGAGACCCATCAGACGCTGCTCTGGGGCCAGGGCGAGATCCATCTCCGCGTGGCGCTCGACCGGCTGAAGAACAAGTACAATGTCGAGGTCGAGCCGCACGCCCCCCGCACGCCCTACCGGGAGACGATCCGCAAGAGCACCCACGCGCACGGCCGCCATAAGAAGCAGTCGGGCGGGCACGGCCAGTTCGGCGACGTCAAGATCGAGATCCGCCCGATCGAGCGCGGCCAGGGCTTCCAGTTCGAGAACAAGGTGGTCGGCGGCACCGTGCCGCGCCAGTTCGTGCCGGCGGTCGAGGCCGGCGCCCGCGAGCATCTGCAGCGCGGCCCGTTGGGATTTCCGGTCGTCGACGTAGCGGTGACCCTGCTCGACGGTCAATTCCACAGCGTCGACAGCAACGAGCTGTCGTTCAAGCTCGCCGCCGGCCATGCGCTCAAGGAAGGGTTGCCGCAGTGCGATCCGGTGCTGCTTGAGCCGATCTTGAGTGTCACCCTCTCGGTCCCAGCCGACTACACCGCCAAGGCGCTGCAGCTGGTCTCGGGCAAGCGCGGGCAGATCATGGGCTATGAGGCCAAGCCCGATTGGAACGGCTGGGACGAAATCAGCGCCCAGATCCCCCAGGGCGAGATGCACGATCTGATCGTTACACTGCGCTCGCTCAGCCTGGGCACCGGATTCTTCGCCTGGGCCTACGACCATCTCCAGGAAGTGCCCGACCGGCTGGCGCAGGCGATCGTCGACAAGCATCGGGATCTCGCGGCATAGCCGCCGCCCGGGGGAGACCATCGCGGCCGTTTGCCTTCGGGCGCAGCGTGCTTCGAAGCCTGCGGCGCGCCGCGATGCAGCCGCGGGTACGGCGGAGCGTGCTCATCCTGCTGCTGCTGCCGACGGCGTTGATCATCGTCTACCGGGTGGTCCCGCCGCCGATCACCCCGTTGATGCTTTGGCGGCTGGTGCAGGGCGAAGGTCTGAGCAAGGACTGGCGCCCGCTCGGCGACATCTCGCCGTATCTGCCGCAGGCTGTGATCGCGTCGGAGGACAACCGGTTCTGCGTGCATCGCGGGTTCGACTGGACCGAGCTGCATGGACAGCTCGACCGGGCGATCGCCGGCCAGAGCACCCGCGGTGCCAGCACGATCAGCATGCAGGTGGCGAAGAACGTCCTGCTGTGGCCCGGGCGCGATCCCGTGCGCAAGCTGCTCGAGGCCGCGCTCACACCGCAGCTCGAGCTGTTCTGGAACAAGCGGCGGATCATGGAAGTGTATCTCAACGTGGCAGAGACAGGCCCCGGCCTGTACGGGGCCGAAGCAGCCGCCCGCCGCTATTTCGGCAAATCGGCCGACGGCCTCACCCGCCATGAGGCGGCTCTGATCGCGGCGGTCCTCCCCAACCCACGCGTCTGGTCACCTGCGCGGCCGACCGGCTACATCCGTGCGCGGGCGCGGACGATCGAGCGGCGCATGGGGCAGTTGGGGCCGCTGCTCGACTGCGTCCGTTGAGCCGGTCATGGCTGGGCGAAGCTCTGGACCAGGCTGCCCACGACCAGCGCCCAGCCGTCGACGAGGACAAAGAAGATCAGCTTGAACGGCAGCGAGACCATGACCGGCGGCAGCATCATCATGCCCATGGACATCAGCACCGACGCCACCACCATGTCGATGACCAGGAATGGCAAGAAGATCAGGAAGCCGATCTCGAAGGCGCGGCGCAGCTCGCTGATCATGAATGCCGGCAGCAGTACCCGCAAAGGCACGTCGTCCAGCGCAGGCGCCGGCTCCAGCCGCGCGATCTCGACGAAGAGGGCGACATCGTCCGGGCGCACCTGATGCAGCATGAAGGCCCGCAGCGGCTGACTCGCCCGGGTCATCGCCTCCGTCTCGTCGATCTCCTCGGCGAGCAGTGGCTCGAGCCCGTCGTGATAGGCCCGCTCCAGCGTCGGCGTCATGATGAACATAGACAGGAACAGTGCGAGGCCGACCAACACCGCGTTGGGCGGCGTCTGCTGCAGACCGATCGCGGTGCGCAGGAATGACAGCACGATGACGATCCGGGTGAACGACGTCACCATGACCAGGATCGACGGCGCCAGACTCAACACCGTCACCAGCAGAACGAGGCGCACGATCTGGCTGGAGACGCTGCCACCGCCCTGCCCGAGATCGACGCTGATCGACTGGGCCGCGGCGCTCCCGGCGCTCGACATCAGGCCAAGCATCGCGGTGACCAGCAGCCGTGGCCGCACGGTCAGCGTCGACGATAAACTGCTCATGCCGCGGCCGCCGCCGGGTGGTCCGGTTCGCCGGGCGTCGGGAGACGTTCGATCACCGTGACGCCGCTCGGTCCGACAGCCAGCAGATGCTCCACCGTGTCGCGACGCACGAGCACCAGCCGGACCCGCGGATCGAGGGCGAGCGAAGCGGTGACCGCCAGTCGCGCGCCCGGCGGCAACCGCCGCACGGTCATGCCGCCATAGCGCCGCAACAGCCACAAGGCGGCGAGCAGGAGCATCAGCACAACCGCCAGCGCGACGATTGCCCGCATGTAGGCGGCTGCGTCGATAGGCAAGCCCGTCACGATCGCCGCCCGACAGCGCGATAGGAAGCTTCGGCCCGGCGAGCGCACGGCACGCCTTGAATCTGCGCCAGCAGCAAGTCGCGCTCCAGGGCGATCTGGCCGACCAAGCCGGCAAGCTCGTCCGCCAGCACCATATGGGCACGGTCCGTGGCCGGGCGGCGATCCGTGTCTGGCGGCAGAGAAAGCGCCCGTGCGACGAGTCTGCGGAGAACGATCAGATCCGGCGACTCGCCGGCGGCCAGCCTGGATCTGACGATGGCGATCGCCGCACCGAGCGAAGATGCGCTCGTCGCGATCAGCCGGTTGGCGGCTTCGGCCGCTCTGGCATCCTCCGCACCGCCCACCCCGCCGCCGCTCATGCTCACTTTGACCATTGCTCGTGCGCCTCTGTCACGGCTGACCCTAGCGGCCTATGGTTAACCAATGCTTACCGGCGATGATCTGAGCGAGGACGAGATCCGGCGCTACGCGCGCCATATCGTGCTGCCGGAACTCGGCGGCATCGGACAGCTGCGGCTCAAGGCGGGACGCGTGCTGGTGATCGGCGCCGGCGGCCTCGGCAGCCCAGTGCTGCTCTACCTGGCAGCGGCCGGGGTGGGTACGCTGGGGGTAATTGATGACGACCGCGTCGACCAGTCCAACCTGCAGCGACAGGTGGTGTTCGCGACGGAGTCGCAGGGTCGACCCAAGGCCGTGGCCGCCGCCGAGCGGCTGCGGAGCTTGAATCCACATGTGACCGTGATCCCACATGAGCTGCGGCTCGACGCCACCAATGCTCGGGCGCTGGTCGAGGGCTACGATCTGGTGGCTGACGGCAGCGATAATCTGGCCACCCGCATCGCGGTGCACGATGCCTGCCTAGAGCTGCGCCGCCCGCTGGTGAGCGCCGCGGTGCAGGGGCTGGATGGACAGCTCACCACGTACAAGGCCTATCTGGGCGACCCGCACCCTTGCCTGCGCTGCGTATTTGACGAAGTGTTGAGCGGCGATGCGCTGCCGTCATGCGCCCAGAGCGGCGTGCTCGGCCCCGTCGCCGGCGTCGTCGGGACGCTGCAGGCGGTCGAGGTCATCAAGGAGGTGGCGGGGATTGGTACGTCCCTTTCCGGCACCCTCCTGCTCTACGACGCCGCGGCGGCGCAGCTGGAGCGGATTCGGATCAGGCGCCGGGCCGACTGCGCCGGCTGCGGGCCGGGCGCTCGCTGAGCCCCCGGGAATTTGGCCAAAATACCCCTGTGCTGAGGGGCTTACCGGTATGTCAAGGCGAAGGTTCGGGTTGCGCAGGCGGGACCGACTGCGGTAAGTGGCGCGCGTCGGACGGGACCAGTCCGAACAGTCGGTGGGCGGGTTCGACGCTCCGGTGCACAACGCTGGAAGATGCGCATGACTCTCGAGGGCGCCACACCGCTCGATGGAGGGCGGATGTCCGAGACCATCTCCGCCGACTATCGGCCGTCCGAGGACGAGCCGTACATGAATGCCCGTCAGGCCGAGTATTTCCGGCGCAAGCTGTTGCGCTGGCGCGAGGACATCCTGCGCGGCTCCGACGTCACGCTGCGGCAGCTCAAGGAAGAGGACATGCGGCTGCCCGATCAGTCCGATTGGGCCTCCGCGGAGATCCAGCGCAGCTTCGAGCTGCGGACCCGTGATCGGGAGCGCAAGCTGCTAAGCAAGATCGATCAGGCGTTGAAGCGGATCGAGGACGGCAGCTATGGCTATTGCGAGGAGACGCAGGAGCCGATCGGCGTCCGGCGGCTGGAGGCGCGCCCCATCGCGACCTTGAGCATCGAGGCGCAGGAGCGCCACGAGCGGCGCGAGCGCGCCTACCGCGAGGACTGAGCGCGGCTGCCAATCCTGATGGGCTCGGCAGAAATTGCCGGAGCAAGGTCCTTCTTGCCGGGTTGAGGCCATTGTCTGAGCCCATTCGGCAGCAAATCCGGCCAGAGTAGAGCAGCATCGGCGTGGCACGGCGGTTGCAATCCCCGCCGGTCATGGAGATCCTCCCGAGTCCTCCGTCGCTGCCTGCGACTGGCGTCCCGCCAACTGCGGATGATGCGGTTGGCGCCGACGACCCGTTCCTCGCCCTGCTCGTCGGGCTGTCGATGCCGGCAGCTCTGGCTTCGACGAGCGTCGGAGCGGCCGTCGATCAGCCGTCCATCGGCTGTGACGACCGGTCTTGCCTCCTTGCCGGCGCCAGCGCGGCAACGACGGAACAACCCGCAGCCGTCGATGCGGCATCCGAGCCGTTCGCGCCGTTGATGCCCGAGGCCGAAGCCGCGGCAGGTCCTCAGCCGTGCGGGTCGAGCGGCAAGCCGGTGCCTCCGACGACCTCCAGCCGGGTGCCGCCAGCTGACGAGCGCGAGCCGCTCGATCAGCCCATCGACGGCGGATCGACGGCGCTGCCGGCTATGGCCGGACCCGAGGTCCGGACGGCGGCGGGGCGCTCGCCGGGAGACGAGCCAGGGGATCGGAAAGATGGCCTTGAGAGGCCGAAATCCGTCCAGGTCGAGGCTACCACCGTCGCGGCCGACGCCGCGGCGCCCCCGAACGTTGACGCGCCGCCAGGTCACGAATCCGGCCAGCCGGCCGCGAATCCAGCGATCTCCGTCGGTGTGGCCGGCCTTACGGGGCTGCCGCAGAATCATGCCGCCGCATCCCAGGTGGAAAGGCTGACGTCAACCGCTCTGACCATACCCGATGCTGAGGGGCGCGAGGTCACCGCCCGACTCGTCGTCACCGGTGGTGCGCAAGGGCGGCCCTTGCGGATCGAGCTGCAACCGGCCGATCTCGGTCGCGTCGAGGTCAGCCTGCACCTCCACGATTCCGGCGCGGCAGCGGCCAGCTTCACGGTCGATCGCCTGGAGACCCTGCAACTGCTGCAGCGCGATTCCCGCACGGTCACGGAGATGCTCACGGCCGCCGGCTTCACGGTCGACCAAGGCAGCCTCGGCTTCACGCTGCGCGACGGCGGCAACGATCAGGGGCAGCAGCGTCAACAGGGGGCGGAACCCACACGACGCGTCTGGCACCCGCAGCAGGCGGGTCGGGCAGCCGGAGAGCCCCGAGGCGGATCACGCCGCGGCCTGCTGGATCTGAGTGTCTGACATGTGCGCAGCCGCAAGGAACCATCCATGACAATCAGCCCCGTGAGCACTGGCAGCTCAGCCTCCGTCAGGTCCTCGAGCCAGAGCCTCGCCGCCAATTTTGACAACTTCTTGCACCTGCTGACCACGCAGCTCCAGAATCAGGATCCCCTGGCGCCCATGGACGCCAACGCCTTCACCTCGCAGCTGGTCCAGTTCGCCTCGGTTGAGCAGGCAATCCAGACCAACACCAAGCTCGGCGATCTCGGCAAGCTGATCGAGACCAGCGGGACGGCCTCGGCCATGGGGCTGCTGGGGCAGCAGGTGACCGCAGCCACCGACCGGATCGCCCTGGCCAGCGAGGGTGACGCGGCAATCCGCTACCGCCTCGCCGAGCCGGCGGCGAAGGTGCAGGTCAGCGTGCTCGATGACAGGGGCAGGGTCGTGCGCAGCGCACTCGGCGGCACCGCGGTCGGCGAGAACCTTCTGCGCTGGGACGGTACCGACGGTACCGGCCACCGGCTGCCGGCCGGCGCATACACGGTGCGCGTGACGGCCGAGCGCGCCGACAAGACTGCGGCGGCGGTGGAGCAGTTCATCACGGGCACGGTCCAGGGCATCGAGCCCAAGGACGGCCAGATCAATCTCGTCGTCGACGGCGCCGTCGTGCCGATGAGCGCTGTCCGCTCCGTCCGGCGCCAGGGCTGAGCGCCGTGCCGCCGCCGACGCACCCCACCATTCATCCAGGAGTCGATCCATGAGCCTGTTCGGTGCCCTCTACTCCGGAGTGTCCGGCCTCAACGCTCAGAGCCGGGCCATGGGCATGATTTCGGACAATGTCGCGAACGTGAACACGACGGCCTACAAAGGCGCCCAGGCTCAGTTCACCAACATGGTCACGCGCAGCCGGGGCAGTTCCACCTACAGCCCGGGCGGCGTCCGCGCGCAGAGCTTCTACACGGTGGCGAACCAGGGGCTGATCCAGGGCAGCACGTCACCGACCGACGCCGCGATCTCCGGCGCCGGCTTCTTCGTCGTCACCGCCCAGGCCAGCGGCGCCGGCGAGCAGCTCTACACCCGCGCCGGCTCCTTCAACCCTGACTTCCAGGGCGACCTGCGCACGTCGTCCGGCCACTACCTGCAGGGTTGGGCGCTGGACGCGAACGAGGCGATCGTCGACGTCAACCGCATCGAGACCGTGAACGTCCGCAGCATCAACGGGCTCGCGGCGGCCACCACCACCGTCGAAGTCGGCGCCAATCTCGATGCCGACCAACCGGCCTATGCCGGCGTATATGCGGCCGGCGACCTCGCGGCCTACCAAGCCTCCGGCGGCGCGAGCGGCGTCGCGCCGACCTTCACCCGCGCGGTGCAGGTCTATGACAGCCTCGGCCGGGCCCACGACGTGACCCTGGCCTTCCTGCGCGCCGGGGCAGCCAACAGTTGGGCGGTCGAAATTTCCGCCGACATCGCGGACGTGGATACGGGAATTCATCCCAACGGGCTGCTGGCCTCCGGCACAGTGACCTTCGCCGGCGACGGGTCGCTGCAGAGCACCGCGCTGACCCCGGTCGTGTCTGGCGTGTCGGGCACGCCAGTCGAGATCGACTGGATCGCTACCGGCGGGGCTGACGCCAGCCAAATCGCGTTCGATCTCGGTACCATCGGGGCCGTCGACGGCCTCAGCCAGTTCGCGAGCCCGACCAGCGTCGCGTACGTGACCCAGAACGGGGCCGAGGTCGGCGAGCTCAGCGAGGTCAGCATCGATGACCAGGGCTACGTCATCGCCTCGTTTACCAACGGCGAGAATCGCCGACTCTACCAGCTGCCCATCGCCACCTTCGCCAACCCGTCGGGGCTCGATCCGCGCTCGGGCAATGTCTACGCGCAGACGGATGAGTCGGGTGAGTACAACCTGCGGCTTTCCGGCGAGGGCGGCGCCGGCGTAGTCGCCGCATCCGCGCTTGAGTCGGCGAATGTCGACCTGGCCGAGGAATTCACCAAGATGATCGTGACCCAGCGCGCCTATTCGGCCAATGCCAAGGTAATCAATACTACCGATCAGATGCTGGACGAATTGATGCGGATAATCAGTTGAATGATCTAATAATGAAAGCAGTTTTTAAGGCTAACCGTAATTAACTATAACATCTGAGATTGTTTAGTGATTTCTTCAAATACTTTGCGTACAAACACTGCAGTCGGATCGTCATGCGCACAACGAAATCTTACTCGGAGATGCCTGATGTCGGATCGGGAGCTGCGGCGGAGATCGCGAACCCGGCTGTCGGATCGCGGCGAGGCGCAGGGCGATCTGCCGGCGCCCGAGACGCGCCGCTGGGTCGCCCGGCGCAAGGCGCAGGTGGTGGCCGCCGTGCGCGCCGGGGCGCTCAGCCTCGAGGAAGCGTGCGGCCGCTACAATCTCTCGGCGGAGGAGTTCGCCGGCTGGGAACAGGCGATCGACCGACACGGCCCCGGCGCCTTGCGGGTCACGCGGCTGCAGGAGTTCCGCCAGGGCTGACGGCGGCTTGCCACAGCGACCACCGATCCGGTTAACCGGTCCTTCACCGTGGCGCCACTAGCTTGGCCGGACCCGAGCATCGGTTCGGGCGTGGCTGGGGCGCATGGAACAGAAGGCAGCGATCGTCGCAGGTGGCGGTGCCGAGCTCGTGCAGCACGGGCAGCCGCGCGCTGGGGGCGCCCTGGTCGAGCTGGCCCGGGCGCTGGGTCCCGCCCGCATCCTGGCGTTGGGCGCGGTCGCCTGCTGTCTACTGGGCTTTTTCGCCTACGTGATCTCACGCGCGGCGGAGACGTCGTACACGCTGCTTGTTCTCAAACCTCGCGCTCGCCGACGCCCAGGAGCTGGTCGGCCGACTGGAGACGATGGCGGTGCCGTTCCGGCTGAGCCCGGGCGGCGATGCGATCATGGTACCCAGTAGCGATGCGCTGCGGCTCCGCATGGCACTGGCCGAGGATGGCATGCCGACGGGTGGCACGGTCGGTTACGAGCTGTTCGATCAGGCCAACCCGTTCACGACCAGCGAGCTATTGGGCAACATCAACCTCCGCCGTGCCGTCGAGGGCGAGCTCGCCCGCACTATCGGCACGCTGCGCGGCGTTCGTTCGGCGCGGGTCCATCTGGTTGAGCCCGAGCGCAGTCTGTTCGGCCGGGAGGAGGTCAAGCCCACCGCATCCATCGTCCTGGCATTGCGCGGGGCTGCCCCGCTCGACAAGCGGCAGGTCGCCGGAATCCGGCATCTCGTAGCGGCGGCGGTGCCGGGACTCGCGGTCGAGGGCGTCACCCTGGTCGATGGCGACGGCAACCTGTTGGCCGAGCCATCCGATCCGGGCGCCGATCCGCTCCTGACCGGCGATGCCGAGGAGTATCGTGCAGCCCTTGAGAATCGCCTCCGAGTCAAGGTCGTACAACTGCTCGAGCGTACCGTCGGTCTCGGCAAGGCAGATGCCGCCGTCAGTGCCGACCTCGACTTCGACGAGCTGGCGACGACCGCCGAACTGTACGATCCGCAGAGCCAGGTGGTGCGCAGCACCCAGACCACCGAGGAGGCCAGCGACCAGAAGGAAAGCCAGGCGACCGACGCCGTGAGCGCGGCCAACAACCTGCCCACCGAGCGCTCTGCGGCGGATCCGGCCGCCGCGACCAGCGAGCGTACCAACCACACCGAGGAAACCGTCAACTACGAGATCTCGCGCACCGTCCGCAACCAGACCAAGCGGGGGGCCACCCTGCGCAAGTTGTCGATTGCGGTGCAGGTCGACGGCATCTACCGCGACCAGCCGGACGGGACCAGATCCTACGAACCGCGCGGAGCCGAGGAGCTTACGCAGCTGGCGACCCTGGTGCGCAGCGCCGCCGGAATCGACGAGAGCCGTGGCGACGTGGTCGAGGTGGTGAGCCGGCAGTTCACGGTTCCGCCGCCGCAATCCGAGCCCGACGAGGGTTGGCAGGCCATGCTCCCCGACCCGTCCAACCGGTTCGTCGAGCTCGCCGTGCTCAGCCTGCTGACCCTGATCGTCCTGTTTGTGGGCGTCCGCCCGGTCATCAAGCGTCTGCTGGCGGCGGTCCCGGCGACGGCTTCGACCGCTGTTGTGCTCGGCGCGGACGGCAAGCCGCTGCTCGTGCACGGTGCTACCGGTGCTACGATCGGCGTCGATCGCGCCGGCCACCCGGTGGTCGTTCGCGAACCGATCGCGCTCGACGACGCCACCTCGCCGCCAGGCCGGGCCGTGGCGCTGGAGCAGGCCGGCTCGTCGGAGCTGGTCGCCCTGAAGAACGTGCGCGGCACGGTGCAGGCGTCACTCCTGGGTGACGTCAGCAAGGCGATCGAGACCAACCCGGACGACGCGGTCCGCGTGGTGCGGGGCTGGCTGCACGGTCGTAAGAGCGAGCCGGCGTCGTGAGCGAGAGTGGTGGCTACGATCGGCTGTCCGGGGTCGAGAAGGCCTCGATCATGATGCTGGCGCTGAGCGAGGCCGGCGCCGCGAAGCTGTTCCGCCTCCTGGACCACCAGGAAGTGATGGAGATCTCGCAGACCATGGCGGTGCTCGGCCGGGTCGACGCGACCATGGTCGAGCAACTGCTGGTCGAGTTCAAGCAGCAGCTCTCGGGCAGCGGCGGCGTGTCGGGCGGCTTCGAGGCGACCGAGAAGCTGCTGCTCCGTGTCCTCGACCCCGATCGCGCCGAGGCGATCATGCAGGAGATCCGCGGCCCGGTCGGCCGCACCGTCTGGGACAAGCTGGCCCATGTCAACGAGGCGGTGCTCGCCTCCTACCTGAAGAACGAATACCCGCAGACGGTGGCCGTGGTGCTCTCGCGCATCGAGCCCGCGCATGCGGCGCGCGTTCTGGCCAACCTGCCCGACGATTTCGCCACCGAGGTCGTCATGCGCATGCTGCGCATGGAGGTGGTCCAGTCGGAGATCGTGGCAGATGTCGAGCGGACATTGCGCCTGGAGTTCATGAGCAACCTCGCGCGCAGCCACCGGCGCGACAATCTCGAGCTGATGGCCGAGATCTTCAACTATTTCGACCGCTCCACGGAAGCGAGGTTCCTCACTTCGCTCGAGGATCGCAGCAAGGAGACGGCGGACCGGATCAAGGCGCTGATGTTCACCTTTGAGGATCTGACCAGGCTGGATCCTGCAGGGGTCCAGACCTTGATGCGATCGGCGGGCAACGACCGCATCGCAGTTGCGCTGAAGGGCGCCAGCGAGCCGCTGCGCGACATGTTCTTCAAGAACATGTCGGAACGGGCCGCCAAGATCCTGCGCGACGACATGCAGTCGTCCGGCCCGATCCGGCTGCGCGACGTCGAGGAGGCGCAGCAGTTCCTGGTCAACATGGCCAAGGAGCTCGCCGCCTCCGGCGAGATCTTCCTGAGCGATGGCAAAGAAGATGAGCTGGTCTACTGAAGCGCCGCAACTATCGCCACCGGGAGCGCAGCACGTGGCGGCGCTCCTGCTGCGCGCCGGCACCGCCGCAGAGACCGGGGCGCCGCGGCCGTGGGTGCCGCCGCGCTGGCCCCAACCCGGACCGGACCCGCATCCGGGCTCGCTGGACCCCGCCGGTACCGTGCTGCCCGCCCTGTCGTTCGGGGAGAGCGAGCTCGCCCAGATCGCGGCCGCCTGCGCCATGGGTGCCGCACGCGAGGCCCGCGCGGCTTGCGCCGCCGAAGCGGCGACCAGCGGGGCGCTCGCACTCGAGCAGATGGCTGATACGCTGGCGGACGCGGTGCAGACCCGCCACGAGATCGAGGGCCGGTGCCTGCATCAGGCGATCGACCTCGCCCAGGCGGTGGCACAGGCGCTGCAGGTCGACATGGAGCACAACCGTGCCGAAGCGGTCGCGGAGGCGGTGCGCGTCATGCTGGCGACGCTCCCGCGCCAGTCGCCGGCGCGCATCGTCGTCGCGAGCGACTGCGCCCCGACGCTGCAGGCGTCGCTGCCGGAGATCGCGGCGCGTCTCGGCTGCGAGGGCCGGCTCGAAGTCGAGGGCGACCCGCGCCTGCCGGCCGGTGCCGTCCAGCTGGTATGGCCGGGCGGCTGGCTCGAGCACGCGCCGGCCGTGGTCCAGCAACGGCTCGCCGGCCTGCTGGCCGCCTGCCGGCCTCTAGCTATGTCGACCGCGGCGGCCGAGCCGCGCGTTACGAGTGATGGAGACAAACATGGCCACGATTGATGCGACGCAGTCCGTCGGCCGGGATGGGCGACGGCGACTTGCCGGTGCCGCCTCAGGCCGGGCCGTCGCTCGAGCAGCTCAGCGCCGTCTACGACATTCCGGTGCAGCTCGCGGCCGTGCTCGGCAAGACCACCATGCCGGTGAGCCAGCTGCTGCGGCTGGGCCGCGGCGCCGTGGTGGAACTCGACCGCAAGGTCGGCGAGCCGGTCGAGATCTACGTCAACAACCGGCTGGTCGCACGCGGCGAGGTACTGGTGGTCGACGACCATCTGGGCATCACCATGACCGAGATCGTGAAGGGCGACTGACCATGGCCCAGCACATATCGGCGTCCGGCGACCCGCCATGAGGCTGGCGATCGTCGGACGGTCTTGCCCCGAGATTGCCGCAGCGGCCAGCATCGCCGCGGCGACCGGCGCGGAGGTGCGGCACCACGAATCGTTCGCCGCCGTCCTCGAGCAGCTGCGGGTGGGCCACGGCGCGGATCTGCTGCTGATCGATGCCGGCGACGAGATCGCGGCCGCGCTTGAGCGTCTGGCGCGCGAGCGGATCTTCCTGCCGGTCGTGGCCTACGGCATCCACTGCCCGCCGCACGTCGCGGCGGCTGCCATCAAGGCCGGAGCGCGCGATTTCCTGCCGCTGCCGCCCGAGCCGGAGCTGATCGCAGCGATCCTGGCCGCGGTTGGCGGCGACCGGCAGGAGCTGGTCTGCGTCGACCCGCGCATGCTGGAGATCCTGGCCTGCGCCCGGCAATACGCCACCGCCGACGCCTGCGTCCTGATCACCGGCGAGAGCGGCACCGGCAAGGAGATGATGGCGCGTTTCCTGCACCGACAGGGGCGGCGCAGCCGTGGGCCGTTCGTTGCCGTCAACTGCGCCGCGATCCCGGATAACCTGCTGGAATCGGAACTGTTCGGTCACGAGCGCGGCGCGTTCACCGGTGCCGTGGCGCGCCGGGTCGGCAGGTTCGAGGAGGCGCAGGGCGGAACGCTGCTGCTCGACGAGATCAGCGAGATGGAGCCTCGGCTGCAGGCCAAGCTGTTGCGCGCAATCCAGGAGCGCGAGATCGACCGCGTCGGCGGCAGCAAGCCGGTCCCGGTCGACCTCCGCCTGATCGCGACCAGCAACCGCGACCTCGATCGGGCGGTGGCCGAGGGAACATTCCGCGAGGATCTCTTGTACCGCCTGAATGTGCTGACCCTGCAGCTGCCGCCGCTGCGCGAGCGGCCGCAGGACATCGCGGCCCTGGCACGGCATCTGGCCGCGAAGCTCGCAAGGCTCAACGGCCTGCCCGAGCGGATGGTAAGTCCCGCGGCGCTGGACCGTCTGCGCGGCCTGCCGTGGCGCGGCAACGTGCGCGAGCTGGAGAACTGCCTGCACCGCGCCGTCATCCTGGCGCGCGGCGAGATGATCGAGGCCGACGACATCCAGCCAGGCACCCGCACCCTGCCACCCGCCGCAGCGGTCCCGGCCAACACCGCCGCCTGGGTCGGGCGGACGGTCGCCGAGGTCGAGCGCCTGCTGATCTTCGACACGCTGGACCACACCCTGGGCAACCGCACGCACGCGGCCGCCATCCTGGGGATCTCGATCCGGACGCTGCGCAACAAGCTGCGCGAGTACGAGGCGGCCGGCTCGGCCAAGACCTCGCCTGAACACTGCGCCGCATAAATGGCGACCCGGCACCAGAGGCGGCACGCATGACGGTAGCGCTGGCTGGGCTGCACAAGAGCCTGCTGCCGCAGCTCCGGCTGGTGGCGGGGCAAGGCGATCTGCTGCTCGCCTGCGGCGTGCTCGCGATCCTGGTCGTGCTGATCCTGCCGCTGCCGGCGTTCGTCCTCGATCTCTGCCTCGCCCTTTCGGTGACGCTCTCGGTGCTGATCCTGGTCACCGCGCTGTTCATCGAGAAGCCCCTCGAGTTCAGCGCCTTCCCGACCGTGCTGCTGATCGCGACCATGCTGCGGCTGTCGCTCAACCTCGCCTCGACCCGGCTGATCCTGGGCCAGGGCCATCAGGGCCCGGCCGCCGCAGGGCACGTGATCGAGTCGTTCGGCCGGTTCATCATGCAGGGCAACGTGGTGATCGGCGTGATCGTGTTCGGCATCCTGGTGGTGGTGAATTTCGTGGTGATCACCAAGGGCTCGGGCCGCATCGCCGAGGTCGCGGCCCGATTCTCCCTGGACGCCATGCCCGGCAAACAGATGGCGATCGACGCCGACCTGTCGGCCGGGCTTATCGACGAGGCGACCGCGCGCGAGCGGCGCCGGACGCTGGAGGCGGAGAGCGGCTTCTTCGGCGCCATGGACGGTGCGGCCAAGTTCGTCCGCGGCGACGCGGTCGCCGGCCTGCTGATCACGGCGATCAATCTGGTCGGTGGGCTGTTCATCGGCGTGGCGCAGATGGGCGTCAGCTTCGGCGAGGCGGTGCACACCTACACACTGCTCACCGTCGGCGATGGCCTCGTCTCCCAGATCCCGGGCCTGATCGTGTCGATGGCGGCGGGCCTGCTGGTCTCGAAGGCCGGCGTGGCGGGGCGCGCCGACGTCGCCGTGTTCGGCCAGCTCGGCGCCTATCCGCGCGCGCTCGGTGTGACGAGCGGCCTCATGGTGCTGCTGGCGATCCTGCCGGGATTGCCGGCCATCCCATTCCTGCTGTTGGGGGGCGCCGCCGGCGGACTGGCGTGGCAAGGCGCGCGCGCGAAAGATCGGGCGCCGAGCGGCACGCGCGACCAGGAGGTCGGGGCGCAGGAGGAGCCGATCACCAGCGCGTTGGCCATGGACCCGGTACGCCTCGAGCTCGGCTATGGCCTGCTAGGGCTGATCGGCGACGGGCGCGGGCCGCGCCTTCCGGATCAGATCAAGGCGCTGCGCCGCCAGCTCGCAGCCGAGCTCGGGTTCGTGATGCCGTCGGTGCGGATCCAGGACAACATCCAGCTGCCGGCCAACACCTACGTCTTGCGCCTGAAGGAGTTGGAGGTCGCGCGCGGCGACATCCGTGCCGGGCTGCTGCTGGTGATGGACCCGCTGGGTAGGCCGATCAGCCTGCCCGGGGAAGCCACCACCGAGCCGACCTTCGGCCTGCCCGCGATGTGGATCGTGCCGGGTCTGCGCGACGAGGCCGTAATCCAGGGCCTGACCGTGGTCGACCCGGCAACTGTCGTGACCACCCATCTGACCGAGCTGGTGCGCGAGAACCTGGCCGACCTGCTGAGCTATGCCGAGACCCAGAAGCTGCTGGGCGAGCTGCCGGCCGAGTATCAGAAGCTGCTCGGCGAGCTGGTCCCCGGCCGGATCACGACGGCAGGCATCCAGCGCGTGCTGCAGGGCCTGCTGGCCGAACGGATCTCGATCCGCGACCTGCCGTTGATCCTGGAGGCGATCGGCGAGGCGTTGGGCGTGACGCAGAGCACCCTGTTGATCGGCGAGCATGTCCGGACCCGGCTCGCCCGTCAGATCACCGGGGCCAGCACGGCGGAATCTGGCTTCGTGCCGATCCTCACTCTGTCGCCCGATTGGGAGCAGGCCTTCCTCGGTGCTCTGGCCGGACAGGGCGACGAGCGGCAGCTGGCGATGGCGCCGACGGAGCTGCAGCGGTTCGTCCAGGCCCTGCGCGACGGGCTCGAGGCACACGCGATGCGTGGCGAGCTGCCGGCGATCGTGACCACGCCTGCGATCCGCCCGTTCGTCCGCTCGGTCGTCGAGCGGTTCCGGCCCGCGACCGTCGTCCTGTCGCAGAACGAGATCCACCCGAAGGCCAGGATCCGAACCCTGGGGCAGATCTGAGCCATGCGCCTGCGCCACTTCAACGCCCGCTCGGCGGCCGATGCCATGCAGCGGATGCGTGCCGCCCTGGGCGACGAGGCCATCATCCTAGGCACACACGAATTGCCGGACGGCTTCCGGCTCACCGCCGCGGTCGAGGTCGCCGCCGACGATCTGAGCGCGCTGCTCCGACCCGGCGTGTCGCCGAAGGTGCGCACGGCCGTGGCAGCCTGTCTCGCCCACCATCGCACCCCTGCCGCGCTGTGCCGGGCATTGCTCGAGGGGCTGGCGCAGTCTCAGGCCCTCGAGCCCGCTGCCGCCCTGGCACAGGCCCTTGGCGATCGCTTCCGCTTCGTGCCGATCACCCTGCCGCTGGCTCGACCGCTGGCCATCATCGGGCCAACCGGCGCCGGCAAGACCGTGGCTGTCGCGCGGCTGGCCGCTCAAGCCATGGTCGGCGGGCATGCTGCCCGGATCCTCACGACGGACAGCAGTCGCTCCGGCGGCGTAGCTCAGCTTGAGCTGTTGCTTCAACCGCTCGGCCTGACGCCGACCGTGGTCGCGGACCCGGAGGCACTGGCCGGTGCGATCGGTGTAGCCGACGCAGGGACGACGGTGCTGATCGACACGTCCGGAATCAATCCGTTCCAGGGCCGCGAGGTAGCTGTTCTGGCCGAACTGCTGTGCGCGAGCCGCGCGGAGCCGCTGCTGGTGCTGCCGGCCGGGCTCGACGGCGAGGACAGCGTCGAGATTGCCGGCAACTTTGCGGCCATCGGCGCAGGGCGGCTCCTGGTGAGCAAGCTCGATACGACGCGACGCCTGGGCTCGATCCTGGCCGCGGCCGACGTCGGGCTCGGATTCGCCGGTGTCAGCGTCGGGCGCGAGATCGGCCCCGGCACGACACCGCTCAGCCCCGCTGGTCTCGCACGCGTACTGCTCCATCGCACGCACGCCGCGGATCGCAGCCCCAAATCGTGACGCGCCACACCTCGCCCGCCATGGCACTCTCGCCGGACGCGCCTCTGCGAACATGTCTCTTGTTGGTTGAGACCAGACGGTGACAATCTGTCCATCCGGGCGGAGGTCGGGTACGGACCATGTCATGAGCAGATTGGACAGCTTCATCCGACGCCTCGAGGCTCAGCGGGCCTGCCTCGATGCGTCGCCGGCGCTGATCGCCGGCATCCCCGGGCCGATTCTCGAGCTCGGGCTCGGCAATGGCCGGACCTACGATCATCTGCGCGGCCTCTATCCCGATCGCGCCATCTTCGTTTTCGAGCGGCAACCGGCGGCCCATCCCGACTGCATCCCCGACCCTGCGCACCTGATCGTCGGCGACATCCATGCGACACTGCCGACGGCATCCGCGCGCCTACCGGGTCGCGCTGCCCTCGTTCACAACGATCTGGGCACCGGCGATCCAACGCGCAACGCCGAACTCGCGCGTTGGCTCGCCGACGCTCTGCCGCCGCTGATTCAGCCCGGCGGAATTGTCCTCTCCGATCAGCCGCTCGAGCACCGGCTGCTGCAGCGCGAAGCACTGCCGCCCTCGCTTCCCGAGGATCGCTACTTCCTCTACCGTCTCATCCCGTGAGGCAGATGGCGGCATGAATTTGATCGAGATCGAGCACGACCGGCCGGGTCGGGTTGTCCGGATGCGGCTGCCATGAGCGAAGCCGCCGCTTTTTCAGTGCAGTTTTGGGGCGTCCGCGGCACGATCCCCTGCCCGGCACCGAACATGCTGCGCTACGGCGGCAACACCGCGTGCGTGGAGATGCGTTGCGGGTCGCAGCGGCTGATCTTCGATGCCGGCACCGGCCTGCGCCAACTCGGCCGTGAGATGGTCTCGAACGGCCAGCCGATCCGCTCGCACCTGTTCTTCACCCACACCCACATCGATCATGTGCTCGGCCTGCCGTTCTTTCGCCCCGCCTACGACAAGCACAATACCCTGGAGTTCTGGAGTGGGCATCTGAAGAGCCAGGGCCGCCGGCTGGAGGAGGTCCTTGACCAGCTGATGCAGCCGCCGTTCTTCCCGGTGCCACTCGACATCATGCACGCCTGCATCGCCTTCCACGACTTCTCGCCCGGCGATGTGATCGAGATCGGCGATGGCATCGTCGTTCGCACGGCGGCGCTCAATCACCCCGGTGGCGCCGTGGCCTACCGGGTGGAATTCGCGGGGCGAGTCGCCTGTTACGTCACCGATACCGAACACGTGCCCGACAAGCCCGATGCCGCCGTCCTGGGCCTGATCCAGGGCGCCGACTTGGTGATCTACGACGCCACCTACACCGACGAGGAGTTCGACCGGCTCGAGGGCTGGGGCCACTCCACCTGGCAAGAGGGCATACGCCTGTGCGAGGCGGCGAGTGCGCGGCAGCTGGTGGCCTTCCACCACGACCCCGGTCACGACGACGACGCGCTGGACGTGATCGCGGCCGCGATGGAGCGCCGCCGCCCAGGCTCGCTGGTAGCCCGGGAAGGTCTGGTGATCACGCTTTGATCTGGGACCCGGCGCGCTGGCGGCGCCTGCGGCTGGGCATGCGGACGCTGATGGGCGGCAGGCCTGGGGGCTTCTTCATTCCCTATCGCCACGCTGACATGGTGGCGGCTGGCGCCTACCCGGCGCTCGAGCCACTGTTTGCCGCGAGCCTGCCCGCCATGCTGCGCTGGCTGGAGCGGATCGAGTCATTCGCCGACCGGTTGCGCGGGCTGGACGGGCCACCGCCGGTGCCGCGCTGGGGCCAGGACTGGTTCCCGCGCCTCGACGCCGCCGCGCTCTACGCGATCATCCGAAGCGGCCGGCCGCGGCTAGTCCTCGAGGTCGGCTCGGGCCATTCCACCAGGTTCCTGGCGCAGGCCGTCGCCGACGGCGAACTCGACTGCGCGATCACCTGCATCGACCCGCAACCGCGCGCCGATCTCCACCAGCTGCCGGTGACGCTGCGTCGCCGTCTGTTCACGGCCGCGGACGCGAGCCATGCCGCCGAACTCGCGGCGGGCGACATTCTCCTGATCAATTCCAGCCACGTTGCGATGCCGGGCAGCGACGTCGACCTGCTGCTCAATGAGGTGCTGCCGCGATTGCGACCCGGCGTGCTGATTCATCTGCACGACGTCTTCCTGCCCGACCCCTACCCCGCCGACTGGGCATGGCGCGGCTACAACGAGCAGATCGCCGTCGGCTGCCTGCTCCACGGCGGCGGCTACGCGCTCAGATTTGCCAGCCACTATCTGGCCACCCGGCATGCGGCGCGGCTGGCCACCGGCGTGATCGGCGAGCTGCCTTTGTCGCCGGGTGCCTTCGAGAGCAGCCTCTGGCTCGAGAAGCTGCCCGGCGCCGCTCACTCGGCGTAGAAGAACGTGTCCGGACGGTAGATCCCGAACTGGGCCTGCGGCTCCCAGTTGAAGACCGCGACTTCGGGTACGTTGCGCAACTTGGCGCGCACCGCCACCGGCTGGCGCACCTCCTGGATCAGTCCGAGCGTGTAGCACTGGCTGGTGTAGATATCGAGCATCCGGTCCCAGATCTCCTTTTGCCCGGCCGGTTCCCAGGTCTCCTCCCAGCTGCGGAACAGGTCCATCAGCTCTTTGGCCTCGGGCAGGTCCGGCGCCTCGCCGGCCGCACCCTTGGTCTCGTAATACTGGCCCCATCTCGGCCATTGCGGCTGATCCGCCTGGCTGGTCGGCGCCAGGGACCGCGGCGGCATCAGGGCGGTCGGCACGCCGATGTCGCCGCCATACGAGATCGTCATCAGCGCGTCGCCCGAGAAGATCCGATTGCGGACCACCTCGCGGTCGGCCGGCTTGGCGTGGATCGTGAAGCCGAGCTTCTGCCACTGGTCGCCGATCAGCTCCAGCACGTCCGTCTGCTCGCTGTCCTCACCCGTGGTCTCGACGATCAGCTCGAGCGGTCGCCCATCCGGCAATAGCCGTGTCCCATTGCGGCCACGACGATCGAGGCCGATCTCGTCGAGCAGACGGTTGGCGGCCTCGGGGTCGTGGACCGTGCAGCGCTCGCCATACTCCGCCTTGTAGAGCGGGCTTTTCGGGATGATCGAGTTGTTCGAAGGCGCCGCCAAGCCGAAATAGAGGAATTCGCTGAGCGCTTCCCGATCGAGACCGTAAGAGAGCGCCTGACGGAAGCGCAGGTCGCGGAACAGGCCACGCCAGACCGGATCCCGCGCGTTGAGATTGGGAAACAGCGCCAGATGCGCGCTGCGCCCCTCGGGCCACAACAGCATGCGCAGACCGCTGCGCTGCTCGCTCTGCTTGAGAAATGTGTAGTCCTTGAAGAACAAATGCCGGGCCTGCAGGTCGGTCTCGCCAGCCCCGGTCTTGATCGGAATCAGCTTGGGATCGACCACCTGCAGGATGAACCGATCGAGATAGGGGAGCTGCTGCCCCTTGCTGTCGACACGGTAGAAATAGGGGTTGCGTACCGCCACAAAGCGCTGTGCAGGTGACTCCGTCGTCTGCATCCAGGGCTGCAGGGTCGGCATGGCCGGATCGTCGGAATCGTCGAGCCGGTCCTTGCGTAGATAAAGCTGGACCCAATCGCGTGACCTGGTCTCCTTGATCAACTTGGCGAGGGCCGCTGGTTCCGCATAGCGCTCGTGGAACTGCTTCAGGTAGTGTGCGGGGCGATATATTTCGACGGCGGTCGCCGCAGCCAGCGCCGGTATGAAGAGCGGGTTCGGCCGCGACCAGCTGTAGCGGACGGTCAGCTCGTCGAGGATTTCGACCTTGGGTAGCTCGCTGCCGACAAGAAGCTGGATCGGCGGGCCGCTCGGCTGCAGCGTCGCATTGGTGGCGACATCCTCCCAGAAGAACCGGAAGTCCTCGCTGGTGAACGGCTCGCCATCGGACCAGCGATGACCGCGCCGCAGCCGGAAGGTGAAGATCCGCCCGTCCTGCACATCGTAGGAGGCCAGGATGTCGGGTGCCAGGGTCAGGTCCGGGTTGTAGCCGATCAGCCGCGCGTGGCCGAACACGTAGAGCATGCGTGTGTCGCGGGCGCGCCCGATCAGGCTGCGCAGCTCGCCACCGGGCTTGCCGATTTCGGGAATGTCGGTGAGCACCCGCGGCTCGTCGGGCGGCCCGGCCCAGGCAACGGTGGCGAGACAGAAGACGGCGAGCCCGAATAGAGCGGCAAGGCGCTGCATGGCGGTACTCCCCGTCTCAGGCCTGGAACCGGACGAAGTGGCCGGGCTCGACCTCGCTGAACCGGCCCGAGCCCCGGGTCAGTGTGAACGGCGCCGGCCATTGCGTCGGCTCGGAGTTGCGGTCGGTCGCCAGGGCTTTGAAGTCCAGCGGATTGTCGAGATCGGGCTCGGGCACAGCCGCCAGCAGAGCCTTGGTGTAGGGATGCTGTGGATTGGCGAACAGGCGCTCGGTGGGCGCCAGCTCGACCATCCGGCCGGCGCACATCACGCCAATGCGCTGGGCGATGTACTTCACCACCGCCATATTGTGCGAGATGAACAGGTAGGTCACGCCCAAGGCCTGCTGCAGGTCCTTGAGCAAATTTAGGATCTGGGCCTGCACCGACACATCGAGCGCCGAGACGGGCTCGTCGCAGATCAGGATCTCCGGCTCCAGCGCCAGGGCACGAGCGATGCCGATACGCTGCCGCTGCCCACCCGAGAAGCTGTGCGGGTAGCGGCGCATGTGGCGGACGTCGAGCCCGACCGCCTGCAGCAACCGCTTGACCCGCGCAGTCCGCTCGGCATCGTCGCCGATGCCGTGGATCACCAGTGGCTCGGCCACGATGTCGGCCACCGTCATCCGCGGGTCGAGCGAGCCGAACGGGTCCTGGAAAATGTACTGAATATGGCGGCGGAAGCCCTGCAGGGCGCTCTCCTCCAGACCCAGGACGTCGACCGCGCCATCGCCGCCGTGGAACACGATTCGTCCCTGGTCGGGCCGGACGGCGCGCATGATCATCTTGCTGACCGTGGTCTTGCCAGAGCCGCTCTCCCCGACGATCGCCATGGTCTCGCCGCGGGCGACGGTAAAGCCGATATCGTCGACCGCGATCACCTCGCGCCCCTCGCCCCCGAACAGTCCGGCCTTGCGGGTCAGGAACACCTTGCGCAGGCCCTCGACCTCCAGGATCAGCCCGTTGCCCGACCGTTTGGCGGGTGCCGTGTCGCCCTGGTCGAGCGTGAACGCGGTGTCGACGCGCACCTCGCGCAGCGAGGTCAGGCGTTGCCCGGCATTGGTATGCAGGCGCGGCACGGCGTCGAGCAGCGCCTGGAGATAGGGGTGCTGCGGGCGCGTCAGCAGCTCCTCGCAGGTACCTCGCTCCATCACCCGGCCGCGGTAGAGCACCACGATCTCGTCGGCGATGTTGGCCACCACGCCGAGGTCATGGCTGATGAACAGGATCGACATGCCGAACTCCGCCTGCAGGTCCTTCATCAGCTTGAGGATCTGCGCCTGGATGGTGACGTCCAGCGCGGTGGTCGGCTCGTCGGCGATCAGCATCGCGGGCCGGCAGATCAGCGCCATCGCGATCATCGCCCGCTGCCGCAGGCCGCCCGAGAGCTCGAAGGGAAACGAGTTCACGGCGTGGGTCGGATCCGGGAAGCCGACTCGGCGCAGCATGTCGACAGTCCGCCTCAGCGCCTCGGGCCGGTCGACATCATGATGCAAGGCCAGCGCTTCGCCGATCTGGTCGCCGATCGTATGCAGCGGCGACAGCGAGCTCATCGGCTCCTGGAAGATGATCGAGATCCGCGCCCCGCGAATCGCTCGGCGCTGGGCATCGTCCTGCGCCAGGGCGGCGAGGTCGACCACTTCCCCCGGCCGTTTGGGGTCGTTGAAGAAGATCGAGCCGCCGGTGATCCTGGCGTTGGCCGGCAGGATGCCCAGCACAGCCTGCGAGATCACGGTCTTGCCCGAGCCGCTCTCGCCGACCACGGCCAGCGTGCGGTTGGGCATGACGTCGAGCGACACGCCGCTGACCGCTTCGACCTGCCCCTCGTCGGCCGTGAACGTGACCCGCAGATCGCGGATCGCCAGCAGCGGCTCGATCATTCGCCCTCCCCAAGCAGCGTACCCGCACTGGCGAACTCTGCTTGCGGGTGATCTAGCACCAGCGCCAGAAGCCGGTCGAGCGTGGCGAAGGCCGCAGCGTCCATGACCAGGTGATGGCTGAGAATCCCGATCGGCTCGTCGAGGCCGCTGCCGATCAGCGTCACCAGCCGCTCCACCACGTCGTCCATGGTCAGCGGCCGGCTGCCGTCCCGCCAGTCGATCAGGTCCAAATGGGTGTTCAGAAGGCGTAGCCCGGGCAACGGTTCAGCGGAGGCGCGCCGGCCATACACCGACAGGCCCGTATAGCCCAGCGCAGGTAATGCGGGGACAAGATCGGGCGCGATGCGATTCCACGGCGGCACAAGTAGAGGCAGAAATTGGTCGCCGAACTTGGCGGCGAGCCGGTCCCGTCCCATCGCCAGGTCCTGGCGCAGCCGCTCTCGGTCGGCGGCGCCCCCCAACTCTATTTTCTTGGCCTGCCCCGCCGCGTGGTCGGCGTGAGCGATCCCGTGCTGAAGAATGGTGCACGTCTCAGCACCTCGCACGCGTTCGGCGCAAGACTGCTTCAGCCATTCGGGCACGATCGCCAGACCCAATGGAGCGGCGCGCGTGTGGGCCAGCCCCAGTAGCGTCGCCAGACGCGGGTGGTCCCAGCCAGCATCGTCGTCACGCCACCAGAAGCGCACAGGTGCCGGCACCGCGGCGAGGGTGGCATGCAGCCGCTGCTCAGGCGTCACCGGCTCTCTCCGCCACCAGCGCCGACATGATCTCCGCCGATCGCGCGGCGCCGTCGAACGCCCAATCGGCCGGCGCGGGACGAGCCTTGCCGGCAATCCGGTCGATCGCGGCAGCCAGATTTTCGGCGGTGAGGTCAAGTTCGTCGATCTGCTCGGCGACACCCAGCGCCGCGAGACGGCTGGCGCGTTGCTGCTGCTCATCCTCGCCGGCTGCGGCAAACGGCACCAACACCATCCGCGCTCCCGCCGCGAGCCCCTCCACCACCGTATTGTAACCGGCCTGGGAGACGGATACCGCGCACCGGCCCATCAGGGTCGCGAGGTCGGCCCGATAGCGCTCGAGCGTACAGCCGTCTGGCGAGAGGGCAGTGAGGGAGGCTAGCACGTCGGCCGGCAGGTTCTGCCCCCCGACCAGCAGCCAGCGAGCGCTCGCGAATCGCGTCAGGGGCCGTGCGGCAATCGCCGAGCGCAGCAGCCGCTCACCGACCGCACCACCGCCGGCGCTGACCAGCACGGCCGGCGGCGACTCGGCGAACCGAGCGGACGAGGGCGAGCCAAGGTGCACGAATCCTGTGTGGACGACGCGGTCGCCCAGCTCAGCTACGGGCGGGAAGGAGGCCGCGAACGGGATCAGTCGCTCGTCGCCGTGGACCAGCACGCGATCGTAGTGCGCGCGGCAGGCGTCGACCATCCAGCCGTAGCGCGTCGGGTCGTCCTTGCTGACCAGCACGTCGCGCACGCTTGCGATCACCGCCGGGCGCGGGCGCAGCGCTCGCGCTGCCTCCAGCAGCGGCAGCAGCTCGCCTCGGAAGGCACGGCGGCCGAAGGGGAACATCTCGGTGACGATGGCCTGTGGCCGTTCGAACTCGAGCAGGTTCAACAACAGACGCCGCCGCTCCGCCCACAAGGCTGCGGTGACAGAAGTCCCTGACGCGTCGACGAGGTCGCCAAAGTCGATGCCCCTGGCTGTGACCGGCGGCAGCTGCACCAGCTGCACGCCGGCCGCCGCGGGCCATGGCCCCGACGTACCACCATTGACCAGGGTCACGGTGGCGCCATGGGCCGCGAAGGCGTCGGCCAGCAGCTGCGCACGGCGCAGATGGCCCGAGCCCAAGAGACTTTGGACCCAGAACAGGCACCGCCAGCCGCGGCTCACACGACTGCCTCGCAAAGAGGAATCGCTGCCACGAATGTCAGGGTGCCCGAGGGCGACAGCTCATGAACCAGCGCCCGGTCGGGGTCGAAGCGCACCGGCGGCTTGCCGCGCATATCCCAGGCCAGAGCCAGGACCAGCGAGGCGCGCAGCACGCCCTTGTGCGTGACGATCAGATGGTCGCGCCCGGTCACCGCGAGGTCGCGCAGACAGGAGGCCAGCCGGTCGGCGACCAGCCGCGGGCTCTCGCCGCCTGGCGGCTGGAAATCGAGCCCCAGGGCTTCGAGATCGCGCATCGTCTCGCCGTGCTCCGCACGCAGGTCGTCCAGCGTGCGACCCTCGAAACTGCCCCAGCGCATCTCCGCCAGCCGCGGGTCGCTGGGCGGGTCGGCGAAGCCCAACAGGGCCGCTGTCTCGCGCGCCCGTGACAGCGGGCTGGTGATGCAGGCGCCGCCGTCGAAGCCGGCCGGTAGCCGCCAGGTCCCTATCTGTGCCCGCCCGCCGGGGCTTAGGGAAATGTCGGTCTGACCCTGGATGCGGCCGTCCTCGTTCCAGCCGGTGCGCGCGTGGCGGATCAGGCAGATACGCACGGCGGCACCCCGATCGCCCGCAGCGCGTCGGCGAGCCGCTCGCGTGCCGTCACGGCATCGTGCCGGGCCAGGACAACCGCCTGCGCCGCACGACCCATTGCACGCCGGCGTGCCGGGTCGGTCAGAAGCCCCCGGACGGCGGCGGCGAATGGTGCCGGCTGGCGAGGGGCGGCGAGCAAGCCGGTCTCGCCGTCGACGACGATGTCGGGCACGCCTCCTTCGGCACCGGCAACCACCGGCACGCCGGCGGCCTGCGCCTCGAGCAGCGCCATCCCGTAGGCCTCGTTGCACGAGGGCCAGACATACAGATCGGCCGCCGCATAAATCTCCGGCAACGCCGCCGGGGACAATGCACCGACCAGCCGTACCCGGTCGCCCAACGAAGCCATCAATGCCGCGACCTCGCTCCGTGCCTCACCGTCGCCGACAATAAGAAGCTGCCAATCGAGGTCGTCGAGCTCGCGCAGGGCGGCCGCCAGAAGCCGGTAGGAGAGCAGCTTCACGTCAGCCCGCATCATCGCCACCGCGAGCAGCCACGGCTGCTGCACGTCCAAACCCCATGCCGCGCCGAGCCGCGCACGTGCCACCGCACGGCCCTCGCTGGCCACCACGAACGGGCGCGCGTCGAGGAAGGGTGGAAATGGCCGCAACCGGTCGGGCTCGCTCACGACCTCGGCCAGACCGGGCCGATCGTGCGCGGTCATGGCCAGCACCAGGCCAGCCTGCGCGACCCCTGCCCGACTTGCCGTGTAACCTGCCGACCATGGCCCTGCGGCCTGCTTGCCGGCGACCGACGCCTCGGCCACGACATAGGGGATCGCCAGCGCTTGGCTCACGACCGGCCCCAGCCAATCTGGTGCCTTGTGGTAGAGGTGATAGGTGAACCAGACGCCCGGCCGCTGCTCCGGCCGCCGCCGCTCGTAACGCCGGACGAGCCCGCCAGCCAGGCGCGTAGCCAGGTCGGCGAGCCGCCCCTGCCGGATTGGATCGCCCTCCCGATCGTAGCTGCGCAGATGGCAGGCCAGCTCGACTTCGTGGCCGAGGCTGGTGAGGAGGTCGGCAAAAGCCCGCGCCATCCGCCGGTCGCCCGAGGCTACCGGATGGTCGGGTGGCTTCATCGGCGCGTAGAACGCCACTCGCATCAGGCGGCCTCGCGACGTCCGGCCACGATGCCGAAGCGCCAAGCGAGCCGGGCGATCCCGGGCGCCAGCGCGAAGTGCTCCAAAATCCGGCGGCGGCCTTGGCTGCCCATCGACTGCCGGAGCGCCGGGCTCCGGATCAGCGTCTCGAGCGCCTCACCAAGGGCCGCGAGATCGTCCGCTGGCACGAGCTCGCCGGTCACGCCGGGTACGACGACCTCGCCAATGGCTCCGACCTCGGTCGCGACCACGGGCAGCTCCTGCGCCATCGCCTCCATGATCACATTGGGTAGGCCGTCGCGGTCGCCGTCCGGAGCTATCCGGGCCGCGAGGCAGAACAGGTCGGCGCGGCGCAAGGCCGCCAGCACCTCCTCCTGCGTCCCCGGCCCAAGCCAGCTAACCCGCTGGCCGATACCCAGCCATTCGGCCCGCACCGCAAGCTGCTTCGCAAGATCGCCGCCGCCGACATGCTCGAAGCGCCAGTTGAGATCCGCGGGCAGCCGTGCCAGCGCCTCGATCAGCGTGTCGAGCCCCTTCTTCGCCACCGCCCGCGCAACGCAGACAATGCGCACCGGCCGCGCGGGGTCGCTGCCGTCGCTGCCGGGCTCGCGCGCGGGTGGCGGAAATCGCGCCGCTTCCAGCCCGTGATAGACCAGCTCTAGATCGGCCGATGGCGCCAGCCCCTGCAGATGGTCGAGGTTCATCCGGCTGCAGGTGACCAACCATTGCGCCGCGGCCAGCTTCTCGCGCTTCTCCCAGTCCGGGATCGTCCAGACATCCTTGGCGTGCGCCGAGATGCTGAAGGGCAGGTTGCGCAGCATGGCGGTGTAGCGCGCGACCGAGGCCGGGGTGTGCAGGTAGTGCACGTGCAGCCAGTCGACCCCGGCCGGCAGCTCGGCCGCCAGCACCAGGGCCTGGCCGAGCCGGCGACCGCGATTGGCGGTCAGGTCGCGGCGCAGGTCGGCGAGCCAGATCGACAGCAGGCGCCAAAAACGCCGCTGTGGCACTGCCAGCCAGAGCGCGCGTAGCACCCGTAGCGGCTCCTGATAGAGATACTCCGGCAGATAACTGACCGACGCCCGGATCTCCTGGTTCAGTGCATGTACCTGCCGGTCGGTGGGATGGCGCAAGGAGACGATCTCGAGGTCCAGGCCAAGTCGCTCCAAGGCCAGGATCTCCTGCGCGATGAAGGTCTCCGACAGCCGCGGATAGCCCTTGACCAGGATGGCGATGCGGCTGGCCAAGGCAGCTACGCGTAGCGGCTGCGGCGCAGATCGCGCACTTCGCCACGCGGCCCCAGCCACGGCGCAATCAGGCTGCTGATCCGGTCCAACCCCTCCAGCATCGGCGCGCGCACACTCTCCCCCGGCACCGGCATTGCCGGCAGCGCGCGCAGCGCGGCCGCCATCTGCTGCGGCGCCCGCACGCCGTCATTGGGCAGCATCCGCACCAGGCCCAGCAACTGGGCGCGCTCTGCTCGCAGATACTGCTCGAGCCGCGGCGTGGTGCGCGGAACCAAAAGGGCCGGCTTGCCGAACGAGAGGATCTCACAGAACGTGTTGTAGCCGCCCATGGCGACGACAGCGCTGGCGCGCTCGAACAGTGGCTCGACCCGCGCTTCGAAAGTCAGCGCCGTCAGTCGCGGATCGCGCGCCGCGCGCAGCTGGAAGGCCAGCCTCTGCTCTGACGGCATGAACGGCCCCATCAGCAGGATGGCGCGATGCGGCAGGCCGGGATCGCTCTCGTAAGCACCCAGCACCCAGTCGACCAGCTCCGCACCGTCACCGCCGCCGCCCGGCGTCACCAGGATGTACGGCTCGGTCGGCACGCGGCGCTCGGCCATCGGATCAGAATGCTCCGGCACCGTGCGCTTGAGATAGCCGGTGAACCTCACCTTGCCCGCGACCGCCGCCATGCCCGGAATCTCGCTCAACGGGTCGAAGATCTCCGGCAGCCCATAGACCCAGATCTCGTCGTAGAGGCGCTCCAGCGCCGGGAACACCATCTTGCGGTGCCATTCGTCGACGAGGCTTGCAGGCTCGTCCATCACGTCGCGCAGGCCCAGGATGCAGCGTGTGCCGCGTGCCTTCAGCATCTCCAGGGTGGAGCGCACCTCGCCGCGCAGGCCCAAGGGCTCCTTGTCGACCAGGAACACGTCCGGCTCGAACACCTCGGCGGTGTGGTGAATGATCGAGCGGCGGATCTCGAGGGTCTTCTCGATATCGAGGTGCAGGTTCAGTGAGGTGTACTCGCCGTTGCGCAGCTTGATCACGCCGGGCACGCGCACGAAGTCGACCCGCGACCTGAAATCGAAGCTGCCGATGATCGGCGAGCCCGAGAGGATCAGCACCGAGAGGTGTTTGAATCGCTCGACCAGATGCTGCGCGATCGCCCTGCAACGCCGTAGATGCCCCAGCCCGAAACTGTCGTGGCTGTAGATCAGCAACCGGCTGCCGTGTTCCATCCCGGTTTCGACCCCGATTGAAGCGCGCCGCACTATGGCAGACGGCCCATGGGCCGCGAAGGGGAAACTGTGCGGATCAATCGCACTCGTTCGGGAAACTCTTCCCTTTGATAGGAAATTATACTATACACAAGAGCGAGGACGGCCATCGGCCGACGATAGTCACAGGTGATAGGAGATCCCAATGGCCGTGCTGTTCCCACTCGACGACGATGGCCATCCGATCCCCGTGCTCGGATTCGACTATCGCGGCACGCTAAAGCTGGCCGCCGGTCCGGCCTCGGTCCGCAACGCGGCGCCGATCCCGTCCGACGTCCAGATCGTGAGCCTGATCGCCACGGGCCTGTGCCGGTTCGAGGTCGGCGACCATACCGTCACGGCCGATCCCGTGCAGAGCCCGATCCTGTTCCCTGGCCAGTACCTCGATGTACCGCTGCGCCGCGGCGAGCGGTACGTGGCGTTCCTCGCCGATGGCGAGCCGTGCGACGCCTACGTGATCGGGCGGGTGTGAGATGCGCCTGCGACTGCGCCTCACCGGCGATGGGCTGCGGCTGACCGGCTCGCCGGCGAGCTGGGCAAGGCCCAGTGCGCCACCGCCACCGCAGGCCCTGCTGGTGACCGAAAACGGCGATCCGCTCGTCACCGAACGGGGCGAGCAACTCCTGGCGGAGCCTCCCCATGACCAATAAGCAGCTCCACGAGCTCCCGCCGGCGAGCGCGCTCGCCCCGGAGGACCAGCTTCTTGTCTCCCATGCCGGTTCAAACCTGACCCGGCGTGCCAGTCTCGGCAATCTGCCGTTCCGGCTGCAGCCGTCCGGCAGTGCCCGCACCATCGCCGGCAAGCTCGGGGAAGTCGTCTCGGTCAAGGACTTCGGCGCGGTGGGCGACGGCGTCGCCGACGACAGCACCGCGTTCCAGGTGGCCCTCGACCAGCACACCGCGGTCCATGTCCCGGCCGGCAGCTACCGGCTCGACGTCGAGGTGCTGGTCAAGCCGCGCCGCCGGCTGCACGGCGCTGGCCGCGACGTCACGGTGATCGACGCGCGCGGCCCCCGCGCCTTCACCTTCCAGCGCAACGAGGGCGCCTTCCGGATCGATGGCGACGCCGGCAGCGACTGGTGCCGCAGCTCGCTATCGGGGATGCGGATCGCGATGGCCACGGGCGGCATCCGGGTGTTCGGGCACGAGTTTCGCGGCAGTCACCTGCTGTTCTTCGGCGGTGCCGCGCCGGCCGGGCTCGCCGATGTCGACGGCTGGTGCGTCGACCTGATCGACGCCAACGAATGCGCGCTCACGGGCATCCAGGCCGGCTATGGCGGCGGCGCCGGCCATGCGCTGCGCGCCAATGGCATTCGCTGGCGCTCCAGCCAGACCGGCGTCAATTACGGCGACAGCCTCCTGGCCGAAGCGTCCATCAAGCTGGGTGCGCCCAACACCTGCGGCGTCCAGCTCTTGGGCAACCATCCGGGCTTGATCAACAACGTGTTGCTGGAGCGGGTGCAGATCAACGCGCCCTCGGCCGCCGGCGCCGACGCCGTCCAGATCCCAGGCTCCAGCCCGGCGATCTACACGCTGGCCGGGACCGTCGGGGTCCACCTCAAGACGGTCCGCCGCTGCCAGCTCAACACGGTCGATGTCGAGGTCGTGGAGACCGGCTTCAAGGAGGAAGGCACCGGCGTCAACGGCAGCCCGGGCACCACCGCCGACATCGCCTACCTCAACTGCCAGGCGCAGAACTGCGTCGCGCCCTACCTCGACAATAATGGCGGCGATGGAGCGGTCATGCGGCGCAGCATGATGGGCTGCACCGAACTCTTCCCCGTCAAGACCGGGGTCGGCTCGACCGATCCTTTGGTGCGTGCTGGGCGGGGCGCAACACTCATCCCGTCCGACCTCTGGCTGACCGAGCCGAACAAGGGCTTTCTCGGCGTGCAGCTGCGCGCCTGGGCGCAGGGCGTGCTCTACGTCACCCAGGACTTCAAGCACAGCGACGACGCCGTGGCCGACGGCAACCCGAAGAACCGCACGCCGCGGCGCGGCCTGATTGTCGACGGAAGCGCCAACGACACCACCGTGCTCTCGGTCCCGCGCGGGCTCGGCACGAGCACGGTCCGCCGCCTTGAGATCGGCAACGGTGCGGCCCATCCCGACGGCCGGCTGCACCGGATCGAGCTGCGCGACCCGCTCTACTTGACGCCGCGCAGCGACAGTCCGGTCAACGCCACCCTGCCCGGCATGGTCTGCTGCTTCGACAGCAACGCCGACCTGCCGGTCAACACGCGCTGGTCCGGCCCCGGACTCTACATGCTGACGCAGTGGCAGGGCGGCTTCGAGTGGATGCCGGCGGCTACCGTGGTCGGGCTGGAACCGGATCGGGAGGAGAATGTCGACGTCACCGTCAGCCAATTCCATGTCGGGCGGATGGTCCGCGTCAACCACGGCTCGACCCGCACGGTGACCATCGGCGCCGGCGTGGTCAGCGCGGCCTTCCCGCTGGCCCGGTTCTGGGTCATGCGCCAGGGCTCCGGCCGCGTGCTGTTCCAGGAGAGCGGCGGCGCGGTTTGGAAATCCGCCACCGGCACCGGCGTGCTGAAGGAGATTCCGCGCCAGTACCAGATCGTCGAGGTCTGGCTGCGCTGGAATGCGGCGCTGAATGCCGGAGTCGGCGGCACCGAGATCTACGCCAGCCACGACATCATGCCGGACGGTGAGTTCACCTACCATGCCCGGTTCCACCACACGACCGCGACCGGCAACCAGGACCCGCTGACCCCGTACCTTCTGGCCAGCGCCCATGTCGGCAAGGTCGTGCGCGTCAACAACGCGGCCACCTCCTACCTCTCGGTCGACAGCGCCTTCTGTCCGCCCGGGCTCGAGGGCTGCCGCTTCGGCGTGATGAAGATCAACGCCGGCAACGTCGTCGTGAGCGCCGGCACCGGCATCACCGCCCGGTTCCCCGGCGGTGCGGCCGAAATCACCCTGGTCGACCAGTACCAGGCAACCTGGTTCCTCGTCACCGCATCCACCGACACGGTCCACCCGAACTCGCTCTACGTCGAGCGCTGACCCCAACCCGCAGGAGCATTCCCATGGATCTGTACAAGACCGCGAAAGAGATGGCGCTGATGGCGGCCCTGCGGGCAGCCATCGCACTCCTGACCTTCATCGGCAGCCAGCTGGCACTGAGCGACGCCGAGCGGCGCGCCGTCCTCGACCGGCTTCAGGTAGCACTACTGGGCCGCGCATCGAGCGGCGCTCGCCCTTGATCCCAGCGACCGCTGGCGTGCCTTGAGCATGATCGAAGTCCAGCTCAGCCGGGGTGATGCGGGAGACCGAAGAAGCCGCGGATCCGGCCGAGCAGGCCTTGCTCGTCCAGCGGTGGCGGCGGCGGCGGCTCGACGGCCTCGGCGGCGAGCCGCGGGCGCTCGGCCTCGCGAGCCGCGAGCGTGGCACTCATCGCCTGGGCCAGCTCGGGGCAGCGGGTGAGCGTCGGCTCAAGGTCGGCCTTGGTGATCTCGAACAGGACGCTTTCGGTACGGGCGGTCACCGTGGCACTGCGGGGTGCCCCGGTGAGCAGCGAGTACTCGCCGAACATGGTGCCGGGACCGATGGAGCGCACCTTGCGCGAGCCGCCCTCCGGGAAGGCGATCTCGACGTCGAGCAGGCCCTCGACCACGATGAACAGCGAGCTGCCGGCGTCGCCCTGGCACACCATGACGGTGCCGGCCGGGACCCGGCAGCGCCGCGCCGCCGTCGCGACGATCGCCAGCTCGGCTGGATCCAGGTGAGAGAAGAGGTCGCTGCGCCCGAGCACCTTCTCGACCGGGCTGGCCCGGGCCGGCGCCTGCGTCGGCATGCCGGCCAGCTCCGGGTCAGGACGCACCGGGGCAAGGCTGAGTCCGGACTGGTAGAGATGGCGCAGCACGGCTGAATGTACCGCATGCCGCACGTCGGCTCGCCTGGCAAAGTCGGCGAGCCACCAGCGCAGCTGCCAGGTCACGCCATGCTCGCCGCAGGCCGCGATGCGCGTGTCGGGTGGACGGCCGGCGGCGTTGGTGGCGGCAACCGATGCCATGGCAGCAAGCAGGATCCGCTGGGCGCGCACGGGGGACACCTCATAGTCGAGCGTGACGGCGATCTGGTCGCGCCAGGCCTCGTCGCCGAATTGTCGGTAGTTGGTGAAGCTGCGTGTCGCCAGCTGCGCGTTCGGAACCACCAGGACCAGGCGGTCGAGGGTCAGCAGCCGCGTCGTCAGCCAGCCGACCTCGGTGACTTGCCCGACGCTGCCCGGCGCGACCTCGAGCCAGTCGCCCAGCCGATAGGGGCGCTCGACGGTGAGCGCGATGCCGGCGAACAGGCTCGACAAGAGATCGCGCAGCGAAATGCCGAGCACCGCCACGACCACGCCGGAGGTGGTGAGGATCCCCATCAATGGCAGCGCCAGCACGTTCTGGGCGCCGATCAGGACGGCCGCGATCCAGATCGCGGCACCCACCAGGTCGGTCAGCAGGCGCGGCGCTGGCGGTGAGCGATGCCGCCACACCACCGCGTCGAGCACGCGGACGAGCAGGGCGGCCCCGGCCAGCCAGGCACCGATCGCGAGCACGCGGTCGAGGAAGTCGGCCGTGTCATGGCCCAGGACTCGCGGTAGCTCGGGAGCCATGTCCGGCAGCACCGCGCGGGCGCCGAGCAGGAGCAGCAGCCAGGCCAGCGGCGACACCAGTCGAATGGCCCAGTGGCCCGGTGCCGACATCCAGCGCCTCCCAGCTTGAGCGAGGCTCCTGTCTAGCGGACGCGAGCGAGTTCCGTGAAGACCGGGTCTTCCGCGGCGGTGCTGCGGCGATCCACCTGCTGGCCGTTCAGGCCGCTCGACCGTGGCTTCGCGCCGAGATACCGGGTGACGGCGGTGGACGGCGACCGCTATCGTCATCGCACTGCCCCTGCAGATCTGCTGGCGACGCCGCAGCGCGGGTGACATGGCCGGCCCGCTACCCTGTCGAAGGTTTGGACTTCCGAGATGCGCCAAAATCGCCTGCGTGCGCTGCTCACGGCCAGGGAGCCGACGGTCGGCACGCATCTGCTATCCACTTGGCCGACGCTGGTGGAGCTGGTCGGCCAGGCCGGAAACTACGACTATGTCGAGTTCACGGCGGAGTACTCGCCGTTCGACTTGCACGACCTCGACAATCTCGGCCGGGCGCTGGAGCTCATGAACCTCGCCGGGATGATCAAAGTCGAGCAGACGCAATGGACCCATCAGGCGATGCGCGCGATCGGGTCCGGGTTCCAGAGCGTGCTGTTCGCCGACGTGCGCACCGAGGCGGACGCGCGCGCCTGCGTCGCCGCGGTACGCGCCGAGACGCCGGAAACCGGCGGGCGGCTGGGTGTCGGCATGCGGCGCGACGTCGGCACGGTGCGCGACGCCGGCTCGCCCGCCTATGTCGATGCCCTCAACGAGGTGGTGATCGCCATCATGGTCGAGAAGCGCGAGTGCGTCGAGGACCTGGATGCGATCCTGTCCGTGCCGGGCCTCGACATGGTGCAGTTCGGTGCCTCGGACTATTCGATGAGCCTGGGCCTCACCGGCCAGACCACGCATCCGGAGGTCAAGAAAGCGGAGCTGCGCACCATCGAGACCGCGCTGAAGAATGGCCTGCACCCGCGCGTCGAACTCGGCGACATCAACCGCGCCGGTCCCTATTTGGAAATGGGCGTAAAGCACTTCTGCATCGGCTGGGACGTCCGCATCCTGCACGACTGGTGGCGTACCAACGGCGAGGGCATGCGGGCGATCCTGAACGGCCAGCGAGGCGCAACGAGCGCGGGCGCTGTCGAAGCCCCGCCCGCGAAACGGCAGGGAGGCGCGGGCTACTAGTCACGGAGTTCGGTTGTGGTCGGGCGGGGCGGCACTGGCGCAGCGTCGTCGGGGATTGAAGTCACTGCGGTACTCGCACTCGCTACGCGCACGGCAGCGTAGCATCGTACTGAGGGGCTAGAATATCGGACGCCCTGTCCTTGATTTTATTGGTCGGAGCGCCGGGATTTGAACCCGGGACCCCCAGTCCCCCAGACTGATGCGCTACCAGGCTGCGCTACGCTCCGACACGGGCTGGACGGCGTCTCTATAGCGGCTGCCAACTCGCCCGGCAACGGCGCGTTGCCGGGCGCTACTGGCCGCCGCCCAGAGCATGTACATAGACCGCCAGCATCTTGATCGTGTCGTCGTCGAGCCGGCCCTGCCAGGCCGGCATCACGCCCAGGCGCGGACGGTTGATCTGCGCCTTGATCTGCTCGGCCTCGCCCCCGTACAGCCAGATAGCGTCGTTGAGCGCCGGGGCACCCAAATCGGCGAGCCCGCCTCCATCCTCGCCGTGACAGGCCGCGCAGTTCTCGGCGAAGATCGTCGCACCCTCGACGGCCGCCGCCTCGTCGGTCTGCCGTTTGGTCAACGACAGCACATACTGGGTGACATTGGCGATCTGCGCTGGCTCGAGCAGACCGTCGGCGCCGAAGGCCGGCATGGCGTTGTCGCGCGCATCCGGGTCCTGGCCGTTCCGGATGCCGTGGCGGATGGTATATTCGATCTGCGCGAGGTCACCGCCCCAGAGCCAGTCGTCGTCGGCCAGGGTCGGGAAGAAGCCCTGGCCAGCGCCGCCGAGCGCGTGGCAGGGTGCGCAGTTGGTCTTGAACGCGACCTCGCCGCCGGCCAGCGCGAACTGCTGCAGCTCCGGATCGGCCTGGATCGTGGCCGCATCCGATGCGGCGATGCGGTCGAGCCACTGGGCCTGCGCCGCCTTCGCCGCCGCCATCCGCTGCTCGAAATCGACGCGCTCGTTGTAGCCCAGCACGCCGCCGAGATAGCCGGTGCCCCAGGGCCAGGACGGGTAGAGAATCCACATCACCACGGCCACGATGCCCGATGCGTGAAAGGTGTATACCCACCATCTCGGCATCGGGTTGTCGAGCTCGCGGATGCCGTCCCACTCGTGACCGGTGGTGTTGACTCCCGTCACCGCATCCCTGCTAACCTTCTCGGCCATCCGTCCCCTCCTCATCCCGGAACGGGATGCGCGCATCGTCTTCCATCTGCTTGCGCCGGCTGGGCCAGAACACCCAGACGACGATGCCGACGAACAGGGCCATCAGCCAGATGCCCCAGAACTGCTTCAGAATGGGCAGGAGCGTGTCCATGCGGCACGGCGCCTACTGCAGCAGGTCCTCGGTGCGGATGGCGGTGAAATCGACCATGCGACCGAGGATCTGCAGGTAGGCGACCAGCGCGTCCATCTCGGTGACGCGGTCGGGCTGCCCGTCGAAATCGCCGACGGCGGCCTTCGGGTAGCGTGCCAGCACGGCCTCATGGTCACCGTCGACCGACGCCTGGGCCAGGACGTCGGCCCTGGCCGCGTCGATCTCCTCATCGCTGTACGGCACGCCCACGCTGCGTAGCGCGCGCAAATGGTCGGCGATGTCGGAGATCGGCAGGTCGTGCTCGAGCAGGAACGCGTAGGGCGGCATGATGCTTTCCGGCACCACGCTGCGCGGATCGACCAGGTGCGCCACCTGCCAGGCATTCGAGTATTTGCCGCCGACCCGCGCGAGATCGGGGCCAGTACGCTTGGAGCCCCACTGGAACGGATGGTCGTACATGCTCTCGGCGGCGAGGCTGTAGTGGCCATAGCGCTCGGCCTCGTCGCGGAACGGCCGGATCATCTGACTGTGGCAGGTGTAGCAACCCTCGCGCAGGTAGATGTTGCGGCCCAGCTGCTCCAGCGGGCTGTACGGGCGCACACCGTCGACCTGCTCGATCGTGCTCTCGATCTTGAACAGGGGTGCGATCTCCACGATGCCCCCGATCGAGACCGTGATCAGGGTCAAGACCAGGAGCAGCATGCCGCTGGTCTCGACCCGCTCGTGCTTGCGCATCAGCGACATGGCGTCGGGTCCTCACTCGGCCGGAGCTGGGCGGGCGAAGCCCGGTCGAATCACCGGGGCCTTCTCGGAGCTGACATCGCCGCGCGCGGTGCGCACGAGATTGTAGACCATGATCAGGGCACCGGTGAGGAACAGCACGCCCCCGAACGCCCGGATGACATAGAACGGGTGCATCGCCACGACGGTCTCGACGAACGAGAACTGCAGGAAGCCCAGATGGTCGAACGACCGCCACATCAGGCCCTGCATGATGCCCGACACCCACATGGCCGTGATGTAGAGCACGATGCCCATGGTCGCGACCCAGAAGTGCCACTCGACCAGCTGCAGCGAGTAGAGCCGCGGCACCTTCCATAGGCGCGGCACGAGAAAGTACATGGCGCCGAAGCTGACGAACGCGACCCAGCCCAAAGCACCGGAATGGACATGCCCGATGGTCCAGTCCGTGTAGTGGCTGAGCGCGTTGACCTGCCGGATCGCCATCAGCGGCCCCTCGAAGGTGCTCATGCCGTAGAAGGCGATCGAGACCACGAGAAAGCGCAGCACCGGGTCGGTGCGCAGCTTGTCCCAGGCGCCGGACAGGGTCATCAGGCCGTTGATCATGCCGCCCCAGGACGGCATCCACAGCATGATCGAGAAGGTCATGCCCAGCACCTGCGCCCACTCCGGGAGTGCCGTGTAGAGCAGATGGTGCGGACCCGCCCAGATGTAGAGGAAGATCAACGCCCAGAAATGGATGATCGAGAGGCGATAGCTATAGACCGGCCGGTCGGCCTGCTTGGGCACGAAATAGTACATCATGCCGAGGAAGCCGGCGGTGAGGAAGAAGCCGACCGCGTTGTGGCCGTACCACCATTGCGTCAGCGCATCCTGGACACCGGCGAACAGCGAATAGCTCTTCACGCCGAAGAACGAGACCGGGACCGCGAGATTGTTGACGATATGCAGCATCGCGATGGTGACGATGAACGCGAGGTAGAACCAGTTGGCGACATAGATATGCGGCTCCTTGCGGCGCAGCAGCGTGCCGAAGAACACTACCAGGTAGACGACCCAAACCAGGGTCAGCCACAGGTCGACATACCATTCGGGCTCGGCGTACTCACGGCCCTGGGTGATGCCCATGACGTAGCCCATCGCCGCCAACACGATGAACAGCTGGTAGCCCCAGAACACGAAGTTTGCGACCAGCGGGCCGCCGAACAGGGTGGCGCGGCAGGTTCGTTGAACGACATAGAACGAGGTGCCGAGCAGCGCGTTGCCGCCGAACGCGAAAATCACCGCCGAGGTGTGGAGTGGGCGCAAGCGTCCGAAGGTCGTCCACTCCAGCCCGAGGTTGAGCGCGGGGTAGGCGAGCTCGAAGGCGATGAACGTGCCTGCCATGAACCCGATCACGCCCCAGAACATGGTGGCGATCACGAACAGGCGGATGACGTCTTCGTTGTAGGCCGGTTGATCGGAGCTCTGAACGGCGACCGCGGCGGCTGACATGGGTCGATCTACCTCCAACTCGCGGCCGGGCCGTCGTGACGGCCTTTTGGCTCGCTGCATCCCCGCTCGGTTCGGCGCGGCTGAACACCACCCTCACCTGAACCTGAGCTATCGATTCGCCGGCCGACGGTGAACCGAAAAACCGTCCCTGCGACGACGTGACCTTGGCAGCAGGCGGCGAGTCGGGGCATTGATCTGCCTCAAGTACGCCCGCCGCCGGACGGCGGTATTCTGCGCCCGCGGGGGCTACTGGCAGGGGAGGCGGAGATGGAGGCTGAATCGATCCCGGTCTACGCGAGCCCGATGCCCGCAATCCGGAAGATCGAACTCGACCGGCCGTGGCAGTGGCTGGTCAAAGGTTGGCGGGACATGCGCAGCGCGCCGATGGTCAGTTACACCTATGGCGTGCTCGCAGCGCTCACCGGCTACGTCCTGACATTCGGCCTCGCCCTGGCGGACATGCTCTACCTCGTCCTGCCGATGATGGCCGGGTTCCTGATCGTGGGGCCGATCCTGACGGTCGGCCTGTACGAGGTCAGTCGTCGTGCGGAGCTCGGCGAATCGACCACGCTGATGCAGGCCCTGCAGTCGTTCAATCGCAACGCCAGCCAGATCGCGCTGGTCGGCGTGGCGTTGATGCTGCTGATGTTCGCCTGGGCCCGCCTCGCCGCGCTGATCTTCTTCCTGTATTTCGGACTGCAGCCGCCATCGTTCGAGAACCTGATCGTCTCGACCTTCCTGCAGGCCGACACGCTGCCGTTCCTGGTATTCGGCACGCTGATCGGCGGAGCCCTGGCCTTGCTGGCATTCGCGATCAGCGCGGTCTCGATCCCGTTGCTGCTGGATCACCCTGAGGCCAACGTGGTCGATGCGATGGCGACCAGCTTCCGCACCGTCCAGACCAACTTCCTGCCGATGCTGTTTTGGGCCGGTTTGATCGTGGTGTTCACGGCCGCCGGCATCGCCACGCTCTATCTCGGTCTGATCGTCACCTTACCCTTGATCGGCCATGCCAGCTGGCATGCCTACCGGGACCTCGTCAGCTTCCCCGAGCACGGCTGAGCGGGCCGGCAACCTCCAACGATAGGTTCGACAAGATGGGTCCCTTGATCTTCGGCGTCCTGATGGCGCTACTCAGCCTGTTCGGGTTGTTCATGGCCAGCCGCGCCCACGACCCGATGGTCTATGTCGTGGGCTTCCTGTTGTTCGCCTTCGGCGTCGCGTTCATTTTCACGTTGATCGCGAAGCATACCGGCCACCCCACGAGGCAGGCGGATCATTGAGAGGCGGCCGACGCTGAGCAAGCCCCGGGCTTGGCGCCCGGGGCGCTAATCCCGCGACGGTCACAGCCGGCGCAACGAGCCGAGCTGCGATGGCGTTAGGGGAGCGAGGCCGGCGGCATGGCGTTCGGCCAGCGCCGGAAAGTCCGCACTACCGAGAGCGAGTTCGTCGAGGTCCCGCCCGTCGAGGCGGCGCAACTCGCGCAGGGCTAGCCGGTAGCGGCTCCGCTCCCGCAGCCAGCGGCCAAGCATGCCGAGCTTGCCGAGCGGCGCGTCGCCAGAGGGCGACCGCAGTGAAGGGATGAGGCTAAAAGCGAGATTGAGCATGATCAACTCCATGTCGGATGAGTGGTTGCACGCAATGGCTTGCCACCTCCTCAGCCAGTTCGGGAATTCGTCTGCAAGGCGCGATTGATCGGGCTGATCAGAGCGTGGCCTAGCCGGGCCAAACCGCTGCCTGCGGCTGCGAGCAGCCGGTCGATCTGCTCGGCGCGCAGGCGTCTCGCCTCGGCGACGTACCGGGCGCGATCGTGACGCCTGATCTCGGGAAGCTCCGCCGACTGGGCGGAATAGCGGTGGATCGTGCTCATGAGCACCTCCAGATCGATAGGGGTAAGGTCAAAACTCGTCATCTAGCGGCTGGGCAGCGGTGCCCGAATTTGCCAGCCGTCGGTCGAGGTCTCGTGCCGCGCGACGGGCGGCGTCATGATGCGCCGTTCCGCCTCCTCGTAGGCGACCCGGGCGATGTCGCCACGGCTGATGCCGAGTTCGTTCAGGTCACGGTCCGAGTACTGCTTCAGCTCGCCGAGGACCGTACGGAACTCGCGATGCATCGCCCAGATTCGCAGCGTTTCGTTGAGCAGGTTCACAGGTCCGATCTCCAAGAAAAGACCGGCACCGGCAGGGCATGCACCCCGCGGAAGCCGGGAGGGTGGAACACCCTCCCTGATCAGACCGGCACTGTTCAGACGAGCCGGTCAGGTCGATAAGTGGCCCGTCCAGCTACGTGCAGCAGATCTAATATTGCATCGCAGCAATGCCCTTCCGCATGCGAACGCCTGTAACGGCGCCATTTCCGGATTTCGGGACGAAAATCATACTGCGATGCAACATGGCTTGCCGGCGTTGGTCGACGCGGCGGCGCCGGCGGGTTCAGATCGGTGCTGCACCCGGGATCAGCGATCCCGCTCGACCTGCTTCAGCAGCCACGCGATTCGGTATGCATGGTTGAACCTACAAGCCGCTGCCGGGCACGATCCAGTATTGGCGGGAAGATCGAATGACCCATCCCCTCATCGTGTGACGGCGGCGGAATTGGCCCGCCTGGTCGCCTCGCCGGCGACACCGCGTCATCGACCTGCGTCGCCGCGACGCGTTCGATGCCAGTCCGCGCGTGGTTGCAGGTGCCATCTGGCGCGACCATCGTCACCGGACCGGCGCAGCCGGTGCGCACGTGAGCCTGGAGCCCGGCATGGCGAGACCGAAGATACAGGCGGCGAGCTCGGCCGAGGGCGCGGCGGTGACCTTCGCCGAGGCATGGCGGACCTGGCTCAAGATCGGACTGCTGGGGTTCGGTGGTCCGGCCGGCCAGATCGCGCTGATGCACCGAATCCTGGTCGAGGAGAAACGCTGGATCAGCGAGGCGCGGTTCCTGCACGCACTCAACTACTGCATGCTCCTGCCCGGCCCAGAGGCGCAGCAGCTGGCGACCTATATCGGCTGGCTGCTGCACCGAACTCTGGGCGGCGTGGTCGCCGGCACGCTGTTTGTGCTGCCCGGCTTCCTCGTCATCGTGACGCTGAGCACGATCTACGCGCAGTTTCAGGATACGCCGGCGCTGGAGACCCTGTTCTTCGGTCTCAAGGCCGCGGTGCTCGCCGTGGTGATCGAGGCCGTGCTGCGGGTCGGCAGGCGCGCGCTCAAGAACCGGGCGATGGTAGCGCTGGCCGCCGTGGCGTTCGTCGCGATCTTCGCGTTTGGTGTGCCCTTCCCGTTGATCGTGCTGGGCGCCGGCCTCATCGGCCTGATCGGCGCCAAGGTCCGGCCCGACCTGTTCGCGCCGTCGACGCACGGTCCGCCAGGCGGCGCTCCGACCGCGCTCGAGCGCCAGATGGCACACAGCGAGCCATCGCTGGCGGGCGTAGCGCGGGTAATCCTGGTCTGGGGCGCGTTGTGGGCAGCGCTGCCGCTGCTGCTGGTGGCGATCTTCGGCGCGTCCAGCGTCTTCGCCACAATGGCCGTGTTCTTCTCGAAGATGGCGGTGGTGACCTTCGGCGGCGCCTACGCGGTCCTGGCCTACGTGGCCCAGCAGGCCGTGGAGACGCTGGGCTGGCTGCGGCCGGGCGAGATGCTGGACGGCCTCGCCATGGCCGAGACCACGCCCGGACCGCTGATCCTGGTGCTGACCTATGTCGGCTTCCTGGCGTCGTTTCGCGCCGCGACCGGCCTGGATCCGTTGCTCGCCGGTTTCCTGGGTGCGGTGCTCACCACCTGGGTCACCTTCATCCCCTGCTTCTTGTGGATCTTCCTGGGCGCGCCCTACGTCGAGACCCTGCGCGGCAATCGCCTGCTCGGCGGCGCTTTGACCTCGATCACCGCCGCCGTCGTCGGCGTGATCCTCAACCTCGCCGTCTGGTTCGCCCTGCACGCATTGTTCGGCGAGGTCCGGGTTCTGCAGTTCGGGCTGGTGAGTACGAGCATGCCCGTCCTGGGAACTCTGGACCCCTGGGCGGCGCTGCTGGCCCTCGGCGCGATGGTCGCCATGTTCCGCTTCAAGGTCGGCATGCTGCCGACGCTGGCGGGCTGCGCCGCGGCGGGAGCGTTGATTCGGCTGGTCGCGTAAGTCGGAACCGGCCGGTGTAGCCGCCAGTTTCCTGCCCATCGGCTCGATCTTATGAGCCGCAGGAGAAGGCTGATGCGTGGTGTTCTGCTCTGGCTCGTTGGGCTGCCGATCCCGGTGATCATCCTGCTCTACGTATTCCACGTGATCTGACGACCAGGTCAGGGTGCGCGGAGTACCTCGGCACATTCGGTCGGCAGATCGGCGAGCCGAAGTGGTTTGGGTGGCGGCCCCGGCGCCTTGGGCTTCCAGGGTGCGTCGGTGAGCCACCACGCCAGATCCTCGCCGCAACCGTCGCCTGCCGGTGGCGGCTCCTGGTCACGACATAGAAATTCGCCCGCGGGGCAGGCGAGCCGGACATGGAAATGGGTGTCGTGCCCCCACCAGGGGCGGATCTTGGTAAGCCAGGACCGGTCGCCGGTCGCGCGGTCACACATGGCCTGCTTGATGCCCGGATGGACGAAGATTCGTGCGACGGCCGGATCGAGCGCGGCACGGCGGATGAGCGCGATGTGCGCATTCGTGAGGCGCTTCGGATCGGCCGTTCGCGTGCCGTTTGCCAGCATGGATATCGCCGAGATCGATTCACGCTCGTCGCCGCTCAGCGTATGATCGGGCATCGGCACCAGCCACAGATCGACGTCGAGCCCAATCTGATGCGAAGCATGACCGGTGCGCATCGGGCCGCCGCGCGGCTGGGCCATATCGCCGACGAGGAGACCCGGCCAGCCGTCGGCGCGCGCTGCCAAGCCCAACCTTTCGATGAACGCGATCAGGTCGGGGTCTCCCCAAATCCGGTTGCGCGACAGCCGCATCGCCTGCCAGGCCGGACCGTCGATCGGCAGTGCCGTGCCGCCGGCGAGACAACCTTTGGCGTAGCTGCCGATGACATGACCCTTCCCAGCCGGTGCAGGCGCCGCGATGCTACCGAACAGCTCCTTGGCCGGCGGCTCCGCCGCCACCGCCGCGAGCACGGTTGTCAAAAGGATGGCCGTTGCCAGCGCAGCTCGTCTCAAGAATTGGACCTCCGCGCCGGGCATCACACCTGCGCCGGGAAGATAGCGTCGGTATAGCCTAGCAGACGATAGTAAAGCAGACCCAACCACTCGTAAGCCGCCTGATCGAGTTCCGACAGCCGCGCACCCATGCTGGGCTCGCCGACCAGATCCGGCCTGCCGGTGGTTCGATAGTCGACCGGCCAGGGCTGCAGCTCGGGCCAGCCGGCGCGGCGAAACGCGCCGATCGCGCGCGGCAGGTGCATGGCCGAGGTGACCAGAATCCAACGCTCGCTGGGACGCGGGCGCGCCAGCTGCAGGGTCAGGAGGGCGTTGTCCCGGGTCGACCGGGCACGATCCTCGAACTCGACCCGCCCGTGGGCCATCCCCTGCTGGGCGAGAAAACGGCCGACCACGGCGGCCTCGGTCGTATCGCCGCTGCCCGCGTTCCACGCGACACCGCCGGTGAACAGGATGCGGGCGGCCGGAAAGCGCCGCGCCAGCTCGGGGATCGCGGCAAAACGCTCCATGCTCTCTCCAAAGCTCGGCTGCCCGCGAGCCATTGACACCCGGCCATCGATTCCTCCACCCAAGACGACGATCCCGTCGACACGGGGCGGATCGACCTCCGGCTGCGGAAAGTGGTCCTCCAGTGGCGCGGTCAGCCACAAGCCTACGGGCAGCACCGTGCAGACGGCCATCGACAACACGGCGGCGACGACCAGCGACTTGCCGAAGCGTCGTCGGCACGCCCAGCCGCCTATCCCCGCCAAGGCCAGAATCAGCAACAGATTGCTCGGGCGCAGCACCAGAAAGGCCAGCTTCCCGAACAGAAACGTCATGCCGAAGCTTCCTTGCCGCCGCGCGGCCCACGGTCTACGCCACCATTCAGGCAGCAATTGAGCGAGATCGGCAGCATGTCAGGCAGGTTGGACAAGGGGCAGCTCGAGGAATTGGTGGCCAGCGGCGAGATCGACACCGTCGTGGCCGCGTTCACCGACATGCAGGGGCGGCTGATCGGCAAGCGTTGCACCGGACGCTACTTCCTGGATGCGGTGCACGAGGAATGGCACGCCTGCAACTATCTGCTCGCGGTCGACATGGAGATGGAGCCGGTCCCGGGCTTCAAGGCCGCGTCCTGGGACAAGGGCTACGGCGACTTCGTCATCCGGCCGGACCTCGGCACCCTGCGCCGGATCCCCTGGCTGCCCGGCACCGCCCTGGTCCTCGGCGACGTCACCGACCATGATGGCCAAGCGTTGCCACACTGCCCGCGCTCGATCCTCAAGCGGCAGCTCGAGCGCGTGAAGGCGCTCGGCTACTCCGCCAAGATGGCCTCGGAGCTCGAGTTCTACGCCTTCGATGACAGCTACGCGGCGGCGCGCGAGAAGCACTACCGCGATCTCAAGACGGCCGGCTGGTACATCGAGGACTACCACATCCTGGAGACCACCAAGCGCGAGCCGCTGATGCGCGCGATCCGCAACGGCATGGAAGCCGCCGGCATCCCGGTGCAGGAGAGCAAAGGCGAGTGGGGCCCCGGCCAGGAGGAGTTGAACCTCGTCTATGCCGAGGCGCTGGAGATGGCCGACCGGCATGTGATCTACAAGAACGGCGTCAAGGAGATCGCCTACCTGCAGGGCAAGGCGGTGAGCTTCATGGCCAAATGGCGCGCCGACCTCGCCGGCAACTCGTGTCACATCCATGGCTCGCTGTGGGATGCCGACGGACCGGCCGATGTTCAGCGACGGGCATGGCGAAACCGAGCTGTTCCGCCAGTTTCTGGCCGGCCTGCTGGCCGTGGGCGGCGACATGACCTACTTCCTCGCGCCCTACATCAACTCCTACAAGCGCTTCCAGGCCGGCTCGTTTGCGCCGACCAATCTGGTCTGGAGCCGCGACAACCGCACGTCCGGCTTTCGGGTGCTGGGCCACGGCCCTGCGACCCGGGTCGAGTGCCGCGTCGGCGGGGCCGACGTGAATCCCTACCTCGCCTTCGCCGCGTTCCTGGCCGCCGGCCTGCATGGGATCGAGCAGCGGCTGGAGCTGCCGCCGGCGTTCCAGGGCGACGCCTACAAGTCGGGCGAGGTGCCGGCCGTGCCCGCGACGCTGCGCGACGCCGTGGACCGGCTCGATCGCTCCACGGTGCTGCGCCAGGCGATGGGTGACGAGGTGATCGACCATTACATCCATGCCGGTCGCTGGGAGCTCGGCGTGTTCGACAAGGCGGTCACCGACTGGGAGCTGATGCGCTACTTCGAGCGGGGCTAGCTCGCCGGAGCGCGCGACCTTGACCCTCCCTTGGACCTTGGCGCTGCTGGTCGCGGGTCTGGCGCTGGCCGGCCTCGCCCGATGGCAGGAAACTCGCCCGCGCGAGCTCGGCGATGTGCGTTTGTTCCCGGCAACGCTGCTGCTCGCGATCGGCGTGATCGCCGCCGTCCTGGCCGCGGCCCATCTGATCAGCCTGCTGACCGGCATCCCGCTCGTGGGGCGCTACAACCGATGAGCGCGTTCCGGGCTTGCCGAACTGCGGCATGAGAGCAACATGAAACAGCGCTTGTGACCAGTGCCACCACTCGGTACGCGCGCGCTTCGCCTGGATCGGGTAATATCGGAAGTTGGTGGTTCAAGCCCGTGAAATGACGAGGCATTTCGGATGCCGCAGCACAGAATGGTGTCAGCCGGCATATGCCGGGCCGGTAGCGCTCTCGCCTGGGCGCCCGCTGTTCTGGCATTGGTCCTTGCCATCTGGTCTGATCCTGCGGTCGGGCGGCCGGCGCCAGATCTCGAGCGGATGGACCTGACCGTTCGTCCCGCCGACGTCGCGGCACCGCCAAAATCTGTCCTGGACGAAGCCCTTCCACCGTTCGTTGATGCCACCAACGAGCCGGCTGCAAATCAGGTCGACGAGGTCGACAAGGTCCGGCCAAATCTGACTCCCAACAAGGGCCCTTCGCTGCTGGGGCCGCTGGGTGACCTCGGCGGCCAGGAGGGCGGGGCGCTGCAGGAATTGCTCGAGAACAAGACGATCCCGCTGTTCCGCGTGCGGATGAAATCACCACTCTGACCACGCCGCGCATGGCATCCGCGCCGCCCGGGGCTACATATCGGGAGCAACAGGCTCACGAACGCGGAGGTCACGGCCATGCGCTACCTGCACACGATGGTACGAGTCAGCAACGTCGAGCAGTCGCTCGACTTCTTCGCCAATAAGCTCGGCCTGAAGGAGGTCCGCCGGACGGAGAGCCAGCAGGGCCGCTTCACCCTGATCTTTCTCGCCGCCGACGAGAACCCCGACGCACAGGTCGAGCTGACCTACAACTGGGATCCCGAGATCTACACTGGCGGGCGCAATTTCGGCCACCTCGCCTACTCGGTCGCCGACATCTATGCTACCTGCCAGGACCTGATGGACAAAGGCGTGACCATCAATCGTCCGCCCCGCGATGGCCGCATGGCTTTCGTCAAATCACCGGACGGCATCTCGATCGAGCTCCTGCAGCAGGGCGAAGCACTGTCACCGAGCGAGCCGTGGACCTCGATGCCGAACGTCGGGAGCTGGTAGCACTGCCTCTGCCCTCGCCCGCCGGCTGATCTCGGCCGAGGGCAGAAGTCTATTGCGCCGCAGCAGGATGGGAGGTATATTAAGCCATTATACTAGCGGGGGATTTTGTAGTGTCCCGTCAGGTGCGCACGTTCTGGGTCATGCGACAACGCTATCGGCGCTCTGCCAATATGGTCACCGTACTGGGCGCCTTAGCGGGATTGAGCGTCGTCGCCGTGATCTGGCCGACGCTGCCAGGGGCTTGGCAGCAGCGCGATTTCGTGGTCGGATCCATCGCACTGGTTGCGCTCGCGGCGCTTGTTCCCCGGCTGTTGGTCAAGATGTTCTGGCGCATGCTGCGGCGCCGCAACTACGAGCACTGGGGCTAAGCGGAAACCGTGCCGATCCAGCGCGTCTGGAGTATTTCTCTCCGAGAGAAGAGGCTCGCCCCAAGTAGGCCGATAGTCGCGAGGGTCTAGATCGGATCCGGTGTTATCGGACACGCTCTAGACCCTGGACGTGTTGACCTGGACCCGGGTCAGCCAATAGCCTGCCTCGTCGCGGCAAGCGACGCCGCGGCTGGTGAGGGTGCCATCCTCATGCGAGGCACTGGCCTCGTAGGCTCGGCAGTAGGTGCCGTCCGCGTTCAGAAAAGTGCTGAGCGGCTTGACGGTGCCCGAAATGCCCTGCACCGGATCATTGAACGCCACCGTCGTGCCGCTCACCTCGCTCTCCAGCACCTCCGGCAACTCGGCCTGGATGGCGGCCGCCGCCATAGGCGGGTCCGCGGAACTCAATGCTGGCCCGAGCTCGGCCGCCGCGAAGCCGACAATCAGCCCGCCGAAGCCGGCAGCCCACGCCAGCCGGGTCATGGGTCGGAAAGTGGCCGGACGAGCGGCCGGCCCTACCGACCGCAGCGGTGCAATTGCCGCCAGTGCCGGCAGAGGCTCGGTCAGGATCGGATCGAATGCCGCTTCGAGCGCTTCATCGACACCCTGAAGAGCGGCCAGGCGGCCGCGCAGCTTGGCATCCATCCCCAGCGCGCTCTCGATCTCCATCCCGGCGGCAGCGTCCAGTTCGCGATCGAGGTACGCCACCAGCGTGGCGGAATCGACCTTATCCATCATCCGGTCCTCACCAAAACGGGAGCGGCGCTGGCTGCGGCGATTCCCGCCACATCCGCGCCGTCCAGTGCCGTCGCCAGCGCCAGGCGCGCCCGCGCGACCCGGCTGGCCACCGTGCCGGCTGGAATGCCCAACACGTCAGCGGCCTCGGCATAGGACAGGCCTTCGACCGCCACCAGCATCAATGCACCCCGTTGTTCTTCCGGCAAGTCAGCCACGAGGCGGCGCACGTCGGCCAGAGTCAGACGAGCCTGCATCGCCCGCTCGCCATCGGCCCCGATCAGCGTATCGGGATCGACTGGCACGCCCCGGCCCGCTCGGACCGCCGCATGCCGCTTGCCGCTGATCCAGAGGCTGTGGGCGATCTTGAACACCCAGCTCTGCAGCCGCGTGCCCGGTTCCCACTGCCAGTGGCGCTCGATCGCCCGCTGGTACACGGCCTGGACCAGGTCGTCCGCTTCCTCCAGTGAGCCAGTGAGCCCACACGCGAACCGGCGCAGTCGCGGTCGCAACGCCAGCAGTGCCTGCCACGCCGCCTGCTGCGCCCCGGCCTCGGTCCCCTGCATGACCTGTTCGTTCCGCCCCAACGGCCCGCGCGCCACGGATCGGTCGCACGGATCACTCCAGATTCTATCGCCCACTAATGAGGTTAAGGCTACCGAAATATATTTCTGACGTGCCGGATAAAGCATCGCGGCGGCCGCGTTGTTGCTATCGGAGCGGCCATTCCGGCAGGCTCCGGAAAGCTCCCGATGACACCGACGCACCAGAAGCGCCTCCTTCTCCTCTGCAGTTCGAGCCTGCTCGCTCTCCAGCTCGCCACCCCGCCGGTCGACCTCGCTCATCCGGGCAAAGGTGTGCACCAGACGCAGGCCGAGGAATCCTGCTTCACGGCCGGCACTCCGATCCTCATGGCCGACGGCAGCCAACGGGCGATCGAGCAGCTTGGCATGGGCGACCTCGTCGTCGGGCGGCGTGGCCGGATCAACCGTGTGGTGCGATGCGAGCGGACGGCGCTCGGCGCGCGGCGGCTCTATGCGCTCAATGGCGGCCGCCCTTTCGTGACCGCCGAGCACCCGTTTCTCACCGCCGAGGGCTGGAAGGCGCTCGATCCGGAGGCGACACGACGCGAGAATGCCCGATTGCCGGTGGGATCGCTGCAGATCGGGGACCAACTGTGTCGCGGCGCGCTCCCGGTCGGCGGCGGCCCATTCGTGCAGCGGACGACCACGCTCGAGGTGCTATCCGCGACCGACGCGGACCCGAGCACCCCGCTGTTCAACCTCCTACTCGACGGCGACCACAGCTACGTCGCCGACGGCTGGATCGTCCACAATAAGGAGGGCATACGTCGAACGGCGCGACGGCGGTGCATGCCCCGACACCATCCGGTGCCGCAACGCCGGCACCTGCTCCGGCCCTAGCCACCAACTCCGCGACGACTGCAGCACCGCTAGGCTTCGTATCACGTCTATTCGATTCGCTGGGCATCGGCCGGCCCCAGGATGCCGGCCTGCAACCGAAAAGCGGGCCGCTCAGCCGGGACCAGGAGCGCGAGCTGATCCAGGACCAATGGCGCCCGCACGACTGAACTTGGTCAGTCGATCCGGTCGGGGCTGCCGGTGAACTCGGCCGAGCAGAACGGCCCGCCCTGAAACTGCTCGGCGACGAGGTCCGCAGCCTCCAGCTCGGCCGCCAGAATGTCGGGCGCGAACAGCTCCGATTCGTCCTGCGGCCGGTAGCCAAGCCGGTAGGCGTTCGCGTTGTCCCACCAGGTGCGGTCGTTCTCGGACGCGCCGTAGACGATCTCGTAGTGCAGGTCGGGATGCTCGAGCCCGATACGGGCCAACTGGAGGAAGTCGCCCGGGCTGATCCAGATCGACAGCCGCCGCCGGTCGAGCGGCCGGTCGCCGTAATTGCCGATCCGGATGTTGAGCACGCGGAGGCCGTGCTTATCGGCATAGAGCCGCCCGAGCGCCTCGCCGAACGCCTTGCTGACCCCGTAGCGGCTGTCCGGCCGCGGCGGCACGGCATGGTCGATGCGCTGGCCGCGGCGATAGAAGCCGATCACGTGGTTGGTGGTGGCAAACACGACCCGCTTGACGCCCTGGCGCCGGGCGGCTTCGAACAGGTTGTAGCAGCCGACGATGTTGGCCTGCAGCACCGTGTCCCAATCGGCCTCGATCGCCTGTCCACCGAGATGGATGATGCCATCGACGCCGTCGCACATCGCTTCGCACGCGGCAAGATCGGCGAGATCGGCATTCATGACCTCTTCGCCCGGGCCCGCCGGGTCGAGCGGAGCCCGGTCCGACAGGCGGACGATCGGATAGAGGCCGCGAATGTCCGACCGCAGCCGGCGCCCGATGCCGCCCGCGGCGCCGGTGATCAGGACACGCTGCATGGCCGCGCTCTCCCAGTCGGGCATAGGTCCATAGAATAGGGGTCGTGTGTGGTCAGGAGCAAGTCGCCGACATCACGCGGCGGCCTGCCCGCTCGTCTCCGTGGAAGTCTCCTGCGGAATCTCGTCGGTGACGACCTCGAAATGCGCGAGCCGCGATGCCCCGAAACTGGTCGATAGGGCCACGTCGGTGGCGTCGCGGCCGACGGCCATCAGGACCCGGCCGACGCGCGGATGATTGTGCCGGGCGTCGAACGTATACCAGCGCCCACTCAGATACGCCTCGAACCAGGCGCTGAAGTCCATGGGGTCGGGCACTGGCGGCACCTTGATGTCGCCGAGATAGCCCGTGCAGTAGCGCGCCGGGATGTTCATGCAGCGGCAGAGCGTGATCGCCAGGTGCGCGAAGTCGCGGCAGACCCCGGTCCGGTCGCTGTAACCGCCATGCGCCGTGCGCAGCGAGTCGGCATTCTGGTAATTGAACACGATGTGATTATGCACGAAATCGCAGATCGCCTGGACGCGGCCCCAACCCAATGGCGAATTGCCGAACTGCGACCAGGCAAATTCGCTGAGCCGGTCGGTGTCGCAGTAGCGGCTGCCGAGCAGGAAGACGAGCACGTCGTCCGGCAGATTTTGGATGTCGTGCTGGACCGCGTTGGGCGCGACCGGATCGGGCTCACCACTGTCGTAGATCTCGAACGCGGTGGAGATCTTCGTCAGTCCGGCCGGTGCCACGATCCGCGTGCAGGCATTGCCGAAACCATCAATATAGCCCCACACGTCGGTCGGGCGGTCGAAGGTCAGGACCTGGTCGGTCAGCAGATCGACACGCCGGGACGGATGGATGTTGAGGGTCAGCAGCATCGGCGTGGGCTGCAGGCATTCGTAGCCCAGGGTGAAACCAGCACGTATCTTCATGAAGTTTTCCGCGACGTTCGAGCGTTCGTCTGCCCCGCTGGCAGATCCTAGGCACCAACGCCGTCGGCCGAAGTCAGTTCCATCGCCGGAGCCATGCCCGATCGTCGCCGGCCGACGGCGTCGTCACGTTGACCTGCACCGAGATCCCGAGCAAATCCGCCGCCCGGCCTTCAAAGCTCCCGACCAACGGCATCGCCTGCCGCGGATCGCGCGCCACCGCGACGCGGATCAGGTCCCGGTTGCCGACGATGCCGTTGGTCGGGTCGAACTCGACCCAGCCGGCCCCGGGCAGATAGACTTGGCACCACGCGTGGGTGGCGCCGCCGCCCAGCGTGGTCGAGCCGTCGCGGCTGGCGACGTAGATGTACCCGCTCACGAACCGTGCCGCGAACCCAAGCGACCGCACCGCCTCCATCATCAGCAGCGCGAAATCACGGCAGGTGCCGCGGCGCAGGAGCAGGGTGAGCGTCGGCGGCTGCGTGCCGGCCTCGGATCGGCGCGCGTAGGCGAAACTCTCGTGGATCGCGTAGCACATCGTCATCAGCAGCGTGCCGGTGTCGGTTCGCCGCCCCATGGCCACGAACTGCCTGCGCCCAGCGGCCGACCTCGTCGGCGGCATCGGGATAGTGGCGCTGGATCGCGGCGGCGAGATCCGCCGTCTCGTCCGCACGGATAGGCGAAGGGAAAGGTCAGCGCCTCGTCGTCGATCTGGAAATCCGGTGCCGCCTGGGGCGTGTGATCGAGCCGGATCCGGGTCTCGAAGCGCAGTTCGGCCGCCGCGCTCGCGATTCGTGACCCGCGCCACGCAATTGCCGAACACATCGTGGATCCAGCGAATGCAGCTCGGCTCCGGATCGACCCGCAAGGTGGCCTCGAGCAGCCGCTGATCGTAGCTGTCCCGGGGCCGGAACATCAGGCGATGCTCGCCGAACGCCACCGGCCTTGCATAGCGATAGATCGTCAGGTGTCGCACGGAGAATAGGGTCATGTCCTCGCCGGCTGGACGCTCCCAAACACAGGAGGCTAGTGCAAAGCGCGGGCAGAGCAACTGTCTCGCCCAATAGGCCGCACGCCGCTCTTCATCCGGCGGTC
>CAWCSG010000019.1:0-494096 GCA_963798145.1 uncultured Alphaproteobacteria bacterium
CCCGACCGTGACCGAATTGCCGGAGGACGGAATGGCCAGGTCTTCATCACCGGGTCGTCGGATGGGCTCGGCTTGATGGCGGGCCGCCTTTTGGCCCAGCAGGGTCATGCGGTCGTGCTGCATGCCAGGAACGAGGCTCGGGCGGAGGCTACGCGATGAGCACTGACGCAAGCGGCGGTGCTGGTCGGCGATCTCTCGACGCTCGCAGCCATGCGCGAGCTTGCAGATCAGGCGAACGCATTGGGGCGGTTCGATGCGGTAATCCACAATGTCGGGATCGGCTACCCGCGAGCCGCACCTGGTCGAGACGATCGACGGGCTATCGCAGCTCTGGGCCGTCAATGTGCTGGCACCCTATGTATTGACGGCGCTGATGCACCAACCCCATCGCCTGATCTATCTCAGTTCGGGCATGCACACCGGCGGTGATCCGAGCCTGGACGACCTGCAATGGTCCAGCCGCCGCTGAACGGCAGCCAAGCCTATGCCGACACGAAGCTGCACGACGTCCTGCTCGCCTTCGGCGTCGCCCGCCACTGGCCGGACGTGCTGGCGAATGCGCTGGCCCCGGGATGGGTCCCGACCCGCATGGGCGGCCCGGGCGCGCCGGACGATCTCGACCAGGGCCATGGGACCCAGGTCTGGCTGGCGGTCAGCGACGATCCGGCAGCACGGGTGACCGGCAGCTATTTCTACCATCAGCGGGCCAAAGACGTGAATCCGGCCGCGCGAGATCAAGACTGCAGGACCGATTGCTCGATTACTGTCGCGAGGTATCCGGTGTCGCGCTGGCGTGAGACGCGCGCCAGTCAGACGGAAATCAGGCGCTTTTTGCGGCGCCGCTCGCGCCGGTGATGCCAGTAGGCGCGGGCGGAATCCTGCAGGCGGTTGCGACCGTAGATCGCCTGGGCCGCGAGCGGGCCGAGGGCGCCGCCGACCCAGCGCGGCGCGAACGGGGCGAGCAGCTTCCAGCGGCGGTCGCCCTCGACCAGCGCGGAGGCCACCAGCTCGCCGCCCAGGGTGGTGGTGTTCAGGCCGTGGCCGCCGAAGCCGAGTTGACCCACAGGCCCGGCGCCAGCTCGCGGATCAGCGGCATCTTGTGGCGGGCGAAGCCCATCCGGCCCGACCAGGCATATTCCACGGCGACGTCGGCCAGCTGTGGGTAGACCAGGGCCAGATCGCGCCGCATCAGCTCCGCGAGGTCGCGCGGGTGCTCGCGCGGGCTGATCCGGCCGCCCCAAAGCAGGCGGCCATCGGGCAGCAGACGGTAGTAGCCGGTGGCGTAGCGGTTGTCGTAGACGGCGAAGGGGGCGCGGATCACGCCGGCATGGCGACCGTCGAGCGGTGCGGTGACCATGACGTAGGTGAACACCGGCAGGGTCGCGCGAGCCAGCGCCGGCACGAGGCCCGGCGCGTAGGCGCTCTGGCACAGGACGACACGCTGGGCCAGCACGGCGCCGCCGGGGGTGGTGATCCGCCAGCGTCCGCCACTCCGCGCGAGCGCGGTGGCGGGCGTGCCCTCGAAGATCTGCGCGCCCTGCCCCACCGCCGCGGCCGCGTAGCCGCGGCACAGGGCCAGCGGGTCGAGGTGGAAGCCCTCGGGGTCGAAGATGCCGTCCCAGTAGCGCGGCGAGGGGTAGGCCAGGCGCAGCCGCTCGCGCGGCCAGTATTCCAGGGCCATCTCGAACCGGTCGTTCATGGTCGCGACCTCGGCCTGCAGGCCGGCCGCGTCGTCGAACCAGGAGGCGACGAGCACGCCCGCGACCGGATCGCAGGGGATCTCGTGCTGCACGATCCGCGCGCGCATCAGTGCCATGGCCTCACGGCTGAGGCCGATAAGGGACCGGGCAGCGGTCGTGCCGACCGCGCGCTCGAGCAGCGTGTGCGATGCAGCAAACCCGGCCGACACCATGCCGCCGTTGCGGCCTGAAGCGCCGGCGCCGATTGACCTCGCCTCCAGCAGCACGGCCGGGCGACTGCGCTCGGTCAACGACAGGGCGGTCGCCAGGCCGGCGAGACCGCCGCCGATGATGGCGGTCTCGGTCTCGACGGTGCCCGCGAGCGGCGGGGCCGTGGGAACCTTCGCAGCGTGAGCGTGATAATAGCTGTCGGTCATCGTCCTGCCGATCCGAAGGCTGCCGCGCCTTGCATGCTGCAGCGCACTGGCGGACACTTCGCGTGGATCATGGAAGGAGGTTGGCCATGCCGCAATCGTCGACGTCGAGCCGGCTCAGCCGCAACGCGTTCGCGTTCGTGCTCGCCGGCGGTCGCGGCTCGCGGCTGCGCGAGCTGACCGACCGCCGCGCCAAGCCCGCGGTCTATTTCGGCGGCAAGACCCGGATCATCGACTTCGCACTTTCCAACGCGCTGAACTCCGGCATCCGCCGCATGGGGGTGGCGACGCAGTACAAGGCGCACAGCCTGATCCGCCACCTGCAGCGCGGCTGGAACTTTCTGCGGCCCGAGCGCAACGAGAGCTTCGACGTGCTGCCGGCGAGCCAGCGCGTATCGGAGACGCAATGGTACGAGGGCACCGCCGACGCGGTCTACCAGAACATCGACATCCTGCAGGATTACGGCATCGACCACGTGGTCGTGCTGGCCGGCGACCATGTCTACAAGATGGATTACGAGATCATGCTCGCGCAGCATGTCTCGCAGCGGGCGGACGTGACCATCGGCTGCCTCGAGGTGCCGCGCATGGAGGCCACGGCGTTCGGCGTGATGCATGTCGACGCGAAGGACCGGATCGTCTCGTTCCTGGAGAAGCCGGCCGACCCGCCGGGCATCCCGGGCAGCCCTGACATGGCGCTGGCCAGCATGGGCATCTACGTGTTCGACGCCCAGTTTCTCTACGACCAATTGCGCCGCGACGCCGCCGACCCGAACTCCGCGCACGATTTCGGCAACGACATCATTCCCTATCTGGTCAAGCACGGTAAGGCCGTGGCGCACCGGTTCGCCACGTCGTGCGTGAAGTCGAAGGCGGAATCCGAGGATTACTGGCGCGATGCCGGCACCATCGACGCCTATTTCGAGGCCAACATGGACCTCACCCGGATCGTCCCGGCGCTCGACCTGTACGACGCCAACTGGCCGATCTGGACCTATGCCGAGATCACGCCGCCGGCCAAGTTCGTCCACGAGGAGGACGGCCGGCGCGGCATGGCGATGAGCTCGCTGGTGTCGGGCGGCTGCATCGTCTCCGGTGCCTTCCTGCGCAGCACGCTGCTGTTCACCGGCGTTCATGTCCATTCCTACGCCCGCCTGGAAGGTGCCGTGGTGCTGCCCGAGGTCGAGATCGGCCGGCATGCGCGGCTGAGCCGCGTGGTCATCGACCGCGGGGTGAAAATCCCAGTGGGGCTGGTGGTAGGCGAGGACCCGGAGCTCGACGCGCAGCGCTTCCGCCGCAGCGAGCATGGGATCTGCCTGATCACGCAGCCGATGCTGGACCGGCTGGCGGGCTGACGCGGCTGGTCACAAGGTCTTCAGGTATTCGAGCAGGGCATCGAGCTCGTCCGGGTTCGCGGCCAGCTCCGCGTTGCCATAGGCCAGCCCTTCATGGCCGGCATTGGAGTTGCCCTTGAGACCGGTGTCGAACCGGAAGCCGCCGGCGTCGACGTAGCCCATGTCCTTGGGGTCGTAGTCACGGCTGCCGACCTGGAACGCCGTCTGGCGATCGGCAGCCGGCAGCAGCAGCTGCCGCAGGGTCCGCACCGAGCCGTTGTGCAGGTAGGGTGCGGTCGCCCAGATCCCGTTCAGCGGCCGCGCCTTATAGGCCGGCTCCGGCAGTTTCGTGCTCACTGCATTCTGCAGCTGCAGCTGCTCGGCGGCTGCCTTGGGCTGGGTCTGCACGGTCGCTGCGGTCATGGTCCGTTCGAGCCGCGCAGGCCTGCCGGCGTTGATCGCGTCGATGGTGCCCTGCGGGTCGTTCCGCAGCTCGTGGAAGATGGTGCCGATCACGGCGTAGCCGAGGAACTGCACGCCCTGGTCCTCGGCACCGAAGCGGCGGGGGAACTGCGGGTCCGGCAAGGGCAGGTAGCGCGTGAACTTGCCCTCCAGCCGGCCGCTGGCGTAGCGGTTGTCGGCGAAGTTCCTGGCCATCCACGGATCGGTGCCGATCTCGCTCAGGCCCTTCATCTGGGCGGTGATCCGGCGATCCGGGCTGCTGCGATCGATGTCCTGATGACAGCTGATGCAGAATCGCTCGTAGAGCTCCCTGCCCTTGGCCTGCACCTCCTCCGACCGGTTGATCGGCGGCAGGATGGTCTCCGGCCATTGCGGCGATTCCAGCCGCCACAGCAGGGCCTCGAGCTGGCCCAGGTGCTCGATCTCGACCGAGCTCTTGTGACCCTTGACCGGTATCGGCAGGCGCGTGACGTCGAGGTTGATGGACCCGAACACGCCCAGCACCTCGCCGACATTGCGGCCCAGCGCGCCCGGCCCGGCGTTCTCGACGCTGCCGTTCCATTGCACCCGGTCGTGCTGCGGGGTGTCCCAGATGAACGGGTAGCTGACCGGGGCATTTGCCGACCTGCGGTTGCCCGGTACGTGCATCGCGCTGACCGTGACCTCGTTGAAGATGGCGCCGATCGCGTCGAGCCGCGCGAAGCCATAGGGATGGTCGCCGCGATTCCGGTCGTTCCAGGCCTGGCGGATCCCGGTCATCCTGGCGAGCTGCGCGTGCAACGTCGCGTCGGAGACACCGGGCTGGCGCACACGCTCGGCAAAACGCGCGAACTTGGCGTCGTCGGCCAGGGTGGCCTGCAGCGCCGCGACCAGCCCGTGCATCAGGCCCTCGAAGTCGGCCATCGTCGGCGCGCCGTCGACCAGCACCTTGTGCCCGGCGAACTCCACCTGGGCGGTATGGCAGGCGGCGCAGGTGAGACCCAGCCACTGCGGGGAGATCTTGGCGTAATCGTCGTTGCCGCGGGCCGTGTCCCGGGTGAAGCCGATCGGCAGGCCATCGGGGTTCGCCGGCGTCGGCTGCTGCGGCAGGTAGCGCAGCGCGTCCATGTGGGCGCCGTCGCGGAACAGCGTCTCGCTGTCGGCCTGCTCGAGGGCGAGGAACCAGCGATAGGGGATGATCTGCGAGCCCTGGGCCGTGAACCAGAACCTGCTCTGGTCCGCCGCCGACCAGTTCTGGCACAAGGTCACCTCGCCGCCGAACGCGCCGGCGAACGCGCTGGGTGCGCAGCTGCCGGCCGGTAGGCCGGTCCCATTGCCCGGCTGCGATGGGCCGCCGCCACAGGCTGCAAGGATGCCCAACGCGCCGACCGCCGGCACGATCCGAATCAACCCCGCTACCGCTCGCGAACGCTCGATCATGACCCGCATCCCTTGTGCGAGGTGGACCCTGTGGTCGAGCCGAGGCGCCAGTCTGGTGAATAAGGAATTGTTATTGTTCAACCAAACGATCTCACTTTGCGCACGCATTGGCAACGCCGTAAATTGCGGGCGGGGGTGTCTGGCCAGTGACGGTTCATTCGGCCATTTTCGACACGGCGATCGGCAGTTGCGGTATCGCGTGGGGCGACCGCGGCGTGGTCGGCGTGCTGCTGCCGGAGGGCAGCGAGGCGGCGACGCGCGCGCGGCTGCGCCGGCGGTTTCCCGGCACGGACGAGGCAGTGCCGCCAACCGACGTGGCATGCGCGATCGTAGGCATCCAAGCGCTGCTGCGCGGCGAGGCGGCCGATCTCGGCGGTGTGGCGCTCGATCTGGACGGCGTGCCGGCGTTGGCCCGGCGCGTCTACGAGGTCGCCCGCACGATCTCGCCCGGCGCCACGCTGACCTATGGCGAGATCGCGGCCCGGCTCGAGCTGCCGGGCGCGGCCCGCGACGTGGGGCATGCACTGGGCCAGAACCCGTTTCCGCTGGTCGTGCCCTGCCACCGCGTGGTCGCGGCAGGCGGCAGACTGGGCGGTTTCTCGGCCAGGGGTGGTGCGGTCACCAAACGGCGGCTGCTGGCGATCGAGGGCGCCATCGCACCGGACTTGTTCGAGCTCGTGCCAATGCCGCGCTGAAGGTGTTCGAGCCTCTCATGTCGCCGACGCAGGCCAGGAATTGAGCACCCGGACGCCCATCCAGGCGAAATCGACCTCGCTGCGCGGGACCACGATCAGCCCATGCACAAGCGCGCTGCCCGCGATGAGCGCGTCACGGTCGGGGCGCGGGTCGGGAACATGAAGCCGGGCGCAGGCGCTCGCGACGGCGGCGTCCACGCCTAGGATCCGTTTCCGGAAGCGGGCGATCACCTGCTCCTCGAACCACTGCCGGAGCAGGGTTCCCTGGGCGGTGTCGCGGCGCTCGATCCGCAGGACGCCGATCTCCAGCTCCAGAAGCGAGATCTCCGTGAGGAACAGGCCCGCTGGGGGCCGCTCCGCCCAGGCACGCACGGAAGAGTCGGCGCGGTCGCCCCGGCGCAGCTCCGAAACGACGTCGGTGTCCAAGAGATACATCAGTCAAGGTCGACCGGCCGTGTGATCGGTCCGGCGAGCCGCTGCGTCGCGGCTCGAGATCGTGGTGATCCTCATCCCCCGCCTCCCAGCGCGCTGAGCGATGAAGCGGTCGATGAGCTGTTGGTCGAGCCTGCCCTCGACCACGAGCCGGGGCGCAGCTCGCTGCCTCGCATTGCTGGTTGTGCTCGCCGGTAAAACCACCGTCGATCCGGAACGTCGCCATCGTCGGCGTTACCGGGTGAACGCGATCTGGTTGCCGGCATCCACGTTGAGGATGTTGCCGGTCGACTTGGCCGCAGCCTCGCTGGCGAGGAAGAATACGGCCTCGGCGATGTCCTCCGGGTAGACGCTGCGCTTGAGCAGCGAGCGTTGCCGGTAGGCCTCCTCCAGGCCGGCATCGTCGACGCCCATGCCGGCGGCGCGCGCCTTGCGCCAGTCGCTGCCCCAGATCTTCGAGCCGCGCAGCACGGCGTCGGGATTGACCACGTTGGCGCGGATGCCGTGCGGCGCCCCCTCGAACGCGATGCAGCGGGTGAGATGGACGGCAGCCGCCTTGGCCGCACAGTAGGCCGAGGCGCCGCCCGAGCTCGCCAGCGCGTTCTTGCTGCCGATGGTGACGATCGAGCCGCCCAGCTTCTGCGCCAGCATCACCTTGAACGCCTCGCGCGTGACCAGGAACACGCCCTTGGCCAGGACCGCATTGTTCTTGTCCCAGTCGGCGAGGGTCGTCTCGGCGAAGCTGGCGGCGGTCGCGAGCCCGGCATTGGCCACGACGATGTCGATGCCGCCGAACCGCTCGATCGTGCTGGCCAGCGCCGCCTGCACCGCCGCCTCGTCGGTCACGTCCGCCACCGCCGTGTGCACCATGTCGGCGCCGAACGCCGCCGGCGAAGCCCGCGCCCGCCTCGTCCAGCGCCTCGGGTGCGATGTCCGTCAGCACGACGCAGGCACCCTCGGCCAGGAGCCGGCGCGCCACCGCACCACCGATACCGCCGGCCCCGCCGGTGACCAGCGCCACCCGCCCCGCCAGCGCCTTGGCCTTGGGCATGCGCTGGAGCTTCGCCTCCTCGAGCAGCCAGTACTCGATGTCGAACGCCTCCTGCTCGGGCAGGCCGACATAGGAGTCGACGCCGGCGGCACCGCGCATGACGTTGATCGCGTTGACGTAGAACTCCGCGGCGATCCGGGCCGTTGCCTTGTCGCGCGCGAAGGTCAGCATGCCGACCCCGGGCACCAGGTAGACCACCGGGTTCGGGTCGCGCATGGCCGGGCTGTCCGCGTGCCGGCAGCGCTCGTAGTAGCCGGCATAGTCCTGCCGGTAGGCTTCGACGAGCTGGTCGAGCTGCGCGTCGTCGGCGTCGGCCGGCAGCACCAGCGGGCGGATCTTGGTGCGCAGGAAATGGTCGGGGCAGGAGGTGCCCAGCGCCGCCAGCTCCTCGAGCCGGTGCGAGTTGACGAACTCCAGCACCGCGGGCGACATGTCGACATGGCCGACCTTGGCCTCGCCGGCGCCGATCCGGCCGCGCAGCCGCGGCAGCAGGCTGCGCACGACCCGCCGCCGCTCGTCCTCCGCCAGCGCCTCGAACCGCGGCCCGCCGAACGCGGCCGCCCGGTTGTTGGCGTCGAGCCAGTCCTGCGCCTTCTGGATGATGCGCAGCGTGGTCTCGTAGCAGGCCTTGCCGTCCTCCCCCCAGGTGAACAGCCCGTGGCCGCCGAGCACGCAGCCCACATGATGCGGGTTGGCGCGCGCGATCGCCTCCAGCTTCAGCCCCAGCTCGTAGCCCGGGCGCTGCCAGGGCAGCCAGCCGATCTCGTCGCCGTAGATCTCGCGGGTCAGGGCTTGCGAGCGCCCCGACGCCGCGATCGCGATCACCGCGTCCGGGTGGACATGGTCGACGTGGCGATAGGGCAGGTAGGCGTGCAGCGGCGTGTCGATGCTGGCGGCGCGCGGGTTGAGGTCGAAGGTGCAGTGCGGCAGGTAGCCCACCATCTCGTCCTCGTGCGCGAGGCCGCGATAGAGGCCCTTCAGCTGGTCGAGCTTGGCCATGTAGAGCGTCGAGAAGCCATCGCGCTGCATCGAGCCGAGATCGCCACCGGAGCCCTTGACCCAGAGCACGGTCACCTGCTCGCCGGTCAGCGGATCGGCCATCGGCAGCTTGGCCGAGGTGTTGCCGCCGCCATAGTTGGTGATCCGCTTGTCGCCGCCCAGCAGGTTGGAGCGGTAGAGCAGCCGCCCCGGCTCGTCGAGGCCGGCGGCGTGAGCGTCGTCCCAGCAATTCTCCAGCGGCTCTTCGCGGCGCATGGCCAACCCTCCCGTTTCACGCGCGACGGGCTTAGAGCGGCGGATGCTCGCCCGTCAAACGGAACCGGACGCGCTGTGGCCGCCAGCCCGGTCGTGCCATGGCGCCGCTCGATGCTTGACCAGAACCGGCCCGGCGCTACGGTGTGCTCGGCCATCGATCGCGCGTGGGAGAGACCGCCGCCTCGTCCTTGGACGGGGGTAGGCGGCGCCGAAGGAGCAACCGCCCCGGAAACTCTCAGGCAGAAGGACCGCGCGCGAAGGCCCTCTGGAGAGCGGGTGCGGCAGCACCCCACCGTAGGGGACGGCGTGAGGCCCAGGCCTTTTGGTGTTTGGCCGCTCGCCGGAAACTCTCAGGTTCGCTACAGAGGGGGCAGGACCGGGCGCGCCGTCGTGGCATGCCCCTGTGCTGCGAGGCCATGTTGACCGAGCCCAGGCAGACGCCGCTGTACGAGCTGCATCGCGAGCTCGGCGGCAAGCTCGTCCCGTTCGCCGGCTGGTCGATGCCGGTGCAGTATCCGGCCGGAATCCTAGCCGAGCACCTGCACTGCCGCGCCGCCGCCGCTTTGTTCGACGTCTCGCACATGGGCCAGGTGCGGCTCGACGGCACGGACGCGGCCACCGCGCTGGAGCGGCTGGTGCCGGCCGACATTTCGGGCCTGGCGCCGGGGCGCGGGCGCTACACGCAATTCACGAACGCGGACGGCGGGATCCTCGACGACCTGATCGTGAGCAACGCCGGCGACCATCTGTTCCTGGTCGTCAATGCCGGCTGCCGCGACGCCGACCTCGCCCATCTGCGCGCGGAGCTGGAGCCGGCGCTGCGCGTCACCGAGCTCGCCGACCGGGCATTGCTGGCGCTGCAAGGTCCCGCCGCCGTGACCGTGCTGGCGCGTCTCGCCCCGGCCTGCGCCGCGCTGCCGTTCATGGGCACGGCGGAGATGGCGGTCGACGGGCTGCCCTGCCGAGTCTCGCGCCTGGGCTATACCGGCGAGGACGGCTACGAGATCTCGGTCGCGGCGGACGCCGCCGAGCGGCTGGCCCGGACTTTGCTCGCTCACGACGAAGTGCGTCCGGCGGGGCTGGGCGCGCGGGACTCGCTGCGGCTGGAGGCCGGCCTGCCCCTCTACGGCCACGACATCGACACCACCACCAGCCCGGTCGAGGCCGGCCTCGCCTGGTCGATCGCGAAGCGCCGCCGCGTGGAGGGCGGCTTCGCCGGGGCAGCGGTGATCCAGCGCCAGCTGGCCGAGGGTGCCGCGCGCAGGCTGGTCGGCCTGAAGCCGGACGGCAGGGCGCCCGCCCGCGAGGGCACCGAGATCCAGACCTCGGACGGCCGCACCGTCGGCACGGTCACCAGCGGCGGCTTCGGTCCCACGGTCGGCGGGCCGGTAGCCATGGGCTATGTCGAGACGGGGCTCGCTGCCCCCGGCACCGAGCTCGTGCTGCTGGTGCGCGGCAAGCCCCTGCCGGCACGCGTCGTGCCCCTGCCCTTCGTTCCCCGCCGCTACCACCGCTGAGCCGGAGACCGCCATGGCCACCTGGTACACCAAGGACCACGAATGGGTCCGCATCGACGGCAACACCGCCACCGTCGGCATCACCGAGCACGCCCAGGAGCAGCTGGGCGACGTGGTGTTCGTCGAGCTGCCCGACCTCGGCCGCACCGTGGCCAAGGCCGAGCAGGCGGCCGTGGTCGAGAGCGTCAAGGCCGCGAGCGAGATCTACGCGCCGGTCGGCGGCGAGGTCACCGAGGGCAACGCCGCCGTGGTCGAGGATCCGTCCCTGGTCAACCGGGGTGCCGAGGGCGACGGCTGGTTCTTCAGGCTGCGGGTCGCGGACGCCGGCGAAGCCGAAGGCCTGATGGACCGCGCCGCCTACGACGCCTACCTCGAGAGCATCGCCTGACCATGCCGAGCCCGACCCGGATCGAGACCGAGACCCGCGACCCGTTCGTCGACCGCCATCTCGGCCCCGGCCCGGACGAGCTGGCGGCCATGCTGGCGGTCGTGGGCGCCGGCTCGCTCGACGAGCTGACCGCGCGCGTCGTCCCGGCCACGATCCGCACCGACCGGCCGCTGGCCCTGCCGCCCGCCCGCACCGAGGCCGAGGCGCTCGCATCTTTGCGGGCGATGGCGCACCGCAACCGCATCGCCACCTCGATGATCGGCATGGGCTATTACGGCACCCACACCCCGCCGGTGATCCTGCGCAACGTGCTGGAAAGCCCCGGCTGGTACACGGCCTACACGCCCTACCAGGCCGAGGTCAGCCAGGGCCGGCTCGAAGCCGTGCTCAACTACCAGCAGATGGTGATCGACCTCACCGGCATGGAGCTGGCCAACGCCTCGCTGCTCGACGAGGCCACCGCCGCCGCCGAGGCCATGGCCATGGCGCACCGGGTCAGCCGCAGCAAGTCGGCCCTGTTCTTCGTCGACAACGGCGTGCATCCGCAGACGCTGGCCGTGCTGCAGACCCGCGCCGGCCATCAGGGCATCGAGCTGGTCTCGGGCGATCCCCTGACCGAGCTCGACGGCCAGGCCGTGTTCGGCGCGTTGCTGCAATACCCCGCCAGCGACGGCAGCATCCGCGACCTGCGCCCCGCCATCGCCGCCGTCCAGGCCCAGGGCGGCCTCGCCGTCGTCGCCAGCGATCTCCTGGCGCTGACGCTCTTGACCCCGCCCGGCGAGCTCGGCGCCGACATCGTGCTGGGCTCGGCCCAGCGCTTCGGCGTGCCGATGGGCTATGGCGGGCCGCACGCCGCGTTCTTCGCGACCAAGGAAGCCCACAAGCGCGCCATGCCCGGCCGGATCATCGGCGTCTCGGTCGACAGCCGCGGCCAGCCCGCCCTGCGCATGGCGCTGCAGACCCGCGAGCAGCATATCCGCCGCGACAAGGCGACCAGCAACATCTGCACCGCCCAGGTGCTGCTGGCGGTGATCGCCGGCTTCTACGCCGTCTGGCACGGGCCGGAGGGCCTGACCCGGATCGCGCGCCGCGTGCACGGCCTGACCACCATCCTGGCCGGCGCCTTGCGCGCCATCGGCATCGAGGTCGTCAACGAGTCCTTCTTCGACACGCTGACCCTGTCGGTCCCCGGCCGCGCCCACGAGCTGCTGATCGCCGCCCGCGACGCCGGCATCAATCTGCGCTTCGTCGACGCGGACCGGCTCGGCCTGTCGCTCGACGAGACCACGACCCACCACGATCTGCGCCGCCTGCTGGCCGCCCTCGGCGCCGAGGCCGCGCGCATCCAGTCACTGCTGGATGCCGTCTACGACGACGCCTTCATCGCCACCGAGCCTGCGCCGCACCACGCCCTTCCTGACCCACCCGGTGTTCCATCGCCACCGCAGCGAGACCGAGATGCTGCGCTACCTGCGCCGGCTGCAGGCCAAGGACATCGCGCTCGACCGCGCGATGATCCCGCTCGGCTCCTGCACCATGAAGCTCAACGCCACCGCCGAGATGATCCCGGTCACCTGGCCCGAGTTCGGCCAGCTCCACCCGTTCGCCCCGCCCGACCAGGCGGCCGGCTACCAGGCTTTGTTCCACGACCTCGAGGCGTGGCTGAAGGAGATCACCGGCTTCGACGCGGTCTCGCTGCAGCCCAATGCCGGCAGCCAGGGCGAATATGCCGGCCTGCTGGCGATCCGCGGCTGGCACGACAGCAGGCACGAGCGCGAGCGCAACATCTGCCTGATCCCGTCATCCGCGCACGGCACCAACCCGGCCAGCGCGGTCATGGCCGGGATGCAGGTCGTGGTCGTCGGCTGCGACGCCAAGGGCAATGTCGACCTCGCCGACCTCGAGGCCAAGGCCACCCAGCACCAGGCCAGGCTCGCCGCCCTGATGGTCACCTACCCCAGCACCCACGGCGTGTTCGAGGAGCGGATCAAGGACATCTGCGCCATCGTCCACGCCCACGGCGGCCAGGTCTACATGGACGGCGCCAACCTCAACGCTCTGGTCGGCATCGCCCGCCCCGCCGAGCTGGGTGCGGACGTCTGCCACATGAACCTGCACAAGACCTTCTGCATCCCGCACGGCGGCGGCGGCCCCGGCATGGGCCCGATCGGCGTCAAGGCGCACCTCGCCCCGTTCCTGCCCGACCACCCCGTCGTCACCGGCGTCAACCCCTATGACGGCGACCACAGCATGGGTGCGGTCTCCGCCGCCCCCTGGGGCTCCGCCTCGATCCTGCCGATCTCCTGGGCCTACATCGCGATGATGGGCGGTCCCGGCCTGACCCGGGCGACGCAGGTGGCGATCCTCAACGCCAACTACGTCGCGAGCCGCCTCGCCCCGCATTTCCCGGTCGTCTACACGGGCCAGAACGGCATGGTCGCCCACGAATGCATCGTCGACATCCGCCAGATCAAGGAGGCTGACCGGCATCACCGCCGAGGACGTCGCCAAGCGCCTGGTCGATTACGGCTTCCACGCGCCGACCATGTCCTGGCCGGTGCCCGAGACCATGATGATCGAGCCCACCGAGAGCGAGAGCCAGGCCGAGCTGGACCGCTTCTGCGAGGCGATGATCGCCATCCGCGCCGAGATCCGGGAGATCGAGCAGGGCCGCGGCCGACCGCGCCGACAACCCGCTCAAGCGCGCCCCGCACACGGCCGACCTGCTGCTGGGCGAGTGGACGCGGCCCTACGGCAAGGAGCAGGCGTTCTACCCGGTGCCGGCCGTGAAGGAGGACAAGTACTGGCCGCCCGTGGGCCGGGTCGACAATGCCTACGGCGACCGGCATCTGGTGTGCAGCTGCCCGCCCCTGGAGGACTACCAGCAGGCGGCGGAATAAGTCGCGAAGGGGCCGCAAGGCCCCCTCGCGGGCACCCCCATGATTTCACCGGCACCTCATGTCCCCTCTCCCGCGCAGCGGGGGAGGGTTAGGGTGGGGGCTCTTCGTCCCCCCCTCTGCCACTCCACCCGTGGCCCGCGCCCACCCCGCCGTGCTATCCTCCCCCCACCGCCATCATGGCGGCACGGAGAGCCCGCTTGCCTGAGGTCGATCTGGAGTTCCTTGGCCGGCAGGTCGCCCTGGTACTGGAAAACCAGCGGCAGACGAACACGCGCCTCACCGCGATCGAGGCCGTCATGTCAGCGCTGGAGGACGACATGGCCACCGTGAAAGGCGCCCTCGCCGAGACGGCCACCCGCGACCTGATCCTCCGCGTGCTGCGCAGCTTCGAGGGCCAGGTCGAGATCGCCGAGCTGCGCACCCAGCTCCTGCGCGAGACCCTGGAAGCCCGGCTCAGGACGGCCGAGGCCCGGCTCGACGTGCTGGAGAAGGCCTAGAGCGTTTTCGCGCTGAGCGGAGACGTTCGCCTCAACTAGGCTCGACGCCGATAGGCAACGGGAAGCTAGAGTGTGTTCGGTCACACTGAGCACACTCTAGCCGGCGCCGCCGCCCCCTACCGGAACCGGTCCATCACCCCCTCCATGAACACCGCGTCCGAGCGGAAGGCGCGCAGGCGCACTTCCTTCAGCTCGCGGAACTCCTCCGAATCGTACCAGCGATGCGCCTGCTCGAGACTGGGGAATTCCATCAGGATCGGAAAGGTCGGATGCCAGTCCCCCTAGACCACCTCGAACCGGCCGCCGATGAACAGATAGCGGCCGCCATACTGCTTGACGATGCCCCGGATGCGGTCGCGGTAGGTATCCAGCCCGGTCTCGTCGACGATGTCGCGGATGTCGAACAGGCAATAGGCGGGCATCGGTGATCCCTCGCGCTTCCGGCCATGATCGCGCTCCCTGAACCATCCGTGGACCGGGTGCAAGGGCGACTTATGGCAGACCTAATTTCTCGCGAGCGGATGACAAGCATCTGCGGCGTAACGCCAACTACTGCGCGAGACGCTCAAAGCCCGCATCAAGGTGGCCGAGACCCGGATCGAGGCGCTCGAGGGTCAAGGCCGATCAGAGACGATGATCGTTGATCTCGTCGTGGCAGCGCACGGTCATCGTCCGCTCGGCAAACAAGTCGAGGAAGACCACAGCCTTAGGCACCCCTCGCCGCCCCCGTAACGGCTTCCGGTACCGCAGTGGCTTCCCCTTCACACACCGAGCTATGCTCAGGCCGCGACGTGGGCAGGTCGGAGAAGTCCGGGAGCAACTCCAGCACGCCAGATGCAGCCGCCAGTGGCGGAGCTAGAGCTGGAGGCGGCGGCCGCGCGCGAGGGCGATCGCGACCACCGCCACGAGCGCGAACACCGAGTTTGAGGGTCACGTCCAAATTGCCGGCATCCGGACCGAACTCCTGCGTGAGACGCTCGAAAGCCGCATTACGGCGTCTGAGGCCCGGATTGCCGCGATGGAAAATGCTTAGACCAGTATGATACAGGACCGAGAGCGAGAGCCTAGCCCGCGCCGGATTGCATCTGATGGGACGGGCAGCATTCCTCGTGCGGTAGGCAGCGATATTGGGGGACGCAGTTAATTGGGCCGGCTACATTTGGCCTCAAGGGCGGCGCCCCGAAACAACTATGTCCAGCAATCCGGACCGCTCATCGTTGATAGATGTGAGCATAATACTCTATCGATCGCCCCTACTATCATCTTCATATCCCTTCCATAATTCCTCACATCCACGATAGTAACATCGGGAGGCGCATCGTGCGCCAGCGCAGTACGCATACTTTGAAAGCTATCGATCTTTAATTCTACGTCCGTATTACATAGGCCGCCGAGTCTATGAAATATATTATCGATACCTATTCGGGAGAATAATCGCTTTATATTTTTTACTGATGGATATTTATTATCTTTGAGTATTATACTACTGTTAAATCCCTTGTGTAGTGCGCCACTGCCGCAAAGAAAAGGCCATAGCTCGGTTTCTTTTTCCAAACATTTATTTAGAGCCAGCTCATTTTTATCAATTACATATTTACTAAAATGACTTGAAATTTGGTGCGCAGCCGCATACGCGCGAGTACGAAGCGGTATGTTGCTAGCGTTCTTCTTTGGGTCGTTCAATCTAAATACCCAAGCTTCAATCACCAGTTTAATATAGCTTTCAAGTGCCGCACTGAAATGAAGAATACAACATTGAAATACAATATCTCTTAGGTCAGCGTGCTTTGCATCGAGGGTATTCGCTTTATTTGCCTTTTTGGTCAAATATTGAACACGATCATCAAATAATAGACGACTGCCGCTCTTTCTGTACCTCATTAAATTATTTCATTGAGAGCATTAATATATGAATCTATCCTGTCTTTTACAGATATTTCATCGCTTGTGGCAGCTCTGATACTTCCCATAAACTTCTCATTGCCAAAAAGTTTGAACAAAGTACGTTGTAATTTTCGTGGCTCGATACCTCTCTTTTTGATAAGCGCATTCCTTGTCTCCGAAAATCCTATCATCTGAGAGTCGTAAAAGGCCGAATTGAATCCACCTGTGGCCCCCAGAAAATCATCGTATATTTTAAACGCCAATCGACCAAAGTAATAATTGATCAAATCGATGGTATCACGAAACTCACTACACCACATGGATATATTTTCGGCGGGAGCATTCCTATTTTTTGTGCTAAATGTATCTAGAAATCCTGAAAGGGGTTTTTGATAGCTTAACCGATCGTAGCGGAGCGCCACGAAGCGCAATATCAGTTCTGAACTCTTCATGCGTTTGTCACTCTTTATTCCCACCAAAGTACGCCACGGTTCCGTTTTGGACAATTTGTCAATAGACTTCATTAAAGGTCCATGGTTTAAACCGTGACGAAGTTCCTGTGCATTTAATTGAACTGACCCCGTATTTAAGCGCTCGAAAACATCAAACTTTATCTGGGGATGCGTGTCTCGCAATATGCTTATACAACGAAGAGTTCTGTTATTAATGTGGTCACGAAACCGCGGATCAAGCTGCGACCAACTCAGGCCATTTAATTCTGGGTATGTTGTCAGTCCCTTAAGAGGGAAAGCATCATTAATGAATAATTTTATACTCAGAAGCCGTTGATTGCCGTCAATGACGATTAGCTTGTTATCAGGTGCTTGACTGAAATAGATTACAGGTATGGGGCACTGAAGGTAGGGACGAGGGATGAAGCAGGTGGTGGGCGTCGACATCAGCAAGGCGCGGCTGGATGTCTGTTCGGCCAGCGGGCGTCGGTTGGCCGTCGGCAACGATGCGGCGGGCGTCGCCGAGCTGGCGGCGTGGCTCGAGCCGGATAGCCTGGTGGTCATGGAGGCCTCCGGCGGCTACGAGCGGCTCGTGCACCGGCTGCTGGCCGAGCGCGGCATCAAGGCGGCCGTGGTCAACGCGCTGCGGGTGCGCCAGTTCGCGAAAGCCGCCGGTCTGCTGGCCAAGACCGATCGGCTCGATGCGGCGGTGATCGCCCGCTACGGGGCGTTCGCCAAGCCCGCGCCGACGCCGGTCCGGGCCGGTGCCCGCGAGGCGTTGGCCGAGCTTCTGGGCTATCGCCGCCAGCTGCTGGCCGAGCTCGGCGCGCGCAGCCAGCAGCTGGCCCATCTGCGCTCGCCAGCCTTGATCGACCGGGCGAAGACGGCGCTGGAGCGGCTGCGCCGCGACAAGGTGGAGCTCGACCGGTCGATGCAGGACATCATCGCCGGCGACCCGGAGCTGCACGCCAAAGCCACCCTGCTCCATGGCACGCCCGGCGCCGGCCCGGTGCTCGTCGCCACGCTCCTGGCCGAGCTGCCCGAGCTGGGCCAGCTCGACCGCCGCCAGATCGCGAGCCTGGTCGGCCTCGCCCCGGTCGCCAGGGACAGCGGCCTGATGCGCGGCCGCAGGGTCATCCACGGCGGCCGCAAGGAGGTCCGGGGCGCCCTCTACATGGCCGTCCTCGCCCTCAGCCGCCGGGCCTCCCGCTTCGCGCTCGCCTATCGCGCCCTGGTCGAAAAGGGCAAAGCCAAGAAGCTCGCGCTGGTCGCCACCATGCGCAAGCTCCTCGTCACCCTCAACGCCATCGCCAAGCACAACACCCCCTGGCGCGAGCAGCCGCTCAAGGCCGCAGCGTGAAACGCGGATTCACAACGGTTGCTGAGCCGGCCAGCCGGCCGGTCGCCGCATCGGCGTCGCTGCCAGCGGCGGTGCCGGACGAACCCGAGCGCGCCTGAACCGGCACCAGCGCCGGGCCTTGGCGGCGATCGAGCGGCGGGCGGCCTAGCTGGCCTGGCGATAGCAGGCGTCATCCTGCTGGCTCAATCGCCCTTGGCCGCCTACGTGAGGGGCCAACCTTGCAACGGGAGCCAATCGGATGGACAGGACCGCCTTGGTGGTGGGTGCCAGCGGCATCATCGGCAGCCACGCGGCACGCGAGCTGATCGCGGACGGCTGGCCGGTCTACGGGTTGGCCCGCAACCCGCCCGGCAATGTGGATGGCCTGCGCCCGGTCGCCGCCGACCTGCTCGACCCGGCAAGCCTGGCAGCGGCGCTGGCGGACGTGGCGCCGACCCACGTCTTTCTTACCTCGTGGATGCGCAACGCGACCGAGGCCGAGAACATCCGCGTCAATGGCGGGATGGTCCGCAACGTGCTGCAGGCGCTGGCGCCGAAGCACAGCGTCCGGCACGTGGCGCTGGTGACCGGGCTGAAGCACTATCTCGGCCCATTCGACCGCTACGCGCAGGAGGGCTTTCTGCCGGAAACGCCGCTGCGCGAGGAGCAGCCGCGGCTGGACGTCGAGAATTTCTACTATGCCCAGGAGGACGAGGTCTATGCGGCCGCGGCCGAGGGCGGCTTCACCTGGAGCGTCCACCGCCCGCACACGGTGATCGGCAAGGCCGTCGGCAATCTGATGAACATGGGCACCACGCTCGCCGTCTACGCATCGGTCTGCAAGGAGACCGGCCGCCCGTTCCGCTGGCCCGGCTCGCAGGCGCAGTGGCAGGGCATCTCGGACATGACCGACGCGCGGGTGCTGGCGAAGCAGCTGGTCTGGGCCTGCAACACCGAGGCCGCCTGGAACGAGGCGTTCAACATCGTCAACGGCGACATCTTCCGCTGGCAGTGGCTGTGGCCGCGGCTGGCCGGCTGGTTCGGCGTCGAGCCGGTGGGCTTCGACGGCACCGTCCATCCGCTGGAAGCGCAGATGGCGGATGACGGTCCGGTGTGGCGCGAGCTCGCCCAGCGCCATGGCCTGGCCGAGCCCGACCTGAGCCGGCTCGCCTCCGCCTGGCACACCGACCTCGACCTGGGCCGGCCGATCGAGGTGATGACCGACATGTCGAAGAGCCGCAAGCTGGGCTTTGCCGTGTACCAGCGCACCGACGAGGCGTTCTTCGACCTGTTCGCGCAGCTGCGCGCCGACCGGCTGATCCCGTGATCGGCGGCGAACGCAAAAAGCCCCGGGCAGGGAGGCGCTGCCCGGGGCTTCATGCTGTCGGCGGAACCGAGGGGAGGCGTGTTCCGCCGGCCTTAAGGGCTCGAGCCGCTGTTAGGCGGCGAGCGCCTTGAGCTCGTTCACATTGGCCTTGACGCGGTCGCCCACGAGGCTGGCCACCCGCTGCTGTGCTGCGACGCCGAGGTCGACGCCTTCCTTGGTCACGGCGACCGCCTTCTCGGCAGCGGCCTTGACGTCGGCCAGGACGGTCTCGGGCTTGGCCGGGGTCTTGGTCTGCGCGGCGGCCTTCACGGTCGCGGCCACGTCCAGCGCGTAGTCATGCTGCAGACGGACGATCGCCTGGAACGCGTCGACCAGGACGGTCTGCGCTTCGTAGGCTACGGCGAGATTGGCCTTCTGCAGGCCGAACAGCGCGTCGAGGTCGACCTTGGGCATCTTCAGCTCGGGGACCTTGAACTCGGGAAGCTTGAACTCGGGGAGGGTCGGCTTGGCCATGATGTGAACTCCAGTTTCTGCTGCACTGCACAAGAATTAGGGTGCGGTCCCTTCCGCCGCAAGGGCTCTTATTGTGCAATGCAGCAAAAAACTTTGCGAGGCTGTGAAAGCCGCGCGATGCGGGTCGGTCAGGTGACGCCCTGAAGGCGCGTGATGTCGAATACCGGGCTGCCCGCGGGCAGCCGCCGGCGCACGTCCGGGATCTCCTTGCCGAGCACGATCAGCTGCGCCCCGGCGACGGCACCTTCGAGATCGCCCGTGATCCGGCCGGCGAGATCGCCGTCGGAGAGGCGGGCGGGATCGAGGTCGGGGTCGTAGATCGCGAGATCGTAGCCGGCCGCGACCAAGATCTCGGCCAGCTCCAGCAGCGGGCTGGCGCGCAGGTCATCGGTGCCGGCCTTGAACGACAAGCCCAGCTGCAGGACGCGCCCAGGGGCCGCGAGCTTGGCCCGCACCGCCTCGGCCAGCCAGGCCAGATGCAGCGCGTTGCTCTCCCGGGTCCCGGCCAGCACGGGCAGCGACAGGCCGGCATCGCGCGCCAGCGCCAGCATCCCGGACAGGTCCTTGGGCAGGCACGAACCGCCGAACGGACCGCCCGGGCGCAGGTAGCTGGACGACAGGTTGAGCTTGGTGTCGGCCAGGAAGCCGTCGGCCACGGCCTGCGGGTCGATGCCGTGCGCGGTGCACACCCGGCCCACCTCGTTGGCGAACGCGACCTTGAGCGCGTGCCAGCTATTGTCGACCAGCTTGCCGATCTCGGCGACCTGGAACGGCACCTCGAACCATGGTGCCTCGATGCCGTCATAGATGCCGAGCAGCCGCCTCGTGATGCCGGGCGCGCGCTCGCCGACCACGATCTTGGGCGGTGCCAGATAGTCCCTGACCGCGGTGGCCTCGCGCAGGAATTGCGGGTTGCAGGCGACCTCGTAGCGTCGCCCGGGCGGCTCGCCCGCCGCCTGCAGCAGTGCCGGCAGCACCAGCCGGTCCATCGTCCCGGGCGGCATCGTGCTGCGGAACGCCAGCAGCAGCGGTGCCTCGGCGCGGCGCCGGCGCAGCGCCCGGCCCAGCTGGCCGGCGCTGGCCAGCAGCTGCGAGAGGTCCAGCTGGCCGTCGCCGCGCGACGGCGTCCCGACGCAGACGAGCACCATGTCGAGCCGGTCGATCTCGCCGTCGATGGCCAAAGCACCCCTGACCCGTCCGTCGGCGACGCCTTCGGCCAGCAGCGCATCGACCATCGGCTCGACCACGGGCGAGCGCCCGGCCGCCACCGCCGCCACCTTCGCCGGATCGAGGTCGAGCCCCAGCACATGATGCCCGGCCTTGGCGAGGCAGGCGGCCGTGGTGGCGCCGACACAGCCGAGGCCGAGGATCGCGATGCGCAAGGCCGGAACTCCAGACAGAGCGGGTACGGACACCAGGGCCCGCAACCCGAGCGTGGCGGACGTTACCGGCCCGGGTCGGCTCGCCGTGGCGCCCCGACCGTCAGAAGCAGCGAACCTCGGCCTCGACCTGGGCGCGGCGCAGGCGGTCGACCATCTCCTTGGCCCAGGGCGAGGTCCGGAACATGACGATCCGGTCGTCGCCGCTGGGCAGCTGCTGCATCCGCAGCACGGTCTCGGCCTTGACGTAATCGTCATGGCTGAGCTGGCCCGCGATGTAGTCGATCGAGCAGGAGCAGCGGCGCATGGCCTCCGGCGTCTGGCCGTTGCTGGCCATGCAGGCGAACACGTACTCGGCCAGTTCGTCGGTCGGGTAGGTGGCGGGCGCGGCACGGCCAACGCCCGGCAGGGTCGTCGTCGCAAGGAGGGCGGCGGCAAAGACGAGCCGGCGGCGGCTCATGGCTTCATCTCCTTGAAGGTCACCGTCTCTTCCAGGATGAGGTGACCGTCCTTCGGGTCGGGGACCCGGCTGGAGAGCTGGTACAGCCCGCCGGGCACGCCGTCGGCGACCACGAACTCGTAGGACTTGTCGCGGTATTGCGGAAAGCGCCCGATGTTCGGGTCGTCGTGGAACGGCCGCATCACCAGCTTGGTGCCCGGCAGCTTGCGGCCATTCAGCTCCACCTCGACCGGCTCGGACTCGGCATCATCGTTGAAGGCCTTGCGGATCTGCTTTTGGAAATAGCCGGCAGCGCCGCCGGTAAGGTTCGCCATCTGATTGACGTCGCGCTGCAGCAGCACGATCACCAGCGGGTTCTGCTCCTGCGCCGTCATCGGCCCGAATTCGCGCCGGTTGGCGCCGTCGAACATGTCGAAGAACACCGACTTGGCACCGTCCTGGGCGACCGTGCGTACGTCCATCTCGATGTGGCTGGCATAGGGCGGCTCGATGCCCTTGCCCTCCATCTGATAGTCGTAGCGAAACACGGCCGGCTGGTGCACATCCGCCAGCAGATCGGCCTCGAAGACGCGCTTGGCGACGGTGTCGGCGGCTGCCGGCAGCGTGAGCGCGAGCAATGTGGCGCCGGTGAGTAAAGAGCGACGGATCATGGCAGCTTGTCCTGAATGAGGCGCGCCAGGGCGAAGGCGCGTTGCTCGAGCAGCACCGGCTGCTCGCACACCAGCTGCAGTGAATGCTGGCGCTCGATGAAGACGCGTGTGTCCCAGTCACGCTCCGCCTGTAGATCAGCGATCCGTTCTGGCGGCGTGCCGGATTCCTTGCGCAATGCGTCCAGCGCGCGTGTCTCGGCCGAGATCTTCTCGGCCATTCGCTGCTGGCCGCGAGCATAGCGCTTGATGCCGTTGATCAGCGTGGCGCGCTCGCCGTTGAGCCGCTGCAGAGCCACGGCGAACAACATCGAAAGCCGCTCGGACTTCTGGTCGGGCGGCAGGCCATCGGCAAAAGCCTGCACATCCGCGGCCAGGGCATCCGGGCTCTGGTGCAAGGCGGTCAGCTGTTGCGTCAGCGCGGACACCTCCACTGGGGGCACGGTCGGCACGCCGTCCATGGGCGGTCCGGACCACATCTGGCCAGCTTCAAGGGTCGGCATCAGGCGCTGCTCGCAGGGCCAATCGGTGGTCTGGGCATGGACGGCCTGCGCGAGGCACAGGGTGCCGACGCCAAGGGCCAAGACCCTGGCGAATGTTGATATTCTGGTCATGCCTCCACTCGATCAGACGGTGGCTCGAATGGCCGATGGTCTCCAACGGCCGGTGTCGCCGCGCTGATCACCACGTAACACCGTGTGGCGTCAAGGACGCGATCGACAAATCTGCCGAGCATCCGGACGTCGGGGCCAGATCCTCACCTCGACGTGAAAGCCAAGGTCTCGGCAATGCGTCGCCGTCGCAGATCTCGGGCGATCGCACCGGGGTCAGCGTGGTTGCGGCGTTTTCCCACGACACCGATACCGGCGGCAGCGATGTCGTCGGAGGACGAGCGGCCGTACCCGAGTTTCCCCGGGCGGCCAACCCAACCCAATCGTTGGCTGCGGAGTCACCGCTCGTACGTCGCCGACGCAAGCGCCCATCGCTTCCGCCGCGCTTGGAAGCTAGGCATGGCAAATACCGCCTAACCGACGAGCCCGGCAAGTATAAGCAGCCCCCCACTCCTGGGCATTGTTATGATTATCTCGCCAGCTAAGCGGTCTTGGCGCAAATCTCTTACATCAGTACACTGAGATCGTCGCACCAACAGACGCCTACTTGACGTTGAAGACCGCCTGTTGCGAATCGGACGTGGTGCCACGAATCCGCAAGACGAAGCTGCCAGGCTGGATTGGGACGAAGGAGATTTGCGCCTTGCCCTCATCGTCGAACTCGATGCTGTCCACACCCAGCGGCCGGATCTCGATGTCGTTGATGACGATCTCGTTGACCCAGACATTGCGGAAGAACTCGGGGCCGGCAACGCCAAGTTCCGCCGAGCCGTCCGACTCGATCGCGATGCGGTAGTATTTGCCGGCCTGGAGCTCGTAGGGACCCTTGGCTAACGGCTTGCCGGAAGCCAGCATCAGCGGGTCGAGATCCTTGCGGCCACCCAGAAGTCCTGCCTGGGCATGGGCGGTGCTGCTGGCGGCCGCCGCCATTCCAATGGCCACACCGGCGATTGCGATCATACGTAACATCACTTTGTATGCCCTCTTTCTTGTCTAGTGTTGAGTTCAGTCCTTGACGGCCACGCCCCAAGGGTAGCGTCCGACCGGGATGGATTTGATGACCTCAAGGTTCGCCACGTCGATCACCGAGATGTCGTTCGACACGCCATTGGTACTGTAAAGGAACTTTTCATCGGGGCTGAACGCCAGCTGCCAGACGCGCTGTCCGACCAGCAGGTATTTCTCGACCTCGAAGGTCTGTGCATTGACGACGGCAACGCGATTGGCCGGCCCCAATGCGACGAAGGCATGTTTCCGGTCCTTGCTGATCCGCACCCCCACCGCCTGGATCGCCTCGGTCGGCACACCCGGGATGGCAAAGGTGATCTTGTGCTTGACCTGACGGGTCGCGTTGTCGATCACGCTGACCGTGCCGCCAATCTCGGACGACACCCAGATCTCCGCGTCATCGCTCGTCCAGATCGCATAACGCGGCCGTTGGTCGACCAGCACGTTGTCGACGATCTCGTGGGTATCGGTGTCGATGAAATGCGCCATGTTGGTGGTCTCGGAAGTGTTGACCACCCACTTGCCGTCGCGGCTGACACCGACTCCCTCGGGCTCGACGCCAACGGGAATTTCGGACAATGGCTGTCCGCTGGCGATGTCGACCACCGTCACCATGTTGTCGTCCTCGTTCGCGACGTACATCAGCGAACCGTCAGGCGAGATGTCCATGAGTTCCGGGTCGGGACCGGAGGGAAGGGTGCCGACGATCTTGTGGGTCGTCGTATCCATGACCTGAATAGTGTCGTCGTCCGAAGCGCAGATATAGAGGTGCTTGCCGTCGGGGCTCAGGACGATGCCGCGCGGACGATTGCCGACAGGGATCGTCGCCGTCACCTCGAGCTTGTCGCCGTCGATGACGCTTATCGAGTTGCCCTTCTCGTTCGAGACGAAGATCTGGCGCGCCTCCGATGTGGTCGCCAGGCAGGAGGTCGCGAGAAGCGCCAGGATGAAGCTACGGTGCATGATGGGTCGCTCGTTCAGTTGAGGCGGCAGCGGCTCTCGGGTTCGTCGAACCCGAGCGTATCAAGAGGCGTGCGCTGGTGCAGGAACTGGTCCTGGGGGGAAACGGATACCAGCATGCGCGGAGTAACCAAGAGCATCGGTTCACGCACCTGCTGGTTCCAGGTCCGGAACGACAGACCCTGGCCCTTGAATGCACCGACCTCGAACTTGTCGCTCAACATGTAGTCGTGGAGCGCCGCCGGCTCGGCGGTCTGCGTGCGGGTCACGGCTTCGCCGATCGCGCGCATCGCGACCCAGACACCATAATCACGCTCGGTCATCGGCCGGCCGGCCAGTTTCTGGAACCGCCTTTGCATCTGCGTGCCTGCCCATTGCTCGTGCACTCGGCTCCATGACACCGGCTGCAATCCGACGCTGCCGGCCACGGGACGGGCTTCCCAGGTATTGTAGGGCAGATACTCGGCGAACACGTCGGCCTCGTCGGCGGCAATCAGCACATCGTAGTCGCCTGCGTCCTGCGTGAAGACCGGGACTTGAGCCTGGACCTGCACGTGGCCGGTATCGGTGCGCCGTGCGCCGCCAGTGTCCTCGTACTCTTTTTCCGCCACGATCTTCGCGCCGAACTTGGTGGCGGCGCGCCGATAGGCGTCGGCCAGCAGCTTGTCCTCTGGATGAGAGCCGTAGACCAGGAACCAGCGCGGCCAGCGCTTCCAGATCAGGAATTGGGCCAGCGCGTCGGCTCGCATCGCTCGCGAGGGCGCGGTGTGGAAAGTGCTGCGAAAGCACGTATCCGTGCGCAGATCGTCGTCCTCGGCGCGGCCGTTGAAGACCAGCGCTCCCGCCTGATCGGCGAGTGGTGCAATGGCGAGCAGGTCGTCTTTCCTCAGATCCGCGACGAACAGCCGTTCGCCTGCAGCGAGCGCCGTTTTGAACTCGGCGACCAGATCCGCATCGGCAGCGATCGTCCGCTCGTTCAGGCTGTACGCGTTCTTCAGAAAGCGGCCGGTGGTCTGGTTGTCGAGAAGCCCCTGCTGCGCGCCCTTCAGGCCCTCGTCGGTGAGGATCGGCTGGACCAGCGACAGTGGGATCGGCGGCTGCTCCTGCCGGCCGAGATAGGTGATCGCGACCTGAAGCTCGGCGGCACACACCGTCGAACTCATCGCGACCATCAGCCAGAGCGCCGGCAAAAGACACCGGGCGGCGATGACGTGCATCTGGGCCTACCCTGTTTGTTGCGCCTCCTGAAGGCGTTGGCCGGGACATAGCCTGCCGCCAGCGATAGGTAAAGGTGTATGTATGGCATAAGGCTCGCCTTATGGCCCGCCGATGTCGGCAGCTTGAAATTCCGCGCGGCCGGTGCACTCTGAGTGCGGGCGCACTGCAGAGGGGATGCGCATGGTCGAGTTCGTGGTTTTCGCCTGCCTGATTGCGCAGCCAAAACACTGCGAGAGCTTCCGCATTCCATTCAGCCACGAGATGGCAACCTCGGCCTGCGTGTGGCAGTCGCAGATCAAGGCTGCGCAATGGGCTGGCGAGCATCCGCAATGGATCGTCAAGCGAATGAGCTGCGACATGCCCAAGGCGTGATCAAGCAGTGGGCGCGATCCTGATGACCGTGCTAGGCTCCGCCCAATCAGCCTGGGGAGGATAAGATGTCGATCTGGCAACCCGATCCGTCGTTCTACCCGTCGCCGCGCATGGCGATGAAGGCGCCCGCGGAGACGCTGGCCTACGTCGCCGCGTTCGATCCAGACCGCAAGCGGCCCGATGCGATCGCGGTGGTCGACGTCGACCCGGCCTCGGCCAGCTATGGCAAGGTCGTGGGGCAGGTGGAGATGCCCAATACCGGCGACGAGCTGCATCATTTCGGTTGGAACGCCTGCAGCTCCTGCCTGTGCCCGAACGCGCCACATCCGCATGTCGAGCGCCGTTATCTGGTCGTGCCGGGCCTGCGCTCGTCGCGGATCTACATCATCGACACCAAGCCCGATCCGCGAAACCCCAAGATCGTCCGGGTGATCGAGCCCGAGGAGATCGCCGAGAAAGCCGGCTACAGCCGACCCCACACCGTGCATTGCGGCCCCGAGGGCATCTATGTCAGCGCCATGGGCAATGCCGAGGGTAAGGCGCCGGGCGGCGTGTTCCTGATCGACCATCAGAGCTTCGACGTGCTCGGCCGCTGGGAGATGGATCGCGGACCGCAGGAGCTGGCCTACGATTTCTGGTGGCATCTCGGCCACGACACCATGGTCACCAGCGAATGGGGCACGCCCGACACGTTCGAGAACGGGCTCGTGCCCGGAGGTGCTGCTCGGCGGCAAATATGGCCGGCACCTGCATTTCTGGGACCTGCACAAGCGCAAGCATGTCCAGGCGATCGACCTCGGCGCCGAGCAGCAGCTGGTGTTCGAGCTGCGCCCCGCGCACGACCCGACCAAGGCCTACGGCTTCGTCGGCGTGGTGATCAGCCTGAAGGACCTCTCCTCGTCGATCTGGACCTGGTACCGCGACGGCGACCAGTGGGCGATCAAGAAGATCATCGAGATCCCGGCCGAGCCCGCCGATCCGGACCTGCTGCCGCCAGCGCTGAAGCCGTTCAAGGCGGTGCCGCCGCTCGTCACCGACATCGACCTCTCGATGGACGACAAGTTTCTCTACGTCTCGTGCTGGGGCACCGGGGCGATGTACCAGTACGACGTGTCCGACCCGTTCGCACCCAAGCTCACCGGCACGGTCAAGATCGGCGGCATCGTCGCCCGCGCAGCGCACCCTGGCAACCCGGACCGGCCGCTCAGTGGCGGGCCGCAGATGGTCGAGATCAGCCGCGACGGCAAGCGGGTCTACTTCACCAGCTCGCTCTACGGCGCGATCGACCGGCAGTTCTACCCGGACGGGCTCGACGGCTGGATGGTCAAGGTCGACGTCGACCCCAACGGTGGCATCGCCTTCGACCCGAAGTTTTTCCTCGACTGGCCGAAGGGCCATCTGCCGCACCAGATCCGGCTGGAGGGCGGCGACTGCTCGTCGGACTCCTACTGCTACCCGTGAGCCCAGAACCCCCGACCGTTGGCTGAGTCCGGCGACGCCGGACTCTGGCCTTGGCTGGCCCTGGCTGGGCTCGGCGCGTTCCACGGCCTGAATCCGGCCATGGGCTGGCTGTTCGCGGTGGCGCTGGGCCTGCACCGCGGCAGCCGGCGCGTGGTGCTGGTGGCCCTGCTGCCGATCGCGGTGGGCCATGCGCTGGCGGTGCTGGCGGTCGTCCTCGTGATCATGGCCTTCGGTTCCGTGCTCGACCCGGACCTGGTGCGGCGCGCGGCCGGTGTCGTGCTGATCGGCTGGGCCGCCTACCACACGCTTTACGGCCACCGTCACCGCGTCCGCTTCGGCATGCAGGTCGGTCTGTTCGGCCTCGCCGCCTGGTCGTTCCTGATGGCCGTGGCCCACGGCGCCGGCCTGATGCTGATCCCGCTGCTGGAGCCGCTGGGCGTCACCGCCCCGATGCATCACCACGGCATGGGCGGCGGTTCCTTCGGCGCGGCGCTGCTGGCGGTGGCGATCCACAGCGCCGCGATGCTGGCGACGACCGGCGTGGTGGCGATCCTGGTCTATGACTGGCTGGGCGTGGCCGTGCTCCGGCGCGGCTGGCTCAATCTCGATCTGGTGTGGACCGCGGCGCTGGTCCTGGTCGGGGTGTGGCTGCTGGTGTGAGGGGGGCGGGCCTCAGGCAGCCATGGCTCGGCGGCGCTGCCGGCTGGCCGGATTGAACCATCTTGAGTTATTGCAGGCCACGGTCGTAGTAATTGTTGCATCAATCAAGTTTTACTCACAGTGAGCGCTGTAGGAATTATCTGCAAAGATATTTGGAGAAACAGTATCAGAATTGTCGATATTACAAATCAGGTTGTCGCACCTCCAGTGGCGGCCGCGCCCAGCCCACCATCAGGTCTGTCTGCCGCTCACTCTGCCGCCCCAGCGCCATGCAGTCATGAGAAATGTAAGTCGGCCAAACCCGACTTCGTGAACGGGCTGTTAAAGTTAGCTGGCAGGGTGAACTTGGTTCACCGGCGTCCTAGACCGGCAGCCGCGCTCCGGCCTCTGTACGGTCTGGCCGCAATCAGGCTCCCCAGAAGCATCAACCGCTGGTCGCCTAACCTTGCAGGCAATTACCCAAAATAGAACTAACATTTAATCTATCCTACTCTATAGCTTATAAATCCAAGCTTGCGGTACCGTTTGCCGTGTTATATCTCCGTTTCGGCGTTGCTTATCGATTGGCACGACGACGATAGTTAGGAATTTTCGCATGGCCTGCCTTACCGCGATGACCCCGGCTGTCGTGGTCCGGCCCGGCAATGCCAAGCTGAGGCAGTGTGAGTCAATCACGTTAGCCAGCCTGCAAATCGTAGCGTCCAACGCCGGCAGATCTCTTCAATAAATTCAATGGCCGCAATTGCGGCCTGCCATGCCCCGGAATGATTTGGGGTAGCTTAGCGAGAGTAAGTCATGATCCGTATCGCCAGTATCATCCTAGTTCTGCTCGTCAGTGCCTCGGCCATTCCCCTTTCCGCTGCCGCGCAAAGCCGCCCGGGGTCGGTCATCACGGGACCCAGCGTGGGTAACTCGGGCACAATTGACTACGGCAATGCACGAGCGATGCCGTTACCTATCTCGAGGACCGCGCCGCAAACGGTGCTCGAGATGCTGCTCAGCAACCAAGCCGCCGCTAAGGGCGCTGGCCTGCCCAGCGTATCGCCTGGTCGCAAAGGCAACGGAAAGCTGCAACCAATCCAGTTGGCGCCGGCTAAGTTCCCGACAGACAATGACGGTGTGCAGAGCCAAGAATTCGGCACGTCGGGGCATCCGTTTACGACCTCCCGCGCCAATCTGGCCGGCCAGCAAAGTTCTCGGTTCTACCCATATGCGGCTGCTGGCAAGCTGTTCTTCAACATCGCCGCGGACACTTATGTCTGCTCGGCCTCGCTGATCAAGCGCGGCCTTATCGTTACAGCGGCTCATTGTGTTGCCCAGTTTGGCGCCAGCAGGTACTATAAGAACTGGCGCTTCGTTCCCGGATATGACAATGGCACCGCTCCGTTCGGCACCTGGACGGTGGCACAGTGGCGGGTCCTGCCCGCCTACTTCTATGGCACTGATTCCTGCACCGTTTTCGGCATCGTTTGCGCCGATGACGTGGCCGTGCTCACCCTCAATCCGCAGGCCGGCGTCTATCTGGGATCTCGCACCGGCTATCTCGGCTACGGTATCAACGGGTACAGCTACAACTCGTCGGGCCAGGCGCTGATCACGCAACTCGGCTACCCCCAGGCGCTTGACGGTGGGCAATTGATGCAGCGGACCAACTCGCAAGGATTCATTTCAGCCGCCGACGCGAACAATACGATCATCGGCTCGCTCCAGACCGGCGGCTCGAGTGGGGGGCCATGGGTGGTGAATCTCGGCATGGCGCCGTCGCTGAACGGCACATCGTTCGGCACCGCCGCGGTCCACAACATCGTCGTCGGCGTCACCAGCTGGGGTTATACTTCCACGACGATCAAGCAACAGGGCGCGTCGCCATTCACGAGCGCCAACATCGGCTTGCTTGTGGCATCGGCCTGCGTGGCGGTGCCAGCAGCCTGCTTGTGACGAGGCCGGTCGACACACGATCTGCTGGTGGGTGCCCGAGGGAGGCCTTGGGGCCTTCCTCGGTCTTGATGTCCTCTATCGAGTTCCGCCCAGCCGTCAGTCCGGACAGTCCGATTGGCGTTCCGGCGCCGCCGCCTGAAACGCCGCCAACGCCCGGCAGGCGGCGTCGATGCGACGGATCGTCGGATACGGCTCCAGGTCGCACGACCAGCGGCGGGCGTTGAAGACCTGCGGCACCAGGCAGGCGTCGGCCAGGGTCGGGGTGTCGCCGTGGCAGAAGCGCCCGGTGTCGGGGCTGGCCGCCAGCAGCCGTTCGAGGGCGGTGAAGCCGTCGCCGATCCAGCGCTCGTACCAGCGTTGCAGGGTCGGGCGGTCGAAGCCGTACTCGGAGAGCAGCGCATCCTGCACGCGCTGATTGTTGAGGGGTTGGATATCGCAGGCGACCAGCGCCGCCAGGGCTCGCACCCGCGCCCGGGCTTCGAGGCTCGCAGGCAGCAGCGGAGGGTGCGGCCAGCGTTCCTCCAGATATTCGAGGATGGCGGTCGACTGGCTCAGAAGCTGGCCGTCGATCTCAATTGTCGGCACGAAGCCCTGGGCGTTGACCGCGAGGTAGTCCGGATCCTCAAGCCCGTCGAGCCGGTTGATGACCACGCGCTCGTAGGCCAGCCCCTTGAGGCCGAGCGCGATGCGGACGCGATAGGCGGACGAGCTGCTCCAGTAGTCGTACAGCTTCACGTGGCTGGCCCCTCGCGGCCGACCCAGCAGCCGGCCACGTGGTCGTCCACCAGGCCCGTCGCCTGCATGAAGGCGTAGACCGTGGTCGGGCCGACGAAGCTCCAGCCGCGCCGGCGCAGCTCCTTGCTGAGCGCAGTGGATTCCGGCGTGCTGGCCAGGGTGCGCAGGGTCGCGAGGTCGATGCGGGCGGGGCGCGGCGCGGGGGCGAAGCGCCGGACGAAGGCGTGGATCGAGCCGGCCTCGGCACGCAGCTCGAGCGCGCGCCGGGCATTGTTCAGCACCAATTCGATCTTGCCGCGATGGCGCACGATGCCCGCGTCGCCGAGCAGCCGGCTCACCTCGTCCGGGCCGAAGCGGCACAAGCGCTCGGCGTCGAACTCGGCGAAGGCGCGGCGGAAGTTCTCGCGCTTCCGCAGGATGGTGAGCCAGGACAGGCCCGCCTGGAAGCCCTCCAGGCAGAGCTTCTCGAACAGATAGCGGTCGTCGGTCGTCGGGCGGCCCCATTCCAGGTCGTGGTACTCCTGGTAGAGCGGGTCGCTCCCACTCCAGGCGCAGCGGAGCCGACCATCCGGGCCGAGCAACAGGCCCTCGGGCAGGGGTTCGCTCATCGATCTCTCTCCGCAGCGTTGGAACATCCAGGTAGCCGACGCCACGTACGCTGTCATTCGCTGGCAACCTCAAGCAACTCCTAGCGTTACGCTGGTCTAGATAGGTAATTGCCAGCAGATCCTCGCGGAGGCGCAGCCGCGAGTCGGCGGGGACGGATGTGGATCCTTGGGGAGTGCAGAGATGCAGGTTGAGGGTTCCACCTCGATCAAGGCTGCCACCGGCATTGAGGGGCTCGATGACGTCCTGAACGGAGGGTTGGAGCGGGAGGCCGTATTCTTGATCGAGGGCAATCCCGGCACCGGCAAGACGACCATCGCGCTGCAGTTCCTGCTGGCCGGAGCAGCGGTCAACGAGACCGGGCTGTATATCACCCTCTCCGAGACCGAAAAGGAGCTAAGGCGCGGGGCAGCCTCGCACGGCTGGTCGCTCGATCACCGGATCGAGGTGTTCGAGCTTACCCCACCGGAAAGCCTGCTCGACCCGGACCAGCAGCAGAGCCTGCTCTATTCGTCCGACCTCGAGCTGGGCGAGACGACCACGCTGATCCTGAAAGCGGTCGAGCGGACGCGCCCCAAGCTGCTGGTGCTGGACAGCCTGTCCGAGATCCGGCTGCTGGCGCAGAGCTCGCTGCGATATCGACGGCAGGTCCTGGCCCTGAAGCACTATTTCGCGCGTGCCGGCACCACGGTCGTGCTGCTGGATGATCTTACCGCCGAGGCCTCCGACCGGACCGTACACAGCATCGCGCACGGGGTGGTACGGCTGGACGAGCTGGCGCCGACCTATGGCAGCGAGCGGCGGCGACTGCGCGTCGTCAAATATCGCGGTCAGGCGTTCCGCGGCGGCTACCACGATTTCACGATCAAGACCGGCGGGGTTGCGGTGTTCCCGCGCTTGGTGGCGGCCGAGCATCGGACCGGCAGCGTCCGCAGCGTCCTGGAAAGCGGGAACCGCGAGCTCGACGCGCTGTTGGGGGGCGGCATGGTGCAGGGCTCGAGTGCGCTCATCCTGGGACCGGCCGGAACCGGCAAATCGCTGTTGGCGCTGCATTTCGCGACTGCCGCGGTGGCTCGGGGCGAGCGAGCGGCGCTGTTCGTGTTCGACGAGGAACTCGGTCTGCTGTTCGCCCGGGCCAAGGCCATGGGTCTGGACATCGAGGCGCTGCGGGCGACCGACCAGCTGCATGTCGAACAGATCGATGCCGCTGAATTGTCACCCGGCGAGTTTGCGCACAAGGTGCGCGCGTGCGTCGCCAATGCCGATGTGCGCACCGTGGTGATCGACAGTCTCAACGGCTATCAGGCGGCGATGCCGGAGGAGCAGGCGTTGATCCTCCACATGCACGAGCTGCTGCAGTTCCTCAACCGAACTGGGACGACGACCTTCTTGACCGTCGCGCAGCACGGGCTGGTCGGTCACATGAACGCGCCGGTCGACGTGACCTATCTTGCCGACTGCGTGATCATGCTGCGCTACTTCGAGGCCAGGGGTCGGGTGCGGCGCGCGATCTCGGTGATCAAGAAGCGCACCGGACCGCACGAGGACACCATCCGCGAATTCCGGATCGGACCGCGTGGCATGATGATCGGCGAGCCGCTGACCGAGTTCCGGGGCATCCTGCAAGGTGTGCCCCTGTTCACCGGCGCGGACGAGCGAGTGCCGAAAGATCCCGGATGAGTGTCCTCCAATGTGAGGGTCCGGAGCGGGTTCTCGTGCTGGCGCCAGCCGGCAGGGACGCGGCGGTCGCGATCTCGGTCCTCGCCGAGGTCGGCATCGCCGCCGTTTCCGTCAACGACCTGGTTGCCCTGGTCCGGGCGCTCGAAGAAGAATCCGGCGTCGCGATCGTCACCGAGGAATCGGTTCGCACCTCCGATCTGAAGCCGCTGTCCGAGTGGCTCGCCGGACAACCGGCCTGGTCCGATTTCCCGTTCGTTGTGCTGACGCAGCGCGGGGGCGGCTCGGAGCGCAACCCGGGTGCGGCCAGGCTCGCGAAGCTCCTGGGCAACGTGACCTTCCTGGAGCGGCCGTTCCACCCCACGACCCTGGTCAGCGTCCTGCGGACGGCTTTGCGTGGCCGGCGTCGGCAGTACGAGGCGCGCGCGCGTCTCGACGCGGTGCGTGAGGCGGAGGAGCGGCTGCAGGTAGCACTGCGGGCGGGCTTGCTGGGCTCCTGGGTTCTTGATCTGGCGAGCGGCGAGGTGACCTGCTCGGAACGCTTCAGGGCGATCTTTGGACGCGCCAACGAGCAACCGTTCACCTACGCCGATCTCCAGGCGAGTGTTCACCCCGACGACAGGGGCCGCATGCAGGACGCCGTTGCCCACGCCATCGCTACCGGCGCGGACTACGAGATCGAATATCGCAATGTCTGGCCGGACGGCAGCGTCCATTGGGCCGAGATCCGGGCACGCGTCGTGGCCGATGCAAGCGGCAAGCCAGCGCGCATGATCGGCGTGGCGCTCGAGACCACCGAACGCAAGCGGGTCGAGGAGACCTTGGCCGCGCGCGTGCTGGAGCGCACCGGTGAGCTGGAGGCGAGTGAACGGCGCTTTCGGGCCATCTTCGACAGCGCGTTCCAAATGTCGGCGCTGACCGATCTCGAAGGCCGCATCGTCGTTGCCAATCGGACCTCGCTCGACGCGATCGGCCTGCCGCTGGAAGACGTTGCCGGGCTGAAGCTGTGGGAAGCACCCTGGTGGGCCGATACGCCGGCGGAGGCCGATCGGCTCCGCGCGGTATTTCCGTCGGTGGCGGCTGGCGGCCTCACCCGCTACGAGGCCGAGCTCGCCCTGCCGGGCGGCGCGTCGCGCGTGTTCGACCTTTCGGTGAAGCCGGTGCATGACGATGCCGGTGCCGTTGTTCAGGTGGTGGCCGAAGGTCGCGACATCACCGAGCTGAAGCGCACCGAGGCAACGCTGCGGCAATCTCAGAAGCTCGAAACCATCGGCCAGCTCACCGGTGGGGTGGCTCATGACTTCAATAACCTGCTGATGGCCGTGATCGCCAATCTCGAGCTGCTGAAGCGGCGGGTGGAGGCTGATCCCAAGCTCGTCCGTCTGGTCGACGGGGCGATGCAGGGTGCGGAGCGAGGTGCTGCCCTGACCCAACGCCTGCTCGCCTTCGCCCGGCGTCAGGACCTCCAGCCACAAGTGGTCGAGGTGCCCGAACTGGTGTTGGGGATGCGGCGCTTGCTAGAGCAGTCCGTCGGTCCGCTGGTCCGGATTTTCATCCAGGGGACCACCACGGTCAAACCGGTGCTCGTGGATCCGAATCAACTCGAGCTCGCCGTCCTCAACCTGGCATTGAACGCGCGCGACGCAATGCCGGATGGTGGCTCGATCACGATCGAGTTTGACGAGCAGGATGTGTCGCTGAGGCACATGGCCGGGCTCGAGCCGGGCTCGTACCTGCGCCTGCGCGTCACCGACACGGGCTGCGGCATGGACGAGGCGACGCTGAAGCGTGCGGTGGAGCCTTTCTTCTCGACCAAGGGAGTCGGCAAGGGGACGGGGCTCGGTCTGTCGATGATCCATGGATTGGCGGTGCAGTCCGGCGGGGCCTTGCGGTTGTCCAGTACGGTCGGCGCCGGCACCACGGCCGAGTTGCTGCTGCCGCTTACCACGGCCGCGGCCCAGCAGATGAATGTCCCGGATGCCAAGCCGCCTGAAACGATTTCCGCGACCATTCTCGTGGTCGACGATGATCCGCTGATCTCGATGAGTACCGTGATGATGCTGGAGGACCTGGGTCACGTTGTGATCGAGGCAAGTTCGGGCTCTGGCGCGTTGGAGGTGCTCGAGCAATCAACCACTGTCGATCTGCTTCTTACCGATCACGCCATGCCCGGCATGACAGGCATGGAGCTTGCGCGCCACGCCAGAAATCTTCGCCCGCATCTGCCGATCCTGTTGGCCACCGGATATGCCGACTTTCTTGGCTCGGACGTGGCAATTCCACGTCTCATCAAGCCTTACCAGCAGGCCCAACTTGCGGCCGAGGTCGCGAAACTGCTTCGGCAGGCGGACTGAGCCGATCTGAGCTGACGTGGCCACGAACTTACGATGTCGGGCCGACCGGCCAGCTCTGCTCGAACTTACGGCCGCTGGTGTCCTCGACCTGCACGGTCATCGCGCCCGGACCCTCCGGCACGAACGAGAAGCTGATCGCCGGATCCTCCGACAGCGCGATGTCGCCCTCGACCTCGAGCACCGGCGTGGTGCCGTAGCTAACCTTGACGGTGCGGACATAGTCCGGCGGAATCCACAGGCGGCTCACCTGGTCGATCTGCATGCCGGTATAGTTGGGGTGGCTGATCAGCAGCTGGGCTTCGTTGACCTGCCCCGGCGCGAACTGGCTCATCGGCTTGAGCTGCATCTTGCCCAGGCGTGCCATCGCCACCGCCTTGTCCTTCATGCCGGGTGCCGAGCAGCCGCCGGCGGCCTTGATGAACCGCTCGACCACATAGAGCTGGCCGTCGGAGGTCTCGGCCACGGCATGCAGGTTGGTGTACTGGTTGACGCGGATGCGGGTGCCGATCGTGGCGCTGCCGCTCTGCGGATGCAGGTGAAACACGCCGGCCACGGGGGCGGGGTTCTCGTCGACGATCAGATGGACGGTCTGGATCCATCGCTCGGGCGTCTGGGCCATGAGCGCCTTGATCGCGACCGGCACCACCGCCGCGTCCTCGGCTCGCTTGGGCGCTTCCAGCGCGATGACCGCGCTGCCGTCCTGAAGCTCGCGGCCGGCGAACAGCGCCTCGCGGATCGCGTCCCAGCTCCCGTCGCTTGCCGCGAATACCGGGGCTGCCTGGGTGAGCACGGCCATTGCCGCCACGACCATCATTGACGCACGCATGCTGGTTCACCTGATTGAAGCTGGACCGCGTGAGGGTGGCGCAGCCAGGGCCGGCACGTCAAGCGGCGCCGGACTGGGCGCCGCTTGACGGCAGGTCACGCCGTGCGGTTCATCATCCGATAGCCGATCAGCAGGACCACCGAGCCCAGCACGGCGATGGCGAGACTGGGCAGGTTCACCCCGGTTACATCGCCGAAGCCCATCGCATTGCCGATGAAGCCGCCAATCACCGCGCCGACGATGCCGATGATGATGGTGATGATGATGCCGCCTGGGTCGCGCCCTGGCATCAAAAACTTACCGATGGCACCTGCGATCAGGCCCAAAACGATCCACGCGAGAATACTCATCCGAGCTCCTTTCAAGTCCGCCGCCCATCGCCGCCGGCCGTCTGGCCGGAAGTCCGGCGTACGGCCTACTCCCACTCCAGCTCGGTGAAGCTCGCGGTCACGTTTCGCGGGTGATTTTCCGCGGCGAGCAGCCATCGCTGACCCGGCGGCAGCGGTATCTCGTCAACGGCCTGCGCCAGCGTCCGGTTCCGCCGCAGCGCGTCGCGCACGGCGTCACGCAATTGCTCGAGGTAGCGCCGCTCGGGGGCGAGCGCCTCCGGCCAGGGCACGCTCGCAGGCCCGTGCCCGGGCACGGCGCGCTGGGCGGGTAGCCGCGCGAGTGCATCCAGGGCGGCGATCCAGCCGAGCAGGCTGCCGTCGACCACCGGCAGGCGCTCCACGAACAAAAGATCGCCGGTGAACAGCGTGCCGGAGGCGGTGTCGAGCACGGTGAGGTCGGTGTCGGTGTGGGCCGTGGGCCAGGCGCGCAGCTCCAGCATGCGGCCGCCCAAATCGATGGTGGCGGTGTCGGTCACCGTCTGCGTCGGTGCGACCAGCTCGGTACCGGCAAAGCCCGGGCCGATCAGCCGGCGCAGGCTGTCGAGGTAGAACGGCCCCGCCTCGGCCAGCCGCTCGGCGAGCCGCGCGTGGCCCACGACCACGGCGCCGGTCTCGCGGAAGGCAACGTTGCCCAGCAGATGATCGGGATGGACGTGCGTGTCGATGACGTGGCTGACCGGCAGATCGGTCCGGGCACGGATCGCCGCCAGCAGCTCCGCACCCTCCTCGCGACTGCCGCCAGTGTCGATCACGGCGACGCTGCGCTCGCCGATCACGAAACCGAGATTGGCGAGCCCTCCCAGGTTGAGCGGCGTGAAGTCCTCCTGCCGCCCGGGATGCACGAACACGTTGGGCGCGACCTCGACGACCGCGAAGGGTGTCGCCGCGGCCGTCGCTGCCCACAGTAGCAGCCCCAATGCCGGAGCGCTGGCGCCGGCGGCTCGGCTCACTGCGAGACGATCGCCCGGATCTCCTCCAGCGCCTGCTTCGCCCGCGCGACCTTGCCGTAGCTGTCATCGATCGCCCGCTGGCGCTCGGCGAGCTGAACGTCGAGCTGGCCGAGCTCTCCCTTCATCGCGGTCAGCCGCGGCTCGACCGCGGCGGCCTCCGCCTCGAGCTGCTCGACATGGTAGGCCGCATCGCGCGCTTCGGTCTGAGCCTCGGCCAGCGCTTGCTCGCGCTGCCCCAGCACCTCGAGCCGGGCGCTGATCTTGCTCTGAATCGCCGCGACCTCCGCCTCGCTCGCCGACTTGTTCGCGCGGAGAGCCGCTAATGCGCGGTCGATGTCGACCTGCTCGCGCTCGCGCTCGCCCAACGCCATCAGCCGCTGATTGAGCTTGCTGCCGGTGTCCGCCATCCGCGCCTCCAGCGCATCCAGCGCCGCCGTGCGCTCCTTGACGGTGGTCTCGATTGCGGCGGCCTCCTTCTCGCGGTCGCCCAATACGGCGAGACGGTCGTTAAGGCTGCTGTTCGCTGCCGCGATCTTAGCCTGGATCGCATCGAGCTCCCCGTTGGCCTTCTCGGTGTCGGCGAGGCGCTGCGTCACGGCGGTGAGCTTGGCGTCGAGCTCACTCTCGGCTGTGGTGGCTGCCTGCCGCACGGCCGCGAGTTCGCGCGACTTGTCGAATGAGCGCCACCAGCCGAAGGCAGCCAGCAGAGCAAACACCGCGATCAGGATGATGGCGTTGCGTGACAGCCCGAGCGGTCCCGGCGCCACGGCCGAAGAGCCCGATTCCGTATCCATGGTGCTACCCCCTTGCTTGGTTATGCCACGCTCGGCTGGCCCGGCCCCGCGCCGTGCCCGTGACCGTTCGATTTTCCGCAGTTGTAGACTACTCTCCGACGTCCGAAAACGTCCTCGCCCGACAATGCCGAACGGATCCGGTCCCGATCGTGTGGAATCCCCTCGCCAGCCATCAATGCCTCGCCTTGCGCGACGTGCGTGTCGCCGTTCGGGTAGGCGTCTACGACCAGGAACACACGGCACCACAGCTCCTGATCGTCGATGTCGAGCTCTATCGGCGGCAGGAACGCTTCACCGGCACCTCGCTCGCGGATTGCCTCGATTACGACCGCGTTTACCTTCACCTCACCGAGGAATGGCCCCAGCGCCCGCATACCGGTCTGCTCGAGACACTTGCCGAGGGGCTGGTCGAGTTTTGCCTGAGCGATACGCGGATCGACGCCTGTCGCGTGGTGATCCGCAAGGCCGAGGTCTATCCGGGCACCGCGACCCCCGAACTTGCCGTCTTTCGTCTGCGCACGGGCTGAGCGGGGCCGATGCGGCGTAGTGCCGCGGCACGATGCGGGCCGGACAAAAGCCACGTACTTCGCAAGTCGCAGCAATAGATGCTGCAATTGCGAAATGAGCGCGTAAGTCTCGTTAAATAAATCTCTTGTCACGGTTCAGTGCCGATGGGATAGACGTGTCAGATGGATGAGACGAGCGGCATCACCCTTCGTTGGTCGGTGAGCAGACCGGGCGACGGACGCGGACCGCAACGGGCACCAACGACAAGCCTCATCAGCCCGTAGTGCGTTCGATCACCATCCTCACGCAACGGAGGCAAAAAGCGATGAAGCTATCGGTCCGTACAGCAGCAGCGGTGGTCGCCCTGACCATCGGTGCATCGTCAGGGGCGTTCGCCAACGACGAACTCTTGGTGATGCAGCAGAATCCAGCCGACTGGGTGATGCAGAACGGTAATTACGCGAACACTCGCTACAGCGAGCTCTCGCAGATCAACACGAGCAATGCCCGCGACCTCCAGGTCGCCTGGACCTTCTCCACCGGTGTGCTGCGCGGGCACGAGGGTGGGCCGATCGTGATCGGGGACGTGATGTACGTCCATGCGCCCTTCCCGAACACGGTGTTCGCCCTCGACCTCAACGACGATGGCCGGGTGATCTGGAAGTACGAGCCGAAGCAGGACCCGAGCGTCATCCCGATCATGTGCTGCGACACGGTGAACCGTGGCGTCGCCTATGCCGACGGCAAGGTCTTCCTCTATCAGGCCGACACCACGCTGGTGGCGCTCGACGCGGCCAGCGGCCAGGTGGTCTGGCAGATCAAGAACGGCGATCCTGGCAAGGGTGAGGCCGGCACCTCGGCGCCGGTGGTGTTCAAGGACAAGGTGTTTGTCGGTATCTCCGGCGGCGAGTTCGGCGTGCAGGGTCGCCTGACCGCATACAACACGTCCGACGGCAAGATGGTCTGGAACGGCTTCTCGACCGGGCCTGACGATCAGACCCTGATGGACCCCGAGAAGACCACCCATCTCGGCAAGCCGGTCGGCAAGGACAGCGGCACGGCGACCTGGGAAGGCGACCAGTGGAAGATCGGTGGTGGCACCACCTGGGGTTGGTATTCGATCGACCCTGAGCTGAACCTGATCTATTATGGCACCGGCAACCCCTCGACCTGGAACCCGGTACAGCGCCCCGGCGACAACCGCTGGTCGATGACCATCTTCGCGCGTGACATCGATACGGGCATGGCGAAGTGGGTCTACCAGATGACGCCCCACGACGAGTGGGACTATGACGGCGTCAACGAGATGATCCTGGCCGACATCCCCGTGAAGGGGAAGGAGACCAAGGCGCTGGTCCACTTCGACCGTAACGGCTTCGCCTACACGATGGACCGCACCAACGGCGCCCTGCTGGTCGCCGAGAAGTACGATCCGGCGGTGAACTGGGCGACTCACGTCGACATGGAGACCGGCCGTCCGGTCGGCGTCGCGCGCTACTCGACCCAGGCCAACGGCGAGGACGTCAACACCACCAACATCTGCCCGGCGGCGCTCGGCACCAAGGACCAGCAGCCGGCGGCGTTCAGCCCGAAGACCGGCCTGTTCTACGTGCCGACCAACCACGTCTGCATGGACTACGAGCCGTACAAGGTGAGCTACACCGCCGGCCAGCCCTACGTCGGCGCCACCGTGGCGATGTACCCGGCCCCAGGCGGCACGGATCTCGGCAACTTCATCGCTTGGGATGCCAGCGAGGGCAAGATCAAGTGGTCGCTGCCCGAGCCGTTCTCGGTGTGGTCGGGCGCTCTGGCCACCGCGGGCGACGTGGTGTTCTACGGCACGCTCGAAGGCTACCTGAAGGCGGTCGACGCCAATACCGGCCGTGAGCTGTACCGCTTCAAGACCCCGTCCGGGATCATCGGCAACGTCAACACCTGGCTGCACAATGGCCAGCAGTATGTCGGCGTGCTGTCGGGCGTCGGCGGTTGGGCCGGCATCGGCCTCGCGGCCGGGCTGATCCAGCAGGACAATGCGGCGGCATGGCATGGTGCCGTCGACCAGGGTCGGGCCGGCGATGCCGACAAGGTCGTCGACACGGCCGGTCTCGGTGCGGTCGGCGCCTACAAGTCGCTGAGCAGCTACACCCAGCTCGGCGGTCAGCTGACCGTGTTCAAGCTGGCCAACTGAGCGAACCGGTCGGTTCACGAGGTGAGGGAGGGCCCGGCGCGTCTGCCGGGCCCTTTCCGTTTGTGGGGACCGGCATGAGCCTAAGGGATATCCGAGCTCAGCCGTTGATTGCCGCCGCTTTCGCACCCTTTGGGCGTTTGGTGGCGGCTGGCTTGGAGATCGCCCGCCCGGTCAATGCCGGGACGGCGGAGCGGATCGACCTGGGCGGCCATTTCGGCCATGCCACCGGCGCGATGCTGCCCGCGCTGGCGATCTATCGCTGTCGCCCGCAGCCGTCGCCGGTGCTCGTCCCGCTGCTCGAGCGGCACCCGCTTTCCAGCCAGACGTTCCTGGCGCTACGCGTCGCCAGATGGCTGGTCGTGGTGGCGCCGGCCGGGCCGGACGGCTCGCCGGATCCGGCGGCGGCACTGGCTTTCGTAGCCGGCGCTGGTCATGGCATCACCTACGCGGCCGGCGTCTGGCACAGTCCACTGATCGCCCTGGACGAGCCCGCCGAACTCGCGATGCTGATGTGGGAAACCGGCGGCAGCGACGATTGCGAATCCTTCTCATTGCAACATCCGGTCCGCGTCCAGCTCTAGCCACGCCGCGGACACGACCGTTCGGAGTGCCGCGATCCATGACACGCTTGCCGATGGCGCTCGCCCTAGCGCTGCTCAGCACCGCCGCCGCCGCAGCCGAGCGGGTGGCCCTGCTGCCGTTCGAATTGATCAACACCAGCCTGGAACCGACGCGACCCGACGAAACCGCACGCCTTGAAGGTTTGAACGCGATCGCGGGCAAGCGCTTGGGCGAAGCCGGCTATGCGATCGTGGATCCGGCCCCGGTGGCAGACCAGCTCGCCGCGATCAGCTCCTTACGCGGCTGCAACGGCTGCGAGTTGGCGTTGGGGCGCAGTCTCGGCGCCGACTACGTAGCGGTGGGGTGGGTGCAAAAGGTCAGCAATCTGATCTTGAACATCAACCTCGCGGTCCGTGCCGTGGCGACCGGCCGGACCGTCGCCGCCGGCACCGTCGACATCCGCGGCAACACGGACGAATCGTGGCGGCGCGGCGTGCTCTATCTGCTCGAGCACCGGATCCTGCCGCATAAGTGATCGCGTGCGATCGCCATGGCTGGACTACCGGCTCAGTCGCGAAAGGCGCGGTTCAAGTTCAAGGTCGTGTCGAGCCCGACCATCGTTGCACCGCCCTGGAGGTGCTGCAAAATCGTCGATGCGACATCGGCCCGCGTGACGTCGCAGCCGGCGACGTCGGCGCCGGTCAGATTGGCGCCGCCGAGACGCGCCCGGCTGAGGTCGACCCCCGCGAGCACGGCGTCCTGCAGCTTTGCGAACTCGAGATCGGCATGGGCGAGCTTCGCACCGGTCAGGTCCGCCCGCTGCATGCGGGCGGACCTGAACGATGCCCGCATCAATCCCATCGACTGATTGTGCATGTCCGGCTCGCCGTCGGCATCGACCAGCCGTGCGCCCGTCAGGCTGGCGCCGTCGAAAGTACCGGCGATGCGTGCCCCGCCAAGGTCGGCGCCGTCGAACTTGGCGCGCGAGAATTGCGCCTGGAACAGGCTGGCATCCTTCAGGCTGGCGCCGGTCAGGTCGGCGCCGATCCCCCAGGCGAGATCGAGCTTAGCTCCATCCAACCGCGCGCCGGCGAGGTTCGTGCCGTTGAGCCTAGCCGAGACCAGAACGGCGCCGGTGAGGTCGAGGCCGGACAGGTCGAGCCCGTTCAAGCTCCGATTGCTGAGGTCGACAGGCTTGCCTGCGGCGGCGCCAAGCATTGCCTCGACCTGCTCGCGGGTGATTTCGGCACCGCTCATCTTCGCCGACGAAAGGTCGACATGGTCCATCATGCCCTGAGCACGAACGCCGCCAGCGATGGTCAGCAAGGCGACGACGCAGCCGGCGCGAATGAATAGTAGTCCCGCGTGCACGATTGGCCTCCATGATCGCTCGATTGCCACGGTTGTTTATCCGTGAAGAGATGACGGAACCGTAACGAAGTTTCCGCGATTGTTGGATCACGAATGAGACGAGATGGTCTGACCCGCAACTGCCGCTTGCGTGCATGGCTCCGATCCGGCAGAACCGCCGGAGCAGTCCCTGGCACAGGGCAACAGGTGCAAGAAGCTTGATGGAGGCTAATCTGGTGCTGCGATCCCTTTCCGCTTGCGTAGCGATGGCAGTCGGTATGGTCTGGCTGTATGGCGTTGCGCCGGCCGGAGCACAGGAGGAGAAGCCGTATTCGGTCGTCGACGGCAAGGTCGACAAGGCCACCTTCAACGGCTACCGGCGCTATACTGATGCCTGCATGCGTTGCCACGGGCCCGACGGGTCTGGAAGCTCTTACGCGCCCAACCTCACCGATTCGCTCAAGACGATGCCCTACGAAGCCTTTACCGAGGTGGTGATCAACGGTCGCCAGAACGTTACCGGCACGCAGAAGAACGTCATGCCGGCCTTTGGCAATTCCGAGGATGTGGCACTCTATATCGACGACATCTACGGATATCTGAAGGCACGCTCCGACGGCGCGGTCGGGCGGGGGCGGCCGCAGAAGCAATAGCCCGCGGTAGCCGTTCGGAGGGGATCGGTTTGGCGCATTTCTCGGGCGCGAGGACGCGGTTCGTCCGGATATTGATTGCGGCCTTCTGGCTTGCACCTGGCGTGGCGCTGGCCGATGGCGGCAATCTCGGCGAGCTGGTCGACCGCACGACCCTGCGGGTTTGCGCCGATCCGAGCAGCCTGCCGTTCTCCAACGAGCAGGGCCAGGGCTTCGAGAACAAGATCGCCGAGTTGATGGCGCAGCGGCTCGGCGTTCCGCTCGCCTACACGTGGTATCCGCAGAGCATGGGTTTCGTCCGCCTAACCCTGCGTGCCAATCGTTGCGACCTGATCATGGGCGTGGTCGCGGCCGACGAGCTGGTCCAGAACAGCAACCCCTACTATCGCTCGTCCTATGTGCTGGCCTTTCGGTCCGATGAGGCCGATCGCTTCGGCGACCTCGATAGCCCGCTGATGCAGCTCGCCCGGATCGGCGTGGTGGCCGGCACGCCAGTGGCGGACCTGCTGGTGCGCAAGGGCCTGATGTCTCAGGCGCATCCGTACCAGTTGCTGGTCGACACTCGGGCCGATCATCCGGCCCAGAAGATGATCGAGGACCTCGCCGCCGGCGAGATCGACGCGGCACTGCTGTGGGGGCCGATCGCCGGCTATTGGGCCGAAAGGCAGACCAAGCCGATCACCCTGGTGCCGCTGACCAGCGATCCGCGCACGGGGCTGCGGCTGGATTTTCGGATCTCGATGGGCATGCGGGCCAACGAGCCGTTGTGGAAGCACGACGTGAACCGCCTGATCGCCGAGCTGCAGCCTCAGATCACGGCGATTTTGCAGGATTACGGCGTGCCGCTGCTCGACGAGCAGGGCCGGCTGATCACCGCCGAGCCCGGTGCGGAGCCGGCGGCCGCCGCATCAGCGGTGCCCGAGCCCGACGGCTATCGCATGGACAAATACCGCACCCCGGTGCCCGCAACCCTGAAGGGCGCCACCGTGCTGTCGACCGCAGCACTGCAGCGCCTGATCGCCGAGCGTCAGCCGGTGCTGGTCGACGTGCTGCCGAAAACGAGAAAGCCCAAGGACCGCGACCAGGCCCAGCTCTGGCTGGAGCCCACGCGCGATCATCTGCCGGGCTCGGCTTGGCTGCCCAATGTCGGCTACGGCGAGCTGACGCCCGAGTTCGACGCTTACTTCCGCACCGAGCTGGCGCGGCTGACCGCCAGCGATCCAACCCGACCGGTCGTGTTCTACTGCGACAGCAATTGCTGGATGTCCTGGAACGCCGCCAAGCGTGCCATGGCCGAGCTCGGCTACAAGGACGTCTACTGGTACCCGGACGGCGTCCAGGGCTGGAAGAAGGCGGGGCAGCCCCTCGAGGCCGCGCACGAGGTGCCGATGCCGGATTTCGCGCAGTAGCTTCTTTACAGCGCCGGCACCTGGTGCCGGAGGGTTTGGTTGGATGATCGACGTGCTGGGATCGCCCGAACTGTCATGACCTATTCGCGCCGCATCGTCGTGACCGGCGCCTCGGGTGGCATCGGCCGGGCCATCGCCCAGCGGTTTACGCGCGACGGGGCGCTCGTGGCCAATCTCGATCTGCAGCCGGGCGCCGAAGCCGAGGCACTCTGCGGTCCGAACCTGCGCACGATCGCGGTGGACTTCGCCGACGCCAACTCGATCACGGCCGCGTTCGCCGCGGTCGACGTACTGTTCGGGCAGCCGCCCGATGGCCTCGTCTGCTGTGCGGCGATCAGTGCCGCGCATCCGTTCCTCGAAGTGCCGACGGACGTGCTCGACCGGCTGCTCGCGGTGAACGTGCGCGGCACCTTCCTCGCCTGCCAGGCCGCGGCGCGGCGGATGCGCAGCGTCGGCCACGGCCATATCGTCGTGATCACCTCGGTCGCGGCCGACCAGGCCTGGGCCGGCGAGATGGTCTACGGCGCCACCAAGGCGGCGCAGCGGGCGCTGGTGCAAGGCATGGCGGTCGAGCTGGCGCCGTTCGGCATCCTGGTCAACGCCGTCGGTCCGGGGATCGTCGAGCACCGCAGCGCCTCGATGGCCCGTACCCGCGATGATGCGGCGATCCATCAGCACGACCTCGACCGAACGCCGCTGGCCCGGTTCGGTGCACCCGAGGAGATCGCCGAAGCGGTCCATTTCCTGACCACGGTCACCTGGATGACCGGCCAGACCGTCTATGTCGACGGCGGCTTTCTGGCCTCTGGCCTCGCCTACTTCGGTCAGGCCAGAGCGAAGCTTACGGGCGAAGCCGGTTGATGCCGACCGGCGTCACTCGCCCTTGCCTGTCAACGCCACGAAGCCACGCGCGGGGTTGTAGCCGTAGAGGGCAGCACCCAGGAAAATCGCGGTCCACATCAACGTCAGCAGCAGCGCCGTCGGCTCGATCTGCCCGTAAAGGGCGAAGCGGATCAGCTCGACGCCCTGGCTGAACGGGTTGGTGGCGCTGATCCGGTAGAGCAGCAGCGAGCTCTCCTTCATCCGCCACAGCGGGTAGAGCGCGGAGCTCGCGAAGAACATCGGGAAGATGACGAAGTTCATCACCCCGGCGAAATTCTCGAGCTGGCGGATCATCGACGACAGCAGCAGGCCCAAGGCACCCAGCATGAGGCCGGCGATCAACAGGGCCGGGAACACGGTGAGATAGCCCATCACCGGCGGCCGGACGTCCCAGAACCAGGCGATCGCGAGGAACACGTAGGCCTGAAAGCTGGCGACCAGGACCGAGGCCACGAGCTTGCATGACAGCAGCCACCAGCGCGGCATCGGGCTGACCAGCAGCACGCGCATCGAGCCCATCTCGCGGTCGTAGACCATCGACAGCGAGCTCTGCATGCCGCTGAACAGCAGGATCATGCCGACCAGGCCGGGCGTGATGTAGACCTCGTAGAGAATGTAGGTGACGTAGGGCGGCTGGTAGGAGACGCCCAGCACCGAGCGGAAGCCGGCGGCGAAGATGAACAGCCAGACCAGCGGGCGCACGAGGGCCGCGAAGAAACGGCCGCGCTGGTGCAGGAAGCGCAGGAACTCGCGCCAGAGAATGCCCTGGAAGCACAGGAGCCAGGGATTGGCGGTCATGCGACGAGCTCTCCGGATTGGGGCGGATTGGGCAGCAGCAGCTCGGCCACCTGTGGCTGCTCCCGCAGCAGCCGGTCGCGGAAGGTCTCGATCGCGTGCGGTTGACGTCGCTCCTCGCGCCGCAGCGGCACGGGACACGAAGTCAGCACCCGGCCCGGCGAGGCGGTGAGCAGCAGCAGCCGGTCGGCGACCATGATCGCCTCGTGCAGCGAGTGGGTCACGAACAGCGCCGTGGTGTTGTGGCGGTCGAGCAGATCAAGGAGCAGCAGGCGCAACCGCTGCGCCGTCGGCTCGTCGAGCGAGACAAACGGCTCGTCGAGCAGCAGGAGGTCGGGCTCGACGACAAACGCGCGCGCCAGCGCCGCGCGGCGTGCCATGCCCAGCGACAGGCGCGAGCCGTAGACGTGGCGCGCGGCGCCGAGCCCGACCTCGGCCAGCGTCGCGCCGATTCGCGCGGTCGGGTCCGGGGTCTCGGGCAGCACGAGGCGCAGATTGTCCTCGACCGTGCGCCAGGGCAGCAGGCGCGGCTCCTGAAAGACGTAGGCGAGACGGGTCGCGGCCGCGAGCTCCAGTCTGCCGGCGAAGGTCCGCTCGAGGCCGGCCACGATATTGAGCAGGGTGGTCTTGCCGCAACCCGACGGGCCGATGATCGCCAGCCGCTCGCCCGCCGCCACCGCCAGCCGCACATTGTCCAAGACGAGCTTGGGCGGCGCCGCGGCCACGGCGGGAAACCACTTCTCGCGTACCTCGAGGCTCAGCGCCGCCACTGGCTGACCCGCCGCTCGAGCGGCTGCAGCACGCCCCATTCGATCACCTGCACGACGACGATGAACGACAGCGCGTAGGCGAGGATGCCGGCGACGTCGAACAGCTGGAAATAGACGCCGATCTGGAAGCCGACCCCGTTGGAGCGGCCGAGCAGCTCGACCACCAGCACGATCTTCCAGATCAGCGCCAGGCCCGAGCGGGCGGCGCCCGCGAGATAGGGATAGAGCTGCGGCAGGATCACGTGGCGCAGGCGCCGGACGCGGGGGACGCCGAATACCTCGGCCATCTCGAGCAGGCCGGGATCGAGCGCGCGGGCACCCTCGCGTATCGTGACCACGACGTTGGGGATCTTGTTCAGCGCCACGGCCAGGATCGCGGCACTCTCGACCAGGCCGATCCAGATATAGGCCAAAACGATGGTGACCAGCGCCGGCAGGTTGAGGAAGAACACCAGCCAGGGCCGCCCCAGCTCGTCGGCGAGCCGGACCCGGCCCATCAGGATGCCCAGCGCCACGCCGAGCGTCATCGCGATCACGAAGCTGGCTCCCACGCGCATGAGCGTAATCGCGAGGTTCCAGGGCAGCTCGCCCGTGGCGCAGTCGGCGCCGATCTTGGCCAGCACCGCCATGGGCGGCGGCATCAGGCGCGGATCGGCGGCGACGCTCGCCGCGACCTGCCACAGGGCCAGCAGCCCCAGCAGCGACAGAATCGGGATCAGCACGCGGCGCGCCCGCCCGGCGCCCCAGCTGGCGCGGGGTGCCGTTGGTGCGGCCGCTGCGGCGGCGAGACTGCGGGCCACGATGCTCAGAAGCTCACCTTCGGCCAGAACGTGCCCGGCGCCAGCTCCTTGCTGCGACCCACCAGCTTCTCGCCCCCAAGCTCGGCCAAAACCAAATAGAGCCGCGCCGCCCCGGCCTGCTGCTCCGGCCCCCAATGCTCGACGATGCCCTCGCGGTAGCGGCGCATGAAGGCCGCGAGCTCGGCCTCGTTCTCGGCCCGCGTCACCGGCAACAGCCGTTGCCATTCGGCATCGCTGCTCAGCATGATCGCCGTCGCGGCGCGCGAGGCGCGCGCGAACGCCAGCACCAGATCCGTGTGCTGGTCGGCCCAGCTCTCCTTGAAGATGTAACCCAGCTGCGGCACGCTCGCCGGAACCCCAAGTGCCTCCTGGACCTCGCCGATGCCGATCAACCGGCGGTACCCGGCCGCCTCCAGGCGCGCGCCGAAATGCCAGTAGTTGAGCACGGCGTCGAGTTCGCCGCTCTTGAGTTTCTCGGTCAGCAGCGGCGGCGCGCCGTAGACCGGCTCGGCGTCGGCGGCGAGGTCGAGCCCCGCCTGCTGCCTTGCGTAGCCCTGGAGCATCAGCCAGCCTTTGTCGAGCGGCCCGCCGGCGATGCCGATCTTCTTGCCCTTGAGGTCGGCAAGGCGGGCGATCGGGCTGTCGGGCTTGACCATCACGGCACCGACATTGCTCGAATAGGGGATGAAGGTCAGCGGTACGCCGTCGCTGCGCTGGCGCGAGACGAACAGCCAGTCCTCGACGATGGCATCGACCGCGCCGCCCATCAGCGCCACGTCGGCCGCTTCATTGCCGCCATACGCCTGCACGTCGAGCGTGAAGCCCTCCTTGCGGTCGAGCTCGTGCGCCTTGATGACGTCGAGCTCCCAACTGACGGTGCCGAACTTCAGCACGCCGACCTTCATCGTGCCGAGATCGGCCGCCTGCGCCGTTGCCGCCATCATCACGACGGCAAGCGCCCCCAGGTCCCGACGCGATCCGCGCCACATCAAAACCTCCCCGTCTTCTATTCGGCGCCGCCGTTGGACCACAGATAGTGCGTGCTAGGGCCAATGGCGCCCGCCCGCAAGCCGTCGCTCACGCAACGACATGCTGATCTCCGATCCTCCGCGATCAGCCTGTCCCTGCGATCAGCGACTCGATCGCCGTCTGGATCTGCGCCGGCCGGAACGGCTTCTCGACGCATGGGAGGCCGCACTCGGCCAGGAACGCCGCCGAGGCGCCGCTCAAGCTGTCGCCGGTGACGAACAGCACGCGCCGCGCCAGCCGCGGATGGTCGACACAGATGCGGCGCCACAGATTGGGGCCGTCGAGGCCGGGCATGTGGAGATCGCTGAGGATCACGTCGTAGCGGCGCTCGCCGATCCGCTCCAGGGCGGCATTGCCGTCGAGCGCCACGTCGGCCGCATGGCCCAGGCGCCCGAGGACCTTGCCGAGCATGGCTGCGATCTCCGGCTCGTCGTCCACCACCAGCACCGCCAGACTCGCCGCCGATGGCGCTTCCGCGTGGCTGACCATCGACCGTTTGGCCAGTGCCACGGGCAGCTCGGCGATGATCAGTGCCCCGCCCGCCGGACCGGTGGCGGCCCCGATCGTGCCCAGATGGGCCTCGACGATCGAGCGGCAGACCGACATGCCGAGGCCGGTACCCAACCCGGGCGCCTTGGTGGTGAAGAACGGCTCGAACATCCGCTTCATCACGTCGGGCGGTATCCCGGGGCCGGTGTCGCTCACCGTGAGCTCGATCGTCCGTCCGTCGCCGCTCGCGTGCGTCGCGATGCGCAGCAGGCGGCGTCCCGGCTGGCCGTGCATCGCCTGCTGGGCGTTGACGATGAGGTTGACCAGCACCAGCCCCAATTGATCGCCGTCGGCCGCGAGCACCGGCAGGTCGGGATCGAGCTCGAGGCGCACCGTGATGTCGCTGCTGCGCAGCCCGTAGGCCATCAGCTCGACCGTATCGCGGATCAGGTCGTTGAGCCTGACCTCGCTGCGTTGCGACGGGCGCTGGCGCGCCATGTCGAGGAAGGTCTTGATGATGCGCGCGCAACGCTCGGCCGCGGCATGGATGCGGCCCACCATCTCGGCGATCTCGGTGCCGGGCTCGACCTCCTCCTGCAGCATGATCGCGTGGCCGAGCAGGATCGAGAGCGGGTTGTTCAGCTCGTGCGCGACATTGGCCAGGATCGAGCCCAAGGCGCTCATCTTCACGGCCTGGTGCAAGGCCTCGCGCTGCAGGGCGACCTCGTCCTCGGCCGCCTTGCGCGCCGTGATGTCGACGATGAAGCCGAGTATTACCTCCTGGCCGTCGGTCTGCGCGACGATGTCCTTGCCGGAGAGGAAGTTCTGCTCGACGCCGATATAATCAATGACGATCTCCTCGCGTACCGACCCGCGGTTGGCCCAGACCTTCTCATCCGCCAAGCGGAATCGCGTGGCGAGTTCCGGGCGGAACAGTTCGGCGTCCGTCAGGCCAATCCAGGATCTGCCGGGTGTCTCGTTGAGCCGGCGCGCTTCCAAATTGGCGATCAGGTAGCGGCCGGCACGGTCCTTGACGAAGATCCCGATCGGCAACGCGTCGAGCAGCCGGTTGAGCTGCGCCAGCTCCTCGCTGCGCTTGGTTTCGGTGCGGCGCCGTTCGCTGATGTCGCGCAGGCTGGCCGCGAACAACCGGCCGGCGCTCGACGGCACCTCGGCGATCGAGATCTCCACCGGGAAGATGCCGCCGTCGGCACGCATCGCCTCGGTCTCGACGCGGCGCCCGATCATCCGCTTCGTGCCGGTGGCGAGGTAGCGCGCGAAGCCGGCCTCGTGTGCGGCGCGGTGACAGGGTGGCACGATCAGCCGGTTCAACGGCCGGCCGAGCACGTCGGTGCGGCGCCAGCCGAAGGTCGCCTCGGCGGCCGGGTTGAACTCGATCACGCGCCCCTGCTCGTCGATGGCTACGATGCAGTCGTCGACCACCTGCATGATCGCCGCATTGAGCCGGTCCCGATCCGGCAGCGACAACCAGGCGCAGAAGGCGGAATCGGGTTCGGTTTCGCCCGACACGTTTCAGTCGCCCTCGGGCACGAACATGTAGCCGATCCCGCGCACGGTGCGGATCACCTGCGGCTTGGCCGGGTCGTGCTCGATCTTTTTCCGTAGCCGCACGATGCGCACGTCGATGCTGCGGTCGAAAGGTTCGATGTCACGGTTGTGGGCGAACTCGAGGAGCTGATCGCGAGTCAGCACGCGGTTGGGTCGCTCCGCGAAGGTTCGCAGCAGATCGAACTCCATGCTCGTGAGCGGCAATTCTCCACCGCCCTCGTCGAACAGGCGGCAGGAGTTGATGTCGAGCAGGCAGCGGCCCATCCGCATGGTGCGGCCGGTGGCTGGCCCCGCCGTGGCCGCGATCGGCTGGGCGGGCCCGGCGCGGCGCAGGATCGCGCGCACGCGGGCCAGAAGCTCGCGCGGATCCACGGGCTTGGCGACGTAATCGTCGGCGCCCATCTCGAGACCGACGATGCGATCGACCGGATCGCTGTCGCCGGTGAGCATGAGCACCGCGGCCGTCGACGTCTCGCGCAGATGCCGGGCGATGCTCAGCCCGTGCTCGTCCGGCATGTTCAGGTCGAGCACGACCAGATCGGGCTGTCGGTTGACCAGATGCGCCCGCAGTGCCCGGCCGCCCTCCACCGCCACCGTATCGAAGCCGTGCCGCCCGAGATAGCGCGCCAGCATGTCGCGCAGGTCGGGCTCGTCATCGACGATGACGATGTGTGCAGCGGCCGCTCCCCCGTCGCGGTTGCTCATGGACTCCACCGACCGCCCTCAACGGATTCAAGCGATAACCCAAAAATGTCGCAAGCGGTAGCGCCTGGGGCGATCGGTGACGAAGCGAGCTGGGACGGGTGGTTGGGGGGCCGGTGCACCGGCTGGCGCGAAACAATTGAAACATCCGTAAGCCAGCTGCGAAATCATCCGGTAATGTCCGAGGCATAACAAGTACGCACCGCTGATTGCAGCGGCCAATCCAGATCATCGGGAGAATTCGTCATGGCAACCAAGTACGGAACGAACGGCGCGGATTTCATCTACGGCACGAACGAGCAGGATTTCTACTACGGGTATGGTGGGAATGACACCCTCACCGGCGTTGGTGGCGACGACATCCTGTTCGGGGACGCCGGCAACGACATCTTGAGCGGTGGCGCCGGCCACGACTACCTCGTCGGCGGGGATGGGAACGATATCGTGGATGGCGGCAGTGGGACCAACTCGATGGCGTACTACGGATCGGCCGATGTGCTGATCAATATGCTCACGGGTGTGGCCAACGAGGTTGGGCATGGCGTGGATACCTTCTCGAACATCGAAGGCTTTTTTCTAGGCTCGGGAGACAATTCTGTAATCGGCAACAATCAAGCGAACCACGTCTATTCAGGGTCTGGCGAGGATGTCGTCTACGGTGGCGGTGGCAACGACACAATCAGCACGGCCGCTGGGAATGACATCATCTCCGGCGGTGCCGGCAACGATGATCTCTACGGCGGCGCTGACGACGATACACTCTACGGCGGCAGCGGCAATGATGATCTCGACGGCGGTGCAGGTGTCGATACCATGACCGGCGACGGTGGCGCGGACGACTTCGAGTTCCACGCGGGCGACAGTGGCGTCGGCGCGGGCAATCGTGACGAGATCACCGACTTCAGCAAGGCTCAGAACGACGACATCGACCTGAGCAGCTTCGGCGGCCTCGACTTCATCGGTACCGCCGGCTTTTCCGCCGCCGGTCAAGTCCGCTTCTGGCACAGCGGTGGCGATACGATCGTCGCGATCAACACGGCCGGCAACACCGGCGCCGAGATGCAGATCGAGCTCTCCGGGGTCATCAACCTGGCGGCTGGCGACTTCCTGCTCTGAGCGGGCAGCACACGCAGATGCGATCGGATGCTCAGCCCTCGCACCCGCTCGACCATCGTGCCGAGCGGCCAACTTCAATAATCGGGAAACCAGATCATGGTTGTGAAAATCGGAACGTTCGGCAACGACCTGCTCATCGGCAGCAACGGCAACGACACTCTCCTGGGTTCCTTCGGCAACGACGAGTTGCGGGGCCAGGACGGCGCCGATGTCCTCGACGGGGGCGGCGGCAACGACACGCTCAAGGGCGGTGCGGGCGACGACAGCCTGTTCGGCGGCGCCGGCAACGACACGGCCGTCTTCAACACCGCGAGCGACGTCGAGGTCAATCTCATCACTGGCGTAGCGAGCTCGAGCGGGCTCGGCGACGACACGCTCTCGAGCATCGAGAACATCACGACCGGGGACGGCGACGACCTCATCTTCGGCGACGACTTCGCCAACATCATAACCACCGGCAATGGTAGTGACGAGATCTATGCCGGGGACGGCAACAACATCATCACCGCTGGCGCCGGCAACGATCAAGTCACTGGCGGCCAGGACAACGATATCATCAACGGCGGCGGGGGCGCAGATAGCCTTTACGGCGGCGAGGGCGAGGACGAGATCAACGGCGGCAATGGCAACGACCTAATCGATGGCGCTGAGGATGTCGATGTCCTTAGCGGCGGTGCGGGGGCCGACCGTTTCTTCTTCTCGCCTGGACGACAGCGGTGTCGGTCTCGGCAATCGCGACGAGATCACCGACTTCAGCAAAGCGCAGAACGACATCATCGATCTGGCGTCCGACAGCCTCGTATTCATCGGCGAGAGCGCGTTCTCCGCACCCGACCAGGTCCGCTTCTTCCACAGCGGCGGGAACACGATCGTCGCCATCAACACGGCCGGCAACTCCGGCGCCGAGATGCAGATCGAACTCGCCGGGGTCATCAACCTGGCGGCTGGCGACTTCCTGCTCTGAGCGGGCAGCACACGCAGATGCGATCGGATGCTCAGCCCTCGCACCCGCTCGACCATCGAGCCGAGCGGCCAACTCCAATGATAGGGAAACCAAGTCATGGTCGTCAAAATCGGAACATTCGGCAACGACCTGCTCATCGGCAGCAACGGCAACGACACTCTCCTGGGCTCGTTCGGCAACGACGAACTGCGGGGCCTGGACGGCGACGACGTCCTCGACGGCGGTGGCGGCAACGACACGCTCAAGGGCGGTGCGGGCGATGACAGCCTGTTCGGCGGCGCCGGCAACGACACGGCCGTCTTCAACACCGCGAGCGACGTCACCGTCAATCTCGCCCTCTTCGTTGGCTTCGCAAGCTCGAGCGGGCTCGGTGACGACACGCTCTCGAGCATCGAGAACGTCACGACCGGCAACGGTAACGACCTCATCGTGGGGAGCGACGTCGCCAACATCATCCGAGCCGGGATGGGCAACGACAGTATCTACGCGGGAGCGGGAGCTGACACGCTCTATGGCGACGGAGGCGCCGACGAGCTCGGTGGCGGCGAGGGCGACGACATTCTTTATGGCGGGGCCGGCGCGGACTACCTCCATGGCGAGGCTGGCCAGGACATCGTCGACGGCGGTGGTGGGGCAGACGTGATCCTCGGCGGTGGCGGGATCGATCTCCTGATTGGCGGCGGCGGCGGCGACAAGTTCGTGTTCTCGCATGGCACCAGCGGTGTGGGAACCGGCAATCGCGACGTGATCGATGACTTCAGCAAGGCGCAGCACGACAAGATCGACCTGCACTACTTCGGCAATCTCGACTTCGTCGGCGAGAGCGGCTTCTCTGCCGCGGACCAGGTGCGCTTCTTCCACAGCGGCGGCGACACGATCGTGGCCATCAACACAGCCGGCAATTCCCGTGCCGAGATGCAGATCGAGCTCGATGGTGTGATCAACCTGACCGCCAGCGACTTCATCTTCTGAACCGCACGTCGCTGCTAAGCCCGGCTGACTGGCTGGGCCACTCAACTTAAACATGAGGAGACCCGCAATGGCTACGATCACTGGAACCAACGCGAACGACAAGCTGATAGCGGTTTGGACGACGATGAAATTCTCGGCTTGGCCGGGAACGACGGCATTTACTACGGCAGTTATTGGGGGGCTATGTAGCCTTCCATGGGAACGACATCATCGATGGTGGCAGCGGAGTGGACACGCTGCACTTCTACAACGGCGCCCAAACCGATAGGCCAGTGCCGGACATCTTCGTCGATCTGGACGCCGGCATCGCCGAGCTCGAAGGCGGCGTCACCCTGACCTTGTCCAACATCGAGAACATCGAATTCGGCGGGGACTGGGGCCAGGAGGCATGGGGCGACCAGCTAGCAAACCGTATCGATGGCGGCATGAGCAACGACGAGTTTCATGGCCGTTCTGGCAACGATGTATTGAACGGATGGGACGGCGACGACGCGCTCTACGGCGATGGAGGCAACGATACTCTGAACGGCGGCTGGGGCGACGACACGCTCATCGGCGGAGCGGGCCTCGATACCGCAGTGTTCGGGCAATGGGCAAATGATATTGTCGCCGACCTCGCGCTCGGCACCGCGGTGGGCGAAGGCAGCGACACGCTTGTGGAGATCGAGAACGTCACGACCAGAGGCGGGGACGACTGGATCGGCGGGAGCGATCTTGCCAACGTGCTGCTGGCCGGCGCCGGAGACGACGCGGTCCACGGTCTCGGCGGCAAGGACCGTCTCGAGGGCCAGTCCGGCGACGACACGCTGCACGGCGGCGACGGCGCCGACGTCCTTCTCGGCGGCGCGGACGACGACACCCTGCACGGGGACGCCGGTAACGACAAGCTCAACGGCGGTAGTGGCTTCGACATCCTGGTCGGGGGCGCCGGCGTCGACACAATGACCGGCTTCCACCATGCCGACGACTTCGTATTCGCACCCGGCGACAGCTCGATCGGCGCCGGCTTTCGCGACGTGGTCACGGACTTCAGCACAGTGCAGGGCGATGATCTCGACCTGACCGCGTTCGGCGGGCTCGAACTTCATCGGCCAGAACATCGTTCTCGGCCGAGGATCAGGTCCGCTTCATCCACCAGGGCGGTAACACGCTGGTGCAGCTGAACACGGTCGGCAATTCGGGGATGGAAATGGAGATCGAGCTACGGCATCATCAACCTGACCGCCGGCGACTTCCTACTCTGATCCGTCAGAACGTCTGGCGCAGATCGGGTGCTCAGCCCTCGCCACACGACCTCCAGCAATCGAGGATCAGATCATGGCAATCAAGTTCGGAACCTTCGGCAACGACCTGCTTTTCGGCACGGTCGGCGACGATACGTTGCAGGCCCTGCCCGGCGACGACGAGGTCAGGGGCCGGGGGGGCAACGACATCCTCTTCGGCGACTGGGGCGACGATACGCTCTGGGGCGGTCGCGGCAACGATACCTTGTACGGCGGCCCCGGCAACGACGTGCTGAAAGGTGGCACGGGCAACGACACCGCGATGTTCGTGACGGCCGATGACGTCATCGCCGACCTCGGCGGTTCCGCCTATGCCGACTCGAACGCGCTCGGGCTCGACTATCTGAGTGGGATCGAGAACATCACCACCGGCGCCGGCGACGACACCATCAGGGGCAACGATTTCGCCAACCTGTTGAGCGGCGCAGACGGCGATGACGAACTCGAAGGCTATGGCGGCAATGATGTGCTGCTGGGCGGGGCCGGCATCGACGATCTCGACGGTGGCGCCGGCGACGATGTCTTGGACGGGGGTGCTGGCAACGACTGGCTGCTCGGCGACCGTGGTGACGATATTCTCGTCGGCGGGGCCGGCGACGACGTGCTCAACGGCGATGACTGGTCGGGCTCGGCCGGCCGCGGCGTCGACCTGCTGACCGGCGGGGACGGTGGCGATACCTTCGCCTTCCATATCGGGCAGAGCGGCGTATCGTACGGTCAGCGCGACGTGGTCACCGATTTCGACGCCGTCGAAGGCGACGTCATCCGCCTCGACGGCTTCGACGACCTGGAGTTCGTCGGGAACGATTCGTTCTCGGCCGCCAATCAGGTGCGTTACACGCAAGCCCACGGCAAGACGTTCGTGCACATCAACACCGACGCCGATGCGTCAGCCGAGATGCAGATCGTGCTCGACGGCATCGTCAACCTGACCGCCGGCGACTTCATCCTCTGATCGGGACCGATCGGTGCGCCTGCCCAGACCGGCCCGAACCGCCAGGGGTGGCCCGACCGATCGCCTCTTGCCACTGCCGCCGCCACCGACCAACCTTGGTAGTGGCGCAGGGGTAGGGAGGCCGAAATGCTGAAGATCTGGGGGCGGACGACGTCGAGCAACGTGCAGAAGGTGATGTGGGCGGTGGCTGAGCTCGGCCTCGCCCATGAGCGGATCGACGTCGGCGGCCCATTCGGCCGCCTCGACACGCCGGAATATCTGGCGATGAACCCGAACCGCCTGATCCCGGTCGTCGACGACGGCGGTACCATCGTCTGGGAATCGAACGCGATCCTGCGCTACCTCGCGGCCAGGTACGGCGCGGGCGGTCTGTGGCCCGAGGATCCGGGCGCCCGCTCAGGGGCGGATCGCTGGATGGACTGGCAGCTCACGACCGTGCAGCCGGGGATCCAGCCGGTATTCTGGGGTCTGATCCGGACCGCGCCGGAGAAGCGCGACATGGCCGCGATCAAGGCCGGCGCCGAGCGGCTCGCCCAGGCAATGACGATCCTCGACCGGCATCTGGCCGATCGCGCCTTCGTGGCGGGCGAGGCGCTCACGATGGGCGATATCCCGGTCGGCGTCGCCTGCTGGCGCTACCAGATGCTCGACATCGTCAGGCCGTCGCTGCCACATCTCGACGCCTGGTACGGGCGTCTGCAGGCACGCGAGGCGTATCGGACGCACGTGATGCTGCCGTTGGTGTGAGCCCTGTCGGAGTCAGCCGGTCGGGATCGAGATCACCGGCGGTTGGCCTGGCTTGCTGCTCTCGCTCAGCGACAGCAGCAGCATGACGAAGGTGAACACGCGCTTGGTGCGCAGGTCGTTGTTGGCGATCCAGAACCAGTCGCCGTCGTAGGGCACGCTCACGAATGCGTCGTCCGGCTCGGTAGACTGGTGCCGCACGGCGATGCGCGGGAGCCGGGTGCCCGGCGCGCTGTGCTCGGATCCATCATAGGTCCGCCCTTCGGCAACGTCGCCCCGCGGGACGTCGATGTCGGCGGCCAGCTGACCCAGCACCTCGATCAGGGAGCGGGTGCGGATCGAGATCTGCCCCGGTTTCGCGTCGGCCAGCGTGTAGACCATCTCGAACACCTGCCGGTCCGCCGGGAGCGCCAGCAGCTCGCGCAGCCGCCGCTCGGTCGCGCGATCGGCGTCGCTGCCGCCACCGTTCAGGCTGAGCCAGGCCACGCGCTGCTGGTCCTGGGCCGCGAGCCGTACGGCGAGCCGGCCGCTGCGCTGCAGGTCGAGCAGCAGCACCAGCACCTCGGTGAAGCCGGGTTCGGCGGCCGTGTGGCCGCCAGCGCTCGTCCGCTCATTGTCGTAGGTGCCGATCGAATGCAGGCCCAGGCCGAGCACCAGCTCCGGCGGGACGCCGGCCAGCATCAGGCCGAACAGGTCCGCCGGTTGCAGCGGCGCCAGGAAGGTGCGCGCGAAGTCAGACCCGGTGACCGGCGCATAGGTGATCGTCGGGTTGTTGGCGAAGGTGCCGCCGACGCCGACATTGGCATCGTGGGACAGCCGCAGACTGCCACCGGACAGCAGCTCGGTACCGGCGCTGAAGGTGCCCTGCAGCGAGAACCCGGCCAGGATCTGGCTGACGCTGACGAAGGCCGGGACATCGCCGTAGCGCAGCTTGACGATATTGAGCAGCGTCTGACGTTTGCCGCCGTCAGCGAGCGCGCTGGCATAGTCCGCCTGCTGGTAGCGCACGGACTGGGGACCGAAGCCGGTGCAGCCGGCGAGCGCAAAAAACAGTCCGATCATGGTCTGCCGCAGGCACTTGCGCGTACCGGTAGGGGAGTTGACCTGTGCTGGCATCCCTGCTCGATCTCTCACGCGACATCGCCGATGCGGACTGATCTCTAGCGCAGGACACGGGCGCCCGCACCCCAAGTGCAACGACCAGGGAGAAGCACCAATGACGATACCCTCGGACATAGAGATTGCTCGCGCCGCGACGCTGCAGCCGATCGCGGCCGTGGCCGAACGCCTGGGCGTGCCGGATGCCGCGCTCGTGCCCTACGGGCGGCATATCGCGAAACTCGATCTCGGCTGGATCGATGGGCTGGCGGACCGCCCCGACGGGCGGCTCGTGCTGGTCACCGCGATCACGCCCACGCCGGCGGGCGAGGGCAAGACCACCACGACCGTGGGTCTCGGCGACGGGCTCAACCGGATCGGCAAGAAGGCGGTGATCGCCCTGCGCGAGCCGTCGCTGGGCCCCTGCTTCGGCATGAAGGGCGGTGCCGCCGGCGGCGGCTACGCTCAGGTCGTGCCGATGGAGCAGATCAACCTGCACTTCACCGGCGACTTCCACGCCATCGGCAGCGCGCACAACCTGCTGTCCGCGATGCTCGACAACCACATCTACTGGGGCAACGGGCTGGCCCTCGACGAGCGGCGCATCGCGTGGCGGCGTGCGATCGACATGAACGACCGCTCGCTGCGCCAGATCGTCTCCAGCCTGGGCGGCGTCGCCAACGGCTTTCCGCGCGAGGACGGCTTCGACATCACCGTCGCCTCGGAGGTGATGGCGGTGTTCTGCCTCGCCACCGACCTAGCCGACCTCGAGCGCCGGCTCGGCCGGATGATCGTGGGCTACACCCGCGAGCGCAAGCCGGTGACCGCGGCCGAGCTCGAGGCCTCCGGCGCGATGACCGTGCTGCTCAAGGACGCGCTGGCGCCCAACCTCGTGCAGACCCTCGAGGGCAACCCGGCCTTCGTCCATGGCGGCCCGTTCGCCAACATCGCGCACGGCTGCAACTCGGTGATGGCGACCCGCACCGCGCTCAAGCTCGGCGAATATGTGGTCACCGAGGCCGGCTTCGGCGCCGATCTGGGGGCCGAGAAGTTCTTCGACATCAAATGCCGCAAAGCCGGGTTGACCCCGGCGGCGGCGGTGATCGTGGCCACGGTGCGGGCGCTCAAGATGCATGGCGGCGTCGCCAAGGCCGACCTGGGTGCCGAGAACCTGCAGGCGCTGCAAAAGGGCATGGCCAATCTCGACCGCCACGTCCGCAACGTGCGCCGCTTCGGCGTGCCGGCGGTGGTCGCGATCAACAAGTTCTACACCGACACCCCGGACGAGCATGCGCTGATCCAGGAGCATTGCCGGCGCGAGCTCGGCATCGAGGCGCTGGTCTGCGAGCATTGGGGCACGGGCTCGGCCGGCACCGAGGCCCTGGCCCGCCACGTGGTCTCGCTCTGCGAGCAGCCGCACGGGCTCGACGGGCTGGGCTTCAACCACCTTTATCTCGACGAGGTCCCGCTCTGGGACAAGATGCGGACCATTGCGCAGCAGATCTACGGCGCGGAGGACATCATCGCCGACCAGCGGGTGCGCGAGCAGTTCAAGGAATATCAGGCCGCCGGCTACGGCCACTTCCCGATCTGCGTCGCCAAGACCCAGTACAGCTTCTCGACCGACGCCGAGCGCAAGGGTGCGCCATCCGGCCATGTCGTGCCGATCCGCGAGCTGCGGCTGGCTGGCGGAGCCGAGTTCCTGGTCGTCGTCTGCGGCGAGATCATGACCATGCCAGGCCTGCCCAAGGTGCCGGCCGCACAGCGCATCCGCCTCGACGACCGCGGGATGGTCGAGGGCCTGTTCTGACCTGGTGGGAACCGGCGGGTCCATGGCGTGTTGGGAGCGACCATGCATGACTCGCCAGTTCTAGGTTCTCGTCTCCGTGCGGTGATCGCTGCGGGTGCGTTGCTCGTGACCGGATGCAGCAGCGATCCGCAGGTGACCACGGGCCCGACCGCCAACCCGAACGCGGCGCGCGATCTGCTCGTCGCCACAGCGGCACAGGGTCCGATTCCCCTGGTGGTGGACACGGCGCCACCCGCCTTCGCCGGCGGCCCGTTGCAGATCGCCGGCACCGCGAGCAATGCCACCGCGTGGCTTGGTGCGAGTTTCACGCCCGTCTCGTCTCCAGCGGCCGACGTGACGCAGCGCCGGGTCGTGTTCCGGTTTGAGACCGTGGCGCCGGACCCCGCCGCTGTCTGCGCCGGGACCGCCAGCGAAGGCACGCTGCCGCCACCGCCCGCTCGCCTCTTCGCGGTCTACTGCGACGGTGCCCGGCCGGTCGCCGATGCGACCGGGACCGCCACCGGCGACGGCACGGAGGCGGCCAACGCGCTGGTGGCCTCGGTCACCAACCGTCTGTTCCCCGGCAACAGCACTGCCGGCTACTCGAATGGCGCTCCCGGCCTCAGCTTCGGCTTGGGAGTCGGGCGCAGCAGCGGCGGCGGTACCGGCTGGGGTGTCGGCTCAGGCCTGTTCTTCTGACCCTGAGGATGCTCGGGTACTGGCTGCGCAACTGATCCAAATCGCTCAAGGTGTGATCGCGACCTTCAGCACGCCGTCGCGCTGGTTCGCGAACAACTCGTAGGCCGCCTCGATTTGGTCGAGCTTGAACCGATGGGTGACGAGTGCCCGCAGGTCGGCCCGGCCTGAGCTGATCACGCTCATCAGCCGGCGCATCCGTTCCTTCCCGCCCGGGCACAACGTGGTGACGATGGTGTGGTTGCCGAGGCCGGCGGCGTAGGCGCCCAGCGGAATGGTCAGATCGCCGGAGTAGACGCCGAGGCTCGAGACCGTGCCACCGGGGCGGATCGAACGCAGGCAGGCGGCGAAGGTGGCCTGCGTGCCCAACGCCTCGATCGCCACGTCGACGCCCCGGCCGTCGGTCAGCCGCATGATCGCCTCGACCGGATCCTCGCGATTGAAGTCGACGATGTGATCGGCGCCCAGCCGCTTCGCCGCAGCGAGCCTGGCAGGGACCGTGTCGACCACGATGATGGACGCGGCGCCCTTGAGCTTGGCGCCAGCTGTGGCGCAGAGCCCGATCGGCCCTTGCGCGAACACGGCCACCATGTCGCCGATCCGGATGTTGCCGCTCTCCGCGCCCGAGAACCCGGTCGACATGATGTCCGGGCACATCAGCACCTGCTCGTCGGTGAGCTCGTCCGGGACCGGCGCCAGGTTGGCCATCGCGTCCGGCACCAGCACGTACTCCGCCTGGCAGCCGTCGATCGTGTTGCCGAAGCGCCAGCCACCCATCGGCTTCCAGCCATGCGCCGTGCCTGCACCGTCCTGGGCGCCGCAGCCGTCGAGGCAGGCATGCGACCAGCCGGAAGGGGTGATCGCGCCCGCGATCACCCGCTGGCCCTCGCTGTAGCCTTTGACGGCCGAGCCCAGCTTCTCGATCACGCCGACCGGCTCGTGCCCGATCGTCAAGCCGCTGGCGACCGGGTACTCGCCCTTGAGGATGTGGACGTCGGTGCCGCAGATCGTGGTGGTGGTGACGCGCAGCAGCGCGTCGAGCGGCCCGACCTCGGGGATCGGCTTCTCGCCGAGCACGATCCGGCCCGGCTCGATGAAGATCGCCGCTTTCATCTTGATCGGCATCGGCTGACTCCAGCTGCTGTCCCAACCACCATCGCCGGTCGGGTGCCAGCAGCGCCTTGATCTGGATCAGTTGCGCCGCTAGCTCACCCCCTCGTCCCAGTCCGGCCGATCGTTGCCGAAGCGCTGGACCAGAAAGTCGATGAAGGTTCGCAGCCGCGCCGGCAGCAAGCGACTGGACGGCCATAGCGCATGCAGGGCAATCGGCCGGGCTTCGTGCCCGGGCAGCACGCGCACCAGCGTGCCCGCCCGCAGTTCCGGACCGCAGATGAACGTCGGCAGCAGGGTGATCCCGGCGCCGGCGAGCGCTGCGGCTTTCAGCACGTCACCATTGTTGACGCAAAGCGTCTCCGGGACGTCGATCGCGGCTTCGCCATCGGGGCCGACCAGATGCCAGCGGGCGCCGGAGGCCAGCCAGCCATAGTGCAGGAGCCGGTGCGCAGTGAGCTCCTCGGGCTGCGCTGGCAGGCCGGCCAGGGCAAGATAGCCGGGTGCCGCACAGAGCACCCGCCGCACCGGGCAGAGTCGTCGGGCGATCAGCGACGAGCCCCGCAGCGCTCCAATCCGCATGACGACGTCGTAGCCCTCGTCGATCACGTCCACGAACCGGTCGGTCAGCGAGAGCTGGACGGCGATCCCGGGTTGCAGGCGCAGGAACTCGAAGAGCGCCGGCGCCAGCTGCGACTGGCCGAACGACATCGGCGCGTTGATTTTCAGCGTGCCTCGCGGCTGCTGCTGAGATTGCGCCATCTCGGCGGTCGTCTGGTGGAACTCGCGCAAAATCCGGCGGCAGCTCTCGTAGAAATCCGTGCCAGGGCCGGTGACGGACAGCCGCCGCGTGGTCCGGTGCAATAGCTGGACGCCGATCGCAAGCTCGAGTGCCGCCAGCCGCTTGCTGACCAATGCCCGCGAGATGCCGAGCTGCCGCGCTGCAGCCTGGAAGCCGCCCGCCTCGACCACCGCCACATATGCCTCCATGCCGGCAATGCGATCCAACGAGCGCTCCGATTGGCAACGATTCGGCGACAGATTGGCGCTGACATATTGGTTTGGCAACCGACCGCCAGCCGAGCTATGTCTTGATGCGCGTCAGCGCTCGTGGCTACCGCGCCAGTGAATACGCGTATCACACAAAAGCTAGTAGGAAATCGCATGTCGACGAAGCTCGAACTCCTGACGCCGTCCAATTGCCAGGTGATCTTCATCGACCACCAGCCACAGATGGCGTTCGGTGTTCAGTCGATCGACCGGCAGGTTCTGAAGAACAACACCGTGGCATTGGCAAAGGCAGCCAAGGTGTTCAAGATTCCCGTCACGATCACGACTGTCGAGACCGACAGCTTCTCCGGCCACACCTATCCGGAGCTGCTGGCCGTGTATCCGGAAGCCCCGCTGCTCGAGCGCACGTCGATGAACTCCTGGGACGACCAGAAGGTGCGCGACGCCCTGGCGAAGAACGACCGCAAGAAGGTGGTCGTCTCCGGGCTGTGGACGGAAGTATGCAACAATTCGTTCGCCCTCTCCGCGATGGCCGGCGCTGACTACGAGATCTACATGGTCGCCGACGCGTCCGGCGCCACCTCCGCCGAGGCCCAGCAGTGGGCGATGCACCGGATGATCCAGGCCGGCGTGGTGCCGGTAACCTGGCAGCAGGTGATGCTCGAGTGGCAGCGCGACTGGGCGCGCCGCGAGACCTATGATGCCGTCATGGCGATCGTGAAGGAGCACTCAGGCGCCTACGGCATGGGCGTCGATTACGCCTATACCATGGTCCACAAGACCGACGAGCGCGTGACGCACGGGCCGACGCTGGCGCCGGTGCCGGCCGCCGATATTCCGAGATAGCGGTCCACGCTGTTCCATCCGGCGGCGCCTGCAGCGCCGCGACCGACAAGCGAGCGAGGCATGATGTGGGTCGAATTCGATGAAGCGATCGGCACCAGCGGGCTCACGCGCCGCGGTGTCTTGGGTGCTGCTGCCGGGCTCGCGGCCGTGAGCCCGGCCAGCGCCGCCGGACAGGAGGCATCGATGATCCTCCACAACGCGAAGATCACCACCCTTGAGCCAGGGGTGCCCGAGGCGACCGCGCTGGCGATCGCCGACGGCCGCTTTCTCAAGGTCGGCAGCGAAGCGGAGGTGATGCCCTTGCGCGGCGAGGGCACGACCGTGATCGATGCGGGCGGCCGCCGCGTGATTCCGGGCCTGATCGACAGCCACCTGCATCTGATCCGCGGCGGGCTGAACTACAACATGGAGTTGCGCTGGGACGGCGTGCCCTCGCTCGCCGACGGCTTGCGCATGCTGAGGGAGCAGGCGCAGCGCACGCCGGCGCCGCAATGGGTCCGCGTGGTCGGCGGCTTCACCGAGCATCAGTTCGCCGAGAAGCGGCTGCCGACCATTGCCGAGCTGAACGAGGCAGCCCCCGATACGCCGGTCTTCATCCTGCACCTGTACGACCGTGCACTCCTCAACCGTGCCGCGCTCCGGGCCGTAGGCTACACCCGCGATACGCCGGAGCCCGTCGGCGGCTCGATCGAGCGCGACGCCAAGGGCGAGCCTACCGGTCTGCTGCTGGCCCGGCCCAACGCGATGATCCTCTACGCCACGCTCGCCAAGGGACCGAAGCTGCCGTTCGACTGGCAGGTCAACAGCACGCGCCACTTCATGCGCGAGCTGAACCGCCTGGGCGTCACCGGCGCCATCGACGCCGGCGGGGGCTACCAGAACTACCCGGAGGACTATCAGGTGATCGAGCACCTGATGGCCCAGGACCAGCTCACGCTGCGCATCGCCTACAACCTGTTCACGCAGAAGCCCAAGGAGGAGCTGTCGGACTTCAAGCGCTGGTCGGGCATGGTGCGTCCGGGGCAGGGCAGCGACATGTATCGCCATAACGGCGCCGGCGAGATGTTGGTGTTCTCAGCGGCCGACTTCGAGGACTTCCGCGAGCCGCGCCCCGATCTCGCCCCTTCGATGGAGGCCGAGCTCGAGCCGGTGATCCGCCTCCTGGCGGAGAACCGTTGGCCCTTCCGCCTGCACGCCACCTACGACGAGACCATCTCGCGCTCGCTGGACGTGTTCGAGCGCGTGCACCGCGACGCGCCGCTGACCGGCCTCAACTGGTTCTTCGACCACGCCGAGACCATCACGCCGAGGAACATCGACCGGATCGCCGCATTGGGCGGCGGCATTGCCATCCAGCATCGCATGGCGTTCCAGGGCGAGTATTTCGCGGAGCGCTACGGCATCGAGGCGACCGCCGCCACGCCGCCGATCAAGGCCATGCTGGCGGCTGGCCTGCCGGTCGGCGGCGGCACCGACGCCACCCGCGTTGCCAGCTACAATCCCTGGGTCGCGCTCTGGTGGCTGGTCAGCGGCCGCACCGTCGGCGGCCTGGAGATGTACCCGCAGGCGAACCGCCTCGATCGCGAGACCGCGTTGCGTCTGTGGACCGAAGGCTCGGCCTGGTTCTCCAGCGAAGCCGGCCGCAAGGGCCGGATCGCCCAGGGCCAGCTGGCCGATTTCGTGGCGCTCAGCGACGACTACATGACGGTCGACGAGCCGCGCATCCGAAGCATCGAATCGGTGCTGACGGTGGTCGGCGGCAAGGTGGTCCACGGCACCGGCAACTATCAGGGCATGGCGCCGCCTCTGCCCCCGGCTGCCCCGGATTGGTCGCCGGTGGGCTTCTACGGCGGCTACCAGCGTGCCGATGCCGGCCCGGCGAACGCGCATGCCATGGCGGCGGCCTGCGGGTGCGGCCAGGCTTGCGGCGTACATGGCCATGCCCATGGCCAGACCGCTGCCGCCCCGGTGCGCGACGAGGAGGCAGCCGGCTTCTGGGGCGCCTTGGGCTGCTCCTGCTGGGCGGTCTAGGGAATGGCTCGGGCCGGGCCGGTTCTCGCGCTTGTCTGTGCCTCGGCGCTCCTCGAGCCGACTGGTCTCGCCGCGGCGCCGGCACCGGTACAGACGGCCGTGGTCGAGGCCGTTCGCAGCGCGGAGCCACTGGTCTTCGACGGGCGGGTGCAGGCATTGCGCCACGCGGACGTCTCCAATCGGATCGACGGTGTCGTCAGCGCGATTCATTTCACCGCCGGCCAGTCCGTGCGAACCGGGGACCTGCTCTTCGAGCTGGCGCCCGAATCCTACGAGGCCGCGGCGCTCGCCGCTCGGGCGGAGCTTGGTCGCGCCCAGGCGGCGTGGCGGCAGAAGAAGCTGGTGCTGGACCAGCAAGGCCAGCTGCGCAGCAAGGGCGTGGCATCCGAGCTGCGCTACCAGGAAGCCTCGAACGACGCCGCCATGGCCAAGGCCGAGGTCGACGCGGCGCAGGCGGCACTGCGGCTCGCCGAGCTGGAGCTGTCGCGGACCAGGATCAGCGCTCCGCTCGGCGGACGAATCGGTGAACCACTGGTAGCACTCGGCTCGTTCCTGGAGGCCGAATCCGGCAAGCCCCTGGCGAAGATCGTCCAGCTGGACCCGATCCAGATCGTCTACCAGGTGCCCTACGAGCAGCGTCTGCAGACGCTGGCACAGTCCGGGGGCACGTCGGTCGAGGCGCTCTTGGACCGGGTGACGCTGCAGATCACCCTGCCGGGTGGAACCGTCTACCCGCAATCCGCGCGCCCGACCTCTTCGAGCGCGGAGATCGATCCGCGCACGGGCATGCTCGACGTCACGGCCACGATCGCCAATCCCGATCTCGTGCTCCTTCCCGGTCTGTCCGTGCGCGTCATCTCCCATGTCGAAGGGGTCGAGCAGATCCTGGCGGCGATACCGCGGGGCGCCGAGAGGGCCGACGCAGGCGGCCTGTACGCAGCCGTGGTCCAAGCATCGGGACTGGTGGAGCGGCGGCCGATCTCGCTGCTCCGTGCCGACCATGACCGCCTGCTCGTCGGCGGCCTGTTCGCGGGTGAGACCGTGATCACGGACGCGGATTTCCAGGCCGCTCCCGGTGTGCTGGTGACCCCGAACAGTGCCCGATAGCGTGGCCGCTCCCGGGGTGGTCACCGAGGCCTCCGCCTGGTCGCCGTTGCGCGAGCGCGCCTTCGCGCTGATCTGGTTCGCGGCCGTGGTGTCGAACATCGGCACCTGGATGCACGACGTCGCTGCCGCCTGGCTGATGACCACGCTCGCACCCGAGCCTTTGATGGTGGCGCTGGTGCAGGCCGCGACCAGCCTGCCGATCTTCATGTTCGCGCTGCCGGCCGGAGCGCTCGCCGACCTGATCGACCGCCGCCGCCTGCTGCTCGGGCTTCAGGCCTGCGCCGGCGTGCTCGCGGTGATCCTGGCGGTGGTCGTGGCCACGGGCGCCGTCACGCCGGGCCTGCTCCTGCTGTTCACCTTCCTGCTCGGCACCATCGCCGCGCTCGGCGGCCCCGGCCTGGCAGGCCATGACCCCGGACCTCGTGCCCAAGCCGCTCCTGGCCCAGGCCGTGGCGCTCAACGGCGTCGGCATCAACATCGCCCGCGCGATCGGCCCGGCACTGGGCGGGCTGGTGATCACGGCACTGGGTATCGCCTGGCCGTTCGCGCTCAACGCCGTGAGTTTCGTCGCCGTGATCCTGGCCTTGTGGCTCTGGCGCCGCGAGGCGAAGCCTGCCTCGGCGCTGCCCGCCGAGCGCTTCTTCGCTGCCATCCGCGCCGGCCTGCGCTACGCCCGCAGCAGCGCGCAGCTCCGCGCCACGCTCGTCCGCTCGGCCGGCTTCTTCCTGTTCGGCAGCGCGCTCTGGGCACTCCTGCCATTGTTCGCACGCGGCCCGCTGGCCGGCGGCCCCGGCCTCTACGGCGCGCTGCTGACCGGCGTCGGCACCGGCGCCGTTGCCGGCGCGCTGCTGCTGCCGCCGCTGAAGGCGCGCCTCGGTGCCGATCTGACCGTGGCGTCGGGCACGGCGGCGCTGGCGCTGGTCATGGCGCTGCTCGGCCTGTTCCCGCGCTTGTCGGTGGCCTTGCCGGCCTGCGTGCTGGCGGGGCTCGCCTGGATCGCCGTGCTGTCCAGCCTGAACGTCTCGGCGCAGATGGCCCTGCCGGGCTGGGTCCGCTCGCGCGGTCTCGCGGTCAGCCTCGCCGTGTTCTTCGGCAGCATGGCGCTGGGCAGCATCGTCTGGGGCTGGCTCGCCGGCACCGTGGGTATCGCCGGTACGCTGCTGATCGCGGCCGCCGGCGCCCTGGTCGGCATTGCCGTGACTTGGCCCTGGAAGCTGCTCGGCAGCGGCACGCTCGATCTCTCGCCCTCGGCGCACTGGCCGGTGCCGATCCTGGCCGAGCCGGTGGCAGGCGCGGGCGGTCCGGTGCTGGTCACCGTCGAGTATGAGATCGACCCCGATGACGCGCCGGCTTTTGCTGGCGCCATCGCCCTGCTCGGCCACGAGCGCCGCCGCGACGGCGCGTTCTTCTGGCATGTGTTCGTCGACGCCGAGAACCCTCGCCGGCGGGTCGAGACCTTCATGCTCGAAACCTGGCTCGACCATCTGCGCCAGCACGAGCGGGTCACCGAAGCCGACCGGCAGGTCCAGCAGCAGGTGCACGCCTTCCATCGCGGCGCCACCCCGCCCAGGGTCACCCACCTGATTGCCCGCGACTAGCCGCCGTTGCTATGGATCGCTCGCATGAGCGGGCACACGATCCATCTCCTCTCTCCCGAGCAGGCGCAGGACAGGCGCGAGGGGCTGGTCGACCTGTTGATCGACTCGGTCGAAGGTGGCGCCTCGGTCAATTTCATCCAGCCGATGACCCGGGCCAAGGCCGAGGCCTGGTGGGCCGGTGCGCTTGCGAGCCACGCGCGCGGCGAGCGGCTGATCTTCGCCGCGGCCATGGCGGACCGGCTCGACGGTACGGTCCAGCTCATCCCGGCGACCCAGGAAAACCAGGCCTTTCGCGCCGACATCGCCAAGATGCTGGTGCATAGCCGCGTGCGGAGTATGGGCGTCGGGACGGCACTGCTGACGGCCGCCGAGGACGAAGCGCGCCGCATCGGCCGCACGCTGCTCACCCTCGACACGCAGACCGGCGGCGCCGGCGAGCGGCTCTATGCCCGGCTCGGCTGGACAAAGTTCGGCGAGGTGCCCGGCTACGCGACGAGCGCGGACGGCTGCTGCGCGGGAAGCAGCGAGCTTCTTCTACAAGAATTCTCTGAGCCAACTCGCGCGAGACCGAGCCGCGAGCGGCAACTAGCGCTGGACCTGCGCCGCCACATCGGCATCACTGGCCGGGGCCGCCGTGGAGAGCTGTGATGCGTGTCGTCGTGCTGGGCAGCGGCGTGATCGGGGTCACCAGCGCCTACTATCTCGCGCAGGCCGGCCACGAGGTCGTGGTGCTCGACCGCCAGGCCGGGCCGGCGCTGGAGACCAGCTTCGCCAATGCCGGCGAGGTCTCGCCCGGCTACTCCTCGCCCTGGGCGGCGCCGGGCCTGCCGATCAAGGCGCTGCAGTGGCTGTTCATGCGCCACCGGCCGCTGGTGATCTGGCCGGTACCCGATCCGGCCATGGTCGCCTGGGGCCTGCGCCTGCTGCTGAACTGCACCAGCGCCCGCTACGAGCTCAACAAGTCGCGCATGGTGCCGATTGCCGAGTACAGCCGCGATCTGCTCCGCGGGCTGCGCGGCGAGCTGGCCCTCGCCTACGACGAGCGCGCGCTGGGCACGCTGCAGCTGTTCCGCCAGCAGGAGCAGCTCGACGGCACCGCCAAGGACATCGCCATCCTCGAGCGCTACGGCGTCCCCTACGAGCTGCTCGACGTCGACGGCTGCGTCGCGGTCGAGCCGGCGCTGGGCCGGGTACGCGCGAAGTTCGCCGGTGGCCTGCGCCTGCCCGGCGACGAGACCGGCGACTGCTTCAAGTTCACCAATGCCCTGGCCGAGGTGTGCCGCCAGCAGGGCGTCGAGTTCCGCTACGGCACCGCGATCCGGGCCATCGAGACCGAGCGCGGCCGGATCACCGGCGTCGTCACGGACGGCGGGCTGGTGACCGCCGAGGCCTACGTGGTGGCGCTGGGCAGCTACTCGCCCAGGCTGCTCAATCCGCTCGGCGTGCGGGTGCCGGTCTACCCGGTCAAGGGCTACTCGCTCACCGTGCCGATCACCGACCCCGCCGGCGCACCCGAATCGACGGTCATGGACGAGACCCACAAGGTGGCGATCACGCGCCTCGGCGACCGCATCCGGGTCGGCGGCACGGCCGAGCTCGCGGGCTTCAGCACCGAGTTGCGTGAGGCCCGCCGCGGCACGCTCGAGCATGTCGTGACCGACCTCTATCCGGACGGCGGCGACGTGGCCAAGGCTCAGTTCTGGTGCGGTCTGCGCCCGATGACCCCCGACGGACCGCCGGTGATCGGGCCGACCAGATATCCGAACCTCTGGCTCAACACCGGCCACGGCACGCTGGGCTGGACCATGAGCTGCGGCTCCGGCCGCGTGCTCGCCGACCTCGTTTCCGGCCGCAGCCCCGAGATCGACACGTCCGGTCTCGGCATCGCGCGCTACGCCTGATGCGCCCGGCCCGGGCGCTGATCGACCTCGGCGCCGTGCGCCACAATTTGCGCGAGGCGCGCCGCCGCTGCCCGGGCGCACGTGTCGTGGCGGTGGTCAAGGCCAACGGCTACGGCCACGGCGCCGCCCGCTTGCTGCCCGCGTTGGCCGAGGCCGACATGCTTGGTGTCGCCTGCATCGACGAGGCGCTGGTGCTGCGCGAGGCCGGCGCCACCCAGCCGATCCTGCTGATGGAGGGCGTGTTCGAGGCGGAGGAGCTGCCGCTGTGCGCGGAGCTGGATTTCGCCATCACGGTCCACGAGCCGGGCCAGCTCGCCATGCTCGAAGCCGCTGCCGTTTCGCGCCCGCTCTCCGCCTGGCTCAAGCTCGACACCGGCATGAACCGCCTGGGCTTTCGCGCGGTCGAGGCGCTGGCCGCCTACGACCGGCTGCGGGCCTGCGCAGCCGTCGCCGAGCCGCTCCATCTGATGACCCATTTCGCCAGCGCCGACGCGCCCTCGGATCCCTTCACCCGCGCCCAGCTGGCCCGCTTCGCCGAGGCCGCGGGCGATCTCGGCCTCGAACGCTCGTTCTGCAACTCCGCTGGCGTGCTCGCCTGGCCAGAGGCCCATGTCGAATGGATCCGGCCCGGCGTCATGCTCTATGGCGTCTCGCCGATGGCGGGCCGCACCGGCCTGGACGAGGGCCTGCGCCCGGCCATGACCCTGACCACCCGCCTGATCGCGACCAAGCAGGTCCCGGCCGGCGAGGCGGTCGGCTATGCCGGCACTTGGCGTGCCGCCACCGACACCCGGATCGGCGTCGCGGCCCTGGGCTACGGCGACGGCTACCCGCGCCACGCGCCGTCCGGCACCCCGGTGCTGGTCAATGGCCGCCCGACCGTCACCGTCGGCCGCGTCTCTATGGACATGCTGGAGGTCGACCTCGCGGGCCAGCCCGACGCCGCGGTCGGCGACCCGGTCACCCTCTGGGGCCAGGGCCTGCCCGCCGAGCACGTCGCGGAGGCCGCCGGCACGATCGCCTACGAGCTGCTCTGCGGCCTCGCCGGCCGGGTCCATATCGACGTCCGCGACGATCCCTGAGGCTTCGTGCTAGCCTGCTGAAAACCTCGCCTGGAGGCTTCGGTGATGACCGATCTCTACCTCGTGGCCGTCGACGGCAGCGAAGGCAGCCGCCGCGCCTTGTACTTCGCGGCCGCGGCAGCGCACCAGCACGGTGCCCGCCTGCTGGTCACCCACGTCATCCAGGCCTCGCCCGGCGCCGATTTCTCGCCCCAGGCGCCCGAGCTGCAATTCGGACATGAGGAGGCCGAGATCGAGCACGCGACCAACCACATGCTCGAGCCGCTGGTCACCGACGCGCGCGAACTCGGCGTCCAGGTCGAATGCAAGGCGCTGCACGGCGACCCCGCCACCGTCCTGGCCGAGCTCGCCGACATGCGCGAGGCCAGGCAGATCTTCATCGGCCGCCACGGCCACTCTCGGGTGCACGAGCTGCTGTTCGGCAGCGTGCTGCTCGAAGCTCGCGCACAAGGCCAAGGTGCCGGTGACGCTGGTGCCGTGAGGAGCAGGAGGCCCGAGTTCTTCGAGCCGCTGCCGTCGGAGGAGCCGGCAACCTGAAACGGCAACTAGCGCCGGTTCAGCTCGATACGTCCACTTTCCGCCGTTGGCGGGCCGACTACCCGAGCTTGGCACCCACGAGGTCATCACCTTGCCCGGCAACCACGCCCACGCGTGACACTGCGCTTGACAGCCGGGCCAATCGTGCTGACTATTATAGGATGAAATACCCACCTTCTCGAAGGCTATCAATGCCGACAGATGCCGATGGCCCACGGCGTCGCGCTCGTTGGCAATCGCACGAACGAATTCCCTCCGCGCACGAACGAACCGACATGCATGAGCAGGTAGTGCGGAGCGAACCCGAGCACCATTGTCGCCAAATGCACGAACGAATTCCGTTTTCAGTTACAGTTCAACAGGTTGACAATTCGAGCATGATCGTCGCTGGCACTGATCGAGGATGCCGGGCAACGGTCGCGGCCGCGACGCGGACGCAGACCGCATCCGCGTCGCCTGCTACGCTACCGCCATGAGCGACCTCTTCACCGCCCTTGAGCCGGAGCTGCCGACCGCCCCGCGCCGCGACGCCGACCGCCCGCTGGCCGATCGCCTGCGCCCGACGTCGCTGGCCGATCTCGTCGGCCAGGAGCAGCTGCTGCGGCCCGAGGCGCCACTGGCGCGGATGCTGGAGCGCGGGCGGCTGGCGTCGCTGATCCTCTGGGGGCCGCCCGGCTGCGGCAAGACCACGCTGGCGCGGCTGCTGGCCAAGGAGATCGGCGAGCCGCTGATGGCGCTGTCGGCGGTGATGGCGGGGGTGGCCGATCTGCGCAAGAGCTTCGAGGAGGCGAGGAAGCAGCGGGCGCGCGGGCGGCGGCCGATCCTGTTCATCGACGAGATCCACCGCTTCAACCGGGCGCAGCAGGACGGGCTGCTGCACGAGGTCGAGGACGGGACGGTCAGCCTGATCGGCGCCACGACCGAGAACCCGTCCTTCGCGCTCAACGCCGCGCTGATCTCGCGCTGCCACGTGCTGGTGCTGGAGCGGCTCAGCGAGACGGCGCTGCTGGCCCTGCTGGCTCGGTCGGAAGAGGCGCTGGGCCACGGATTGCCGCTCGACCCCGCCGCCCGGCAGCGCTTGGCCGAGCTCGCGGACGGGGACGGCCGCTACCTGCTCAATCTGGTCGAGACGATCACCGATCTGCCCCCGACCCCACTGCTCGACCCGTCGGCCCTGGCCGACCTGCTGCAGCGCCGCCTGCCGGTCTACGACAAGACCCAGGAGGCCCACTACAACCTGATCAGCGCGCTGCACAAGTCGATCCGCGGCTCCGACCCGGATGCCGCGCTCTACTGGCTCACCCGCATGCTCCAGGGCGGCGAGGACCCGCGCTACCTCGCCCGGCGGCTGGTGCGGATGGCGATCGAGGATATCGGCCTTGCCGACCCGCAGGCGCTGCTGCATGCGCGGGCCGCCACCGACACGTTCGAGCAGCTGGGCTCGCCCGAGGGCGAGCTGGCGCTGGCGCAGACCGCCATCTATCTGGCGCTGGCGCCGAAATCGAACGCGGGCTATCTCGCCTACAAGGCGGCCCAGCGCTCGGCCAAGGAGCACGGCTCGCTGCCGCCCCCACTCCACATCCGCAACGCACCCACAAGCCTGATGAAGCAGCTCGGCTACGGCCAGGACTACGAGTACGACCACGACGCGCCCGACCGGTTCTCGGGCCAGGACTATTTCCCCGATGGCATGGCGCGTGAGCGCTACTACTTGCCGACCGAGGAGGGCGAGGAGGCCGAGCTCCAGGCGCGGCTGGCACGGTTGGACGATCTGCGCCGTCGCCGCGACGAGGAGAGAGGCTGATGAGTGACGTGATCGATTGGCTGCTCGACGGCGCTCCGGGCGCGCTGCGGCCTCACGACGTCCTCGACCAGCTCTGCCACCGCCTGATCGAAGATGGCTTCCCGCTGGATCGGGCGGCGGTGTTCGTTCATGTTCTGCACCCGCAATATGTCGCCTTTTCAACCTATTGGCGGCTCGGTCGGCCGGTCGAGGTGTTGCCTACGCCCTACGAGCTGGCCGCCGAGGATGGATTTCTTCGCAGTCCCGCCACCCTGGTCATGAGGAGCGGCAAGGACCTTCGGCGCGAACTCGCGGCACCCCTTGCCGCGGACGATCTGCCGCTGCTGGCTCAGTTGCGCGCGGACGGCTTCACCGACTATCTCATCCAGCCGATACGGTTCGGCAATGGCGAGGTTCAGGCCGTGAGCTGGGCCACCAGACGCGCCGGCGGATTCAGACCGCATCACATAGCGCGGCTCGACGCGATCAACCGGCCGCTCGCCCGCATCATCGAGACCATGGCGCTGCATCGCTTGTGCACGACGCTGCTCGACACCTACGTCGGCCGCGGCTCGGGCGAACGGGTCCTCAAGGGTGCCATCCGTCCGGGCGATGTCGAGCGGATCGAGGCTGCCATACTGGTCACGGACATGCGCGGCTTCACCGCCTTCAGCAACGCTCATCCGCCGGAGCAGGTGATCGCCCGGCTCAACGCCGTGTTCGGTTGCATCGTGCCAGCGGTCGAGGCCGAAGGAGGCGAGGTGCTCAAGCTGATCGGCGACGGCCTGCTCGCCATTTTCCCGTTTGTCGACGGCAAGGCAGGCGATGTGTGCGCTGCGGCCCTGCGCGCCGCCCAGACCGCGGACCGCGCGGTAGCGGCGCTGGACCTCGAGTCGCCCGTGCGCTGCGGGATGGCGCTGCATCTGGGCGAGGTCAGCTACGGCAATATCGGCGCCGGCGACCGGCTCGACTTCACCGCGATCGGGCCGGCCGTCAACTTGGCTGCCCGGCTCGAATCCCTCACTGCCGGCATGGGCCGTACCATCGTCCTGTCGTCCGGATTCACCGATATGGTGGCGGCCTCGCATGAGCTGCTGGGCAGCTTCGACCTGCGCGGCTTTCCCGAGCCGGTGCCGGTATATGGGCTGGCAGCATGAGCCAGGTCAGCCATGAGACGGTCCGCCCCGACGAGGACGGCTGGCGGCTCGACCGTTGGGCCAAGGCGCGCTTTCCCGGCCTGGGCTTCGCCCACCTGCAGAAGCTGTGCCGCTCCGGCCAGTTCCGGGTCGACGGCAAGCGGATCGAGGCCAGCGTGCGCCTGGCACCGGGCCAGCTGATCCGCGTGCCGCCGATGGGCGATGCCGCGACGGTCGCGACCAAGCCGGCACACCGCCAGCCGCGCTCGGAGGATGTGGCGTTCATCCGCCGCCTGGTCGTCTACGAGGACGACCGGCTGATCGCGTTCAACAAGCCGGTCGGCCTCGCCGTCCAGGGTGGCACCGGGACGACGCGGCACCTCGACGGCCTGCTCGACGCGTTCACCAAGAAGGGCGAGCGCCCGAAGCTGGTGCACCGGCTCGACCGCGACACCTCCGGGCTGCTGGTGGTGGCGAAGTCGGCGGCCGCCGCGCGCGAGCTCGCCTTCGCCTTCCAGCAGCACCGGATGCGCAAGCTCTACTGGGCCATCCTGCTCAAGAGCCCCGAGCGCAATCACGGCTTGATCGACGTGCCGCTCGGCAAGGCCGGCCCGGCCGGCCACGAGAAGATGCGGGTGCCCGAGGAGGACGACGAGGGGGAGACTGTCGCCAAGAACGCGCGCACCCGGTTCATGGTGCTGGCGCGTGCCGGCAAGGTCGCAGCCTGGACCGCCTTGATGCCGCTCACCGGCCGAACACATCAGCTGCGCGCTCACACCGCCGCCATCGGCTCGCCGATCCTGGGCGACGGCAAGTATGGCGGCAAGGACGCCCATCCGACCGGCGCGCCGAAGGGGCTGATGCTGCACGCCCGCGAGCTCGACCTGCCCCAGCCTGGCCGTGGCCGGCTGCGCCTGACCGCCGAACCCCCAGCCTCGTTCAAGGAAGGCCTGCAATGGCTGGGGTTGCAGTCGCCCGAGCTGCCGGGCGCCAGCCTCGACGACTGGGCCGAGTAGGGGCTGCCGCGATGCGTCTCATCGTATTCGACTGCGACGGCACCCTGGTCGACAGCCAGGCGGGCATCGTCGCCTGCGCACAGGCGGCGTTCGCCGCCGAGGGGCTGATACCGCCCTCGGCCGAAGCCGTGCGGCGGATCGTCGGCCTGTCGCTGGTCGAGGCCATGGTCGAGCTGATGTCGGCACCCGACCCGACCGTCGGCGAGCGGCTCGCCGAGCGCTACAAGGAGGCTTTCCTCGAGCACCGCAGCCGGCCCGAATTCAACGAGCCGCTTGTTCCCCGGCACGCGCGAGCTGCTGGACTCGCTCCTCGAGCGCGACCTCGTGCTCGGGGTGGCCACCGGCAAGGCGATGCGCGGCCTGCGCTTCGTGCTCGAGCTGCACGGGCTCGAGCGCTATTTCGTGACCCTGCAGACCGCCGACCTGCACCCGAGCAAGCCGCATCCGGCGATGCTTCGGGCCGCGATGACCGAGACCGGGATCGACGCCGAGGCCACCATGCTGATCGGCGACACCAGCTTCGACATCCTGATGGCGCGCGCGGCCGGGGCCATGCCGGTCGGCGTGAGCTGGGGCAACCATCCGGCGGGCGAGCTCGTCGCCGCGGGCGCGGTGCGCGTACTCGACCGGTTCGACGAACTGCACCAGCTGCTGCCGGCCATGGCGGCCAGGTGAAGCGCTTCTATACCGAGGTCGCCACAGCGCCGGCCGCCGGCGGCTTTGCCGTGCTGTTGGATGGCAAGCCGGTGCGGACGCCCGCGCGCCGCGCCTTGGCGGTGCCTGGATTGCCGCTGGCGGCGGCGATCGCTGCGGAATGGTCCGAGCAGGTCGAGATCATCGCCGCCAGCACCATGCGGCTGACCCGACTGGCGACCACCGTCACCGACCTGATGCCGGACCGGCGCGGCGACGCCGTGGCGGAGGTCGCCGCCTTCGCCGGCACCGATCTACTCTGCTACCGCGCGACGAGCCCGGCCAGTCTGGTCAGCCGCCAGACCGCCACTTGGCAACCGTGGCTGGACTGGGCCGAGCGCCAGTTCGACGCGCGGCTCGCCGTGGCCGAAGGGGTGATGCCGGTGCCGCAGCCCGAGGCCGCCTTGCGCGCGCTGCGCGCTGCCGTCGAGCGGCTCGACGACTGGCGCCTGGTCGGGCTGCATGGGGCGGTCACGCTGCTGGGCTCGCTGGTGCTGGGTATGGCCGTCGAGCGCGGTGCCCTCGCCGCCGAGGCGGCGCTCGATGCGGCCCTGCTGGACGAGCTGTTCGAGATCCAGCAATGGGGCGAGGACGCGGAACAGGCCCGGCGGCACGCGCGCCTGCGCACCGATCTGGCCGCCATCGAGCGCTACCTGACGCTCGTCGCCGGTTGAGCGGCGGTGACCAGATCGCGATACAGGCGTGCGGTCACGCTGGCGCCGATCATCGCCGTGACCAGGTCCACGCCGGTATTGAGCACGGCACCCGCCACGGTCGACGCTGTGGCTACATCGGGTTCGGTGACCTCGCCCGCCGCCGTGTCGATCACGCCATGGACCAACGCCGTGAGCGCGCCCAGCAGCCCGAGCCCGAGCAGCAGGATGACGAAGAGGGCCAGCAGATGCAGGGTGTGGCCGCGAGTCGCCAACCAGGACCGCTTCAGGCCAAACGATCGATCACCGACGCTCGCTGCCGGCAGGACCAGGTTCAGCCGGGCGAACAGCAGCAGTGCCAGCACGCCGCCCATGCCGAGCAGGGCGATGCCGCCGATGTCGATGCTGAATGGCGTCTCGCCCATGTCGTTGCTGGTGATGGTGTCGGTTGCGAGCGCGATCAGGCCGGCGGCCAGCACGGGCAGCAGACAGACCAGGCCGAGGACGAGGCTCCATACGGAGTACCGCCACACCGGTCGCATTCAGCGGCGCCATGCCGCGTAGAGGCTCGCCGAGCACGATATGGCGCTGCCAGCGCACGACACAGGCGAGCACCGCCAGCGACAGAATTACCTGCACGGTACCAGCGCCGACGAGACTTGCGATCAGGTCGGTGAGGGAGGAGTTGCCGGTCAGCACCAGACCAAGCAGGCCGAACGCCGCGGCCAGCGCGTACCAAAGCCAGGCGATGCGCACGAGGCTGCCCAACTGGCCGAACACGTCGCGCAGCGAAGCGCCGACCAGCCCAAGCACGTTCATTGGCGCCGATACGACCATCTCGGTTCCTCGCCCGGGCCGCCGACTGCGCCATATGCCGCGCGGGCCGTTGTTTGCGGTGCAACAGGGGCCATGCTACCTCACCGCCAGATTTCGTCACGGTGGAGAATGACGACGGTGCAGGAGATCCTGGGGCAGCTCGAGGCCAAGCGTGAGGCCGCGCGCATGGGCGGCGGCAAGAAGCGGATCGAGGCCCAGCACCGGCGCGGCAAGCTCACCGCGCGCGAGCGCATCGAGCTCCTGCTCGATCAGGATTCGTTCGAAGAGACGGACATGTTCGCCGAGCACCGCTGCGTCGATTTCGGCATGGCCGAGCAGCTTGTGCCGGGCGACGGCGTGGTCACCGGCCAGGGGACCATCAACGGCCGCCTCGTGTTCGTGTTCGCGCAGGACTTCACCGTGTTCGGCGGCTCGCTGTCCGAGGCGCACGCCGAGAAGATCTGCAAGATCATGGACCGGGCGATCCGGGTCGGCGCGCCGATCATCGGCATCAACGATTCCGGCGGCGCGCGCATCCAGGAGGGCGTCGCCTCGCTGTCGGGCTATGCCGAGGTGTTCGTGCGCAACGTCCAGGCGAGCGGCGTGGTCCCGCAGCTCAGCGTGATCATGGGTCCCTGCGCCGGCGGTGCGGTCTACTCGCCGGCGATCACCGACCTGATCTTCATGGTCCGCGACACGTCCTATATGTTCGTCACCGGGCCTGAGGTCGTGAAGACGGTCACCAACGAGACCGTGACCCAGGAAGAGCTCGGCGGCGCCTCGGCGCATACCGCGCGCTCGGGCGTGGCCGACCTCGCCTTCGACAACGACGTCCAGGCCCTGCACGAGATCCGCCGCTGCTTCGACTTCCTGCCGCTCAACAACCGCGAGCAGCCGCCGGTGCGGCCGACCGAGGACGATGGCGAGCGGGTCGATCTATCGCTGGACACGCTGGTCCCGGCCAACCCGAACAAGCCCTACGACATGAAGGAGCTGATCGCGAAGGTCGTCGACGAGGCCGACTTCTTCGAGCTGCAGCCCGACCATGCGCGCAACATCATCACCGGCTTTGCCCGCATCGAGGGTGCGACCGTCGGCATCGTCGCCAACCAGCCGATGGTCCTGGCGGGCTGCCTCGACATCGACAGCTCGCGCAAGGCGGCCCGCTTCGTCCGCTTTTGCGACTGCTTCAACATTCCGATCGTCACCTTCGTCGACGTGCCGGGCTTCCTGCCGGGCACCGCCCAGGAGCATGGCGGCATCATCAAGCACGGTGCGAAGCTGCTCTACGCCTTCACCGAGGCCACCGTCCCCAAGGTCACCGTGATCACCCGCAAGGCCTATGGCGGCGCCTATGTGGTGATGAGCAGCAAGCACCTGCACGGCGACGTCAACTACGCCTGGCCCACGGCCGAGGTCGCCGTCATGGGCTCCAAAGGTGCGGTCGAGATCATCTTCCGCGCCGACCTCGGCGACCCGGCCGCCATCGACGCTCGCACCCAGGAATACCGCGAACGCTTCGCCAATCCGTTCGTCGCCGCCAAGCGCGGCTTCATCGACGACGTGATCATGCCGCACGGCACTCGCCGCCGCGTCGCCCAGGCTCTACGCTGGCTGACCAACAAGAAGGCGGAAAATCCGTGGAAGAAGCACGGAAACATTCCGTTATAGGGTGGCCGGCGGAAGCTCAGTACGCGCCGGAGAGCCCACCATAGTAGTCGGTGATGCGGCTCCCGTAGGCGGGATCGCGCCACGCCGCCTCGTCGGCCTGGGCATAGTGTGGCGCCTGCTGGAGCCGATCCTTGTCAAGATCGACCACATAACCTCCGACCGTGGTGTCATACTTCAGCGTCTTCCAGGGCAGCGGATAGTAGTCGTCGCCGATACCCAGGAAGCCGCCAAACGACATCACCGCGTACTCGACCTGACCCGAGCGCTTGTCGACCATGAAATTGTAGATTGAGCCAAGCCGCTCGCCGACGAGGTTGTAGACTGCGGTCCCCTCGACCCGATCTGAGCCGATGAGCCGGCCGCCGTCGTCGGAGACCGCTGCAATGTCCGTGTCCTGATCCTGCATCTTCGCCTCCTGCTGTCGATGCGATGCGATCAAAACGGCCCGGCAATCGGCGAGTTCCGTCGGCGAGCGTCCTCTCAGCGACCGGCCCGCCGCCGGAGATCCCTGCATTGTTGAACGCACCATCAAGCAGGCCGTAACGCGCCACGACCTGCGTGACGATGGCGGGGATGGCTTCGGTCCGCGCCAGGTCGGCCTGGATGAAGGTCGCAATACCGCCCCGTGGCAGCGATCTCCGCGACGACGGCCTCACCTTCGGCCGTGCGGCGCCCGGTCAGCGCTACGTTGGCGCCCTCGCGAGCGAACAGGATCGCGCTGTCGCGGCCGATGCCCGACGTGCCGCCGGTGACCAGCACCACCTTGTTCTCCAGCAGTCCCATGATTGCCTCTCCAGGTTGAATGCCGTTCGGCCAAATGCCCGATTGCTCGGCTTGTAGCCTCAGTCTGAAAGAACCGAATCCCGCTCGATTTCAATGTGATCGGCGACACGTCGGATCCGGAGCGACGACTGCGGCGCCCCGACGGCCACAGGAACCGAAATCGATTGTTCCTGGCCGGGCAAGAGCAGGGCAGAAAACCGCACGACCGCATGCCCTTCCTGGTCGCCTTCGGCCGCGATGCGGGTATCGATCGTGGTCACGACCTGCCAACCGTCCGCTCCGTCGACCCAGTAGGTGAGGGCGGATGCGTCGTCTCCAAGCGCGATCAGGACGGCCTGTCCCTCCTGTGCGCTGCCAACGCGGTCAGCTGCGTTGAGGGATGAAGTGGCGACCGCCAGCATGCCGATGGCAAGGCCGGCACAGGCGGCTACTCGAACAAATTTGGTCATCTCATCCTCGCAGACGTTTGCCCCGATCGCTTGCGTCGACAGCGACGCTTTGGTGCGGGGCGATCCTCGTCACATTTAAGGGCATATGCACATTATAATAAGAGCCGGGCAGTGATTTTTTCATCGAGCGCGTCATAGAGCCATAAAGCAATTGATTGATTTGAGGCCAAGCTCAGTTCTGAGCCGACGAACGATTGCGAAAAAGGGTATATGCACCATTATATAACGAGAGGGAGTCGCGATGTCGAGCAATCCGAAGTCCGGTGACGAGAGCCCATGTTTTTCGACCGCGTTGCGCAAGGCGTCGCGGCGGCTCACGCAGCTGTACGATGACGCCCTCGATCCGTGCGGGCTGCGGTCGACGCAGTTCGCCATACTGGTCGAGCTGCACACGCGATCAGCCGAGCCGCCGACAATGGCGGAGTTGGCGCGTGCCTTGGTCATCGAGCGGTCGGCGCTCGGGCACAATCTGAAGCCGCTCGAACGCGACGGTCTGATCGCGCTGCTGGAGGGCCAGACGGACCGCCGGCAGCGTCGTGTCGTATTGACCGCGCAGGGCCAGGCGAAACTGCGCCAGGCGGTGCCGCTCTGGAAGGCGGCCCAGGATCGCTTTCTGACGATCTTCGGTGAGCCGGAGGGGGCCGGCCTGCGCACCACCCTCCTGGCGATCGCTCACGATGACCGCCTGGCGACTCTGACGGACTGAGCCGAGACGGCGATCCTTGACATATCTGCTCATCCAGTCACTATCACGATGATAGTCAGTAGGACACAGATAATGCGGCGCAAGAGCTTCGGTGAGATGGCCTGCCCGATTGCACGCGGGCTCGAGCGGGTCGGGGAGTGGTGGAACATGCTCATCCTGCGCGATGCGTTCGCCGGCATCTCGCGGTTCGACGATTTCCAGCAGAGCCTCGGCATTGCGCCGACCATGCTGACGCGCCGCTTGAACGCCCTGGTCGAGAATGGGCTGCTGGAACGGCGCCGCTACAACGAGCGGCCGCCACGCGACGAGTACCTCCTCACCGAACGGGGCAGCGATTTCCGACCGGTGCTGATCACCATGCTGGCCTGGGGCAACCGGCATTTCGCGCCGGAAGGCGCGACCACACAGATCGTCCACAGCCGGACCGGAAAGCCGGCCGAACCCGTGCTGATCGATCGCGTCACCGGCCAAGCGCTGACGGCGCCCGACTACATGATGGCGGCCGGGCCGGCGGCGACCGAGTTCGAACTCGGCGCCGTCTGGCGCGTGGCAGCCGGCTGCTCGCAACCGATTCACCGCCTGCGACGGAGTTAAGCCAATGAGTGTCGCGACTCTCGCGCAGGGCCTGCCCTTCGGGTCCGCCACCAAGGCGGAGGAACCGGCGGCGATGAGCCCGCGCACACGGCGGCTGCTGCACGGGCCGATCCTGCCGACCCTGTTACACATGGCGTGGCCGAACATCCTCGTGATGCTGGCGCAGGCATCCACCGGCCTGATCGAGACCTGGTGGGTGTCCCATCTCGGCACCGACGCGCTGGCCGGCATGGCGCTGGTGTTCCCTGGTTTCATGATGATGCAGATGCTGTCCGCCGGTGCGATGGGCGGCGGGATCTCGTCTGCGATCGCCCGCGCCCTCGGCGCCGGCAGGCGCGACGATGCGAGCGCGCTCGTGCTGCACGCCCTGATCATCAACGGCCTGTTGGGTCTGTGCTTCTCGGCAGCCTTCCTGCTGCTCGGGCCGCAGCTCTATCGCTCCATGGGTGGTCAGGCCGGATCGCTGGACGCGGCGCTGCAATATTCCAACGTGGTGTTCGCGGGCAATGTCCTGGTCTGGCTGATGAATGCGCTGGCCAGCTCGATTCGCGGCACCGGCAACATGCTGGTGCCGTCGGCGGCGGTCTGCATCGGCGTGGTGCTGCTGATCCCGTTGTCGCCGCTGCTGATCTTCGGCTACGGCCCGGTCCCGGCCATGGGCATTGCCGGGGCTGGGACGGCCGTGATCCTGACCACGGTGCTGACCACGGCGGTGCTGGCCCGGTACATCCTTTCGCGCTACAGCCTCGTGCACCTGAAGCTGGCCAAGCTGCGTCTGGCGCTCTTCGGCGACATCCTGCGGGTCGGCGTGGTCGGCTCGATCAACACCTTCCAGACCACGCTCACCGTGGCGCTGACGACGGCGCTGGTCGGTGCCGCCGCCGGGCCGGATGCGGTAGCCGGCTACGGCACCGGCTCGCGCCTGGAATTCTTGCTGATCCCCTTGGTGTTTGGCCTCGGCGCGCCACTGGTGGCGCTGGTGGGCACCAATGTCGGCGCCGGGCAACGGCAGCGGGCATTGCACGCGGCGCTGATCGGCGGCGCGGTCGCATTCTGCCTGGCCGAGGCGATCGGCGTGGCGGCGGCGATCTGGCCGATAGCTTGGCTGAGCCTGTTCGATACCGACCCACGCATGCTGGAAACGGGGGCAGCCTATCTGCGCATGGTGGGGCCGGCCTATGGCTTCTTCGGCCTTGGGCTGTGCCTGTACTTCGCGTCCCAGGGGGCCGGTCGGCTGCTGTGGCCGTTGCTGGCAGGGCATGCTGCGCATGGTGCTGGCGATCGGCGGCGGTTGGCTCGCCCTGCGGCTGACCGGCTCGCTGACGTGGGTATTCGTCGCGCTGAGCGTGGCGCTGGTCTTCTACGGCAGCACGCTGCTGGCCGCCATCGCATCGGGAGCGTGGTTTCGCGGCGGCAAGTGAAATGAATATGGACGGATATGAACCAACAATAAATGAAGCCGCTCAAGGGTCTCGCCGACCTACGCGCTGAGCAGCGACGTACACATCGGGCATGGCCGCGCACGCCCAGGAGCAAACACGTAATTGTAGGTCACCAGCGTATCATGCGCGGCATACAGGTCCGAGAAATTGGCGGGCCGGACTCGCCCTGAAAAGCATAATTCTCGGCAACCTCGCCGCCCATGGGCAGCGCCGGTCGTTGCTCTGCGACGCGCTCAATGTGTCGCCGCAGCTCGATCTCTTTGGCCAAGAGCGCTTTCCGGGCGCGTCGATACTTGTCGCTCTCGCCGGGAAAGTGAATTCTGGTCTCGGCAAGCTCGCTGGCCGGCGTAAGTTTTGCGCTGGTCATCGATGCCTTCCCGTTAAATCTAGGGTCACATCGGCAGCAACGTGGGCCAGCGCCGATACGTTCCAGAAATGGTGCTCCGCATGGAGCCGAGCACGTCGTCCGCCAGGACGAAGGCCAGTTGGCGGTCGGCTTGGAACTCGGACAAAGCGCGAGCCCCCAAGATGCCCTGCCGTGGTCGGCGATCCAAGTTCTGAAGAAACGCCGTCTCTGGGAACGAGACAAGCCCGGCCTCCTCAGAAGCCGGGCTCGATCGTCAAGATCAATCCGGATTTGGCGGTGGGTCGGCGGACGGCTTCACCGCGCGGTGCGACGGCCTTCCGTGCTGGCGTACGGGCTCCGGCCCGGCGCCGCGCGCGAGGCGGCTGGCCTGCCGCCGGCCGGTGCGCCCGCACCCTGGTAGCGGCGCGGACCGTTGCCGTCGCGGCCGGCTGGCGCGGCGCCGCCGCGACCGTTCCGTGGGGCCGGCTCGTAGGCCTCGGCGCGCTGGTGGGCGGCGCGCTCGGCACCGGTGGCGCGGCTGCCCTCGACCTCGAGCACCGGCACGCGCTGGCGGATCAGGGTCTCGATCGCGCGCCAACTGCCGCGCTCGGACGTGTCGCACAGCGCGATCGCCAGGCCCTGGGCGCCAGCGCGGGCGGTGCGGCCGATGCGGTGGACGTAGGTCTCGGCGACCTCGGGCAGATCGAAATTGACGACGTGGCTGACGCCGTCGACGTCGATGCCGCGCGCCGCGATGTCGGTCGCGACCAGGACGCGGGTGTTGCCGTCCTTGAAGCCGCCCAGCGCGCGCTCGCGCTGGCTCTGCGACTTGTTGCCGTGGATCGCCGCCGCCGAGACGCCGCAGGCCTCGAGATGGCGCGTGACCTGATCGGCGCGGTGCTTGGTGCGCGTGAACACGATCGCCCGGGTCACCGCCGCGTCGCCCAGCAGCTTGGCCAGCACGGTCTTCTTGGCCGCCTGGTCGACGTGGATCACGCGCTGCTCGACGCGCTCGGCCGTGGTGGCGACCGGCACCACCTTGACCGTGGCCGGGTCCTTGAGCAGCTCGGCCGCGAGCGCCGCGATGTCCTTGGGCAGGGTCGCCGAGAAGAACAGGCTCTGGCGCTTGGCCGGCACGTGGCTCATCACGCGCCGGATGGCGTGGATGAAGCCGATGTCGAGCATCCGGTCGACCTCGTCCAGCACCACCACCTCGACCCGGTCGAGCCGGATCGTGCGATGGTTCATGTGGTCGACCAGCCGGCCCGGCGTGGCGACCAGGATGTCGACGCCGCGCGCCATGATGCGCTCCTGGCGGCGCATGTCGACGCCGCCGAAGACGACGGTGGAGGTGAGCCGCAGGTTGCGGCCATAAGCCTCGAAGCTCTGCTGGATCTGGCTCGCCAGCTCGCGCGTCGGTGCCAGGACCAGGACCCGGCAGCTGTGCGGGGTGGCTGGCCGACGGTCGGCGGCGAGGCGGTGCAGGATAGGCAGCGCGAACGCTGCGGTCTTGCCGGTGCCGGTTTGGGCGATGCCCAGAAGGTCGCGGCCTTCCAGCACGTAAGGGATTGCCTGGGCCTGAATCGGCGTCGGCGTGGTGTAGTTCTCGGTGGTCAGGGCGTCGAGCAGCGGGGCTGCGAGGCCGAGATCGGCAAACTGGGTCAAAATGGCATTCTTTCGAAACGAGCAGAATGGCACGGCGCGGCCCATGCAGGGTCCGCGGTGCTCATCACCGCCACAGGGGGGACTGGATCGACGCCCCGCGTGCCTGGGCTGTCTGGTAGGAGGACTGGGTCACCGGCAGGAAGCGCCTCGAACGAGGCGCCCTTACGCGGCCGGAGACCAAGGGTCGCTGATGCGATGCAGCATAAATGCGCTATGCACCGGCAAAAGTCAAGGAATCACGCCTTCGACGGTACTTGATCACGCGCGTGCGCGCAGCATTTCGCTCTGCCGACGGGAGAATGCAGTGATGTCAGTACGGGTTGGCGCCCTCGGCTGTGCGTTCGCGTGTTTCGTAACGGGCGGCGCCGCCGCTGCCGACGGTGCGGTCACGGCGGTCTACGCGCTCAGCTGGGCGGGGATGGATGTCGGCGAGCTTCGGACGGAAGTGGTCGAGGCCGACGGCGCCTACCGCGCGGTCTGGTCTGGCCGTACCACCGGACTGATCGGTACCCTGTTCCCGTTCACCTCCGCCGGAGCGGCGCGGGGTCGGCGAGAAGGGGACCGCTACCTTCCCGATGCCTACGATGGCGAAAGCCGGTGGCGCGATGGTGGCGGGATGTGGAGGGTCGCGTTCGGGTCGGACGGGCGAGCCACCGAGGTCCAGTTGTCGCACACGGAGCTCGCGGACCGTGAGCCGGTGCCGGCAGCAATGCAGGTCGGGCCGGACCCGGCGACGCTGGCGCTGATGGCGATCGCAGCCGCAGGACCGAACGCACGCCTGAAAGCCGCCAGTTTCGACGGCAAACGGGCGATTGGCTTTGAGCTGGCCTGCGCGGCGGCTACTGCCGACGACGAGCTGCCTTGCAGCATCGAATCCCGGCTGCTAGCGGGCGCGTCGCGGAAATGGCGCGAGAGCCAGCCGCAGCCCGACGAACGTCCGCCGGTACAGGTGTGGCTTCGGCCGCGCCCCGATGGCGAGGGCTTGTGGCCGGCGCGACTCGAAGCTCCGTCGCCGTTCGGCTCGGTCACGGCACGCCTGACCGGTCTCGACCGGAGCGCGCCGGCCGACGGATGAGCCCTGCGGCGTGGCGCGCGGGGTACAGCGACGGCAGAAGCGGTTGTGTTTGCCCCCGTGTCCGAGGGCGCACAAGCCGTCGGCTAGGCGGCATCCGCCCTGCATCGCCGCTTCCCGAGCATGGTGGGTTGGCTCGGGCTCCGCCAGGAACCATGTAGGTAGCAGCGTGTGGGGTCGCGAAGGCGGTTGTGTCGCCTTCTGGGCGTCGCTACGATATGTCTCTAGATTTCCGTGGGAACCCAGGTTCGATGTCGAAATCCACCGGCAATTCCAAGAACACCCTCTACTGCTCGTTCTGCGGGAAGAGCCAGCACGAGGTTCGCAAGCTCATCGCCGGGCCGACCGTCTTCATCTGCGACGAGTGCGTCGAGCTCTGCATGGATATCATCCGTGAAGAGAACAAAAGCGCCGTCGCCAAGAGCCGCGCCGGGGTGCCGACGCCGAGCGAGATCAAGACGGTCCTCGACGACTACGTGATCGGGCAGGAGCACGCCAAGCGCGTGCTGTCCGTGGCGGTCCATAACCACTACAAGCGCTTGGCGCATGGCGGAAAGGGCGGCGAGGTCGAGCTCGCCAAGTCGAATATCCTACTTATCGGCCCTACTGGCTGTGGCAAGACCCTGCTGGCCCAGACGCTGGCGCGTACCCTCGACGTGCCGTTCACGATGGCCGACGCGACCACGCTGACCGAGGCCGGCTATGTCGGCGAGGACGTCGAAAACATCATCCTCAAGCTGCTCCAGGCTGCCGACTACAATGTCGAGCGGGCGCAGCGCGGCATCGTCTACATCGACGAGGTCGATAAGATCAGCCGCAAATCGGAAAACCCGTCGATCACGCGCGACGTGTCGGGCGAGGGCGTGCAGCAGGCGCTGCTCAAGATCATCGAGGGCACGGTCGCCAGCGTTCCTCCGCAGGGGGGCAGGAAGCACCCGCAGCAGGAGTTCCTGCAGGTCGACACGACCAACATTCTCTTCATCTGCGGCGGTGCGTTCGCCGGTCTCGAGCGGATCATCGGGCAGCGCGGCCGGCAGCGCTCGATGGGCTTCGGCGCCGAGGTGCAGGGTCCCGACGACCGCAAGACCGGCGACATGCTGAAGGAGGTCGAGCCGGACGACCTCTTGAAGTTCGGACTGATCCCGGAGTTCATCGGCCGCCTCCCGGTGATCGCCACGCTGCACGACCTCGACGTGCCGGCGCTGGTCAAGATCCTCAAGGAGCCCAAAAACGCCCTGGTCAAGCAGTATCAAAAGCTGTTCGACATGGAGGGCGTGAAGCTGGGCTTCACCGAGGACGCGCTCAAGTCGATCGCGGAGAAGGCGATCAAGCGCAAGACCGGTGCACGCGGGCTGCGCTCGATCATGGAGGGCATCCTGCTCGACACCATGTTCGAGCTGCCCTCGCTCAACGGTGTCACCGAGTGCGTGATCAACAAGGAGGTCGCCGAGAGCCGCGCGGCGCCACTCAAGATCTATGCCGACCGCAAGGGCGACGCGGCATCCTGACCGGCCCGCTGCACCGAGCGGCGCTTGAAACGCCGCTCGTCGTGCGCCACCTGACAATCTGAAGATTGAGGTGCGTTTCGTCGTGCCAGCGACGATGCGCGGTAATCGCGAGGGCATATGAGCGAATCTCCGCAAGGCACCGTCTATCCCGTGCTGCCGCTCCGGGACATCGTCGTCTTTCCGCACATGATCGTGCCGCTGTTCGTCGGGCGTGAGAAGTCGATCCACGCGCTCGAGGAGGTGATGAAGGACGACAAGCACATCCTGCTGGTGGCGCAGAAGAATGCGAGCCAGGACGATCCCGGCCGGGACGATATCTATCGGGTCGGAACCGTCTCCAGCGTGCTTCAACTGCTCAAGCTGCCGGACGGCACGGTCAAGGTGCTGGTGGAAGGCACGGCCCGCGCCAGGATCAAGAGCTTCGTCGACAATCCGCGCTTTTTCCAGGTCCAGGCCGAGCTGCTGACCGAAGGCGAGGGCGAGGTGCGCGAGACCGAGGCGCTGGTGCGTGCGGTCGTGGCTCAGTTCGAGCAATACGTGAAGCTCAACAAGAAGGTGCCGCCCGAGGTTTTGGTCTCGCTGTCGCAGATCGACGATCCAGCGAAGCTTGCCGACACCGTGGCTGCGCACCTGTCCTTGAAGATCTCGGACAAGCAGGAGCTGCTGGAGACCGGCAGTCTGGCCGAGCGCCTGGAGCGGCTCTACGGCTTCATGGAGGGCGAGATTTCCGTCCTCCAGGTCGAGAAGCGCATCCGCAGCCGCGTCAAGCGGCAGATGGAGAAGACGCAGCGCGAGTACTACCTCAACGAGCAGATGAAGGCGATCCAGAAGGAGCTGGGCGAGCTCGAGGACGGCAAGGACGAGGCGTCGGAGCTCGAGGCGCGGATCAAGAAGACCAAGCTCAGCAAGGAGGCCCGCGACAAGGCCAGGGCGGAGCTGAAGAAGCTCCGCACGATGAGCCCGATGTCGGCCGAGGCCACGGTCGTGCGCAACTATTTGGACTGGATGCTCTCGCTGCCCTGGAAGAAGCGGACCAAGGTCAGCAAGGACATCAAGATCGCGCAATCGATCCTCGATACCGATCATTATGGCCTGGAGAAGGTCAAGGAACGGATCGTCGAGTACCTCGCCGTGCAGCAGCGCGTGGACAAGATGAAGGGGCCGATCCTGTGCCTCGTCGGCCCGCCCGGCGTTGGCAAGACGTCGCTCGGCAAGTCGCTGGCCAAGGCGACGGGGCGAAACTTCATCCGCTTCTCGCTCGGCGGCATCCGCGACGAGGCCGAGATCCGTGGCCATCGCCGGACCTATATCGGCTCGATGCCCGGCAAGATCGTGCAGTCGATGAAGAAGGCGAAATCGTCCAACCCGCTGTTCATGCTGGACGAGATCGACAAGATGGGCGCCGACTTCCGCGGCGACCCGTCCTCGGCGCTGCTGGAGGTCCTGGACCCCGAGCAGAACGTCAACTTCAACGACCACTATCTCGAGGTCGATTACGACCTGTCCGACGTGATGTTCGTCTGCACGGCCAACACGTTGCGCATGCCGCAGCCGCTGCTCGACCGGATGGAGATCATCCGCCTCGCGGGCTACACCGAGGACGAGAAGGTCGAGATCGCCAAGCGCCACCTGATCCCCAAGCAGCGCAAGGAGCATGGGCTCAAGGATGGCGAGTGGTCGATCGAAGACGACGCGCTGATGGATCTGATCCGCTATTTCACGCGTGAGGCCGGCGTGCGCTCGCTGGAGCGCGAGATCGCGAACCTCGCCCGCAAAGCGGTCAAGGAGATCGTCGGCGGCGAGAAGCAGGCCGTCGTCGTGAGCCGAGAGAACGTCGACGACTACGCCGGTGTGCGCAAGTACCGCTACGGCGAGGCCGAGCTGGAGAACCAGATCGGTGTCGTGACCGGCCTCGCCTGGACCGAGGTCGGCGGCGAGCTGCTGTCGATCGAGGCCGTCACCGTGCCCGGCAAGGGTAAGATGACGATCACCGGCAAGCTGGGCGAGGTGATGCAGGAATCGGTGCAGGCCGCCAAATCCTACGTTCGCTCGCGCGCGCTGATGTTGGGGATCCGGCCCGACCTGTTCGAGAAGGTCGACATCCACATCCACGTCCCCGAGGGTGCGACCCCCAAGGATGGCCCGTCGGCGGGTGTCGGCATGGCGACCTCGATCGTCTCGGTGCTGACCAAGATCCCGGTCAAGGCATCGGTCGCCATGACCGGCGAGGTCACGCTGCGCGGCCGGGTGCTGCCGATCGGCGGGCTGAAAGAGAAGCTGCTGGCGGCGCTGCGCGGCGGCTTGAAGACCGTGGTGATCCCGAAGGACAACGAGAAGGACCTGGCGGAGATCCCGGACAATGTGAAACGCGGCCTGGAGATCATCCCGGTCGCCAATGTCGACGACGTGCTGCGCATAGCTCTGGAGCGCATGCCCGATGCTCTGACCGCGGGCGAGGACGAGGCTGTGGCGCAGGTGGTGAGCCCGCCTGCGACGGCGACGCCGGCAGCCGTGCCGCTCAACTGAGCCGACCGGTAACGATATCTGCTTGACGAGGCCCGCCGGTGTGATCCGGCGGGCCTTTTCATTGGTCTCGGCCGGATTGAAGGCGGCGCTAGCCCGCCCCATCGAGCGCGAAGACATGGATGACGGCGCCCTGGACTGCCGCGCGACGGCCGTCGGCGCTCAGCGCGAGATGGTGCCCGAAATTGGCATCCTCGGCCTCGTTCGCCGGCCGAAGCTTGCGGGCGAGGTGCCAGGTCCGGTCATAATCGTAGACGTACGCCACGCCGCAGCGTGCACCTGCCGCGCAGTCGGTGCGCGGCGCGCCCGTGAGCAGGCGTCGGCCATCGGCTGACAGCGCCACGGTCTCGCCGAAATAGCCGGCGTCGGCGTCTGGCGGGGTAAGCTTGGTGCGCAAGGCGAAAGTCCCACCGATGCGCTCATAAAGATGCACCGCCTGGTCCCCGCCGACGGCCAGCCACCGCCCATCGGCCGAGAGTGCGAGATCCGCAGCGAAGCCAGCCAGGTGCGTCTCCGGGGCGAGAATCTGTGCCAGCCGAGGCTCGCCACCCTCCAGAGCATAGACGGCCAATGCGCCGGAACGGCCAGGCTGGCCCATGCCGCCGACCACGGCGACGGTGCCCGCCGCATCGATGGCCACCGCCTGTCCGAATTGGACCTGGCGGGCTAGGTCGGCTTCCGGTCGGATCGTCGCGAGGCGCGCCCAGCCGTCGGCGCGGCGCTCGAACAGCTGCGCCACGCCGCAGCTGCGCTCGCCGTTCGCCGCGACGGTGCAGCCACGGTTGATGGCGCCGAGCAGGAGCTTGCCGCCGTCATGCGTCAACGCGACGTTCGGGCCCGGCGGGGGGAACCGGCTGCCGGCGGCGCCTTCAAGGGTGACCGATCCGGCCGGCTCGATCGCGGCTGTCCCGATCGCCTGGATCTGCGCTCGGCCGTCGCTATAGTCGTAGATCACCAGGGTCCGCCCATCGCCGGCCAGGCGCCCCGTCACGCGCGGGCAGGTCGCGTCCGGGCAAGCCGGGTCCCTGGCCTCCGGCGCGCCATCTGGCACCGTCGCGAACCCAGGCCTGCGCCGCCTGGCAACTTGCCGGGTCCTGGTCGAGCGAGACGACCAGCCTGCCCGCATCTCCCAGCCCATCGCGCACCAGCGTGCGTCCGGCCGGGATTTCCGACTCCTGCAACGGCGTCGAGCGCTGTACTTGGCAGCCGGACAGGAGAAGGGGAACGATTACCGCGATCAGCATGTGCGCGCGGAGCTGCGTCGAGGAGGTCACACCCTGTCCCTTTGTTGATTGCGGCTGGGCACCGCCGCTGCACCACACCCTTGCCACTGGCAGACGAGTAGAGGCAAGTTGTTGACGCATCGTCGTGTTTATGCCGATAGCCGGTGTGGCACTGCTCGAGCCAGCAAGGGAGAATGCTCATGAGATTCATCGCCGGCCGGAACACCCTACTTGTCGCCACCTTGGTCAGCCTCGCCTTCGCTCTGTCGGCCTGCGGCCACGCTGGCGGCGAGCTCTGGGGCGTCGACTACAGCAAGGGCGTCCAGCTGCCGCCGTCGGACTTCCCCGGCCCCAACAACAACCCCCCGCCGATGCCTCCGCCGAAGGCCTAGCATCTCCATCGCAGGCTGCCGCTGCGGGCTATGCCGCCCGCTGCTGCGGCCTGCTGTGGCTGCGTTCTCACTATTTCTCGTGAAGCATATCCTTCGCATGGCGGCGGATGTACTCGCCCAGCCGCAGCGTGAGCGCCATTATCGTCAGCGTCGGGTTGGCATGGCCGCCCGTCGGGAATACCGAGCTGCCGGCCACGAACAGGTTAGGCACCCCGTGAACCCGGCAGTCGGGATCGACCACCCCCACTTTGGGCAGCAGACCCATCCGGGTCGTGCCCATATGATGCCGCCCGCCGCGCAAGCGGCCGAGCGCATGTTCTTGGCCTTCAGCATCGGGTAGCGTCAGCTGGCCGAGACCGGAGCGACCTAGCTCGCCCGACAGCAGCTCGAGCGCCCGCCAAATGCTTCGCAGGTCCCGGTCGGCCAGTTGCCATTCGAGGCGTGCCAGAGGCTGGCCGAACCGGTCGCGACGGTCGGACAACGTCACTCGGCTGGCCGGATTGGGGGTCTGCTCGCTGACCACGCTCACCAGCAAGGGCTCGGGGTGACGGTCGGTTCCGAGTTCACGACCCGACGCCAGGCGGGCGACGGCTAGGGCTGTTCCGGGCAGGTCGGCGAGCAGTGTCCCGGCAGCCGCCCAGGGACGCTGCCCCGGACGATCCGAGCGAAGTCTGTCACGCAGAGCCAGCAGGGCCATGAGGCCCGCTCGACGCTTCGCCATGCTTGAGAGTTTGATCACGAAGTTCGGCAATCCCTCCGACGCCAGGAGGGCAGCCGTGGGCGCCAGAGTAGCCTTGATCTGCCGGCCCTTCACCGACATCCGGCGAAAATACGGCCGCAGCTCGGGTAATAGCCGTTTGGGCAGCAGATGCGCGGCGTCGTCCAGGAAGAGGTGCTCCATGAAATACCGCCCGACCAGATCATGACCATTGCCCATGCCACCGTGCTCGCGTGGCCCGGAGGTCAAGAGCAGTCGGGCATTCTCGATGCCGCCGGCCGCAAGCGCGATCAGCGGCGCCGCCAGCCGCAGCGCCGCGCCGTTCTGGCGCGCTACCGTCACCCCGGTCGCGCGCCTGCCGTCCTGCGAGGTCTCGATCGCGATCACATGGGCATGGAGCAGCACCGTCACGTTCGGCGCGTCCCGTAGGCGCGATCCGAATGCTACGGCAAAATCCAGCACTGGCGCGTAGCGGAATATCCGCGTGCCGAACCGGCCGGGATCGAGCGGCAAAGCCGTGAGCTCGGCCATGGCAAGCCAGCGGTCGGCCGGATCGAACGGCTCACGTCCGAGCCCACATAGCTCCTGCGCTTCTGGATAATAGCGAAGGAGGTCGCTGGCGGGGCACGGCCAACCCGGATCGCCCAACCATGGGCGGGCTTGCAGGTCCTCGGCGACGTCGAGCGGTCGGCACTCGCCGTCCCACCAGGCCGTGCTGCCACCGAAGCGTCGAGCGCGCGTCTGGATCACCGGGAAATAAGGTTGACCTTCGGTCTCCGCATCCGCTAGCGACTGCCGCATGCTCTCCAGGCCCGGCCCGCCGCTCTCGAGGATGCATATCCGCAGACCGGTGCTGATCAGAGCGAGCGCCAGCGTGATGCCGGCTGCTCCTGCTCCGACAATGCAGAGATCGCATGGCGGCAACCCGCCCGGTGGCAGGCGTTCAGCGTCGACGATCATCGGCGGTTTCGGCCAGCTTGGCGGCACACGCGGCACTATCCCGATCATGGTCGCGTCTACCTGCGCAGATGCAAAGCTTGCATGATACTGCGTACGCGGCAACCAACGAGATAGAAGCGTGGCTCGAACGGCAATGTCTGCTTCACAGCACCCGACAGGGCGACCGCTAGTAGCAGTCATCATCCTCAACTGGAATGGCCGCTCGCTGCTTCGGGACTGTTTGAATTCGATCTCAGCATCGACTTGGTCGAATCTCGAGATCCTGATCACCGATAATGGGTCGACGGATGGCTCGGTCGAACTGATCAGGCAGGACTATCCGCAGGCGCACTTGCTGCCACTGGCTGCAAATCTTGGGGTGGCCGGCGGCCGCAACGCCAGCATCGCTTGGGCTCGCCAGCATCTGCGGTGCGAATGGCTGTTCTTCATCGACAACGACACGTCGCTGGAGCCGGGCACCATCGCGGCGCTCATCGCCGTCGCCGCCGGGGACCAGCGGATCGGCATCGTCACGGCGAAGGCGTTTCGCAGGAAGGGCGACAAGGTGCTCCTCGCCGCGGGCGGCATGGGGTTCAATGCCTACACCGGGTCCGCGTGGGACGTTGCTGCGGGCGAGCCGGATAGCGGCCGGCATGACTGTCCGCGCGATGTTCAGGCCTGCCCGGGCTATGCGATGTTCGTCAGCGCGCCCACGGTCGAGCGGATCGGCGGCTTCGATGACGGCTTCAACCCCTATGGCTGGGAGGATGTCGATTTCTCGCTGCGGGCACGGCGGAGCGGCTTTCGCATCGTCTACGCCCCTGCGGCCGTGGTGTTCCACGCGGGCGGCCGGGCCGGGCGCGGTCCGGTCAGCGCCTATGAGACGCAGAAGGCGCGACAGTTGATTCGGCTCGTGCGGCGCAATAGCTCGCCGGTGCAATGGTGCTGCTTCCTCCTGCTGTTCCCACTGCGGGCGCTATGGCGGGCCACGCGCGAGATTGCTGCCGGCAATCCGCAGGTCGTGTGCGCTTGGCTGCGGGGCCTGCTCGCTTGGATCCGCACGCCCGATCGGAGGACATGATGACGGGGCGCCCGCCCGGCGGTCCGATAACGGCGATCTGCATCGAGGTGGCCAGCCCCGACCTGCTCAACGGCTGGCTCGATCAGGGTTGGATGCCGCAGCTTCGCGCGTTGCGGGACGCGGGTGCGTTTCTACCGCTGCGCTCCGTCGCGAACGTGTCGAGCGGCTCGATCTGGCCCAGCTTCGTTACCGGGACCATGCCTGAACGCCACGGCCAGTTCTTCACCCATATGCAGCTCGAGCCGGGCAGCTACCAAATCGGCAAGCGCTACGCCGACGACATCACTCTGCCGCCATTCTGGGACGCGCTGGAGGCAGCCGGCCTCGAGACGATGCTGGTCGACGTTCCACAGACCCGTCCGAAGCCTGGCTTTCACGGTGCCCACATTGTCGGCTGGGGCGGTGAATATCCGGCCTGGCCCAGCTCGTCCGCACCCCCCGATCTCATGGCCGAAATCATCGGACGGTTCGGGCGGCACCCCATGCTGGACGACTGGCGAGTGGCCTCGGCGCCGACGGACGAGGCACAGTATGATGCACTGTGCCGCGATCTGCGCCTCGGTGCCGCCGCCAAGGCCGACTTGTCACGCTGGCTGTTCGCCCGCCAGTCTTCAGACCTGTTTCTGACCGTGTTTTCAGAGACCCACTGGGCCATGCACGTCCTCTGGCACCTGCTCGACGAGACCCACCCGCAGCACGACCCGGAACTCGCTGCGCGGCATGCCGGCGTCATGCGGGACATCCTCGGCATCATCGATAGCCTGATCGGCGACCTGCGCGCGGCGCGTCCGGACGGTACCATGCTCGTTTTTTCGCTCTCCGGCATGGGCTCAAGCCATGGCGGCTCGCACCTGGTGCCCGAGATCCTTGGACGCCTGGGCCTCGGCGGCACGAATCGGCGCCGCGCGGTCGGGCTGGGGGGGCAGGGTCGTAGCGGGTGTTCGCCGTTTCGTGCCGATGTCGCTGGTCCTGCGAGCCAAGCGGCTGGTGCCTCGGCATATGTGGGACCACGCGACACGGCGTCTCCTGTACGCCGGCGCCGGTTGGGCCGAGACCCAGGCTTTCGGCCTGCCAAATGACTACTCCGGGGCCATCCGGATCAACCTGATCGGCCGCGACCCTGCGGGAACGGTTGCGCCAGGCGCCGAGTATGAAGCGGTGCTGCAACTGATCGAGAGTGGCCTGCGCGAACTGGTGCAGGTCTCGTCCGGAGAGCCCGTGGTGCGCGATGTCCTGCGGTTCGATCCGGCGGCCGATGGCACGCGCATGGGGTTGCCCGATCTCGTCGTCCAGTGGACCGGCGATCAACCGGTCGAAGCCGTCCGCTCGCCTCGTCTGGGGGAGATCCGGTGCCGTTCGCCCGAGCTGCGGACCGGAGGGCACCGCAATGAGGGGATGCTGATCGCCGCCGGACCACAGATCCGCGCGCGTGGCGTGGTCGCGGGCGGACATATCGTCGACCTTGCGCCGACGATAGCCGCATTATCGGGCCTGGAACCGTCGGGAGACCTGGATGGACGCGCGCTGAGCCACCTTTTCCGGCCCTAGGGATGATGCGGCGCCGCTTTCGTGTTCAGGGGCCGGACAGCGCTCCGCAGCTCGACCAGCGCGCCGGCCGCCGCATTGAGCAGCAGACAGCCAAACACCATCAGCGACATCGCGATTGCCGTAGCCGGATCGAGGCCGAACAGACCGAGCAACGCGACGTAGGACATCTCGCGCAGCCCCAGCCCCGCGACGGATAGCGGCAGGAGCATGGCGATGCCCGTGATTCCCCTGGCCCAAAGCGCCGGGGCGAGCCCGAGCTCGGCACCGGCCGCGAGGCCGAAACTCAGAAAAGCTGCGGCGCCCACCAAGTGCCGGAGGAACTCCAAGCGCCAATATCCTCGCATGGGCGGCAGCGCTGACGACGCGGACACGACCAGCCCGAAGCAGAAGCCGGCGCAACCGTCGCGTCGCCGCGTTGCGACGCGGCAGCCGTCGCATGATCAGGCCCAAGCCGCAACGGCGGATGCGTCGGTTGAAGATCGCGGCGTAGCCGATCCCGGCCGCGAGCACGCCTAGGCCCAGGACGATCGTCCAGTTGCCCGGCGACTGCAGGCGGCCCGCGACCCAAGGCATGGCCGCCATGGCCAGCGACAATTGCAGCAGCATCTCCTGCAGCCGGCTGGCAAGTATCGCCGCCAGCACGCCGCTCATGCCCTGACCATCGCGGCCGAGGCGCAACAGCCGGACGGCGCCACCGACCGCCAACCCTCCCGGCAGGCTCAGCGCGTAGAGATCGCCCGCGAGGTTCGCGGCGAGTACTGCCGCGAACGGGGCGCTGACGCCGCGCATGGCTAGGATCTTCTGAAACACGCGTGCCGCCAGCAATGTGGCAACCACGCTGATGACCACGCCGACGCCCAGCCACCGTAAGTCGGCAGCGCGGAGAACCGCCAGCAGTTGAACCGGAGAGGCTACCCAGACGAGCGCCGCAATCGAAACCAGCGTGAACAGCAGACGCAGGCGCCGCATCTTCATCCCATCTCACCGGGAGCATATCGCGATAGATGGTGCGATGGCGTGGAAATCTGCGCAGAGTCATCTGGGCGATCCGCGGTGCCAGATACCAAGACCGGTCTCACGCTCGAACGAGCGTATTTTCGGTATCTACCCTGCGGCCGTCGCCTCCATCCGGCGTGAAATGTCAGGCGATCGTGCGCAGCATCCCGCCGTCGACATAGTACGTCGAGCCGACGCTGTAGGTTGCCTTGTCGGAGCAGAGGAACACGAAGTAGTTGGCCACCTCCTCGGGCTTGGCGAAGCGCTTGATCGGCGCGTGCTCCAGGGCGATGTCATTGATGTAGTCCTCCCAGGTGCGGCCGGTGCCTTCGGTCAACTGGGTCGCGGTCTTGATCCAATCCGGTGTCAGAACGAGGCCAAGGTTCAGCGCGTTGACCCTGATGTTGAACGGGATCAGCTCATTGGCGAGGGTCTTGGAGAACATGACCAGGGCAGCCTTGGTCGTGTTGTAGATCGGCTCGTACCAGAGCGGCTGCTGGGCGCAGATCGAGGCGTTGTTGAGGATCACGCCACCGCCGCGGCGCTTCATCATCGGCGCCAGCCCACGCGACAGCCGGACCGCCGCCATGACGTGGAGCTCCCAATACTGCTGCCACTTCTCGTCCGGCGCCTCGAGGATGGTCTCGTTGCTGCCGGAGCCGGCATTGTTGATCAGGATGTCGCAGCCGCCGAATGCGAGCTCGACCTCGCCCACCAGATGGGCGCAGCCGTCGGCGGTGCTGACATCGGCCGCGATCGCGATCGCTCGGGTGCCGTGGGCCGCCGCGACCTCGCGCGCACGCTCGGTGGCGCGGTCGCCGTCACGCGCGGCGATCACTACCTGCGCGCCCTCGGCCGCGAGGCCGTGCGCCACCGCCAGCCCGATGCCGACGCTGCCGCCGGTGATCACCGCCACCTTGTCCTTGAGACCCATGTCCATTGGTTAGCCCCCTATTTGACGATCGGGATCTTGCTGCGATCGATGGTGATCGCGACGGCCAGGATCAGCACGAGGCCGAACACGATCTGTTGGGCAAAGATGTTGACGCCGACAAAGGTCATGCCGATCCGCACCACCGAGATGATCAGTGCACCGATCGCGGTGCGCCAGATGCTGCCCACGCCGCCGGTGATCGCGGTCCCGCCGACGACCACGGCCGCGATCGCGGGCAGCAATAGCTCATTCGCCAGTGTGGGCGAGCCAGACGACAAACGGCCGCACAGCACCACGCCGGCGAGCCCGGCGAAAGCACCGGAAAGCGTCAGCGCCAGCACCTTCTGCCGGCCGACCTTGACTCCGGAAGCGTAAGCCGCGGCCTCGCCGGCACCGATGGCCGCGCTGTAGCGGCCGAACCGGGTGCGGCTCTGCAGGATGTGGGCACCGATCAGCACCACAGCGCCTATGAAGATCTCGTGCGGGATGCCCCAGCTCGTTTCGCTGACCCAGGCCATCGAGCCGCGCTGCACCTCGTCCAAGGTGATCGACCGCGCCTGGGAGATCACCAGCGCAGTGCCGGCCAGCACGCCGCTCACGGCGAGCGTGGCGATGAAGGACGGGATGCGCAGCTTGACGTGCGCGAGGCCGCCGGCGAGGCCGGCCATGGCACCGACGAGCACCGCGAGCGGAAAGCTGGCGTAGCCCAGCCGGTCGATGGTCAGGGCCACGATGACGCTGGCCAGCGATGCCATCGCCTGGATCGATAGGTCGATGCCGCCCAGCATGATGACGAAGGTCTGGCCAGTGGCGAGCACGAACAGGGTCGCGGTGTCCGCGGCCAGCACCAGCAGGCTGTCGACGGTCAGGAATTGCGGCGTGATGGCGCCGACGATGGCGCACAGGATGACCAGCGTCAGCACCGGCATCCATTGCCGCACCGTGTCGAGGCGGAGGTTGGCGACCAGCGCGCTCATCGCATCACACCATGTGCCCGATCAGTTCGACCTGCTCCGGCTTGTGCCCGGGCGCCGCGTCGGTGCGGTGCGTAATGACGCCGTCGCGCATGACCAGGACGGTGTGGCTGAGGCCGATCGTCTCCTCCAGCGTGTCCGAGGTTAGGATGACGCCCATGCCCTCGGTGGTCACGGCGCGGACCAGTTCGTAGACCTCTTCTTTCGCGCCGACGTCGAGGCCGCGTGTCGGGTGGTCGAGGATCAGGATTTTCGAGCGCGCGTTCAGCCACTTCGCCAGCACCACCTTCTGCTGGTTGCCGCCCGAAAGGTTCAGGCACAGCGTGTCGATGCCCGGCGTGCGGATGCGCAGCCGCTCCACCCACTCCCTGGCGAGCCGACGCTCGGCACCGGTGTCGATCAAACCGAACCGGCGCAGTTCGCCCAGGCTCGCCAGCGTGATATTGGCGGCGACCGGCAGGAACAGCACGATGCCCTCGGTGCGCCGCTCGCGCGGGACGTAGCCGATGCCGTGGTCGACCGCGTCGGCCGGCGTCGCCAGCAGCACCTCCTTGCCCTGGATGGTGAGCTTGCCGGCATCGTGCGGGGCAAAGCCGGCAAAGGTGCGGCTCAGCTCCTCGCGGCCCGAACCGATCACCCCGGCAATGCCCAGGATCTCGCCGGCATGCAGCTCGAAGCCGACGTCGCGGTAGGCGCCACGCAGGCCCAGCCCTGCGGTCTTTAGCAGGACATCGGGCTGGAACGGGCGCTGCAGCGGCTCGCGGTAGTATTCCGCCTGCAGCCCGCGACCGACCATCAGCCGGTGCAGCAGATGTACGTCGGCCTCGGCGGCCGGCAGGTCCGCGACCACGGCACCGTCTTTCATCACATAGACCCGGTCGCTCAGCTCCAGCACTTCGTCGAGGCGGTGCGAGACGAACACGAACGAGGCACGTGCCTTCAACGCACGGACGCGCTCGAACAGGATCTCGATGTCGGCGCGCTCGAGCACGGAGGTCGGCTCGTCGAGCAGGATCACGAGGTGGCCCTGACCCTGCTCCTCCAGCGTCAATGCCTTTGCCAACTCGACCATCTGACGGGTGGCGAAGCCGAGGTCGGCCGCGCGCAGGCGCGGGTCCAGATCCTCAAGCCCGACCTTGGCAAGCTGGCGCCGGGCCGCAGCGTAAAGCTCGCCCCAGCGCACCAGGCCGGCGCGTGTGAAGCGCGCCTCGTTGCCGAGCCAGATGTTCTCGCCGACGGTAAGGTTGGTCAGCAGCGACTGTTCCTGGAAGACCATGCCGATGCCGTGCCGCGCGGCGTCGGTGGCGCTGCGCAGCGTCACCGGCTCGCCACCGAGCAGGATCCGGCCGGCGTCCGGCCGGTAGATGCCGGCCAGGATGCGCATCAGGGTCGACTTGCCGGCCCCGTTCTCGCCGACCAGACCCACCACCTCGTGCGGCCGCAGCTCGAGGCTGACCGACTTCAGCGCGTGAACGCCGGGAAAGCTCTTGTCGACGCTTTGCAGCGCCAGGGCTGGGGCGGTCATTTGACGATCTTGGTCCGCGCGCGCTCGATCGACAGCGCCACGGCGACGATGATCATCAACCCTTGCACCGCCTGCTGGATGTACGGGCTGATCCCCATCAGCACCATCCCGTTGGCCAGCACCACCACGATCAGCACACCGACCAGGGTCTGCAGCACGCTGCCCTGACCGCCGGAAAGAGAGGTACCGCCGACCACCACGGCGGTGATCGTCGTGAACAGGCGGCCCTGGCCGATCAGCGCGTTGCCAAGCCCGAGTTGGGCCGCAGCCAGGACGCCACCCAGTGCGTAGAACACACCGGCAATGGTGAACGTGGCGATCCTGACCCGGCTGACCGGGATGCCGGACAGGGCGGCCAGGTCTTCGCCGCCACCCAGCGCGTACATGTAGCGACCCAGCCGCGTGTGATCCTGGATCACATAGGCAACGCCAAGCGCCGCCAATGCCAGCCAGACGCCGAATGGCAATCCCAGAATGCGCTCGATCGCGAGGCCGCGGATCAGTGCGTCGTTGATGCGCACGGCCTGGCCGCCGAGGATCGCATTGGCCACACCGACGCCGACGAACCACATGCCGAGTGTCGCCATGAAGGACGGGATGCGCAGCTTGACGTGGATCACGCCGTTGATGAAGCCCATGGCGGCGCCGACGGCCAGCACGACCGGAATGCCCAGGAGACCCAGATCGTTGCCGTTGGCGCCGTTGAGCACGATCACGCTGAGGATCACCGCGCCCAGCGCCAGCACCCCTTCGACCGAGAGGTCGATCGAGCCCATCAGGATGATGAACGTGGCGCCCAGCCCGAGCGAAAGCGGAATTGCCGCTGCCTGGGCGATGCGAACGAAGTTGGAGAGGCTGAGGAAGTTGGGGTTGATGAACGCGATCAGGCCGCAGAGCGCGACCAGCACGACGACCGGCGCCCAGGGGGCAAGGCGCACACGCCGTCGGACACGCGCCATCTCTCGGCCGCCCGTCACCGTGGCGGCTGCAACCCCACCCCCCTCGGCCACCCAGCTAGACCTGCTCAGCCGTACTGGATCTGGCCGTTCACCCGGCCCCAGATGTCGTTCCAGTCGAGCTTCGGCTCGGCCTTCACGTTGGTGTCGTAATATTCCTGGGCGTTCTCGCTCGTGACGATCACACCCTTGCCGTAGAACTCGCGATGGTCCTTGGGTTCCTTGGCCGGGTCGAACTTGCCGGTCTTGGCCGCGTAGCCGATCGCGAGTCCCATGCCGCCCTGCCAGTACGGGTCCCAGGCGACGGTACCGGCCATCTCGCCAGCGAGAATTGCCTCGACCGCGAGCTGTGTACCGTCAATGCCGGTCACCGGCACCTTGCCGGCGCGGCCGTCGGCGCGCAGCGCCTCCAATGCACCCAACGCCATGTCGTCGTTGGCAGCCCAGATGCCGGCGATATCGTCACCGTATTGGGTCAGCCAGGCATTGGTCTTCTCCAACGCCTCCGGTGCGGTCCAGTTGGCGACCTGGAAATCCAGCAGCTTAACGTCGGGATTCTCCTTCAGGGCCTGCTCCAGCCCGGCGCGACGCTCGATTGCCGGCGTGTTGGAGAGGATGCCGCCAAGGGCCACGATGCCACCCTTGCCGCCCATGGACTTGAACAGCGCCTCGGCCATGGCCTTGCCGTTGGGCACGCCATTGAACGAGATGTGTGCGACGTAGTTCGGGTCGTGGTCCCAGGGGTGGAGGTCGGCGGGCTTGTTCCACTGCGTCACGACGTAGGCGCCGGCCTTCTGGCAGGCCTCGACGATCGGGCGGGCATCGGGGCTGTCGTTCGGGTCAACGTTGAGCACGAGATTGCCGCCGGTCTTGGCGAGCAGCGCCTTGATGTCGGAGACACCCTTCTCGCTGTTGCCCTCGGTTACCAGCGTGACGTATTCGGCGCCGACGGAAGCCGCGAACGCGGCGCCGCCCTTGTTCCACGAGGCATGGTAAGGGTTGGTCAGCGAGCGGATCGAGTTCGCGACGGTCACCTTGTCGGCGGCGAACAGCCGGCCTGGGCGAGCGGCTGCCATGGCGGCCATGGTCGCGGCACTGCCACGCAGCACACGCCGGCGGTTCAACGGGTTCCCCAAGCGATCGAGCAGATCGAATGACATCCCTTGCCTCCCTGGCAAATCGTTTTTCTTGACGGCGGCAACCTACCAGACGCGACATTGGCTCGCAAAGCGTCTGTGGTCTGCGCAGGTCGCATTTTGAGCATCGTCGGATCGATGTTACGGCGCTATTCCGGGACGGAGCGGGCGGGGGAGCGGCAATGGACGACACAGTTTCGGCCCTTAAAGCGCGCGTCACCGAGGCGGCGGTCGCACAAGGCCTCATCGGCGGCGACGTCCTGCTTGCCGGCTTCGTCGACGTCGAATCCGTCCGCCGCGTCGTGGGCGAGCTGAAGTCGGCCTTCCCCGATCATTTCATGCACGCTTTCGCCGCCAAGGCCGGCTGCCTCGAAGGCATTCTGCGTCTGCTGCGCGCAGAGGGCATGGCCTGCGAGGTGGCGAGCCCGGGCGAGCTGGAGCAGGCGTTGGGCGCCGGCTTCGAGCCGTCGCGCATCGTGTTCGATTCGCCGGCCAAGACCTGGGGCGAGATCCGCACGGCCCTGCGCCACGGCATGACGCTCAACGTCGACAACTGGCAGGAGCTGCAGCGGGTCGACACCGTCCTGGCCGAGCAGGGCGCCTCGAACTCGGTCATCGGCATCCGCATCAACCCGCAGGTCGGCGTCGGCACCATTGCCGCCATGAGCACCGCCACCCGGACCTCCAAGTTCGGCATCGCGCTGGACGACCCGGGCAGCCGCGCCCGCATCGTGGACGCCTACCGGCAGCGCCCGTGGCTGACCTGCGTCCATACCCATGTCGGCTCGCAGGGCTGCCCGCTCGAGCTGATCGCGGGCGGGGTCGGCAAGGCTGTGGCCCTGGCGAAGGAGATCAACACCGCCATCGGCCACAAGCAGGTGACTACGGTCGACATCGGCGGCGGCCTGCCGGTGAACTTCGAGGGCGACGAGATCACGCCGACCTTTGCCGAATACGCAGCCACCTTACGTGAGGCGGTGCCGGCGCTGTTCTCCGGCGAGTTCAAGGTGATCACCGAGTTCGGCCGCTCGATCATGGCCAAGAATGGGTTCATCGTTGCCCGGGTCGAGTACACCAAGACCACCGGCGGCCGGCACATCGCCATGACCCATGCCGGCGCCCAGGTGGCCACCCGGACCGTGTTCATGCCCGAGCTGTGGACGATCCGCGTCAGCGCGCTCGATCCTAACGGACGCCCGAAGACGGGCGAGAAGATCGCCCAGGACGTCGCCGGCCCCTGCTGCTTCGCCGGCGACATCATCGCCAGCCGCCGACCACTGCCGCTGCTGGCGCCCGACGACTGGGTGCTGCTCCACGACACCGGCGCCTATTATTTCTCTACCCCGTTCGTCTACAACAGCCTGCCGCGTGTCGCCGTGCATGGGTTCACGGTGGAGGGCGACGCCGTCCGCTTCGAGCTGCTGCGCCGCGAGGAGACCGTGGCAGAGGTGGTAGCGGCGACGGCGCTGCCGGCCTAACCCGCAGGCTGCACGGTTACCATTCCCGGCGTCGGCAGCTTCCCGTGCGTCAGCAGCTCGCGCAGCATCGGGTTCGGGAAGCGGCTGGCCTGGGTGATCGCGTAGAAGGTCTCCTTCACCGTCGGCAGCGAGCAACGCTCGACCAGCGTGCCCGCCCGCAGCTCGTCCTGCACGACTACGGGCGGCACCAGGGTGACGCCCGGGCTCTCGCGGGCGAGCAGGCGCAGCATGGCCATGTCGTCGACCTCGGCCAGAATGGCGGGGCGGATGCCTTCCTGCTCGAGCAGCAGGTCGAATGCGACGCGGATGCTGCTGTCCAGGGTCGGCAGGAGGATCGGCGTTGTGCGCAGATCGTCGGGGAAGCAGAACGGGCCGCGACCCTCCTCCGCGCGGCCGACCAAGCTCACCGGCTGCTCGTCCAGCAGCTGGCTGTGCCAGCCGGTGGCCGCATCGCGCGGCACCGGCAGGTTGGACAGGACGACATCGAGATTGCGCGCGGCGAGGCCGGCCATCAGCTCGCGCATGCTGCCCGAGCGGATGATCAGTTCGATGTCGCGTCGACCCAGAAGCGGGCGTAGCAGCTCGAGCTGGAAGTTGCGCGATAGCGTGGCGATCGAGCCCACCCGCAGCACGCGCTGGGCCGGCCCGTGCCCCTGCAGCGTGCCCACGAGCTCGTCGCCGGCGCGGAAAATCGTCTCGGCATAGTCCAGCGCCATCCGGCCAGCCTCGGTCAGCTCCAGCCGCTTTCCGGCGCGCACGAACAAGGGATGCCCCAGCTGCTCCTCGAGCTGGCGCAGCTGCGTGGACAGCGCCGATTGCGAGATGTTGAGCCGGCGCGCTGCCCGCGTGAGGCCGCCCTCGTGGGCGATGGCCCAGAAGTAGCGCAAGTGGTGGAAGTTCAGGAACGCCATCCGAATCGTTCTACAAAACAGAACGAAACTGCACAATCTTAGAATTTTACCGAACAGATCGCTGCCCCTAGCCTCGTGGCGACACTGATCGGAGGCCACCATGCTGACTGCCGTGATTCCCTGGCTGACCATCGTCGGGCCCGTTGCACTGCTGGCGGCCGGACTGCTGCCCGCCCAGCCGTCCAACCGGCGCGACGGCCCTGTGGCCCGGCGCGCCGAGACGGCGGCGGCCCTGGCACTGGCCGCCGCCGTGGCCGTGCTCGGCGGCTGGGCTGCCCTCGGCTTCGGCGGGCACGGCTTTGGCGGCCCGGTCGTCCATATCGACGCGCTGTCGGCGATCATGCTCACCCTGGTCTCGTTCGTCGGCGCGATCGTCGTTCGCTACAGCCGCAACTACCTGGACGGCGACCCACGGCAGGATCGGTTCTTTCGCTGGCTGTGCCTGACCCTGGCGGCCGTGCTGACCCTGATCGTCGCCGGGAACCTGGTTCTGCTCGCCGGAGCCTGGATCTCCACCAGCCTCTGCCTGCACCAGCTGCTGACCTTCTACGGCGACCGGCCGGCGGCGCGGCTCGCCGCGCGCAAGAAGTTCGTGGCCAGCCGACTTGGCGATCTCTGCCTGATCTGCGCCATGGTGCTGATGTGGCAGTCGTTCGGGTCGGTGCAGCTGGCGACCATCCTCGGTGCCGCCGAAGGCTTCGCGGCCGTGGGCACCGCGCCCACGAACCTGCATGCCATGACCTTGCTGCTGGTGATCGCGGCGTTGCTGAAGTCGGCGCAGTTCCCGTCCCACGGCTGGCTGCTGGAGGTGATGGAGACGCCGACGCCCGTCTCGGCGCTGCTCCATGCCGGCATCATCAACGCGGGCGGCTTTCTGGTGCTGCGCTTCGGCGATCTCATGGCGCTGTCGGTGCCCTCGCTCGACCTCCTGGCCATCGTCGGCGGCCTTACGGCACTGTTCGGCTCGGTGGTGATGCTGACGCAGACCTCGGTCAAGGTCTCGCTGGCCTATTCGACCATCGCCCAGATGGGCTTCATGCTGCTGCAATGCGGTCTCGGCGCGTTCTCCGCCGCGCTGCTCCACATCGTCGCGCACTCGCTCTACAAGGCGCATGCATTCCTATCCTCGGGCAGCGTCATCGACCTCGCCCGCGCTTCCTGGTCGCCGAGCCCTGGTGGCCAGCCGCACCCGGCGCGCATGGTGCTGGCAACCCTGGCCCTGCTCTTGGTGACGCTGCTCGTGGCCACGCTGTTGGGGGCCAGCCCGACCGAGCGCCCGGGCGTGTTCGCGCTGGGTGCGATCATGCTGTTCGGTCTCGCGCACTTCATCGCCCAGGCCATCGACGAGCGGCCCAACAGGTACGTGATCGGTCGAACCGTGGCGGCCGCCGGCTTGGTCGCGGCGGTCTACTTCGCGCTTCAGCGCGCCACCGAGGTCCTGGTCGCCGGTTCCCTACCGCCGACCCAGGCGCTGCGCGGCCCGGTCGACCTCGCCATCGTCGCCCTGGTGATCTTCTCCTTCGCCGCGCTCACCGTCTTTCAGAGCTTCCTCCCCCGCCACGCCAGCGAGCCGCGCTGGCAGGCCCTCTACGTCCATCTCGCGAATGGCCTCTACGTCAACACCCTGGCGAACCGCCTCGTTCTGCGCCTCTGGCCGAGCGGCCCCAGTCGTACCGCCATCACCGCAACCACCGAGTTCGGAGCAACGCCATGAGCGCCGCCGTCGCGCTTGAGACACGCCGGCATTACGAACCGGCCGAAACCATCGAGATACCTGACATCGACGCTGCGATCGCCGGCGCCTGCAGGAAAGTTGCACCCTTGTGGCCCCTCAAGCACTTCGTCGCGGTCAACCCGTTCCTGGGCTTCGCCGACCGGTCCTTCGCTGCGACCTGCGCGGCCATGCGCCGGGTCGCCCGGGCCGACATGCTGATGCCGCGCGCATTCTACCGCGAGGCACTGGAGCAGGGACTGATCGGAGACCGGGACCTGGCCGACGCGCTCGACGCCGCGCCGGAGACCGGCGTGACGCCGCGCGACGTTCCGGCGCTCAAGCTGGCGCTGGCCCAGGAGCCGATACGCTCGGCGCGGCCCAGTGCCGTGGTCGCCACCGTCGCCGAGGTCCTGGATCGACTGGCCGCAGGCGACCGCCACGCCTCCCGCACCGCCTTCATGGTCGACGAAATTTCGAAGTGGTGCGCTGCCTACTTCGACGATGGCCAGGCGGCATGGCGGCTGCCGTCACGTAGCCTGCCGCCCTACGCGGCCTGGCGCGCGTCGATGCGTCACGATCGCAACCCCGAGACCATGGGGATCAAGGGGTTTCGCGCCGCCATCGCCGGCCTGCCCGCGGAGCCCCGGTTAGCGATCGCTGCGGTCGTCGAGCGCCTTGGCATCCCGGCGCGCGCGGTCGAGGACTACATGCACCGGGCCCTGTTCGACATCGGCGGCTGGGCCGCCTATGCGCGCTACCTGGTGTGGGACAACGGGCTCTACGGTCGTCCCGACGATACCCTGGTCGAGCTGCTCGCGATCCGCCTGTCTTGGGGCTACGCACTGTTTCTCGAGCGCCAGGATATGGCCTTCAAGGAGGCTTGGCGGCAGGCGATGGAAGCTGCCGCCATGCTGCCCGAGGACGAGCGGCTCGGCGACGATCCCGATCTGGTGGTCGATCTGGTCATGCAGCACGCTTACGAGGCCGCCTATCAGCGCCGGCTGCTGGCACGCCTCTCGGCGAGCATGCTGGGGGATGCCGCGCCTATCCCGGCCACTCGCAAGCCGTTGCAGGCCGCGTTCTGTATCGATGTGCGGTCGGAGGTCTACCGCCGGGCACTGGAGACCGCCTGCCCCGAGGCCGAGACGGTCGGCTTTGCCGGGTTCTTCGGTTTCCCCATCGAGTACATTCCCATCGGCCGGGTCAAGGGCGGGGCGCAGTGCCCGGTCCTGCTGACCCCCGCCTTCACCGTTTGCGAGGCCGTCGACCACGCAGCGCCCGACGAGGAAATCGAGATACTGGGCCTGCGCCTGTTGCGCCGGCGGGCCGCCAAAACCTGGAAATCGTTCAAGCTCTCGGCGGTCTCGTCGTTCACCTATGTCGAGACGATGGGCCTCACCTTCGCCGGCAAGATTCTCAGCGACAGCCTGGGCTTCACCCGACCGGTCAAGGATCCGAACGTCGACGGCCTCGACAAGCGCGTCATCGACCGTATCGGGCCGCGGCTGGAGCCCCGCGAGGTCGGCGGCCGCGCCACCGGCTTCGACGCCGAGCAACGGCTCGCGATGGCCGACGCGGTGCTGCGCGCCATGTCGATGACCGAGGATTTCGGCCGGCTGGTCATGCTGACCGGCCACGGCAGCAGCACGATCAACAACCCGCACGCCTCGGGTCTCGATTGCGGCGCCTGCGGCGGCCATACCGGCGAGGCCAATGCGCGCGTGGCCGCGGCCATCCTGAACGATCCGGGCGTCCGGTCGGGGCTGGTGGGCAGGGGCATCGCGATCCCGGCAGACACCTGGTTCCTGGGCTGCCTGCACGACACCACCACCGACGAGATCAGGATCTTCGATTCGGACGAGGTGCCGGCATCGCACGCCGACGACCTGAAACGGCTGCGCGATTGGCTCGCCAGGGCCTCGGCACTCGCGCGCATGGAGCGCGCGGCCCTGCTCCGCCTCCGCGGGCGCGACGGCGTCGACCGGCAGGTGATTGCCCGCAGCCGGGACTGGTCGCAGGTGCGGCCCGAATGGGGTCTCGCCGGCAATGCCGCGTTCATCGCGGCGCCCCGCGAGCGGACGCGCGGGCGTGCGCTGGACGGCCGCGCCTTCCTGCACAATTACGACTGGCGCAAGGACGACGGCTTCAAGGTGCTCGAGCTGATCATGACGGCACCCATGGTCGTCGCCAGCTGGATCAACCTGCAGTATTACGGCTCGACCGTGAACAACCGCGCGTTCGGCGCCGGCAACAAGGTCCTGCACAACGTCGTCGGCCAGATCGGAGTGCTCGAGGGCAATGCTGGCGATCTCAAGGTCGGCCTGCCTTGGCAGTCGGTCCACGATGGCGAGCGCTTCATTCACGAGCCCCTGCGGCTCAACGTGCTCATCGAGGCGCCGCAGGACGCCATCGATGCCGTGATCGCAACGCACGCCGGAGTTCGCGACCTGCTCGACAACGGCTGGCTGCATCTGTTCCGGATCGCCGAGGATGGCCGAACCTACCATCGCTATCTCGGCCAGCTGCGCTGGTGGGCCGAGCCGATCTGACTGCCTGCCCTGGACAGTGGCCACAAAGCCGGGCAATCCAGGAGCCTGATCTGAATGGAGAGCGGGCGATGAGCGAGCGGGCGCGATTTCTGGTAGTGATGGCGATGCTGACCGGCATGGCGACGGTGTTGGCCGCCTGTGGCGACACGTGGCGCGGTGTCAAGGAGGACACCGGCCAGAACATGGAAAAGACTGGCGAGACGCTGGAGAAGGCTGGCGACGCGGTCAAGCCCTGAGCGGCTGGCGCCGCCTCGATTGATGGAATGACGACCGGCGCCACGCCGGCGGAAGGGAAAGCATGAACGTCATCTTCTGGCTGATAATCGGCGCGGTCGCCGGCTGGATCGCCGGCAACTTGATGCGTGGCGGCGGGTTCGGCCTGGTGGGTAATATCGTTGTCGGCATCGTGGGCGCGCTTGTCGGCGGCTGGGTGTTCGGCCTCTTGGGCATTGCCGCCGGCGGTACGCTCGGCTCACTGGTGACCGCGGTGGTCGGCGCCTGCGTGCTGTTGTTCATCGTGAGCCTCGTCAAGCGAGCCTGAGTCGACCGCTACAGCAACCCCTGCCGCAGCCGGTCGAGCAGCAGCAGACGCGCAGCGTCGTCCGGAAGCTCGCTCAGCCGTCGCTGGAGGTCGAGCACGAGATGGCTGTGCGCATTGTGCCAGTCGCTCGGCAGCGCCGCGGCTTCCGGCGGCAAGCGTGACCGGCTGGGCAAAGATTGCGGCGGGGCGTCGGCCGAGAGCAGGAAGGCCGCGTCCAGCGCGGGTAGCCGCACAAGGTCTGGATCCAGCCCTACCGCCGCGAGGTGCGTCCGGAACGCGATCATAGCCGCCGGCTCGCCGTGCGTGAGGAATACGGCCTGCCGGACGGGGAGGCAACGCTCGACCCAGCGCACCAACTCGCCCTGATCGGCATGGGCGGAGAACGAGTTCGATTGACCGGATGCGTGCCCGCACCGCGATCTCCTCGCCCTCGATCCGCACCATCGGCTCACCGCTCTGGATCAGCTGGCCGAGCGTTCCCGGTGCCTGGTAGCCGACGAACAGCACGGTCGACTGCGGGCGCCATAGATGGTGCTTGAGGTGGTGGCGAATCCGGCCGGCCTCGCACATGCCGCTGGCGGACAGGATGATCGCGCCGGACGTGATCCGGTTGATCGCCTTGCTATCCTCCGCACTCTCGCAGAAGCTTAGCCGCGGGTCGGCGAATACCTCCTCGAGGTCCGCGGCCTCGGCCAGCGTGTCCCGGTGCCTCCGAAAAACTTGGGTCGCGCGTACGGCCAGCGGCGAATCCAGGAACACCTTCGTGCCCGGGATCGTGCCGGCGCGCATCAGCAGCAAGATCGTGTAAAGCAACTCCTGGCTGCGCTCGACCGCGAACGCCGGGATGATCAGGTTGCCGCCAGCCGCGAGCGCTTCCTTGATCTCTTGGGCCAGCCGGTCCTGGCGCTGGTCGACCGTCAGATCCTCCCGGTCGCGGTCGCCGTAGGTGCTCTCGACCATCAGAACGTCGATCCCGGTCGGCGCCCGCGGTTGCTGGTGAAAGGTGGTCTCGTCGGGGCCGATATCGCCCGAGAACAGCAACCGCAGTGGTGCTCCGGCACCGTCCGCGATCTCGAGTTCGATCGAGGCGGAGCCCAGCACGTGGGCCGCATCCCAATAGCGGGCCCGTATCCCCGGCCCCGGCGCAAACCAGGTGTCGTACTGGCACAAGCGAGCCTGCTCGAGGCAGCGCTCGGCGTCGCGCCGAGTGTAGATCGGCTCGACCAGCGGCCGGCCACGCTGACGATTGCGCCTGTTGAGACGCTCGACCTCGAATTCCTGGATATGGCCGCTGTCCGGCAGCATGAACCCGAGCAGGCCGATAGTCGGCTCGGTGGCATGGATCGGGCCATTGAACCCGGCCCGTCGCAGTTTCGGCAGTAGCCCGGCGTGATCGGTATGGGCGTGCGTCAACAGCACATAGTCGATCGACTGGGCGGCGAACGGGAATGGGCCGTAATTCAGCTCGCGGATCGTCTTGGTACCTTGGAACAGTCCGCAGTCGACCAGCAAGCGCCCGTGGTCGTGCTCGATGAGGTAGCAGCTGCCGGTTACGGTCGACGCGGCACCGTGAAAGGTCAGGCGGATCGGCATCACTGGGCCTCGACTGCCATACGTGCGGGCATTGTTCTCACGGGAAGACTATGTTAAACTAGCTCCTTTCTTCGACAAGCAGAGGAGGAAAAGATGCGTGCTGCCGATGTTATTCTACTGGTTGGCGTTGCGAGCTTGCCGATCGGCACGGCTAGGGCCGCGGGGCAGGTGGGGGCTGGGCACACCCCACCCACGACCGACGCGGAGATGATCACCAATGCCTTGGCAGCGGCGCCCGCGGCGGTGGCACAGGGGGCCGCGGTAATTGCCTTCGATGCGAAGGGTAACATTCGTACGCTCCGCGAGGGCACGAACGGGTTCACCTGCATCCCGGACGATCCTACCAACCCAGCGAACGATCCGAACTGCGTCGATGCGAACGGGCTGGAGTGGGTCAAGGCCTATGTCGGCCATGTCGAGCCGCCCAAGGGCAAGATCGGGTTCGGCTATATGCTGCAGGGAGGCACGACACCGAGCAATATCGACCCCTACGCTACCGAGCCGCCAGCTGGGATGAGCTGGATGCAGGAGCCGGCGCACGTCATGATATTTAACCATGGTGATGCGATGACCGGCTATCCGGAGCCGGGCGAGCACGCCGACATGACCCAACCCTGGGTGATGTGGGCAGGGTCACCGTATGCGCACCTGATGATCCCGGTGCAGTAGCGGACTGCCTGCCTGCGTTACTGACGGAAGTCTTTGCCCTACCCGCACGTTGACCTGTGCGAAGACAGCTGTATCCCTGCGACCCGGTAGGCCGTGCCGACGTGGGTCGCGGAGGTACTGGCTGGGGCTGGCGAGCAAAAGTTCGATGGAACGCAGGCTGGCGGCAATCCTGGCTGCGGACGTAGTGGGTTTCACGCGGCTGATGCAGATCGACGAGGAGGGGACCCTCGCTGCGCTGCAGGCGCATCGCCGCGAGCTGGTCGACCCGTTGCTGGTCGAGCATCGCGGGCGCTTGGTCAAGCGCATGGGCGATGGCGCCCTGGTCGAGTTTGCCAGCGTGGTGGACGCGCTTCACTACGCGGTTGCGATCCAGCGCGGAATGGCGCGGCGCAACGCGGCGGCTTCCGCCCACCGGCAGATCGTTTTTCGAATCGGCGTCAACCTCGGCGACGTCATCGCCGACGGAGGCGACATTTACGGCGATGGCGTCAACATGGCCTCGCGCCTCGAGGCCATGGCGCCGCCGGGCGGCATCGCCGTCTCGGCGTTCGTGCGCGAGCAGATCGGGGATCAAGATACTTTCCGCTTCCTCGATCTGGGCGAGCGGGTAGTCAAAGCGGGGGACCGCCCGATTCGCGCCTTCGCGCTTGAGTTCCCGCCGACGCCGGTATCGGCACCCGATCCGCCGGCCGTCGAACCGTCTCGCCCCTCCATTGCCGTGCTGCCGTTCGTGAATCTCGGCGGCGACCCCGACCAGGACTATTTCGCTGAAGGTATCGCCGAGGATCTGATCACCGAGCTCTCCAAGATTTCCGGGCTGTTCGTGGCGGCGCGGCAATCCAGCTTCGCCCTGGAACCGGGCGCACGCGCGCCGATGGACGCCAGCGCCCGTCTGCAAGTCGGCTACGTGCTCGAAGGCAGCGTGCGCCGTGCCGGTGACAGGCTTCGTCTCACCGTACAACTCGTCGACGGCACCACGGGCGGCCAAGTCTGGAGCGAGCGGTATGACCGTACGCTGACCGATATCTTCACCGTTCAAGACGAAATCACCCGCAACATCGTCACGGCGCTGGAGATCCGCTTGCTGCAGACGGAGCGGGCGGCGCTGGCGCGCCCGCCGACCGCCAATCTTGATGCATATAATCACTATCTGCGCGGGCTCTATCTGCTCGGTCATCACGTCCGGCCGTCCTACGAGTTGGCACGGCGGATGTTCGTGCGTGCTACCGAGCTCGATCCGGACTTTGCCCGCGCGCTGGCTGGGATCGCGGAGTGCGACATCAACCTCTACATGCATTGCGGCGTCTCGGTCGATCTAGACGGGATACTGACCACGACCGCTCGAGCCATCGCGATGGAACCCAGCCTTGCTGTCGCCCATGCTGCGCGAGGCGTCGCGCTTGCAGCGATCGGCCAGTTGGCCGAGGCCGAACACGCATTCCAGCAAGCGATTGCCGCAGATCCGGACCATGCCGGCGCGCACTATGTCTATGCGCGTGCGTGCATCGCACAGGGCCGCTCAGCCGAGGCCATGGAGCTTCTCCGGCGGGCGGCCGATCTGGCGCCTGGAGACGTCGGATACCTCAATCTCCTCTCCGGCATTCATGCCGGGCTCGACAGGAAAAGCGATGTCAGGGCGACTGCGCTGGAGGCGCTGGCCAGATGTGAGCGCCAGCTTGCCGTGAAGCCCGAGTCTGCACTGGCCGCCTATACTGGTGCGTTGGCGCTGGCGAACCTGGGCGAGCGCGAACGCGCTCTCGAGTGGGCGCGGCGTGCTTTGGCCATCGAGCCCGACGACCACATGACCCTCTACAACGTCGCGTGTGTCTATTCCGAGCTGCGCCTGCTTGACGAGGCCGTCGAACTTCTGGAGCGGGCGATGCCAGGCGCCTCGGCCCATCGCCAGGAATGGCTTAGGCAGGATCCCGATCTAGCGCCGCTGCACCATCATCCGCGATTCCTGGCGCTGCTGAACCGCTTGCCGGCGCCTTGACCGTGGCGTGAGCACCTGCGATTCTGCATTTAATGGCTACAGATCGATGGACCGTGGCCATGCCACGCAGGTTGGCAGCCATCATGGCTGTAGATGTGGTCGGCTTCATGCCGCTAATGCGGGCCGATAAGCACGGCACCATAAATGCATTGCTCGCCCTTCGGCGTGAGCTCGTCGAGCCGTTGCTGGAGCGGCATGGTGGGCACATGGTCAGGACTAGGCGCGGAGCGGCCCTCGTCGAGTTCGCGAGCGTTATTGATTCGCTGCGCTGCGCCATCGCCATCCAGCGCGGCATGCAGCAACATAATGCTGATCTCTCAGGGCAACCGCACATTTCCTACCGGATCGGTGTTCACCTCGGCGAGATGGTGGCCGATTCCGGGATCGACGGCGAGGTAGGCGTAGCGATCGCGACGCGACTGCGGGCGCAGGCCGCTCCAGGAGGCATTGTCGTGTCGGCCGCGGTACGTGCCCAGGTCGGTGACAAGGAAGGGCTGACCTTCATCGACCTCGGCGAGAGTGTGGTTGAGGTCGGGGAACGGCCGCTGCACAGCTTCACCCTGGAGCTTGCGGCTTCGCCAGTCGGCGCCTCGGTGGCGGCTCCGGCTGCCGTTGCTCGCCCCTCGATCGCCGTGCTGCCGTTCGAGAATCTGACACAGGACGCGGCGGAGGACTATTTCAGCGCCGGCGTGGCCGAGGATCTGATCACCGAGCTGTCGAAGATTTCCGGGCTCTTCGTGGCCGCCCGGCCGTCGAGCTTCGCCATGCGCCAGACGCCCCAGGACGCGATGGCGACATGCGCGCGGCTCAAGGTGAGCTATGTGCTCGACGGCAGCGTCCGCCGCGCTGGCGACAGGGTTCGCATCACGGCACGGCTGGTGGACGGGTCTTCCGGCGGTCAGGTCTGGGCAGAGCGTTATGACCGGACGCTGACCGATCTTTTGGCAGTCCAGGACGAGATCGCTCACAGCATTGCCGGCGCATTGGAGGTGAAGCTGCTGCGTGCCGAGCGCGACGCCCTGGCTCGGCCGCCGACCAGGAAATCTTGAAGCCTACAATCTCTACCTCCGCGGCCTCGCGCTGTTCGGACAACGGGTCCGGCCGTCCTACGAGCTTGCCCGCCGGATGTTCTGCCGCGCCGCGGAGCTGGATCCCGATTTCGCCCGTGCGCTGGCCGAGATCGTCGAGTGTGATTGCGGCCTCTACATGCATTGTGGTGTGCGGATCGATTTCGATGCTGTCCTCGCGACGGCCGACCGTGCGGTGGCCCTGGAGCCCAGTCTCGCTGCGGCGCATGCCGGGCGAGGTGTGGCGCTGCTGGCGACTGGGCGACCCACGGAGGCTATCCGCGCCTTTGAGCAGGCGATCGCCGTCGACCCCGGGCATGCTGGCGCACAGTATGCCTATGCCCGTGCCTGCGTCGAACTGGGCCGCGGCGAGCAGGCGGCGCGTCTGCTCCGGCGCGCGGCCGACCTGGCGCCCGAGGATGTTGGCTACCTGAGCACGCTTTATGCGGTGCTCAACGGACTCTCCCGGCCAGAGGAGGCAATGGCGACCGCCCGCGAGGCGGTGGCGCGCTGCGAGCGCCAACTGGCGCGGCATCCCGATTTCACCGTCGCTGCGTTTACCGGCGCCGGCGCGTTGGCCATCCTCGGCGAGCGTGAGCGTGCCCTCGACTGGGCGCAGCGCGCGCTGGCGATCGAGCCCGACGACCATATGACGCTCTACAATGTCGCCTGCGTATATGCGGTGCTGGGGATGCCGGACGACGCGATCGACCTGCTCGAGCGGGCCATGCCGGGGGCCTCGGCGCACCGGCAGGCATGGATGCGGCAGGATTCCGACATGACACCGCTGCGCGACCACCCACGCTTCGTCGCGTTGTGCGAGAGGCTCGGCATCGAACCCTGACGTCGGTCGGGCTTCCGTTACCGGGACCGGCCCGTTAGCATCATGGCGACTCGAGAAGGGGCGGCCATGCCATGCGCGCGTGCGTGATTCAGATGAGCTCGGTCAACGACAAGGCGGCGAACCTTGCGCAGGCGCGCGGGCTGATCGAGCAAGCCGTCCGTGAGGATCGGCCGGACCTCCTCTTGTTGCCGGAAGTCTGGGCGTTCCAGGGCGGCACTGCCGAGGAACGCCGGGCCGCGGCCGAGGTGATTCCGGACGGCGAGGCCTGCGCGCTGCTTCAGGATCTTGCGGGAACGCACGGAGTGGTCATCCATGGCGGCAGCTTTCTTGAGCGTGCCGAGGGGCAGGTTTTCAATACCACCGTGGTCTTCGGCCGTGATGGCGAGGAGCTTGCGCGCTACCGCAAACTCCATCTGTTCGATGTGGTGACGCCGGATGGGCGCGAGTACCGCGAATCGGCGCTGGTCGGGCGCGGCCGTGAGGTTGTGACCTATCTGGCCCAGGGGGTCCGTGTCGGTTGTTCCATCTGCTACGATCTGCGTTTCGGGGAGCTGTTTCGACGGCTCGCCGCGGAGGGGGCGCAGGTGCTCACCGTGCCGGCCGCATTCACGCTGCAGACCGGCAAGGATCATTGGGAGGTGCTGCTGCGCGCGCGGGCAATCGAGACCCAATGCTTCGTCCTCGCGGCAGCCCAGGTCGGCAGCTTTCAGGCCGGCCGCGACACGCGCCAGAATTGGGGTCACAGCATGATCGTCGACCCCTGGGGCAAGATCCTCGCCCAGGTACCGGAGAGCCCGGGCTTCGCCACCGCAAAACTCGACCTCGCCTATCTCGGCCGCGTCCGCGAGATGCTGCCCGTGCATCAGCATCGAGTGCTACCGGGCTGAGCGGCCAGGCGATCGTCGGCGCCGAACTCCCTGCCAGAGTGCGCTTCAGGATGGCCGTCGGTGTGGCGGTCAACTCGGCGGCCGTGCCGCTAGGCGCCGTGGCTGACGAGGTGGGCCTGCGCTCGGCCCGGTTTTTCCTGCCCGCCCTGCTCGCTGCTGCGCTGATCTGCTTCGTCACGGCCAAGGCGATGCACGCAAAAATGGCTTTCTGACGCGCGGTGCACGTCGATATTGCCTGCGTATTGCTGGTACGGAACCTGCAACGCTCCCGACGATTCCTGTGGCGTACACTTCCGTTCGCGTTGAAGGGAACCGCCGATGCAGGCCGTCCGACATGCTGCAACCTGTGTCAGGGCCAATTTTGGCTGGCCTGCGCTGAAGCAGGGGGTCGGCGAGTATCTTGAACTGCAGGGCGTGCCCTCGGCGCAGGCCGAGCGCTTTAGCCAGCAGATCATTGCGCAATGTGCCGACCACGCCGAATCGATCGGGTTCGATCATATGGATCAGCGCGTCCTGAGCGAGGCCCAGACCCTGCTGGAAGGCTGGCACGCCACTCGCCGACCGGCTAAGCCGTGATCGGCTGATCAGCACCTTCCTTCTTCGCGCCATTCAGGCTCCCGCGGCGGATCAAGACGACGAGGGAGCGGGCCTCCAGCGGATATTGTGCGGCGGCATCGTAGGGTGCGCCGGCAGCATCGGTCCGCGCCGTGTCGAACACGACCTCCCAGCGCGATCCTAATTCCGCCGGCGGCAGGACAAACGGCACGGACTCGTGCAGGGCGTTCATCAAGATGATGAATCCATCGTCGAGTTCCTGGCGGCCGCCGATGGAATAGTAGAGTTCGCCGGCATCGCCGCTGAGGACGAAGCCGAGGCAGCGGGCTTCCGGAAAGTGCCAGTCGTCGTCGCGCTGCTCCCGGCCTTCCGGGTTGAGCCAGACAATGTCTTTGACCTCGGTGCCCGGGATCCGGTTGCCCCGAAAGAAATGCGGTCGGCGAAACACCGGATGCTTGCGGCGCAGCGTGGTCAGCATCTGGACGAAGCCGAGCAAACTTTCGTCGACCTGATCCCATTTGATCCAGGCGATCTCGCTGTCCTGGCAGTAAGCGTTATTGTTGCCGTGCTGCGTGTTGCCGAGTTCGTCACCCGCGAGCAGCATCGGCACGCCCTGCGACAGCACCAGGGTGGCCAACAGGTTACGCTGCTGCTGCGCGCGCAGATTCAGGATCGCCGGGTCGTCGGTCTCGCCTTCGACGCCACAGTTCCAGCTGTCGTTCTCGTTGATCCCGTCGCGATTCTCTTCGCCATTGTCCTCGTTGTGCTTGCCGTTGTAGCTGACCAGATCGTGCAGGCTGAACCCGTCATGCGCGGTGATGAAGTTGACCGAGGCCGTGGGGCGCCGGCCCTGCGAGGCCAGGATATCCGCGGAACCGGTGAGCCTGGCCGCAAGCTCCTGGATCTGGTTGGCCTCGCCTTTCCAGTAGCGGCGCGCCGTATCGCGGAACTTGCCGTTCCATTCTGACCAGCCGGGCGGGAAACCGCCGACCTGGTAGCCGCCGGCGCCCAGGTCCCAGGGCTCGGCGATGAGTTTCACTTTCGACAGCACCGGGTCCTGGCGCACGGCGTCGAGGAAGCCCGAGCCGTAGTCGAAATCATAGGGATCACGCGCGAGGGCCGAGGTCAGATCGAACCGGAAGCCATCGACGTGCATGGACTCGACCCAGTAGCGCAGGGAGTCCATCACCATCTGCAGCACGCGTGGGTGCGACAGGTTCAAGGTGTTGCCGCAGCCGGTGCAGTCCCAATAGAAGCGCGGATCGTCCGGGCTGAGCTTGTAGTAGGACGCGTTGTCGATGCCCTTGAAGGACAGCGTCGGCCCCAGATGGTTGCCCTCGGCGGTGTGGTTGTAGACGACGTCGATCATCACTTCGATGCCGGCATCGTGGAGGCAGCAGACCATGGCCTTCCACTCGGCGAGGTCGCCGGTGGCGAGGTAGCGCTGCTCGGGCGCGAAGAAGCCGATCGAGTTGTAGCCCCAGTAGTTGGAAAGGCCGCGCGCGATCAGTTGCCGGTCCTGGACGAAGGCATGCACCGGCAGGAACTCGACGGCTGTGACGCCGACCGCCTTGAGATGGTCGATCACGCCCGGCAGCGAGAACCCCGCACAGGTGCCGCGCACATAATCTGGCACCTCAGGATGAAGCATGGTGAAGCCGCGCAGATGGGCCTCGTAGAGGACGCTGTCGCGCCATGGGATGTCGAGCGGCTTGTCGTCGCCCCAGGTGAAGGCGGTGTCCACGACGCGGCATTTTGGCATGCCGCGGGCGCTGTCGCGGCCGTCGAATTGAAGATCCTCACGCCTCCCGCCGACGCGATAGCCGAACTGCGCATCCGACCAGTGCAACTGCCCGACGAGCTGTTTGGCATATGGATCGAGCAGCAGCTTGTGGTGGTTGAACCGATGGCCACGGCCTGGGTCGTAGGGACCGTGGACACGATAGCCGTAGAGCTGGCCCGGGCGAACGTCCGGCAGATAGCCGTGCCAGACTTGGTCGGTGTATTCCGGCAGCACCACCCGCTCCAGCTCGCGCTGGCCCCGGCCGTCGAACAGGCACAGCTCGACCTTTTCGGCGTTGGCGCTGAACAAGGCGAAGTTCACGCCGCGGCCATCGAACGTGGCTCCGAGCGGATAGGGCGAACCGGGCCAGACCCGGGCGCGGCGAGCGATTTGGATCATGTAGGGATCAGGCGCCATTGTGGTTTGCGGGCGGTCGAGCGTGGTGACGCGCAGACCTCGACTTCAACCTGCCTGTCCCGCGCCGCAGCGTCCAGCTTTGATAACCGGGAACAATACACGCCTGTCGATCGTTTTATTCTAGGACCGGTGCCGACAGGCACCACGGGAATTGGACGAATGGAAGCTTGCGGCGAGCTGACCGGCGGGATGGCTGATCGGCCGGCGATCGTGACCTGGACCGATGCAGCCGACATCGCGCTCGGGCTGATGGACGGTCTCCAATGCGAGCGTCTAGCCGTGACGGATCCGTATGGGGTGATCGGAATATGCGAGCGCAACGTGCTGGTCGCCTATCAACAGCGCGGCGCACAACTCGGCGCGATTTCGGTTGCAGATCTCATGCGGCGTGGCCGATTCTGGTGTCGCGCCGACGATCCGCCGAGCGAGGTGTTGGTCATCATGGCGCGCCTGAAGACGGACATGTTGGCGGTGCTCGATGGGCGCGGCAAGGTTCTGGGCACGATCCATCGCAGCCAGCTCGAGGGCGGCGAGCCAGGAGGCCACTGACCGAGGCATACTGGAGGGACTTCCCGTCGTATCTCATGTTGCGGGAATACCGCCCCGACGGACAATGCGCGGATGCATACCGCAATCCGTATCGTCCTGGTCGCCATCCTACCGGCGTTTGCCGCCTGCTCGCATGACCGCGAGCCTCCCGCGGCCCTTGTGCCGGCAGTCGCCGCGGACCGCCCTCTCGACGATGCATCGAACGTGGCCGAGTCGCTTGCGGCCCGGACGGCGGCTCTTGTCGAGTCTGCACTCGTCCAGGTGAGGTCGGCTGACCTGGAGCGATGCCTCGCCGATTTCCAAGGCGGGGCAGGTGTCACGCTCCGGCCAGCACACACGTATCAACGTGCGTGGCTCATCGTCGCCGCATCCATGCCGGCGGACGGCCCGGTATTCGCGCTGCGCCGGGAAGTGGCACCGGAGCTCAATCCGGAACCTGATGATGGGTGGCAGGATCGGATCACCTACCGAACGCTCCTGCGTAGCCCGGATCCGGGCGACGGCTCGGTGGCTTGCTTGTCCTGCGTCTTCGACTATTCGCGCGGTGCGGTGGTGTATCGCCATGCCTATGGGCTGGACACTTGCCCGGCCACGGTCCCTGGCGAGCGGGAGCTGGCGGTGAAGCTGTCGGTCGGCTGAACGAGAGGATCTTCGGCCCTCACAGCGCGCAGGTGATTGCCCGCAGATGTTCGACCAGCGCTTTCGGGTCGGTGAACGCCCGCAACGTCTCGAATGGCACGGTCTCGCCGACGCGCATGTCGATCGTGGTACCCATTCGCCGTACCGCCTCGCGTAGTAGCAACGACAGCCGCAGCGTCTGGCTGAATTGGCTCACCCAATGGAACAGACGACTGTTCTGGCCCTCGAACCGGACTGGCAGCACCGCAGCCTCGTGGCCAAGGATCAACCGTCCGGCAAAGGGGTGCCAATCCAAATCGTTCGCCGCGCCGAACAGGCTGCGAGCGGTCGACACGGCGCCCGCTGGGAAGATGACCAGGCAGCCGCCTCGGCTCAGCAGCGCGCGGGCGGCGAGTCGGGAGCGGGCGCTGGTCGCCACCGCGTCCCGCGTGCCGGCGAAGTCGATCGGCAGAACGTGGTCGTGCACTTCCGTCACACGACACAGGGTGCTCATCGCCACGACTTTGAAGTCGCTGCGCACCAAGGAGACGAGATGGCACAACAGCAGCCCGTCGACCACGCCGAACGGATGGTTCGCGACGACGACCAACGGTCCCTGGCGTGGTACGCTAGCGAGCCGTTCCTCGCTGTAGGCGGCGGTGAGACCCATGCTCGCCACCGCCGCCGCCCAGATATTGTCGTCGGGCCGCAGTCTGCCGCGCACCTCGCGATAGATCCGATCGACGCGAGTCCGACCGCTCCAGCGCTCGATCAATTGGATGACGAACTGCTTCAGCGGCCCGTCATCGTCGGCGGCGTAGCTCAGCGCTGCCGCATCGAGCCCGGCCTGTCGTGCCATCGCCGCATGCCTTCGTCTGCCCGCCGAACTGCCTGTCGGCACCTTCGGTCAGGGAGACTGCACGCGGGTTGCGACATCGTCATGACAGGCCGGCAGCGGGCTCGAGCGTGCGGTTCAGTCGTTGAGCCGCACCGTATCGTCGTCGCTAAGCGCCTGCCCATAGCCAATCTCGATCAGCTTCAGCCGCTGGCCGCTGGGATTGCTCAGCCGATGCCGCGTGCCACGCGGCACCGTGATGCTCTGTCCTGCGCTAAGCCTCAGCTCGTCGCCGTCGTGCTGAATCAGTGCCTCGCCCTCCACGATCACCCATGTCTCGTCGCGGCCCGGATGATACTGGAAGGTCATCTGGCCATGCCCGTCGAGCACGACCTCCTTGACCTTATAGCCGGGGGCGGTGCCGGCTGCTTCCTCGTGCAGTACCGTGAACTGACCCCAGGGGCGAACCTCACGCGCGTGGATTAGGGTCTCGCGACGTTCGGCTCCGGCCAGAGCGTCGACCACGCCGCGCACGGCATCGCTGTTTTGGCGGTCCACCACGAGCAGGGCGTCCGCGGTCTCGATCACCGCGAGGCCGCTGACCCCGGCCAGTGCCACGAGGCGCTTCTCCGACCGGATCAGGTTGTCGTGCGCGTCCACCGCGATCGTATCGCCCTGCCGTGCGTTCCCATGCTCGTCCTTGTCCATCAGCTCCCAGATCGCGTGCCAGGAGCCGACGTCGGACCATTGCGGGTCGACGGGTACGACTGCCACATGCGTGGACTGCTCCATGACGGCCTTGTCGATGGGCTGCGAGCGGATCTTGGCGTAGGCCGTAGCATCGAGACCGGCGCCCGGCGCCGTGGTCGGCTCGGGGCAGGCGGCTCGCGTCGCGGCCAGGATGTCAGGCGCCCAGCGCTCGAGCTCGGCGAGCATCTGCCGCGCCTGGAAGACGAACATGCCGCTATTCCAGAGGTGCGTGCCAGTCGCGAGAAGACCTTCCGCCACTTCCCGGTTCGGCTTCTCGATGAAGCGCGCCACCCGATGCACCGCCGGCACGTTGCTCAACGGCTCGGCCGGGGCGATCCAGCCGAACCCCGTCTCCGGCCGCGACGGGGTGATCCCGAACGTGACCAGCCAACCTTCGGCCGCGGCCGCCACAGCTGGCCGCAACGCCGCATAGAGCGCTTCCTGATCGCGCATCAGATGGTCGGAGGGGCACACCCAAAGGATCGCGTCGTCGCCGAACACGGCCGCCGCATGGAGCGTGGCCAAGGCCACGGCGGCCGCCGTGTTGCGCGCCGACGGCTCCAGCAGCAGATGATCCTGCAGCCGCGGGTGGATCGCCTGGTACTGGCGTCGGATAAGCACCGCCTGGCCCGCTGCGGCCACCGTGATCAGGCGTTCCGGCCCAGCCACCCCCAGAGCCCGACGGGCGGTGATCTGCAACAGCAATTCCTCACCGAACAGCTCGACCAGATGCTTGGGGAAGGCGGCGCGGCTTACCGGCCACAATCGGGTGCCGGAGCCACCGGCCAGGATCGTTGGCACCAGCTTGGCGGCAAATGGCTCAGTCATACGTATGTCACCAAACGAAACAGGCTAGCCGCGCAGCTCCGCAGCCGCTCCAGCCGGAAGCTGCCGTGTTGCGCTGCACACTGCAACCGATCTCGCGCGGTCGCGATGGCTGCGAGCGCGCTTGACGCACCGGTTGGCGCGCGGCATCGCTGGGTGGCCGATCTCAGGGAGGGGGGCATGCCGAACTCGCCACCGCCAAGCGGCCACGCCGATCAGGGAGCGTATGGCCAGGGCCTGGATCGCAACCATGCCAACTACGCGCCGCTGACGCCGCTATCTTTCCTGCTGCGGACGGCCGCCATCTACCCTGACCGATCGGCGGTGGTGCATGGCAGCCTGCGCCGCTCCTATCGGGAGCTGCTCGAGCGGTCTCTGCGTCTGGCCTCCGCCTTGCGGGCGCGCGGCATCGGACCCGGGGATACCGTTGCGGTCATGCTGCCCAACATCCCGGCGATGCTCGAGGCACATTTCGGCGTGCCCTTATGCGGCGCGGTATTGAACGCCTTGAACACGAGGCTCGATCCGGCCGCCCTGGCGTTCATGCTCGAGCATGGCGAGGCCAAGGCGCTGATCACGGACACCGAGCTGGCCCCCGCGATGCGCGAGGCGGTGCGTCTGGTCGGGCGGCCATTGCTGGTGATCGACGTCGACGATCCCGAGGGCCCGGGTGGATCTCGGATCGGTACGGTCGAGTACGAAACGCTGCTGGCCGAGGGCGATCCCGCCTTTGCGCCGCTCTGGCCGGACGACGAATGGCAGGCGATCGCGCTGAACTACACCTCCGGCACAACCGGCAACCCGAAAGGCGTGGTGTACCACCATCGCGGCGCTCACCTGAATGCCGTCGGCAATGTGCTGGTCTGGAGCATGCCGCAGTTCCCGGTCTATCTGTGGACCCTGCCGATGTTCCACTGCAACGGCTGGTGCTTTCCGTGGGGAATCGTGCTGCAGGCCGGCACCCAGGTCTGCCTGCGCCGCGTTGCCAGCGACACGATCTACCAAGCCCTGGCCGAGCAGGAGGTGACGCATCTGTGCGGCGCGCCGATCGTCATGGGCATGCTCGTCAATGCCGTTGCAGCCGACCGCCGCGACTTCCCCCAGCGGGTCAAGATGATGACCGCGGCCTCCGCACCTCCGGCCGCGGTGCTGGAGCAGATGGAAGCCCTCGGGATCGAGGTCACCCATGTTTACGGACTGACCGAGGTCTATGGGCCGGCCACCGTCTGCGCCTGGCAGGAAGAATGGGCGGCGCTCGACGTCGAGGCCCGCTCACGGAAACTTGGCGCGCCAGGGCGTGCCCTACCCGGTGCTTGAGGGCCTGGAGGTCATGGACCCGGTCACGATGACCCCGGTGCCCCGCGACGGCACGACCATCGGTGAGATCATGATGCGCGGTCACGACGTCATGAAAGGCTACCTCAAGAACCCTACCGCTACGGAGGCCGCCTTCGCCGGCGGCTGGTTCCACACCGGCGACCTCGCGGTGATGCACGGGGATGGCTATGTCGAGATCAAGGACCGGTCGAAGGATATCATCATCTCGGGCGGCGAGAACATCAGCTCGATCGAGATCGAGGGCGCGCTCTACCGCCACCCAGCCGTGCTCGAAGCCGCCGTCGTGGCACGCCCCGACGAACGCTGGGGCGAGTCTCCTTGTGCCTTCGTCACACTGCGCGACGGCGCCAGCGCCACGGCCGACGAGCTGATCGCGCATTGCCGCCAACTGCTCGCCGGTTTCAAGGCACCGAAGACGATCGTCTTCGGCCCGCTGCCCAAGACCTCGACCGGCAAGATCCAGAAATTCCAGCTGCGCGAGCAGGCGAGGATCCTCTAGCGGCCCGCGCCACGTCCCGTCTTCGCTTGCAGTTCGTCGATCCGTCGGCTGGCATCGGCCTTGGTCAGGCCGGACTCGAACTCCTCGCCGGCCTCCTCGCTGAGCGTCTTCAGGTAGGACGCCTGTGCGCCGGTCATCGGCTCGTCGCCGGTCGTCCATTCCTCGACCGGCTTCTCGGCGTTCGAGCCGGGTTCGGGGTCGAGCTTCGGGTTGGTCGACTGATTGCTCAAGGTTCGATCTCCGGTTTGCATGTTCATATAATGTTCTTTGAGATTGCAGGTTCCATGGCGGCCCTGGCCCTCGACCGGCTCGCGATCGTGGGCCATGTTGCGGCGGCAAATCGGGGAGAGGGAAAGCATGGCCAAGGTGCTGCTGGTAACCGGAGGATCGCGCGGGCTGGGTGCCGCGATCTGCCGGCTGGGGGCCCGCGACGGCTACGATGTGGCTATCAACTATGCCGGCCGGGCCGAAGCGGCCGAGGCGGTGGCGGCCGACGTGCGCGCGGCGGGTCGTCGGGCGATCACCATCCAGGCCGACATCGGCGACGAGCATGCCGTGGCCGCCATGTTTGATCGTTGCGCCACCGAGCTGGGGCCGGTCGAGGCGTTTGTCAGTAATGCCGGGATCATCCACAAGGCGGCGCCGCTGGCCGACATTCCCGTGGCCGAGATCCGGCGAATCGTGGACGTCGACCTGACCGCGCATCTCATCTGCTGCCGGGAGGCGGTCCGGCGCATGTCGACCAAGCGCGGTGGCCGCGGCGGCGCCATCGTCGTCACGTCGTCGATGGCCTCGGAGCTGTTCGGCGCCGGCGGGTTCGTGCCCTATGGTGCGGCGAAAGGCGGCATCGATGTGCTCACGATCGGGCTCGGCAAGGAGGTGGCCGGGGAGGGGATCCGGGTCACCGGCCTGCGCCCGGGCCTGATCGACACCGAGATGCAGACGGAGACCGGAATCGAGAACCGGATCGCTCGGTTCGGGCCGACCGTGCCGATCGGTCGCGCCGGCAGTGCGGACGAGGTGGCCGAGGCCGCGCTCTGGTTGTTGTCGGATCGGGCCTCGTATGTCACGGCAACTTTGTTCAACGTCTCCGGCGGCCGCTGAGGCAGATGACCATGGACGAATATCTGAGCGAGACTGCGACCCTGCCTGCGGACGGTTATACGGGCGTCCTGGTCGGCCGGGTCTGGCTACCGGGCGATCCTGGCGGCCCCGCCGTGGTGGCGATCCGGGCGGACGGCGTCTTCGACCTCACGCCGCTCGTGCCGACGATGAGCGAGCTGTGCAACCTCCCCGATCCGGCAGCAGTGGCGAGGTCGGCGGACGCGCCACGGATCGGCGCCCTTGCCCCGATCCTCGCCAACAGCCGATGGGACCGCCGCGAACCCGGCGTGCCCTGGCTGCTGGCGCCGGTCGACCTGCAGGCGCTCAAGGCCGCGGGCGTCACGTTCGCCCGCTCCATGCTCGAGCGCGTGGTCGAGGAGCAGTGCAAGGGCGATCCTTCCCGGGCACCGGAGCTGCGCCAGCGGATCGAATCCGTGGTCGGCGCGGACCTGAGGGCGGTCAAGCCCGGCTCGGCGGCAGCGGTGCGGCTGAAGGAGCATCTGGTCGCGCAGGGCGCCTGGTCGCAATATCTCGAGGTTGGCATCGGCGCCGACGCGGAGATATTCACCAAGTCGCAACCCATGTCGGCGGTCGGCCATGGCGCCGAGGTCGGCGTGCTGCCGAGTTCCCGCTGGAACAATCCCGAGCCAGAACTGGTGCTGGTGGTGAGTGCCGCCGGACGCATCGTCGGCGCCACGCTGGGCAACGACGTCAATCTCCGCGATGTCGAGGGCCGCAGCGCGCTGCTGCTCGGCAAGGCCAAGGACAACAACGCGTCCTGCAGCCTCGGCCCATTCGTGCGCCTCGTCGACCCCAGCTTCGGGCTCGACGCGATGCGCGCGGCGGAGATCGAGCTAAAGGTGATGGGAGAGGACGGCTTCCGGCTCGCCGCCACCAGCTCGATGCGCGAGATCAGCCGCGATATCGAGGATTTGGTCGGACAAGCGATCGGCCCGCACCACGCCTATCCGGACGGGTTCGTGCTGTTCTGCGGCACGATGTTCGCACCGGTCGAGGACCGAGGCGAACCCGGACAGGGCTTCACGCACCACCGCGGGGACATCGTTACGATTGGCTCGCGCTCACTCGGCTTGTTGGCCAATAAGGTCGAGCACTGTACGAAGATCGCGCCCTGGCAATTCGGCACCGGCGCACTCATGCGCAACCTGCGCGCGCGCAGCCTCCTTTGACGAATTGTCGGTCGAAACGACGACGCGGCCCTGGGCGGGCCGCGTCGTCGGTGGTCTAGGCGGTTGCTGCGACCGCGCTTTTCAGGTCGGGGACGTGGCGGAGACGCTCGATCTCCTCCTTGATTCGCAGCTTTTCTCGCTTCATGCGCACGAGAGACACCTGATCCGGCATCGGCCTGTGCACTTCCTCATCGATGAGGTGCTCAAGGTGAGCATGTTTGTTGCGCAGGCTGTCGACGTGCTCCTGAACGGACATTGGCTAGGAACCCTCCCGAGGTCATCGGACAGACTTCTATAACGTAGTGACAAGTGGATGGCGTTTCCACCACAAATTGGTGACTGATTGGCCATACGGCTCAGCCGGCGGTACCGGCGAACGTAAGTGCCAGCAGGTTCTGCATCTCTTCGCTAGTCATTACCGCCGCTAAACCCAGCGTGCGCATATTGTCGCGTGCGATAGCCGCGTCGGGCGGGCCGATGTCGGTAACTTCCGCCGCCTGCTCGAGGAGCAGCTGCTCGGCCTGCTCCAGCGCCAGCTCGACCTCGGCGAGCCGGCTGCGCAAATGATCCAAAGCCTCGTGCCATGGCGGAGGCGCTACGGCGTTGCGCCGCTTCAGCCGGCGGCGGACCTGCCGGAGCGGGCGCACGATCGGCCGCTGCCAGCTTTGCGGCCAACCGGGCCAGCGCGGCGCCGGAGCCAGAATTCAACCGGTGACCGGACGTGCCAAGCCACAGTGCCAGCAACACCAGATTGACGTCCACTCCGTGGTCGTCCTGAAGCGCGAGGCAGGTCGTCGCCACGCCGGGGCGCGCGTACAGCTCGAGGGAAAAGCGCCAGAACGCCGAGCTGGGCAGATCGGCTGCCGCCAACGCCGTCAGCTTTCGATCCGGTAATGCGCTGCCCCGAGCAGCCCGGTATCGGTGCGCAGCACGAGCCAGGTCGGAATCGGCTCGAGGAACTGGCGCATCCGGCCCTTGTCGGCGAAACGCTGTCGGAATGCCGCGCGGTCGAACAGCGGCCCCAGCCGTGCGCACACGCCGCCGGCGACATACACGCCACCGCGCGCGCCGATCGTCAGCGCGAGATCGCCGGCGGCTGCGCCGAGCAGGCTGCTGAACAGACGGACCGCCTCGCGACAGGACGGGCAGCCGTCGGCGCGCGCGGCCTCGGTCACGGCGGCGGGGCTGTCGGCAGCGCAGGCTCGTCCGTCGATGGTCGCCAGGGTTTGCGCCAGATTGAGCAGGCCCTGGCCGGAGAGCAGGCGCTCGTTGGAGACATGGCCGATTCCGCTGCGCAGCGTCGCCAAGACGGCGTCCTCGCGCGGGTTGCCGGGGGCGAACGAGACGTGGCCGCCCTCGGTCGGCAACGCAGTCCACCCGCTCTTGCCGGGCAACAGCGCCGACACCCCGAGCCCCGTGCCAGGCCCGAGCACGCCAACCGCGCGGCCGGCAGTCGCGGTGCCGGTGCCCATCTGCTCCAGCTCGTCAGGCGTGAGCTGCGGCATCGCCAGTGCCTGGGCCACGAAATCGTTGATGACCGCGAGCCTCTGCAGCCCGAGGCGGCCCTGTAGCTCGGCGATCGAAAACGCCCAAGGACTGTTGGTGAATTTGATCACGTCGGTCTCGACCGGTGTCGCCACCGCGACGACCGCCTGGTCGACCGAGCGACCGTCGAGATAGGCCTCGATCGCGCTGCCGAGGTCCGGGAAATCCTGCACCAGCAGATGCCGCTCGTCCTCCGGCACGCCCCCCGGCTCGGCCAGCGCGAAGCGGGCATTGGTGCCGCCGACATCCCCGATCAGCCTGGTCATTGCCGTTCACCCCGGGGGCGAGTTTGCCTTCCTCAGCCTATAACAGACGGCCGGCCGTCATGATGCAAGCCGCTTCCGTAGCTTCGTCGACCCTCGGCGAAGTGGCCTCTGCTCACGGCGCCGTGCTATGAACGGGGACCTCAGCGGACGGTGACACGACGATATGGATGAAGGGCCGGTTAAGACGGAGATCGACACCCGTCTGGATACGCTGCGGGCGGCCCATCGTGCGTTGGATCAGCGAATCCTGCAGCTGCTGGAGCAGGGGCCGATCGACGAGGTCGAGCTGCAGCGGCTGAAGAAGCAGAAGCTGGCGCTCAAGGACCGCATCGCGCACCTGGAGAGCGACCGCATCCCCGACATCATCGCCTGACGGGTCCCAGCCGGGTGACGTGCCCCATCTTCCGGCCCGGGCGGGCCTCGCGCTTGCCGTACAGGTGCAGCCGCGCACCCGGCTCGGCCAGCAGCTGCGGCCAGCGGTCGACCTCGTCGCCGATCAGATTGCGCATCTCGGCGTCGGCAAGGCGCGTCGGATCGCCCAGGGGCAGACCGCAGACGGCGCGCACCTGCTGCTCGAACTGGCTCACCGCGCACGCGTCGATCGTCCAATGGCCGGAATTGTGCGGCCGCGGCGCCAGCTCGTTCACCAGCAGGCGGCCGTCGCGGGTCAGGAACAGCTCGACGGCCAACAGCCCTTCCAGCGCGAGTGCCCGCGCGATCCGCTCGGCCATGGCGACCGCCTGGGCCGCCACGTCGGCAGGAACCGCCGCCGGAGCGATGGTGACGTCCAGAATGTGGTCACGGTGGCGGTTCTCGACCGGAACGTAGCTCGCGACGGCACCGTCCGGGCTGCGCGCCGTGATCACCGAGAGCTCGAGCGCGAACTCGACCCAGGCCTCGTGGATCAGCACCGGCTGGCCGAGTCGCGAGAACGCCGCATCCAGGTCGGTGTCGGCGTCGACGCGCATCTGGCCCTTGCCGTCATAGCCCATCCGCACCGTCTTCAGCACGCCGTGACCCAGCCGCTCGCGCGCCAGGGCCAGATCGGCTGTCGATTCGACGCGGGCATACTCGGTCACGGGGATGCCCAACCCGCGCACGAAATCCTTTTCGGCCAGCCGGTCCTGCGTCACCCGCAGCACGGCGGCGCTCGGGCGCACCGGCCGGAGCCGGGCCAGGAACTCGGCCGTCGCCACCGGCACGTTCTCGAACTCCAGCGTCACCACATCGACTGCATCGGCGAATCTCCCCAGCGCGCCTTCGTCGCTGTAGTCGGCACGGGTCCAGACGGCGGCGACGTCGGCGGCCGGGCTGTCCGCTTCCGGTGCGAGGATGTGGCAGCGATAGCCCAGCCGGGCGGCGGCCATCGCCGCCATCCGGCCTAGCTGGCCGCCGCCGAGGATGCCGATCGTGCCGCCCGGTGCGATCGTGGTCACGAGGTTTCGCCGTCGTCCGGCGTCTCGGCCACGGCCTCGGTCTGTCGCGTGCGCCAGGCGACCAGGGCGGCGTCGATTGCCGGATCGGATAGGGCCAGGATCGCAGCCGCCAGCAGCGCTGCGTTGATGGCGCCCGCGCGGCCGATCGCCAGCGTGCCGACCGGCACGCCCCCCGGCATCTGCACGATCGAGTACAGGCTGTCGACGCCCTTGAGCGCCTTGCTCTCGATCGGCACGCCGAGCACCGGCAGGGTGGTGAGCGCGGCGATCATGCCCGGCAGGTGGGCCGCCCCGCCGGCACCGGCCACGATTACTTTCACGTCGGCCGCGCGTGCGCCCTTGGCGAAGGCAAAGAGGCGCTCGGGCGTACGGTGCGCGGAGACGATCCGCGTGGCGTAGCCGACCTGCAATTCGGCGAGCACGGTCGCGGCGTGCCGCATCGTCGCCCAGTCCGACTGGCTGCCCATGACCAAAGCCACCGGTGGTGGCGGCACGATCATGCCGGGGCGCAATTCCGGCCGATCAGCATCTGGGTCGCGGCGTGGGCTGCGGCCTCGTTCTCGCTACAGATCTGCAGGAACACCTCCTCGCGCAGCACCGACACGTCGGGTGGGAAGCTGAAGCCGAGCCGGACGGTCCGGCCCCGCACCTCGACCACCCGCACCTCGATCGCGTTGTTGACGATCACGGCCTCGCCTGCACGTCGGTTCAGATAGAGCATGATGACCCTCGGCTCGCCCTTGCGCTCGCTCAGCATGCCGGCCAAGGCCTAAGGCTCTGTTAACCTTACCCAGAGGATACTGCAATCCGCGCCGGGCCTTGGTGGCCCCGGCTGGAGGCAGGCCATGCTGCAACCCCGCGCGGTGCTGTTCGATCTGATCTCGGCCCGGTCCGCATGGCTAGGCCAGCGTCAGGCCGTGCTTGGCCAGAACGTCGCCCAGGCCGACACGCCGGGGTTCCGCCCGCGTGACCTGAAACCCGCCACCTTCGCGTCGTTGCTGCGCAGTACGGGCGCCACGCCGCACCGGCTCGAGCCGGTGCGCACCTCGCCGGCCCACGTCGCCGGCCGGGCGGCGCAGCGTGGCCCGTTCGCCGACCAGAAAGTCGCCTCCTACGAGGTGACGCCATCCGGCAATGGCGTCGAGCTGCCCGAGCAGCTCGAGAAGATGGCCGCGACCGAGCTCGACCATCAGCTCACCACCAGCCTGTACCGCAGCTATGTCGGCATGCTGCGCACCGCGCTCGGCGTGTCCCAGGGCTGACGACGGCAACAAGCCTAAAGGAATTGGTCGATGGACCTCAGCAGCGCCATGACGATCGCCGCCGCCGGCATGAAGGTGCAGTCCGCCCGGCTGCGGGTGACGGCGGAGAATCTCGCCAACGCCGAATCTACCGCGCTGGCGCCGGGCGGCGACCCGTTTCGCCGCAAGACCATCAGTTTCGCCGAGCGCCGCGACCGTGCCACCGGCCTGGAGCTGGTCGATGTCCGCCGCTACGGCGTCGACCGCGGTGACTTCGAGCTGCGCTACCAGCCCGGCCATCCGGCCGCCGATGAAGCGGGCTACGTCAAGTTCCCGAACGTCAACCCGCTGATCGAGCTCAGCGACATGCGAGAGGCGCAGCGCTCCTACGAGGCCAATCTCAACGCCCTGCAGCTCGCCCGCCAGATGATCGGGCGCATGCTCGATCTGCTGCGCTAGCGCTCGGCCGAGATGGGGGCACCACGATGACCGTCACCAGCATCAGCCAGGCCTTGTCAGCCTACGGTGCCGCGCTGCAGCGCGCGCAGCCGGCGCCGCCGGCGGGCGGCGCCACGGTGTCGGGCTTCGCCAGCCTGCTGCGGAACGAGACCGAGGCCACCCGCGCCAGCCTGCACGCCAGCGAGGCGAAGGCGGTCGAGGCGCTCTCCGGCAAGGCCAACCTGCAGGACGTGGTCGAGGCGGTCACCGAGGCCGAGCTCAGCCTGCAGAAGATGACCGCGGTGCGCGACCGGGTGATCTCCGCCTATCAGGAGATCATGCGGATGCCGATCTGATCGCCGCGGGGACGAACGCCGATGACCCCCGAGGCCGTGATCGAGCTCTGCCGCCAGACGGTATGGGTGATGCTGCAGGTGGGCGCCCCGGCGCTGCTGGCGGCGTTGATCGTGGGCGTCGCGATCTCGCTGGTGCAGGCGCTGACGCAGATCCAGGAGAACACGCTGTCGTTCCTGCCCAAGCTGGTCGCCATCCTCCTGGCCCAGCTGGTCACCCTGCCGTTCGCGCTCACCGTGCTGGGCGACTTCACCCGGTTGCTGTTCGGGCGCATCGCGCAGATGGGTGCCTCGTGAGCGGCGGCCCCGGCGTGCTGAGCGACCTGCTTACCGGCGAAGCGCTCACCGTGCTTTTGGTGTTCGCGCGGCTGGGCGCGGCGCTGATGACCGTGCCCGGCTTCGGCGAGCAGCACGTGCTGCCGCGGCTGCGGCTGCTGCTGGCGCTGACGCTGAGCATCCTGATCAGTCCGGCGCTGGCCAGCAGGATGCCTGAGCTGCCGCGCGAGCCGCTGGCCCTGGCGGGGCTGCTGATCCCGGAGATCCTGGTCGGCCTGCTGCTGGGCTTCGTGACGCGGCTGGCACTGGCAGCGGTTCATGCCGGCGGGTCGCTGATCGCGATGCAATCCGGCCTGTCGGCTGCGGCGATGTTCGACCCGAACGAGGCGACACAGGGCACGATCCCGGGCGCGTTCCTTGCGGCTGCGGCGCTCACCCTGCTGTTCGCGGCCGGCTTCCATCACCTGCTCCTGCGGGCGATCGCCGCGAGCTACACGACCTTCCCGGTCGCCGCCGCGATCGACCCCTCGGCCGCCGGCGGTCTGCTGCTCCGACTGAGCGGCGACGCGCTGGCCACCGGCGCCCGTATCGCCGCGCCGATGATCCTGGCCGGCATCCTGGTCAATCTCGGGCTGGGCGCCATGGGCCGCATGGTGCCGTCCTTCCCGATCTTTTTCCTCGCCTTGCCGGTGCAGCTGCTCTTGGCGTTGGTCGTGCTCCAGCTGTCGATGCCTGCGGCCATGACGCTGTTCGGCGAAGCTTTCACCCATGGCGTCGGCTGGCTGGAGGCGCCCGGCTGACCATGGCCGAGGAGCAGGACGACAGCCAAAAAACCGAGGCGCCATCGCAGCGCCGCCTCGACGAGGCCCGCGCCAAGGGTCAGCTCGTCGTCTCGCGCGAAGTGCACACGCTCCTGCTGTTCACGGCGGCGGCGGCGCTGTGGCTCTCCGTCGCTCCGGCGGTGGGGCGCGCGGTGGCCACGGCCGGACGCGTCTTCCTGGCGCGGCCCCATCTGCTGCCGACCGACGGCCCGGGGCTCGCGCGGTTGTTGGCCGGGTTGCTGGGCGAGATCGGCCCGACGCTGTTGCTGCCGTTCCTGGTGCTGATGGCGGCCCCGATCGTGAGCGCCCTGCTGCAGAACGCCGTGGTCTGGACCGGCGAGCCGCTGCAACCAAAGCTGGAGCGGATCTCGCCGCTGGCCGGTGCCAAGCGGCTGCTCTCGTTGCGCTCATTGTTCGAGCTCGGCAAAAGCCTGGCCAAGCTCGCCCTGGTGGGTACGGGTCTGGCGCTGCTGCTGTGGCCGGAAGCCCCGGCCATCGTCGCCGCCAGCCGTCTCGCGGCCGGGCCGTTCCTGGCCTATCTCGCGGACCTCGTCGGGCGCGCCCTCGGCCTGCTGGCGCTCGCTGCCGCCGCCGTCGCCGCCGCCGACTACGGGTACCAGCATCTCCAATTCATGCGGCAGATGCGGATGTCGCGCCGCGAGGTGCAGGACGAGCATAAGCAGAGCGACGGCGATCCGCACGTCAAGCAGCGCTTCCGGGCACTGCGGCAGGAGCGGGCGCGGCGCCGGATGATCGCGGACGTGCCCAGCAGCACGGTCGTGATCACCAACCCGACCCACGTCGCGGTGGCGCTGCGCTACGTCGCCGGCGAGACGGCAGCACCCCAGGTCCTGGCCAAGGGCGTGGACTCGCTGGCGCTGAAGATTCGCGAGATCGCGGCGGCGAATGGCATCCCGGTGATCGAGAACCCGCCGCTCGCCCGCGCCCTCCATGCCGGCTGCAAGGTCGGGGATCTCGTCCCGCCGGCGCACTATCAGGCGGTGGCGGAGATCATCTCCTACGTGCTGCGCCTCGGCGAGCGGCGCTGACCCGGAGCGTCGTACCGAGGTGCCGCCCCCCGTCGTCGCGCGGCTCCGGCCAAGCTTTCCTTCACCACGCACGCTCATCCTCCCCTCCAAGCGAACGCCTCGCGGCCCGGCCATGAGCCGGCCAAGCACGGAGTGGGATCGTTGCGCAGCCTCGTCCATACTGCCGCCATGCTGATCGGCCTGGCTGCCGTTCTCCAGGTCGACCCCGCCACAGCAGCATCGGCCGCGCTGTTCGGCACAGCCGAGTTCCGCGGCGAATCGCATGCGGCGCTGCCGCAATGGCGGCGCGTGTTGCGCGACATGGCGCGCGACGCGGAGACCATCCGGGCCTGCGGGCGCGACGCGGCACAGTGCCCCAATCGTGCCACCATGGCTTGGCTCGCCCTGTTGCGTGGGCTTGCGCCGGAGACCCGCTTGCGTCAGGTCCGGGCGGTCAATGCGTTCGTCAATCGCTGGCAATACAAGGCCGACTCCGACAATTACGGCCAGCGGGACTACTGGGCGACGCCGCTCGAGTTCTTCCGCCGCTCGGGGGACTGCGAGGACTACGCCATCGCCAAATATCAGTCCCTGCGGCTGCTCGGATTGCCTGCCGAGGCATTGCGTCTGGTCGTGGTCCAGGACACGGTGCGCGACCTGCCGCACGCGGTGCTGGCGGTCTATCTCGCGGACGACGTCTATATCCTAGACAACCTGACCGATGCCGTGCTGCCGCAGCGGCGGGTCGTCAACTATGTTCCCTACTATTCCGTCAACGAGGTCACGCGCTGGGCCCACACCCCGCGCGATGCGGTCGTCGTCACGAGCAGCGCCGGCGACGTCGCGCCGGCCCGGCCCTAGCGATGTGGCGCCGAGGATTGACAACCGGTGGCGCACGACGTTCCTTCCCCGCCGCCACGCCCCGTCCCCGCGAGTTCTGCACCGACCATGGCCAGCCCGACCGACCCCGAGCTCGACGATCTGCGCCGCGAGGTGGATCGCCTCGACGACGCGATGGTCGACCTGCTGACCGAGCGGATGCGGGTCGTGGGAGCGATCGCCCGGATCAAGCAGCCGACCGCCACCGGGCTGCCGGCGATCCGGCCCGGTCGCGAGGCGAGCATCCTGCGCCGCCTCGTCGCAGCGCGCCGGTGGCCACCTGCCCCCGGCCACGCTGGTGCGCATGTGGCGCGAGCTGCTGGCGGCCACCACCCGGGCCCAGGCCCCGCTCGCGATCGCCGCCTGGGTGCCGCCCGAGCAGCCGGAATTGTGGGACATCGCTCGTGACCAGTTCGGCTCGTTGTCGCCGATCCAGCGGGCGGCCAGCTGGTCCCATGCATTGCGCCTGCTCGCCGACGGCGGCGCCCAGCTCGCCGTGCTGCCGCTGCCGACGGAGCTCGAGGCCTGGTGGCCCGCCCTGCTCGACACGTCGATCCGGCCACTGCGGATCGTCAGCCGTCTGCCGTTCTGCCCGTCTGCCGCCTATCCCGATGGCAGCGGCGCGTTCGTCGTCGCCGCCATCGAGCCCGAGCCGTCGGGTGCCGATGTGAGCCTGATCGCAGCGGAGACACCGGCCGAGGTCGGTCGCGCGCCGGCTGCTCGACCTGCTGGCGGCAGCCGATCTCGCGCCGCGTTGGCTCGCGACGCAGCGCTCCAGCGAGACCGGCACCGCCTTGCATCTGATCGAGCTGGACGGCTTCCTGCCGCCGCACGATCCCCGGCTGGCGCAGGCGGCCGACGCCGGGCGCGCGCACGTCTTGCGCAGCGTGTGGCTGGGGAGCTATGCCCGCCCCCTGGCCGCCGCCAGCTGACGCGGCGGCCATTTCGCGCAACGACCGAGGAAGCACGATGTCGTCACCCAGGCCGCGGCCGGGTATCCTGGAGATCACGCCCTATGTCGGCGGCAAGGCGGGCAGCGCCGGCAGCCGGCCGATCGCCAAGCTGTCCGCGAACGAGAGCCCGCTGGGGCCGAGCCCCAAGGCGGTCGCGGCCTACCGCGAGCTCGCCGCCGAGCTGCATCGCTATCCGGACGGCCATTGCACGCTGCTGCGTCAGGCGCTCGGCCGCCGGCACAATCTCGATCCGGACGCGATTGTCTGTGGTGCCGGCTCGGACGAGCTGATCGGCCTGTTGATCCGCGCCTATGCCGGCCCCGGCGACGAGGTGCTCTACAGTCAGCACGGCTTCCTGATGTACCCGCTGGCCGCGCTGGCGGCGGGCGCCCATCCGGTGGCGGCCCCAGAGACGCGCGCTCACGCGCAGATGTCGACGCGTTGCTCGCGCACGTCACCTCGCGCACCCGGCTGGTATTTCTGGCCAACCCGAACAATCCGACCGGCAGTTACCTACCCACGGCGGAACTGCAGCGGCTCCGCGCCGGCTTGCCCGCCGATGTGATCCTCGTGATCGACGCCGCCTACGCGGAATATGCGACGGCACCCGACTACGACAGCGGCCTGGACTTGGCGCGGGACACCCCCAACACCGTGACGATGCGCACCTTCTCCAAGCTGTTCGGCCTTGCGGCGCTTCGGCTCGGCTGGATGACCGCGGCGCCTGGGATCGTCGACGTGATGAACCGCGTGCGCGGCCCGTTCAACGTTTCGCTGCCGGCTCAGGCCGCGGCTGCGGCGGCGCTTGCGGATACCGAGCATGCCGAGCGCGCGCGCAGCCACAACGCGACCTGGCTGCCCTGGCTGAGCGGCCAGCTTGCGGGCCTCGGCCTTCGCGTCCACCCGAGCCTCGGCAACTTCGTCCTGGTCGAGTTCCCGGCGATCACTGGACAGGACGCGCACGCCGCCGGCCAGCATCTCGAGGCCATGGGCATCGTGCCGCGCCAGATGGACGCCTACGGTCTGCCGCACTGCCTGCGGATCAGCATCGGGCTCGACGACGAGAACCGGCGCGTCGTCGAGGCGCTGAGTGACTTCCTGGCCGGGCGGTCGGCGGCATGACGCCGTTTCGCCGCGTCGCGTTCATGGGCATCGGGCTGATCAACGGCTCGCTGGCGTTGGCGCTGCGGCGCGCGTCGGCGGCGGACGAGATCGTGGCGTTCGCTCGCGGCGCGGACACGCGCGCGACCGCGCTGGAGCTGGGGTTGTGCGACCGGGCCGAGGCCGATGCTGCCGACGCGGTGCGCGGCGCCGACCTTGTCGTGCTGGGCGTGCCGCCGGCCGCGGTCGGCCCGGTCGCGGCCGCGATGCGCCCGGGCCTCGACGCCGCGGCCATCGTCACCGACGTCAGCTCGATCAAGGCGCAGATCGTGCGCGACGTGGTCCCGCATCTGCCGACGCCCAGCCTGTTCGTGCCGGGGCATCCGGTCGCCGGCACCGAGCATTCCGGCCCGGCCGCGGCGTTCGCCACCCTGTTCGAGCGCCGACGCTGCATTCTGACGCCGATCGAGGACACCAACCCGGCGGCAGTCGAACGGGTCCGGGCGTTGTGGGAAATGGCGGGCTCGATCGTCGACATCATGACGCCGGAGCATCACGACCGGGTGCTGGCGATCACCTCGCATCTGCCGCATCTGATCGCCTATACGATCGTCGGCACGGTGGCCGATCTCGAGGATCAGGCGCGGACCGAGGTGTTCAAATACGCTGCTGGCGGCTTCACCGACTTCACCCGCATCGCCGCCTCGGACCCCACCATGTGGCGCGACGTGCTCCTGGGCAACCGCGAGGCCGTGCTCGAGATGCTCGGCCGGTTCACCGAGGATCTGGTGGCCCTGCAGCGCTCGATCCGCTGGGGAGACGGTGCGGCCCTGTTCGAGCTGTTCGAGCGCACGCGCGCGATCCGCCGGGGGGTGATCCAGGCCGGCCAGGCCTATGTCCGCGAGCCCCAGGCCGGCGACGAGCCGCGCTGAGCCGCGCCATGCCGGCGGGCCTCGTCTGGTTCTTCGGCTACGGTTCCTTGATGTGGAACCCGGGCTTCGCGCACGAGGCCTTCGAGCCCGCGGCGCTGGAAGGCTGGAGCCGGGCCTTGTGCGTCTACTCGACCCACTATCGCGGCACGCCGGCGCGACCGGGTCTGGTGCTCGGTCTGCGGCCGGGCGGGCGCTGCGTCGGCCGGGCAATCGGCGTGTCGGCCGAGCGCGAGGCCGAGGTCACGGCCTATCTCGACGCCCGCGAGCTCCTCGACGTCTATGTCTACGAGCGCGTCCGCCTGCCGCTGAATCTGCTGGGTCGGGGCGTCGTGGCCGAGGGCTGGTGCTACGTCGCCCGGCCCGAGCACGAGCATTTTGCGGGCGGCCTCGACCACGCTGGCGTGCTGCGATGCGTCCGTGAGGGTCACGGTCTGGCCGGCGCCTGCGCCGACTATGTGCGCAACACCGTGGCGCACTTGCGCGAGATGCGGATCAGCGAGCCCGACCTGGAACGGCTGGTGATCGAGCTGTAAGCGGCCCGTCACTCCGCCAGCGCAGGCTCCAGCAGACTCAGGAAGGCGGCCTGCTTCTCAGCATGCGGCCAATGACCGGCGCCGGGAACGGTCTTGATCTGGATTGTCGGGAACAGTCGTCGCAGCGCCGCTTCCCCGGCTGCGTCGACGTAGCTGGACGCGGCACCGCGCAGGCACCAGGCTCTCCCGGCATAGGTCGAGCTGTCGAGCGCGGCAGGAAAATCGGAGATCTCGGGCATCGCCGCCAGAAGCACGTCGAGGTTGGGCTGCCAGACAAGGCGCCCATCGGCCGTGCTCAGGTTCTGCAGCAGGAAGCCGCGCATCGCCGCGTCCGGCACGGCCGCGGCCAGGGCCGGGTCGGCATCGCCGCGCCGGCGCAGCGACCCGAGGTCGAGCGCCTGCATGGCTTTGATGAACTCCTCGTAGCCCTGCGCATAGCGGATCGGCGCGATATCGACCACGACCAGCCGCTCGATCAGTTCGGGCCGCGTCAACGCCAAGGTCATCGCGACCTTGCCGCCCATGCTGTGGCCGACCAGCCGCACCGGCCCGGCCGCCATCCGCTCGATCAGGGCGGCGACGTCCCGAGCCATCGCGGCGTAGCCCATCTCCGCCGACCAGGGGGAGCCGCCGTGGTTGCGCAAGTCGGCCAGGTGCACGGTGTAGGACGGTTCCAGCGCGCGCGCGATCGAGAGCCAGTTGCGGGCACGGCCGAGCAACCCATGCAGGACGACCACGGGCGGACCCGCGCCCAGCGTGCTGACGGCGAGATCGAGCGCTGCGGGTGCTACGGTCATGGGTTCTGTCGGTGAGGTTGGCATTCGCAGCCGGAGGATAGCGGGCCGCGCGCTCGCGGCAATCGCCATGGGCGATACTGCGGCCGGCTCACAGGAAGCTGACGCTTACCACATAACCGAGATTCTCGAATTCGAGCGGCCGGTCGGGCCGGATGATGACCGGCACGCCCTGCTGCCTGACATCGGTTAGGTCGAGCGGCTCGCCCGGCTGCTGGCTGTGCAGGCGGAAGTCGATGCGCTCGATCTGCCCGCGATACGGCTCGGCCTTGCCCGGGACGGTGACCTCGGCGATCTGGCCGATCCGTAACCGGCGTGCTGCGTCCAGCGGCACCAGGGCGCGCACGGTCAACGGCTGATCCGCCGCCACCAGGGTGGCGACGACGTCGCCCGCGCGCGCCGACTGGCCGGGTGCCACCAGCCATTGGTCGAGGATACACTCGCACGGACTCGGTAGCACGACAGTATTGCTGTTCGTGCCGCGCAGCCGCGCGGCAGCATCGCCGGGGCGCAGCAGGCCGCTGGCGCCGGCCTCGACCGTGCCGGCGGCCGTCGCGGCCAGCCGGTAGAGAGGGGCCTCGATCACGGCCCGGTCGGTCGTCACGACGAGATAGCGCTGGTAGGCGCCGGCCACGATCAGGGCGGTCAGGCCGAGCCCTGCCAGGGCGAACAGTGCGATGCCGACATAGCGGCGGGCTCGCCGGCCTAGGCTCTCCTGCTGGTTCAGCGCGTCGAACAGCTTTTGAACCCTGGCCTCGCCCATCTGATCGCGCCCGACCACGGCCAGGATGTCGCCACCCGAGATCAGCTCGCCCGACAAATAGGCATCGACGATGAAGCGAAACAGCGACAGCTGCCCTTGCGACAGCGCCAGGAAGCGGCCGCCGAAGCGGGGCAGCTCAGGGAGGATGTAGACCATCTGGATCTCGAGCCGCAGGGTCAGCTCGAAATCCTCGAACGGGAAGATCAGCCGGCTGGACAGTCGCTCGCCGGGCTGGCGCGAGGTGATCGGCCCGGCGACGCCAAACCCACCCATCGACCAGTCGTCGACGCCGAAACGCGTGCCGTCGATCTCGATCACGATCGGGATTCGCAGCCGGACATGCTGGCGATGAATCTCGGCCTCGTGGACGATCTGCGGCTTCATCGTCGGGTTCCTAGAGCAGGCTGCCGAGGGTGGCGGCGGTCGGCAGCGCCAGCACACCCGTGGCGAGTGCCACGGCGGTGGTCAGCGCGGCCAGGGCCAGGAGGTGAAGGCTCAGCGAGCCAACGGCATGAAGATGACCTCGGGCCGCGGTCAGCGGCAGAGTCCCGACAATGTTCTGGCGAGTCCAGCGCTGGCGATCGAGGCGGAACAGCACCCAGGTCTTGAGCAATGCGCCGTAGAGCTGGGAGTAGTAGAGCAGCAGTGGATACAGCCCGCTGATCGTCGGGCGTACGGTCAGGAGCAGCAGGCTCTGCGCCAGCCGCGTCGCCATCACCCAAAGCAGATACGCGTAAAGGAACGCCGGCGTCACGGCGATCGCCAGCAGGACCGCTGCGATCGGCCCGATCAGCGGCGTCCACATCGACACGCGCTGGTCGAGCAGGCACCACCAGACGAACCAGCCCAGCCGCCGCGGCCCGAGCGCGAGGCAGCGGCCGCTCGCACGCAGCATGTTGCCGAACCAGCGCAGCATCAGCGCCGACGATGCCCGCAGCAGGTCGGCGGCGGGGGGATGCTCGATCGTGAGCACCTGAACGTCGGGGACGTAGAGCGAGGCGCGGCCCTGCGCCAGCAGCCAGTAGGCCGCCGACTTGTCCTCACCGGTCAGCAGTTGCAGGCGGCCATGCCGCCAGTGGTCGAGCTGATCGTTCTGGAGCGTTTCGATGAAGCCGGGATCGGTCGCGATACTGGCTCGGTAGGCGGACATGCGCCCGGTCAGCGTGATCAGCCGGCGCGACAGCGCCATCGACGACATCAGCAGATGGCGCTGGGCGAAGCGCAGGCGGTGCCACGCGCGCATGGCGGGGCCGGCGCCGGGAACGACGCAGTCCTCGTCGGTGGTCAGGGCCGCGAGCGCCGGCAGCAGGCGAAAGAAGGGCAGGGTGCGTACGAGGCAGCCCGGCGGCAGCACGGCGTCGCCGTCCTGGACGATCACCACGGCTTCGGCCGGCGCGCCCTGGATCGAGATCGCCCGCAGCGCCCGTGCCAGGCCGTCGCGCTTGCCGGTGCCCGGCCCACGCACCAGGACCAGCCGGACCTGAGGTGGGGGCGCCATGCGCTGGAACAGGTCCTTGACCAGCCGTTGGTCGGCCATCTCGACGATCGCCGCCACGATCGTGACCGGGTTCGGGTAGCGCGCCGCCTCGCCGATCGCGGCGCCGAATGCGGCCGCGGTCGTCTCGGCCGGGATGCGATAGCTGGTGATCACGATGAACACCTCGGGCGCCAGCAGCTCCGACGCCGTCTCCGGACCGGCCGCCGCCAGAAGCTCCGTCTGGCGGCGCAGGCGTGGGAACACCCGGCAGCGATACCAGAGCGATCGGCACAGATGCAGCGCGCCCCAGCCATAGCGCCAGACGCCGATCCACCCGAGCACAAAGATGAATGTGCCGGTGCCCGGCTGCCAGACCGCTGCCGGCGCGTGCAGCACCATGGCCGCGAACACGAGAAGATAGAGGGCGAGGAACAAGGCCGCGTTCAGCGCTTGGCCGCAGAGCGGGTCGGATGTCGGAGCATGCTCACCGTCGGTCCGCCCGGCACGCGCGTACTGCAGCCCAGTCTCGCTGAAAACATGCAATGGCCCGTCGGGTCATTCGCCTTCCAGCCCATAGAGCGTTCTCGATACGCGGTCGATAGCCAAAGCACGGGCGCTGCAGTCGCCGACCTACGCCAGAATTGATAACCGTTTTTGGCTAACGGCCCGCTAAGCCCGTACCGCGAAGTCGCTTGCGTCGCTGCGAAATCTGTGGCGCGCTCGCGGCCGCCGCTGCGGGCCCAAGGACAGGTTGCTTACGTACCATGAACTCGACCAACATGATTCTCGTCGTCGACGACGACATAGCCCTGCGCCGCGAGCTGGCGGAGCAGCTGACCCTGCACGAGAGCTTCGAGATCCGCGAGGCCGGCACGGGTAAGGAGGCGCTGGAGCTCGCCAAGGCCCACCCGTTCGCGGCCGTGCTGCTCGACGTCGGTCTGCCCGACATGGACGGCCGCGACGTCTGCCGCCTGTTGCGCAAGCAGGGGATCAAGTCGCCGGTGATCATGCTGACCGCGCACAGCGGCGATGCCGACACCATCCTGGGCCTGGACAGCGGCGCCAACGACTACATCACCAAGCCGTTCCGGCTGGGCGTGCTGATGGCGCGGCTGCGGGCGCAGCTGCGCCAGTTCGAGCTCAGCGACGACGCGGTGTTCCAGCTCGGCCCCTACAGCTTCAAGCCGGCGGCGAAAATGCTGGTACGCGGCGACAGCCGCAAGATCCACCTGACCGAGAAGGAAACCGCGATCCTGAAGTACCTGTTCCGGATCGGCGACCGTCCAGTCTCGCGCGACGTGCTGCTGGACGAGGTCTGGGGCTACAATGCCGGCGTGACCACCCACACGCTGGAAACCCACATCTATCGCCTGCGCCAGAAGATCGAGCCCAAGCCCGGCGAGACCACGCTGCTGGTGACCGAGCCCGGGGGATATCGCCTGATCCGCTGAGAAAGTCGTTGCGCCGGCTCATCAGGGTCGTACCCTGCATCTTCTCTAAAAGAAGAGCAGGGAGTCTCAGCTATGTGTCGGATCTATGCCGGCACCGATCCCGCGCAGTACGAGCCGGTCACCCGTTCGCTCCGTTTGCACGGTGCGGTCACCAGCATCCGCCTCGAAGCGCGCTTCTGGGCCATCCTCGACGAGATGGCTGGCGGCGAAGGTGTGACCACGCCCAAGTTCATCGCGAAGCTGCACGACGAGGTGCTCGATCTCCATGGTGAGGTGCGCAATCTGACCTCGCTCCTACGGGTCGTCTGCGCCGTCTACCTCGACCGCGGCGAGCGACCGGTACCCGTGCGCGGATCCGCCCATCGCCCGGAAGTGCGTGCCGTCGCGTGAATTCGCCTTCACACCTTCGTTAGCCGACATTAACCTCCCCCGAACCACAAAGTGGAGGGCGTTCTGGTCGCACGTCGCCAGGCGCCGGGGTCGGGGGAGTAAAAGATGCGAACGAGCGCGCCTTGGCAGTGGGCTCTCGCGATCATGCTGGCGATCGGCATTGCGGGCGCGCCATGCTCGCCGAGGGCACAGGAGCAGCCTTCGCTCGGCACGCAAGAAGACCACCCCACCCTGGTCCTGCCTGAGCCGCAGCCGCACTGGGTCTATCTCCTCGAGCCGGTGTTTCCAGTTCTGATCGCGTCCAAGGTCTGGATCCTCGACGCGGACAGTCTCGACCTCAAGGGGATGCTGACCGCGGGCTCGTTCGCGACCATGCAGCTGCAGCAGGACAAGAGTGAGCTCTACGTGGCGGAGACGTTTTGGGCGCGCGGCTCGCGCGGCGACCGGACCGATGTCGTGACGTTCTACGACCCGAAAACGCTGGAGCCGACGGGCGAGGTCAAGCTGCCTGGCCGGTTTCTGGTCGTCCCGAAGAAGCCGAACCTCAACCTCACGACCGACGGGCGCTATCTGCTTTCGGTCAACATGGATCCCTCGGTCAGTGTCGACGTCATCGACGTCAAGGCGCGCAAATATGTCGGCGCGATCGAGGCGGCGGGCTGCAACCTGACCTACCCGACCGGCCCGACGAGCTTCGCCATGCTCTGTCCCGATGGCTCGTTCACCCACGTGTCGTTCGACGAAGCGGGCAAGGCCACGCTGGAGAACGGGCAGCCGTTCTTCGATTCGGAGAACGATCCGGTCTTTGAGCATGCCGCCATCCATCGGCCGACTGCGCAGGCCTTCTTCATCTCCTACAATGGCATCGTGTACCCGACCCGGCTCGACGGCATGCCGAAGGTGGGCGCAAGCTGGCAGCTCCAGGGTCCCGGCGAGGAAGGCTGGCGGCCGGGCGGCTGGCAAATTGCGGCCTTTCACGCGGCGACCAACCGGCTGTTCGTCCTGATGCATCAAGGCGGGATCTGGACCCACAAATTGGCGGGCGAGGAGATCTGGGTCTATGACGTCACGACCCAGAAACGGGTGCAGCGCATCCCGCTCGAGCAGCATGCGGTCTCGGTAAGCGTGAGCCAGGACGACCAGCCACTGCTCTACGCGCTGACCGAGACGGCTGCGCTTCAGGTGTTCGACGCGACGAGCTACGCGGCCAAGGGCACCAAGGCCGGGCTCGGCATTACGCCGTGCTGCCTCTACACGCCCGGCGAGTGAGCGATGTCGCCGGGACGTCGTCCATGAGCCTGGATCCCGCGCTGATCCTGACAGGGGCGCTGGTGTTGGCGGGCATCTTCGCCAGCGCCGGCCTGACCAAGCTGCGAGCGCCCGAGGCATTTGCCGCCGTCGTCGCGAACTATCGTGTGCTGCCCGATGCGCTGGTGCCGGCGGCGGCGCGTCTTCTGCCGGTGGTCGAGCTGGCCGGAGCGATCGGGTTGCTGTTCCCGACGACCCGCCCCCTGGCCGCCGCGGTGATCGCAGTGCTGCTGATGGCCTTCGCCGGCGCGATGGCGCTGAACCTTCGGCGTGGCCGCCACGACATAGACTGTGGCTGCTTCATCGGCCTGCTGCGCCAGAGGCTGAGCTGGCCGCTGGTGGCCAGGAACCTCGTACTGGCGCTGGCGGCGTTCGCCCTGGCGACGAGCACTGTTGCCGCTCGTGGCCTCGGCGCGCTCGACGGGCTGACGGCGGTCGCCGGTGCCGGCGCCGTATTGTTGGTCTACGCCGCATACGGGCGGCTCTTCGGTTTGGCGCCGCGGTTCCAGAAGGGAGCACCGGCCTAGCCATGGAAGCGCTGATCGCCTCGCAAGTCGTATCGTGGATCGTGATCCTGGCGCTGTCCGCCACCGTTCTGGCCCTGGCCCGGCAGGTGGGCGTGCTGCACGAGCGAGTCGCTCCGCTGGGTGCCCTGACCACGCCTACGGCGATCGAGCTCGGCGATCCGGCGCCACAGTTCGATCTCGTCGACCTCGCCGGCGTGCCGCAGCATGTCGGTGGCAAACAGGCCGACGGGCGCAGCCAGCTCCTGCTGTTCGTCTCGCCCGACTGCCCCATGTGCAAGAAGCTGCTACCCACCGCCCGCTCGTTCGCGCACAGCGAGCGGCAGGGGGTCAAGATCGTCCTGATCGGCGACGGCGAGCAACGGGCTCATGCGGCCATGATTGCCGAGCACAAGCTCCAGGGCTTGCCGCTGCTGCTGGCGCCCATCGTCGGCATCACGCTGGGCATCGGCAAGCTGCCCCATGCCGTGCTGATCGACCCGGCTGGCGTCATCCGCGCCAAGGGGCTGGTCAACAGTCGCGAGCATCTGGAGAGTCTCCTCGTGGCTCAGGAGACGGGGTACGCCTCGATGCAGGAGTATCTGCTCGGCAAGCAGCGCCACCACGTCAATGGCAGCGCGCACGAGCCGCCGGACGATGGCGCGGGCAACGGGATCGGGAGGCTATCGGCATGATGCTCGACGCATTCGACCGGATGATGGAACGCGGCAGCCGCCGCATCGCGCAGCGCAGCTCGCGGCGCAGCCTGATCGCCCGCCTCGGCACGGCGCTGGTCGGCGGGGCGATCCTGCCCATGCTGCCGGTGGACAAGAGTGGCCGACTCAAGCAGGCGCACGCCGAAGCGTTCGTCAAGACGGCGCAGACGACCGATCCGACTGCCTGCAACTATTGGCGCTACTGCTCGTCGGATGGCTGGCTGTGCAGCTGCTGCGGTGGCTCCTACAACAAGTGCCCACCGGGTACCCACGCTTCGCCGACAAGCTGGGTCGGTACCTGCATCAATCCGACGGACAACCAGCCCTACCTGATTGCGTACCAGGACTGTTGCGGGCGCGATTCCGTGCGGCCAGTGTTATTGCTGGGGCACCGAGGGAGACATGCCGACCTACCGTCCTGAGCTCAACAACGACATCGTCTGGTGCTTCGGCGCCCCTTCGATGGTCTACCACTGCTCCAGCGCGGTGGTGATCGGCAAGGCGTGATGCACCGGCTGCTGTCTGTGGCAGCGCTCCTTCTCGCATCCGGCACGCTTGCGTCGGCCAACGACTACGTGCCGGGCCGGCCTTTGGAGCGGGTCGCCGGGCCGAAGGCGGATTTCACCTTCCATTGCCGTGGCTGCCACGGCTGGGGCGGCGAGGGCACGCCCGGTCACGTGCCCCGAACTCGACGGCTTTGTCGGCCTTTACACGCGCCTGCCGGAAGGTCGTGACTATCTGATGCGGGTCCCGGGTGCCGCACGGTCGATCCTGGACGACGCCCGTCTGGCCGCCGTGCTCAACTGGATGCTCGCGACCTACGGTGCCGGTACGCTGGCGCCCGGATTCCCACCCTATACGGCGGCGGAGGTCGGGGCCGCGCGTAACCGGCCGCTCGGTGCCGCGAAGACCGAGCGCGCCCGCCTGATCGCCCAGCTGCGCGAGCGCGGGCTGGTCGAGCCGGATCAGGATGGGCTCGGCATCGCCGCCGAAACCCGGGGCTGAACGCTCAGGCGGCGACCTCGACAATCGCCATCATCCCGGCGTCGCCATGTTCCGCAATGTGGCAATGGTACAGGCTCTTGCCGGCGAAATCGCGAAACGGCACCAGAAGTTCGACCCGCTCCCCGGGGCGCAGGTCGATGGTGTCGCGCCACGCAGGCAAGGCCGGTTCCGCGCCGTCGCGCCGCCAGACCTGGAATGGCCACGTGTGCAGATGGAAGACGTGGTCCTGGGTATCGACGTTGGTGATCTCCCACAGCTCGAGCGTGCCCAGACGCCCGCGGATCGGCTCCATATGGCCATGGCCGTCCGGCACCATGAACGCCATCGCCATCTTGAAGCTGCGCCGGTTGCTGGCCGCCGCAGGATCGAGCCGCTCGACCGGCGGCAGCCTCCCAAGCATCGTCGACGGCGATTCGGTGTCGGGCGGCCGCAGCGTCAACAGCGTCTCGGTCCGCCAAGGCTCGCGGCGCGCGCCGCTGGCATACGGCCGGTAGACGAGGGCGACCTCCTCTCCGGCCGTCAGCTCGAGCAGCAGATCCACCCGCTGCGCCGGCGACACCAACACCTCGGCCAGCTGTTCCGGCTCGGCGAGCAGATGGCCGTCATAGGCAAGGACTTGCAGTGGCCGTCCGTCGCCGCGCGCGAGCAGCAGCATGCGGGCATTGCAGGCATTGATCAGCCGCAGCCGGACCAGCGACCGGGCCACGTTCAGGGTCGGTTCCGGCATGCCGTTGGCCAGCACCAGCGGGCCGCTCTTGCCGCGTGCCCAGTCGCTGTTGGTGTGGGGACTGGGCTCGCCATCGAGGAGGGCCAGATCCTTCACCACCACGATCTGCTCGTCCGCCGCAGCCAGCCCAGGCTCCGTGTCGATCGGGCGGTCGATGATCAGCGGTCCGGCAAGCCCCCGCCACAGCTGTCGGGCCAGACGATGATGCATGTGCGGGTGGTACCAGAACGTTCCGCCAAAGCCCGACGGGACCACCAGCTCATAGCGAAATTCGCCACCGGGCGGCACCTCGACGAAGACGTTGTCGCTGTTGGCCGCCGGCGAGACGTGCAGGCCGTGGAAGTGCAGGTTGGTCGGCTCGTCCAACCCATTGACCAGCAGCACGCGCAGCAGATCGCCCTCGGCCGCCCGCAGGATCGGGCCCGGAAAGCTGCCATTGTAGGTCAGCAGCTGGACGGGCTGCCCGTCGATATCGACCACTGCCGATCGCGCTTCCAAATGGGCGTCGACGGTCCGGCCCCGTGCCGCCGCGGCTCGGCGTATCTGCCCTGCCGCGAGCAGGCCTGTGGCGGCCGCCAGCAACCCACGCCGGGTGACGGTCGGCGCCTGCCTGGGCATCATTTATTCCCGCAGAGTCATTGGTAATATTCACCTACTACCCGGTGCGGGCCTGAGCCTGTTACTTACGGACAACTAGCAGGGAGCCCCGGCATGGCCAAGGCCATCCATATGATGATCCGCGTGATCGATCTCGACCGCTCGATCACCTTTTATCGCACCGCACTCGGTCTCGAGGTCGCCGACCGCTTCGATTTCGACAGCTTCACGCTGGTCTATCTGCGCAACGCGGAGGCCGATTTCGAGGTCGAGCTGACGCTCAACAAGGGCCGCACCGAGCCGTACGCGCTGGGCGACGGCTACGGCCATGTCGCCTTCTGCGTCGACGACCTGGACGCTCTCCACGCCCGGCTGGGCGCGGCCGGAATCGCGCCGCAGCCGATCAAGGAGTTCCACCGCGACGGTGGGCTGATGGCGCGTTTCTTCTTCATCCAGGATCCGGACGGCTACAAGATCGAGGTTCTGCAGCGACACGGCCGCTATCGCTAGCCGCGCACGACAGGGAGGCACCAGAAAGATGAGCAAGCACATCCTCGACCGGCGGGAGTTCTTACGAACCGCCGCCACCACGACGGCGGCGGTGATCGTCGTCACCGGCTCCACCACGATCCTCGCCAGCAATCGGGCCTGGGCGATGACCCTGGACCATTTCGGCGCGCACGAGGCCGAGGTGCTGCTGAAGATGACCCGGCAGCTCTACCCGCACGACCGGATCGGCGACATCTACTACGCCGAGGTGGTCGAGGCGCTGGACGCGAAGGCCAAGACGACGCCGGAGATCGTCGAGCAGGTCAAGAACGGCGTCGCCGCGCTCGACCAGGCCTTGGGCGTGCCGTTCCTCGAATTGTCCGACGGCACCCAGGTCGAGGTGCTGCAGAGCATCGAGACCACGCCGTTCTTCGGCTTGGTGCGCGGGCACACCGTGGTCGCGCTCTACAACAACGAGGTGCTGTGGAGCGACTTCGGCTACCAGGGCAGCTCGTGGCAGGACGGCGGCTATCTGCAGCGCGGCTTCCAGGACGCGGGCTGGACGCTCCAGCCCGACGCCGAGGCCAGCCCGCCGCCGTTTCTGGGTTGAGGGAGGCAAGAACCATGGCAACGACCTACGAACTGACCGACGATTCGGTCGTGGTGATCATCGGCTCCGGCGCCGGCGGCGGCACGCTCGGCAACGAGCTGGCGCAGAAAGGGATCAGCGTGGTGCTGCTCGAGGCCGGCGGCCACGAGAGCATCGACACGTTCCAGAACAACGAATGGGGCAGCTTCCTGCAGATCTCATGGCTGGACAAGCGTACCACGTCTGGCAACTGGCGCGTGGCGAAGAACTTCTCGGGCCTGCCGGCCTGGATCTGCAAGACCGTCGGCGGCACCACCACCCACTGGGCCGGCGCTTCCTTGCGCATCCAGGAGCACGAATTCAAAGCCAAGACCAACTATGGCGACATCAAGGGCGCCAACCTGCTGGACTGGCCGGTCACCTTGGCCGAGCTCGAGCCGTACTATGCCAAGGCCGAGGACAAGATGGGGGTGACCCGTACCAACGGCATCCCGGGCCTGCCCGGCAACAACAACTTCAAGGTGCTCTACACCGGTGCCAAGCGGCTGGGCTACCAGAAGGTCCATACCGGCCGGATGGCGATCAACAGCCAACCGCGCGCCGACCGGCCGTCCTGCCAGCAGATCGGCTTCTGTTTCCAGGGCTGCAAGTCATCGGCCAAATGGTCGACGCTCTACACCGAGATCCCGGCCGCGATCGAGACCGGCAAGCTCGAGCTGCGTCCGCACTCGCAGGTGCTGCAGATACAGCACGACGCGGCCGGCAAGGTCACCGGCGTGCTCTACGCCGACAAGGACGGCAAGCAGCAGGTCCAGAAGGCGCGCGTCGTGTGTGTCGCCGGCAACTCGATCGAGAGCCCGCGCCTGCTCTTGAACTCTGCCTCGTCCAAGTTCCCGGACGGCCTCGCCAACAGCTCCGGCCAAGTCGGCAAGAACTACATGCGGCACCTGACCGGCTCGGTCTATGCCGCATTCGAGAAGCCCGTCCACATGTACCGTGGCACCACCATGGCCGGGATCATCCAGGACGAGGTCGAGCACAACCCGCAGCGAGGCTTCGTCGGCGGCTACGAGCTGGAGACCCTGTCGCTGGGCCTGCCGTTCATGGCTGCGTTCCTCGACCCTGGCGCCTGGGGCCGCGGCTTTAGCCGCAAGATGGAGCAGTTCCCCAACATGGCTGGCATGTGGATCGTCGGCGAGGACATGCCGCAGGAGACCAACCGGGTCACGCTGCACGCTTCGGAGAAGGACCAGTTCGGGCTGCCGGTCCCCAACGTCCACTACGACGACCACCCGAACGACATCGCAATGCGCAGCCACGCCTTCCGCCAGGGCACCGCAGTCTACCAGGCGGCAGGCGCCACCGACGTCTACGAGACCCCACCCTATCCCAGCACCCACAATCTGGGCACCAACCGGATGAGCGCCTCGGCCCGCGACGGCGTGCTGAACAAACATGGCCAGACCTGGGACATCAAGAACCTGTTCGTCTCCGACGGCAGCCAGTTCACCACCGGCGCCGCCGAGAACCCGACCCTGACCATCGTTACGTTGGCCATCCGCCAAGCTGACTATATCGCTGACCAACTCTCCAAAAAAGAGATCTGATCCGGTCTCTGCGCGGCGGGGGCGCAACAGTCCGCCGCCGCGCCGCGTCAGCGAGCGATTTCCTGCGAGTTTGCTAGCGACATTCCTCTTTGTTCGTCGCGCTGACCGGGTTAAGCGCAGTGTAGCCGGCGCCCGGACCGCAACAACGCGGTCATCTTGCCCATGATCAGCCGGCGCACGTCGCAATCCGGCTCCCCCACGGGGCCGGTGGAGGAGTATATCTTGGCCGACGCGAACGTCATCCAACCGCTGGAAGAACGCCGGACCGAATCGTCACGCGGCTATCCAACCTGGGTTACGGCTCTGTTGCTGGTGCTGCTGCTGGCAGTCGGCGGCTTCGCTTGGTCTAGGCATGTGCAGGTCGCGACGCTCGGAGCAGAGTTGGTCGCGATCACGGCCGAGCGCGATGCGGCGCTGGCCCAGTCCGAGCAGCGTCAGGCGCTCGTCGCGCAGGGCGAGGCCAAGCTGACGGCGCTGGAGGCGCGCCGGCAGGAACTCGCGGGGCAACTGGAGCTGGCCGACCAGGAGATGCGGCGGCTGCAGACAGCCGCAGCGGCTGCCGCTGCGCCGGCACAGGCCGCGCCCACCGCATCGCCACCGACCGTCACGGCTACTGCGGCCCCCTCGCCCGTCGAGAGTTCGGATCCTGTTGCCACGCCCGCGCCGCAGCCTGCCACAGCCACGCCCGCGCCCAAGCTGCCACCGCCGCAGACCCTGACGATCACCTTCGACGTCAACAGCAGCTACTTCCCCGACAGCCTGAACGGCCGCCTGCGCAGCCTGGCATTGGGCCTGCGGCCCGATCAGGCCTATGCCGTTGAGCTGATCGGCAGTATCGGCAACGATCCGGTCGCCAACGGCGCGCCCGAGGATGCGGCCGCCTATAATCGCTGGATCGCCGAGCGCCGTATGGTCCGCATCGCCGACTTCCTGCGGGCCAACGCCAAGGTCACGAACCTCGCCATCGAGCATGCCTACGCCCGCAACGACCCTTCCCGCCGCGTTACCGTCAAGGTTCGTCCGCTCCAGCCTTGATCTCGGACAGCTGCCGTCGGTCCATCGCCTTGACGGCCGAGCGTCGGTGCCGCTAGCTCCCCGGGCAGGGAGGCCAGATGCAAAAAATGTGGCGGCGACCGAACGAGCGGCGGGGAATTGTGGTGGGCGCGGCCGCGGCGCATGGCTGATGGGGCCGCGCCGGTATTGGCGGTCGAGGGCCTGGGCAAATCGTTTCCCGGCGTGCGTGCGCTGCACGATGTGCGCTTCGACGTCCATGCCGGTGAGGTCCATGCGCTTTTGGGCGAGAACGGCGCCGGCAAGTCGACGCTGATCAAGATCGTCTCCGGCGTGTACCGGCCGGACACGGGGACGATCCGGATCGACGGCCAGGAAGTCCGCTTCAGCGGCCCGCAGGCCGCGCAGGCGGCCGGCATCGCCACCGTGTTTCAGGAGCTGCTGCTGTTCCCGGACCTGACCGTGGCCGAGAACATCTTCCTGGGCCACGCGCCGCGCACGCGCTGGGGTGCCGTCGATTGGCGGGCGATGACCATGCGCGCGTCGGAGATCCTGGCCTCGCTCGACATCCACGAGCTCGACGTCACCGCGCTGGTCAGCACGCTTTCCGTCGCCAATCGGCAGCGGGTCGAGATCGCCAAGGCGCTGTCGCTCAACGCGCGCGTGCTGATCATGGACGAGCCGACCGCGGCGCTGCCCGAGGCCGACGTGCTCAGGCTGTTCGCGATCGTCCGCAACCTCAAGGCCCGCGGCGTCGGCGTGGTCTATATCAGCCACCGCATGGCCGAGATCTTCCTGCTGGCCGACCGGGTCACCGTGCTGCGCGACGGCGAGTTCGTGGCGACCAGGCGGGTCGCCGATACCAGCGAACCGGAGCTGATCACCATGATGGTCGGCCGGGTGATCGACCATCTGTTCCCGAAGCTCGCGACCAAGGTCGGCGCACCGGTGCTCGAGGTGCGCGACCTGGTCTCGCCGCCGGTGGTGCGCGGCGTCAGCCTCACCGTGCGTGCCGGGGAGATCGTGGGCCTGGCCGGCCTGATCGGCTCCGGCCGCAGCGAGGTCGCCCAGAGCGTGTTCGGCATCTCGCCCGCCGTGTCCGGCCAGATCCTGGTCGACGGCCAGCCGGTGCGGATCGGCAGCGCTGCCCAGGCCAAGCTGCACGGCATCGCCTACGTGCCCGAGGATCGCGGCACGCAGGGCATCATCCGGCCGATGACCCTGCGCCACAACGTGTCCTTGGCGGTGCTGCGCCGGATCGCGCGGCGCGGCTTCATCGACCGCGCCGAGGAGGAGGTGCTGGCCAACGACGCCATCGCCCGCTTCGGCATCCGCGCGCGCGGGCCGGACCAGATCGTGGGCAAGCTGTCGGGCGGCAACCAGCAGAAGGTGGTCCTCGGCAAGTGGCTGGCGACCAAGCCGCGGCTGTTGATCATGGACGAGCCGACGCGCGGCATCGACGTGGGGGCCAAGGCCGAGATCCACCGGCTGATGAGCGAGCTCGCGGCCCAGGGCCTGGCGGTGCTGATGATCTCGTCCGAGCTGCCCGAGGTGCTGGGCATGAGCGACCGGATCCTGGTCATGCGCGAGGGCCGGATCGTGGCCGAGTTCGTGCGCGGCGAGGCCGACCAGGAAACCATCGCACATGCGATGATGCGCGTGGGGGCGGCCGCATGAGCGCCGCCTCCGCTGCCGCGGCCTCGCCGCTGGCCGGCCTCGGCCGCAGGCTGGTGAGCCAGGAGGCCGTGCTGCTGCTGGCGCTGGTGCTGCTGTTCGTGATCGTCGGCACCGTCAACCCGCGCTTCCTCGCCGAGCGCAACCTGGAGACGATCTTCCAGGGCAACGCCTATGTCGCGGTGGCCGCGATCGGCATGTCGATGGTGATCATCTCGGGCAATATCGACGTGTCGATCGGCTCCTTGATCGGCGTGCTGGCGGTGCTGTCGGGCTCGGTCGCGGTGGCGGGCTGGCCGATCTGGCTCAGCTGGCTGGTGCCGGTGCTGGCGGGCATGCTCGCCACCGGCGTCATGGGCTTCCTCGTGGCCTATCTGGGCATCCCTTCGATCGTGGTCACGCTGGGCATGCTGTCGATCCTCAAGGGCGGGCTGATCATGGCCACCGGCGGCGCCTGGATCTCCAACCTGCCACCGGGCTACGCGCTGGCGCAGATGGAGCCGCTCGGCGTCGCGATGCCGATCTGGTTCATGGTCGTGCTGACGCGTCGGCGCCGCGTTCTGGATGCGCTACAGCGGGCTCGGCCGCTCGATCTATGCCGTCGGCGGCAATGCCGAGGCCGCGCGCCTGGCCGGCATCTCGCGCCGGCGGGTGCTGATGCAGGTCTTCCTCATTCATGGCGCCTTCGCCGGCATCGCTTCGGTCCTGTTCGCGACCCAGCTCAGCGTGATCCAGTCGACCGTGCCGCCCAATCTCGAGCTGACCATCATCACGGCCTCGGTCGTGGGCGGGGTCAGCATCCTGGGCGGGATCGGCTCGGTCGTGGGCTCGACCCTGGCCGCGATCCTGCTGGCCGCGATCGGCAGCTCGCTGATCTTCCTCAGCGTCTCGCCATACTGGATCAAGGCGGTGCAGGGGGTGCTGATCCTGGTCACCGTGCTGGCCGATCTGTGGCGGCGGCGTCGCCAGGTGGCCCACTGATGGCGCCCCTGAGCACAGGCGTGAAGCCGGCAGGCCCGGCGCTGCCCGCCTTCCGGCTCGGCCAGGAGGCCGTGCTGGCGCTGATCCTGGCGCTGGCGCTGCTGATCATGGCCTTCACCAGCGAGCAGTTCTTCACCGTCGACAACCTCCTCAACCAGGCCCGGCTCGCGACCGAGGTCGGGCTCGTCGCCCTGCCGATGACCTACATCATCATCACCGGCGGCATCGACCTGTCGGCAGGGTCCACCCTGGGCCTGTGCGCGATCATGCTGGGCGTGCTGTGGCAGAATGTCGGCCTGCCGCTCGAGGCCGCGATCGCGCTGACCCTGGTGATCGGCACCGTGGCCGGCCTGGTCAACGGGCTGATCATCACCCGGGTCGGCGTGCCGCCGCTGATCGCGACGCTGGCGACGCTGGCCCTCTATCGCGGCCTCGCCGAGGGCATCAGCCAGGCGCGCTCGGTGCGCGGCTACCCGGACTGGTTCTTCACCCTGGGCCAGGGCGAGCTTGCCGGCATCCCGACCCAGCTCTGGTTCCTGCTCGTCTTCATCCTCCTGTTCGGCGTGGCCCTGGCCCGCACCAGCTTCGGCCGCACGCTCTACGCCATCGGCAACAACGAGACCGCGTCGCGCTTCTCGGGCCTGCCGGTCGACCGCGCCAAGCTGGTCATCTACGGCCTGTCCGGCCTGATGTCGGGCCTCGCCGCCTGGATCTTCGTCAGCCGGGTCAGCACCACCCGCTCGGACATGGGCACGGGCCTCGAGCTCGACGTGATCGCGGCCGTGGTCCTGGGCGGCACCTCGATCTTCGGCGGCACCGGCTCGATCCTGGGCACCGTGCTGGGCGTGGCCCTGGTCCAGGTGCTCAAGAACGGCCTGGCGCTGACGGGGGTCAAGGGCGACGCCACCATCGTGGTCATCGGCGTCGTGCTGATCCTCTCGATCCTGATCACCAACTGGTCGCAGCGGCGCGGCAGCGTCGAGGGCTGACCGGCCGGGGCTGGCGGCCTCAGGCGGCCGCCGCCCCGGGCCGGCCGGCGAGCCGATAGAGCGCGCGGCCCAAGGCCGCGGGCGATTCGAGGTCGGCGGCAGCGAGGCCCAGCGGCAGCAGGGCGCCGGTGGCGGCGAGCCGCGCGAGGCCCGGCCAGTCGTCGGCGGCGAGCAGCCGGTCCAGCTCGGCGCGGGCGGCCTCCGGCAGGTCGTCCATCACCGTCGCGCTCGGGTTGGTTCTGCAGTGCGTTCGTGGGGCCGGAATCGTCCGCCGGAGGCAGAATCCAGGCGTCGTCGTTGGCGGGTTCGGGCGGGCGCTCGGGTTCCTTCTGCGACGTGCGCTCGGGTTCGCCCGTGCATTCCGCGACAGCGTCGCGGCGCAGTAGCCGCAGCTCCTTGAGGCAGCGGGACAGCTCCCGGCCCTGCTGGGCCTGGTAGCCGCGCACGGCGTTGAAGCGCTTGAGGTCGAAGGTGGTCAGCGGGTCGGCGACCTCCCACTCGAAGCCGGCCTGGGGCGGGCGGAGCTTGGGGGCGGCGTCGAACAGGGCGACCTCGATCCGCTCGGCGCGCTCGCTCTTCCAGAACGCGATCGCCATGCGCTTGACGAGCCGCGCCTCGATCTCGGATTCGGGGTCGACTTCGGCGATCAGGCGGGCGGTCAGCTCCTCCAGCTCGGAGGGGGCCTCGTCCTCGAGGACGAAGTGCTGCAGGGCGGCGAGGCCGTGCTTGAGGGCGTTGCGGGAGCTGCGGGCCTTGCCTTCGGCGGTGACGGGTCCGCGCGAGCGGGCGCCGTTGCGGCGGGCGGCTTCGATCTGGGCGGGGGAGCGGGGGCGTGGGGCGGTGGCGGGCATGGCGGGTGTCCGGCTGGGGGTTGCCGGAAGCATAGCACGATGAGGCGAATATTCCTAGAGCATTCGTTAAAATGTCCCCACTGACGGTGAGCGAAATGTCAGCGGTGCGTCAGGCCGTGGGTGGCGTTGAGCCGGCCGACCGGACGCGTGGTGGATGGGTAAGTGGCTACCAGCCGTCAATCGGATCTGGCAGGTTGGACGTTGAACGGCACCATGCTCGACTTCGTATCCGACCAGCCGCGCGCGGCGGCGGCGGTGGCTCGGGTCGGCTCGTCGGGGCGGGGAAGTGGCGCACGACGACTGGGACTGCGGGATCAATAAATCGCTCCGGATCTGTCACCAGGGGCGCAGTTCAACCGTCACCCCGGTACGGACAGCCTCGGAGCAGTCGTCCCGCGTGCAACCCGAGCGGGATTGACCCCGGCCCGGAAAAGCTGTAAATGTTACCGATCGGGTTTGGTGTTGTGGATGGAATTTGCCCGAACAATGGGCGCCTCATATTTGGCCGATACAGCCAGAGCAACAAAGGATTCAACATGCAAAAGGGCTTTCTGACCGCCTTGCTCGCCTCTTCATTCCTGCTGGCAATGGCGGGCGGGCGTGATGCTCTTGCCGGGCAATACAAGACGCTCGATACGACCGGCCTGAGCATCAACGCGGAAATACAGTCGATTTCTAGCCCACTCAGCTCCGGTTCAAGAATGGAGCCGGATGTTTACGAATGGATGGCAGACAAATCGGGATTGCGCTCCTATAGATGCGCCATCCGCAAGAATAATACGGGCCGGGTTCTGGACATCGTCATGTACGGCCCATCTGGGCTCATAACTCTTTGCGCGGCAATCTCAGGTGGAGAATGCGAAACCCAGGCCGTTGTTCCCGAGCCAGGTCAGAAGCTCCTTTGTGTCGTTGGCTCCAGAAATTTTCCCGTTCGCGCAAGGGCCACCTACACTTTTGCCATCAAGCGGGCGGGTTAGCCGGCTTTCGGGATAAGGGATCGATCCGGGCGAAATTTGCCGCGCCATAGTACCTGGAGCAAGGCAGCGGCTGACCCCTTGGTTACCGGACGTTAATCGCACTTGGTACCGGGGACCGCCTAGTGGCCGACCGCGCTTTCGCCCGCCTGTTTCGCACGCGTGAGACGGCATTATGGCATTACGGCGCAGGAGCGTTGACGGGTTGACCAGGGTCCGGTATCGTCAAAAAGATTTGTACGCGGCTGGAAGGTCACGGCACGTCGTGTCGATGTTTTGGTCGCGTGACGGTTGTTGGTGCACTGCCGAGATGTAGTGAATATCGATGGGGACTATTGGCTCGTGGTTGTGCCGGAACTTTGCGCCGGTCCTATTTGCCATCGGTTTGGCTCTGATGATCCTTCTCGCTGGGATCGTCATCGGTAGCGCCCACCTGTTCCCGTATACGGTCCTGAATGCCGCACAGGATGCTGCCCTCGATCTGAAGGAAAACTGGCGGCACTATCTCGGGATCCGGTCCAACTACGCCTTGGCCACCAATAGGACCCAAGGCGGAGTGATCAAACACGACCAACAATTGGCATTCGACGGCTACACCTTCATCACCGCCTACGGTGCGGGAGGGACGCAGGGCTACAACGCCTACCTGCTCGACATGGAAGGTCGCGTCGTCCACGAATGGGATGCGTCCATGGAGCGGACCTGGCCCGATCGTAATCGGATCGCAAGTATCGACGAGGCAGGCGGCGTCCCGATCCAAGGCGCCTACCTGTTTGGCAACGGGGACGTGATCCTCGATATCGGCGGGCTCGCCGCCGGCAAGTTCGACCGTTGCTCGCGCGTGCTCTGGACAGTCGAGCATCCCACGCACCATCAGGTCGAGGTGCTGGCGAATGGCGAGATTTTATTGCCATCGACCATCGAACGCACGAGCAAGCCGGCCGGCCAGCTTTTCGCCGATGTCGGTCCGTCGGGCTTCTATCGGGACAACACAATTCTCCGGCTGGACGCGGCCGGGCATCCGCTCGACGAGACGTCGGTCATCGACATCCTGCTGGGCGGCGGCTGGGCGTCGGCGTTGATCTCGGGTCCAGGTGCAGGCAAGACGTTCGCCGACGAAGATCCGATGCATCTGAACGACATTGAGGAGCTGACGCCAGAACTGGCACCGAAGTTTCCGATGTTCGTCGCCGGCGACCTGTTGATCTCGGTGCGCCACATCAACACGATCTTTGTCGCGGACCCCAAGGATTGGCGCATCAAGTGGCTCATGACCGGGCCGTTCGTGGGCCAACATGACCCCGACTTCATGCCGAACGGCCACATCCTCGTCTATGACAATCGCATCACCGGTGAGACCCCGAAACTCGGGATGTCACGACTATTGGAGATCGACCCGGCAACGCGTGAGATCGTCTGGAACTTCACCGGCAGCGGCGATCAGCAATTCTATGCCAAGGCGCGAGGTGAGCAGCAGATCTTGCCGAACGGCAATATCCTGATCGTCGATCCCTACCATGGACGATTGCTTGAGATCGCGCCTGCAGCCGACAACAAGACGGTGTGGGAATGGGTCAACCTTATTGCGCCGGGCCTTGTCGGCATGGTCACGGACGTGTGGCGCGTACCGCAAGGCGACCTGCCATGGGTCGGCAAGGCCTGTGAGTGAAAGGCCGCAATAATGCTGCTTTTTAGGCTGGCGTCCGAATTCTATCCGTAATCAGTTTAGCAATTGGTCGACCGAACAGCGAGAAATCCCTGCTCTGTTACCAACAAGCGCTGGGTTCCAGGGCGCCACCAGCACAACACGTCTGGCTGGCGCTCCAGCAGCTGCCGGATGCCGAACAGCAAGCCATCCTGGGACAGCTCGCCGCTTGGGCGAGGCTGACGCGAGCGCCCCGCCCAGCCCACCGCGCCCCGTCAGACGCGAAATTGGCATCGCTGGTCAAAGGCGGTCGCGTCGCGATCTGCGCCCACATCGACAGCCACGCTATCCTCCCGGCCTTACCGGGCGCCGCGCAGTGCCGTGCACTCCGGCATAGCCCGGGCCGGTAAGGCTGGCCTATCCCTACCGCCGGTATGCGGCGCAAACCGTGACGCACGCGCGCAAGGCTGGGTTCGCCAATCGACGGTTGGTGGGATCCGGGACACTTTCCGCAGTTTCTTGCCCAGAAGGCGAATTGGACACCTTGAAAACTCTTGACTGACGCTGCTATGCAACTGTTGGTGTTGCCGGCAGGAAATGCGCCACAGGGGGTTCAGATGTCACCAATTTCGTCACGCGGCCCGCACGATGCGGGCGAGGCCGGGGTCATTTGCCGGCCCTATCTCGGCCTGCTCGGCTTCGCCCTGCTTGCGACGGTCGGCGCCGCGGATCTGCGCGCCGAGGCGCCCGGCCTCGCGATCGTGCCGCACCCCGGCTGCGTCCAGACGCCCAGCGAATACATGACGGCGTTCCAGAACTGCCTGCCGATCAGCTGCGTCAGCCCGAACCTCTATGCGACGGCGATGGTGGGCGATCCGGATGCCCAGCCGGACATCTATCCCAGCGGCTTCCATTGGGCCTGGACCGTCGGCAGCGAGACGCTGCAGACGTTCGCGGACTGGCGCCGGCCGGTCTGCCGGAACCCCGGACTGGGACCGGTGCTGTCCAACAACATCCTGCTCTATGTCGGGTTCAGCCAGGCCTATATCGACAGTGGCGTTCGTGGCCAGGAGCTGAACCTCTCGGTCATGGACCTGCACGAGGACGAGTCGCTGTTCGTACCGACGCCGGCCGGCTGGTTCGAGGCGTTCCAGCGCGATTTCGGGCTGCAGATCCCGCTCGAGGCGCAGAAGTCGCTGGCGTTGGGCCTGGGCGGCAGCGGCGGCCCCAACTATGTGCCGCTGGACGCGAACCAGACCTTCGCCAACATCACCGGCTGCAGCCTGCGGGGTGCCACCAGCTGCAGCGACGAGCCGCTCGCGGCCTGCAGCGCCAGCTACCGCAACATGGCCAGGACGCTGGCACCGTTCAGCCCCTACGGCGACAGCACCACCGCGCAATGCGTCGACGCCTTCAAGCGGCGCCTGGGTGGCCGGCCGGCCGATGCCGCCGAGACCCGCGCGATGCTCTATTATTGCGAGGACGTGAACGCCTGCAATACCGGCCTGGGCTACGGCTTCAATCCGACTTTCCCGCGCGCAGGCGGGTCGGCGGCGAGCCATTTCACCGGTCCCGAGTTCGTGCTGCTCAACCAGAGCCGCAGCAGCGTCGGTGCGGTGCTCACCCAGCTGCCGACCATCCCGTAACAGGGCGGCCGCGACAGCTGCCAAGTTGAGGCGAGCGTCTTCGCCCGTCACTCCGGCGTGGTGAAGCTGCCCTCGGCCACGAGGCGCGCGAACGGGCCGGTGCCGCGCGCCAGCGCGTGGAACCGGCCCTGCTCGACGATGCGGCCCTGGTCGAGCACCACGATCAGGTCGGCGTCGACGATGGTCGAGAGGCGGTGCGCGATGACGAAGGTGGTGCGCCCGTGCCGGGCCGCGTCCAGTGCCTGCTTGATGCGGGCCTCGGTCTCGGTGTCGAGCGCGCTGGTGGCCTCGTCGAGCAGCAGGAGCGGGGCGTCCTTGAGCAGCGCGCGCGCGATGGCGAGGCGCTGGCGCTCGCCGCCGGACAGATGCTGGCCGCGCTCGCCGATGACGAAATCCCAGCCGCCGGGCTTGCGCAGGATGAAGTCCAGCGCCTCGGCCTTACGGGCGGCGGTCTCGAGCTCGGCCGCGGTCGCGTCCGCCTTGCCGACGCGCAGATTGTCGGCGATCGAGCGGTTGAAGAGGCCGGCTTCCTGGAACACCACGGCCATGGCATGGCGCAGCGAGGTCAGGGTGACGCCGCGGATGTCGGCGCCGTCGACCAGGATGCTGCCGGAATCGGGGTCGCGCAGGCGCTGCAGCAGCGCCAGGGTCGTGGTCTTGCCGGAGCCGGTGGGGCCGACCAGGGCCACCGTCTGGCCGGGCTCGGCGGTGAAGGTGAGGTCGAACACGCCCTGGTCGGAGCCGGGGAAGCGGTAGGTGAGGCGGTCGAACGCGACGCGGCCGGCGACATTGGCCAGCACGGCCGCACCCGGGGCGTCCTGCACGTCTTCCTTCGCCGCCAGCAGATCGAGGAACGCGTCGACGGTCGGCGCCTGGATGAAGAAGCGGCCGACAAAGCCGGTGAGCTGGTCGAGGCGGCCGATCAGCAGGTTGGCGAAGCCCACGAAGCTCACGATCTCGCCGACGGTGATCGCGCCGCGCTGGGCCAGGACAGCACCGGCGGCGAAGATCACCACCATGACGATGGTGGCCGAGCCGCGGGTCAGGATGGTGAGCATGGCCCACCAGGTCAGCACGGGGTATTGGGCCGCCAGCAGCTCGCGCATCATGCCCTGCAGGGCCGAGGCCTCGGCGGCGAGGCGCGCGTAGCTCTGGACGACGGTGACGTTGCCGATCACGTCGCCGACGCGGCCGTACACGTCCTGGTGCTGGCGCTCGACCGCGATCTGGCCGGCCTGCGTGCGGCGCACGACCACGAGGTTGACGGCGACGTAGACCACGGCCAGGGCCGCGAGCAGCCCGGCCAGCTGCAGGTTCATGATGAGCGCGGTGGGCACCAGGAAGGCGATGCCGACCAGGGCCGAGAGATGCTCGCGAAAGAAGCTGAGCCAGAGCATGAACAGCGAATCGGTGCCGGCCAGCATGGTGCGCACGACACGGCCGGAGCCGGTGCGGGCATGGTAGCTGAGCGGCAGGGTGATCGCGCGCTCGAAGCCGGCGGCAAGGGCCGCAGCACGGCGGCGGTGGGCCAGGCGGTCGGCCAGCAGCGCCACGGCGACGCCGGCGGCGATGCCGCCGATGCCGAGCACGGCCCAGAGACCGATCAGTCCGAAGGCGGCAGCACCGCGGCCGATCGCGTCGACCACGGCCCCGAACAGGATCGGCTCGGCGAGCTGGATCAGGCCGATCGCGACGTTGGCCGCGACCAGCACGGCAAGCACGCCGCGCTCGTCACCCAGCATGCCGAGCGCGCGGCGGTAGGTGCGCAGCAAGGCCCAGGCCGAGGCCGGCTGTGGCGTCATTCGTTCCCCGCCTAGGCTTCGCCCGCCAGCAACAGGGCCACGGCCACCGCCGGGGCGCAGGTCGCGGCCCAGGCGGCAGCACCGGGCTCGGCCGGGAGCAGGTCGCCGAGGTCACGGTAGGGACGATTCAGGTCACGGGCCAGAGGCTCGAGCAGGAAGCGGCCGCAGCCGGCGCCGATCAGGGGTGCCGCCTCGGGCAGGAGGCCGCGCGAGAGCTGCAGCGCCACGGCATCCTCGATCCGCCGCCGCTGGCAGCAGGCGAGCCAGGCCGCGAGCCGGCGCCAATCGGTCATGGTGCCGTCGCCGAGATCGGCGCCGATCATGCGGGCGAGGCGGCGCGCGCTCCCGGTCGCGGTCTTGGCGCCGCCATCGGCCGCGGCGTGCTGGTCGGCCTCCTCGGGCAGGGTGCCGAGGACGCGGTAGAGGTCGGCCGAGTTCGCGAACAGCTCGTTCATCAGGGCGACCCGGCGGCCGGCGAACGGCGCCGCGTCGGCCAGCGCCATCAGCGGCGTGCGGGTCAGGCCGGTATAGACCAGCTCGCCGCTGGCGAGCCGCGCCCGGTCGGTGGCGCCCTCGGCGCGGACGATGCCGCCGGCCAGGACCAGGATGTCGGTGGTGGTGCTGCCGAGGTCGACGAACAGGCCGTCGCCGCAGCGTGCGGCGGCGAGCCCGGCCGAGGCCAGCCAGTTCGCCGACGCGATGGCGGCGGCGCGCCCGGCCGCCTCGGCGGGTGGCACGAAGCCGTGCTGGCCGGCCCATAGTCGGGGCCGGGCGCCGGGAAGGGCGGTCAACGCCGCCTCGACCAGCCGGGCGACGCCGGTGGCGCGGTCGGGGAACAGATCGGCGAGCTCGCCGGTCATGGTGATCGCGATGCGGTCGATCGGCCCGAGCCTGCTCCTGGCCTCGGCCAGAGCCTGCTCGAGGCGATCCAGGCCCAGCCAGAGCGCGCACGGCAGCTGGAGCGCCGCCACGACGTGGCCGGCCTGTGTCACCTGCGCCGCTTTCAGATGCGCGCCGCCGATGTCGAGGCCGGTGATCAACTGTGCCATCGCTGTCCTTTCGGGTGCGTGCTAGCCTGCGGCGACTGCGTGGGGACGGGGCATGGCGGCGTTCGAGCTCATCCCGGTGATCGATCTCATGGGCGGCCTCGTCGTGCATGCGCGCGCCGGCGACCGCGACAGCTACCGCCCGCTGGCGGGCTCGCTGGTCGCCGCCAGCGCCGAGCCGGCCGAGGTGGTGCGTGGCCTCCTGGCCCTGCATCCGTTCCGCACGCTCTACATCGCCGATCTCGACTCGATCCGAAAGCAGGGCGACCACAAGACGGCGATCTTCGCGCTGCGGCGGGCGTTTCCCGAGCTCGCGCTCTGGGTCGATGCGGGTTTCGCCGGCGAATGCTCCTGCCGGCGCTACCTGGAGACCGGGCTGGGCGATCTCGTGCTCGGCAGCGAAAGCCAAGGCGACCTGCGGCTGCTCGAGCTGTTCGCTGGCGAGTCCCGGCTGATCCTCTCGCTGGACTTCCAGGGCGAACGTCCTCTGGGTGCCGCCGGCCTGTTCGCGACGCCAGAGCGCTGGCCGGAGCGGGTCATCGCAATGACTCTGGCGCGGGTCGGCGCCGGCGCGGGTCCGGACTTTGACCGGCTGCGGGGATTGCGGGCGATGGCGCCGGGGAAGCGGTTGTACGCCGCGGGCGGCGTGCGCCACCGCGACGACCTGCATGATCTGCGTGCGCTCGGCTGCGCCGGCGTGCTGGTGGCCAGCGCCCTGCACGACGGGCGGCTCGGCACTGCCGACCTCGCTTGCTTCGGATGACGGCGCCGACCCGGCATCGGCGGAGCGCCCCGCTCGGGGTTGCTCGAACCGAAAGTGCGGCACAGATTTGATCTGGATCAAGGCGCGCCCGCAGCGCCCGACCTAGACCCGATTTAACATCGATCCAGCAGGTGGCTTGGCGCGATTGAGGGCGCCAGCCGGCGCCGGCTCGGTGTCGGAAGCCTTTGTTCCGGTGGGGGAGTTGGCCGGACAGGGATGCATCGCGGAGAGGAGGTCGCACTCTACCTGCCTCCTCTCCGCCTTTTTCCATTCCCGCTTGCCGTAGGGGCGCTCTGGGAAGCGATCGCCAGTTAACCCTGGACGCTCGATGCGCAGCGCGATGTATTCGGTGTCCCTCGATCTGGGCACGGCTGCCGCATGGACCCCAAATTCCTCGATCCCGACACGCTGGCGCTGCATGCCGGGCAGGTGCCCGACCCCGTCACCGGGGCCCGCGCGGTGCCGATCTACCAGACCACGTCCTACGTGTTCCCCGACAGCGACCACGCCGCCGGCCTGTTCAACCTCGAGCGCGCCGGGCATCTCTACAGCCGGATCTCCAATCCGACCGTGGCCGTGCTCGAGGAGCGGGTGACGGCGCTCGAAGGTGGGGTCGCGGCGGTGGCGACCGCCAGCGGGCAGGCGGCACTGCATCTCGCGATCGCGACGTTGATGGGCGCCGGCTCGCACATCGTGGCCGCCCGCAACCTGTATGGCGGCAGCGTCAACCTGCTGCGGCTGACCCTGCCGCGGTTCGGCATCGAGACCAGCTTCGTCGACCCGCGCGACCCGGCCGCGTTCGCCGCCGCGATCCGCCCGGAAACCCGGCTGGTCATGGCCGAGATCGTCGGCAATCCCGGCCTCGAGGTGCTGGACCTTCCGGCCGTGGCGGCGATGGCGCACGCGCACGGGCTGCCGCTGCTGGTCGACAGCACCTTCACCACGCCCTGGCTGTGCCGGCCGATCGAGCACGGCGCCGACATCGTGGTCCACTCGCTGACCAAGTGGCTGGGCGGCCACGGGGTGGCCATCGGCGGGATCGTGGTCGATGGCGGCCGGTTCGACTGGCAAGGTTCCGGCAGGTTCCCCACCATGACCGAGCCCTATCCCGGCTATGCCGGCGTCACCTACGCCGAGAGTTTCGGCCCGCAGGCCTTCGCCGCCCGCGCGCGCACCGAGGGTTTGCGCGATTTCGGCGCCTGCCTCAGCCCGCAGAACGCGTTTTACCTGCTGCTCGGCGTCGAGACCCTGCCGCTGCGCATGGAGCGGCACATCGCCAACACCGCGGCCGTGCTCGATTTCCTGGCCGGGCACCCGGCGGTCGCCTATGTCGTCCACCCGACCCGGCCGGACCATCCGGACCACGCGCTGGCACGGCACCTGCTGCCGAAGGGTGCTGGCTCCATCGTCAGCTTCGGGGTCAAGGGCGGGCGTGCCGCTGGCGCACGCTTCATCGAGGCCTGCCGGCTCGCGTCGCACCTGGCCAATGTCGGCGACGCGAAGACCCTGGTGATCCACCCGGCCTCGACCACGCATCTGCAGCTGGGCGAGGCGCAGCTCGCCGCCGTGGGCCTGCGCGACGACATGATCCGGCTCTCGGTCGGCCTCGAGCATGCCGGGGACATCGTGGCGGATCTCGATCGCGCGCTGCGGGCCGCCCAGAAGCCATGACCGCCGCCGCGTTCGTCTCCAGCTACGGCCAGCCGCACCGAGCCGGCGCCCGCACGGTCGTCCTCATCCACGGCGCCGGCATGGATCACACGGTCTGGGCGCTGCAGGGGCGGCACCTGGCCTTTCACGGCTGGAACGCGCTGGCGGTCGATCTGCCGGGCCACGGCCGCTCGCGCGCGCTGCCGGCACTGCCGTCGATCGAGGCCATCGCCGATTGGCTGGCTCCGCTGATCGCTGCCAACAGCGCCTTGCCCGTGACCCTGATCGGACATTCGCTGGGGGCGCTGGCCGCGCTCGCGACGGCCGCGCGCCACCCCGATCGGGTCGCGGCGCTATGTCTTCTGGGTGCGGCGCCCCGGATGCCGGTGCATCCCGAGCTCCTTGCCCTGGCGGCGGCGCACGACCCCAAGGCGGTCGAGCTGATGTGCGACTGGGCGTTCGGGCCGCGCGGCCTGATCGGCGGCAACCCGCAACCCGGTGGCTGGCTCCAGGGCAATGCGCGCGCCCTGCTGCGCCGCGGCGACCCGGCGGTGCTGAGCGTCGATCTGGCCGCCTGCGACGGCTACGCGGCGGGAGCCGAACATGCGGGCGCGGTGCGCTGCCCGGCCCTGGTGGTCATTGGCGCGGCAGACCGCATGACTCCGCCCAAGGCGGGCAAGCAGCTCGCGGGCCTGATTCCGGGCGCGGTCACGGCCTCGATCGGGGGTGCTGGCCACATGATGATGGTCGAGCATCCCGATACGACGCTGGCGGCCGTGAGCGACTTCCTCGCGGGCGGGTAAACCGCGCTGCTCCGGCAGCGAGGGGACGCCAATGGTCACTCGATCGCTGCCAGAACGGCCAGCGCCACCAGCGCGGTGCAGGCGCCGCCGATGCTCAGGCAGGCGATCGGCCAGTCGGCGGGGCGTGGCGGCGGCGCTGCGACCCGACGCCGCCTCGGCTCCGGCTCGTCCGCGCCCTCTGCCGGCGGGCGCACGCGCAGAGCCCATCGGCCCTTGGGCTTGGGCTTCGGCTTCAGCTCGCACAGCACCGTCCGGCCGGCGGACTCGCCCGTGGCCGGGTCGTGGATCTCTTTCCAGACCTTGATGCCGTCGATCTCAGGCTGGCGCAGGATCTGTTGCGCCCGCTCCAGCGCCAGCTCGCCATCCTCGAGCGCGAGCTCGATCGTCCACCGCGTGCCGCGCAGCACCTGAACCTCGAAGTGGACCAGCGTTCGCGTGGCCTGATGCGGCATCGGCAACCCTGCGGCCGCGCGAACCATCCTGGCCCGCGATCAAAGCCAATTCTGCCCGGTCACGGTTAACGGCGACCTAATCGGCAGCCCCACAGACTTGCTTTTCATGGGCGCCATCGCTAGCTGTCCGCCGACGTCCCCATCGTCTAGCGGTCAGGACACAGCCCTTTCAAGGCTGGAACACGGGTTCGATCCCCGTTGGGGACGCCAGCTTTACCATCGCGCGGAGCCTGCCGCGATCGGTGCGTCGATCGTTGCTCTACCCCGCCGGGTCGCGGCTGCCGGCGCCAGTGATGCGGTGCGATCGCGGGATCCACCTCTAGACGTGCCCGGGAATTCCCGGCCATCTGCGGCTCTTGTTGTGGAACGCTATACGGAAGGCCTTGCCCTCTTGCCTGACCAGCAGGCCGAGCTCTTCCTCGCCGATCTCCCGGCCTACGGCGTCACGGACCAGCGCATGGCCGCACAGCTCGCGCGTGGTCCGCAGCTTCAGCTGGGCCTCGGTCGCCGTTTTTACCCTGAACTCGAATGGCGCGGGGATCTGCGGCCCGGTTCCGATGATCGAATAGCTCACTCGTGTTTTCCCTCGTTTCGGCAGCCCACCGTGTGATCGGTCGGGCTGATCACCGTCGGCGGAACTGGCCAATCACCATCAAAGGCTCGGGGGCTTGCTGAAATGGATCGCTCCCTGATTGCCCGGGTCAGGCCCGGCGGGTCTTGATCGTGAGCCGGAGGCGGCGCAACGTGCGGCGCTGCACCGGACCCCATGGCGCGATCCTGTTCCGCTGGCGGTCACGCCGCGCTAATTCAGATTAGTATCGGGGCGGGATTTTGGTCGCGCGGGCTGGGCCGGTCTGCTTAGAGCCCGCCCGCAGCGGCCCTGATCAAGCTCCGTTGCGATGCACCCAGCTTGCCCAGCAAGGCATCCGCATCGCGCAGCCGGTGCCGTGCAATGGAGCTGTCCCAGCCATGCTCCTCGAGCATTTCAGCGAATTGCCGCAGGCGCTCAATAGCCCGCTCGGTTCGCTCGATGCGCAGCTCCATCCGAGCACAACGTCCCTGCTGGTCCATCATCGCCTGTGCCAGCACGATGCGCCTCCCCATCGAGGGGCTAAGCTAACCCTCGAAATAGGTGAACGAAAGAGGAGCGAGCCGGAGCCCGCCCCAATGTTCATGGGGAACAAGCGATGCTGTGCGAACAGCTCGCGCGATAGGGCTACATCCATGATCGGAGGGTCGCACTGATGCAGATTAGTGCGGGTCACCGCCAATCGTGCTGCCTGTTGTGAGGCTCAAATCAGGTCGCGCCGATGGCTCATACGATCAGCGATGCACGACAGAAACCCCGTGAGCACGATCTTCCGGAGGAGGAGGAAAGGCGGGACGGCCGCGGGTTAGGTCTCGGCATTTTAATCGGCTTGGTATTCTGGGCCGCGATGGGCGTCATGCTTGGCCTTTTGTGGCCATAGGCGCAGCGGAAAGAGGGGCGGTCATGAGCTGCCCAAAGTGGTATAAAAGAATGGCGAAGTCTACGATTCCCAGTGCCGGATAGTAATGTCGATACGTGCCATTAGTGCAGAAGTATTGGTTTAAGGCAGCTGGGCCGGCCGCGACGCCCGCCTCGTTGCCGTCAGCCAGCCCCAAGATAGGCCATGGCCTGCGCTCAGATCCAGGCTGCGATCGTCGCGAACAACAAGGCGATATCCGACCTTGATCCCCAGGCAGTTCCAAGAACTCAACTAGAGCGGCGGGTCACCGTCCTTCGCCTGATCGTCGAGACCCGGAGCCTCGCCAAGGTTTTCCAGGGTGACCGCTTCCTCCACCGGCGCCTCGTCGTCGTCTCCATAGGGTAGCAGGGCCGACCGCTCGCCATGCTCCTCTCGGGCCACCATTTCGGATGCAATCCGCCAATGGTCGTCGGATCGGCCCTCAGGTGAGCCTTCGTCCAGCCAGAGCATGTGCGCCACGCGTCGCACGCGTTCATCCCAGCTATTCTCCGACGGCAGATCTTCGGCTGCGTGCCTGACCCCCTCTTCGACTGCGCTCAACCCGTCGGAGGTTTCGTCTTCAAAATCAGGCCGCGCGCCGTCCGCGACAGCCCAATCCTGGCCGGTGGCCGTCTCGCTGTCCGGGTCGACGCTTTGCCGCGGCGAACCGTCGTCCGGGCCGTAGATCAGCTCGGCCGGATCCAGATCGGCCGGGACATCCTCCACCTGCTGGAGCGCTTCGGCCTCGCTCCGAGCTCGGCTCGAGGGTCGTGGGTTTCTTGGCATTCTCGCGTCCCATCTCCTGAGCAGCGCGGGTGCGCCCCGTAGCCGAGAACAGGTCCGACTGACAGGAGTTCCATGCGTGGCAGCAGAACCCACAACGCCGATGACTTAGAGCACCATCGCCATGAGCGAGCGGGGGCCGAGCTGAAGCCCAAACAGGCCAACGGCTGCTTGGCCTGCGATTGGTCGTGTCATTGAAACTCACCCGGCTGGAGGCTCGACGCGGCTAGGACAGGGTCCACCTCGTCGGCGCGGATCTCCTGTTCTGCCTGCCGCCAGAATTCCAATGCCCGTCCATCGGGGCAACCGGCATTCTGCCATAACTCGTAGGCCCGCAGCTCGATGATCCGGTGCAGTTCCTCATCCATTGGATTTTCCTCCCGATTGCCACGACCATGATGGGGCTAAAGCGTGACAGGCGGGCGGCAGTTCCGGCCGGGGTGCGGTAGGCCACTTCCAAGCGCAAGGTAGGCGGCGACGAGCCGCGGCACGTCGCTCCCCAGCTCGTAGCGTTGCGGTGCAAGGCCTGCGTCCAGTAGCGCGCGGACGATCGACGTCAGCTCGGCCGGGTGCTCGCAGACGCGAATCGGGTGATGTTCCGCGAGGCGCAGGAGCAGCGCCAGCTGGTCTCCGGCTGGGTTGGCGGCCGTCGGCCGGCCGCGGCGCGGCATCGCCACGATCGGCTTGCCGGCCCGCATCGCCTCGCCCAGGAGTCCGATCCCACCGTGGCAGATCACCAGCCGGGTGGCGGCAAGGCGTTGGGCCAGCGCGTCCGGCGGCAGGAAGCGCTCCCAGGCCAGTGTGGTCGGGATCGCCCGCGAGTGGCCGATCTGGGCGAAGCCGGGCAGGCCCAGCGTGGCGGCGGTGGCGTCGGCGGCTTCGACGAGCAAATCGAAGCCGTGAATGAAGGTGCCGACGGCGACCAGGATCACAGCAGGGGGCCGTGCGCGAGCACCGCCTTGGGGAAGGCCTGCAGTTTCTCCGGCCACTGGACGATGAACAGGTCGGCGAACGGGTAGATCAGCCGCCCGGCCAGCGTCGGCGTGAGCTCGCCGGCCGTCTCGATGAACACCAGATGCGCGCCGAGCAGCCGGGCCAGGATACAGATCGGCACCGCGACGTCGGCCCCGGTCGAGACCACCAGCAGCGGCCGCTCGCGCAGCACGATCAGCAGCGACTGGCACACGTTCAGCAGCGTGCGCCCGATGGCACGGCGCGGGTGGCAGACGAGGTAGCTGCGCCGCGGTGCCGCCGCGGGCGGGCGGCCGCCGGCGAAGGTGACGTCGAACCGGTCGGTGAAGCGGATACCCTCGGTGGCGCGCTCGAGCTCGGCCAGATGCCCACCGGGTGAGTACGCCCAGCAGGTTCGCCGCGTCTCGGTCCAGGCGGTGCCGGCCGTCACGGCCAGGGGACGGCGCGGCGGGGATAAAGACCGGCGAGGCGGCCGTCGCGATCGAGCAGCAGCAGCAGGCGCTCGCGCTGGTCGAACCGGCGTAGCGCTTCCGGTCGGTCGTAGGCATAGAGGTCGAGCGGGATCATCGTCACCAGCGCCCGCGCGCGCAGGCGCAGCAGCAGCAGGTTGAGCCGCAGCCAGGGCACGGCGCCGGCCGGAAAGACGAGGCGCAGGTCGAGGTCCGCACGATCGCCCTGGACCGCATCGCGCCGGCTACGCGAGCCGATGCACACCGCCTCGCGCAGCCACGGCAGGGACCGCAACTCGCCCGCGGCCCGGTGCAGGAACCGCTCCAGGGCCATGGGGTCACGTCGATAGCAGCGGCAGTAGCGGGCGCAGACCCACATCTGGCCGTTCAGCGTGAAGCTCGCGGTATGAGCGCCGAGCAGGGCGGCGGCCGCTGCCCAGGGCAGGGGGAGCGCCGGTGCGGCCAGCGCTGCCAGCATCAGCGCCAGCAGCAGCTCGGCGGCCAGCCGGAAGGACAGCTCCTTGCGGTCCATGCCGCGCATCCCCTGCAGGCACCAGTTCACGGCAAGGATGAAGACGCAGCTCTGCATGAGGCCGGCCAGCCGGGCGGAGGTCGGCCGGATCGGGAAGGCCTTGAGCTTGGGCTCGCTGAAAGAGATGGCCATAGACGCGAAAATAAACCATTAGTTGATATATGTGTCAATCAATTCGCGGACTTGGGCGATCATGACCTCACTGCTGACGCGGGCGCTGCTCGTGCTGGTGTGCGGCTTTGCGGCGCTCTCCTCTTCCATGGCGGCAGCACTCGGGCTCGCCGAGGAGCGGATCCTGGTGTTCACCGCGCTCCTGCTGGCGCTGCTGCTGCTGCCGTTCGTGCTTAGGCCGCATCTCGCCCGGCCGAGCGGGCCGGTTCTCCTGCTGTGCGGGCTCCTGGCAGCGATCGTGCTGACCGACCTAGGCGGCAGCTTCGATCCCGTCGACGCCAAGGTTGCCCTGCCGGTGCTGGTGCTGCTGGCGGCGCCGAACCTCGCCCGCCATCTGACTTCGGACGAGCTGATGCGCTTCGTCTGGCGCCTGCTGTCCGGCTATGTCGCCTTGACCTTCCTCTACCAGGTGCTGGCTGAGCCGGCCGTCGTCGCCCGTGGCTATGAGGGCATCGTGCGCTACGACCCCACCGGCTCGGTCGTGATGCACAGCAGCCTGAGCCTGATCCACCTGATCCTGGCGGCGACGCGGCTCGGCCAGCCGATCACCGGCCGCGCGCGCCTCGCGACCCTCGCCTTGGGTGCGATGTCGCTGTCGATGGTGTTCCTCACCGCCACCCGGACCGCTCTGCTGACCCTGGCGGTGTTCGCGATCCTTGACCTGGCCACCTCGCCGCGCCCGGCATTGGCTTGGCGCCGCTTTTGCGCGGCCTTGCTGGGCCTCGGCCTCGCCTTTGCCGGCTGGACGCTGGCGATCAACGACAGCTTCTACCTGCGGCTCACCGGCGGGCAGGACGACTTCACCTCCGGCCGCTGGTCCAGCCTCGGCTACTGGCTGACGCTGGCGGGCGACCACCCCTGGGGCCTGGGGCTGGGCGCGGTGCGCGAGCTGCTGGCCGACGGCCGGCCGGCGCTGGGCGGCACGGAGCTGCTGGAATGGCCGCACAATGAGCTGGTGCGCTTCTACGTCGAGGCCGGGCCGCCGGGCCTGCTGTTCGTCGCCCTGCTGCTGGCGCTGCTGGTCCGGCGCGCGATGCGGGCGGCACGTGCGACCGACGACCCGATGCTGCGTGCGCTCGTGCTCGCGATCGCGGCCGATCTGATCGCGGAGACGCTGCTGCAGAACCTGCTCAACGCCGTCTATCATGCGACCGTGCTGATCCTGATCCTCTGCCTTGCGGTCGCATCGGCGCGCCGCGAGCGCGCGGCCGGGCAGGCGTGGGCATCGCAATATCCGGTACCGGCCTGACGCCTAGGCCGCCTCGCCCAGATCCAAGCGGCGGCGGATATCGACCAGCCGGCCCAGGCGCTGGACCAGCATCGGCACCTGATCGAGGCCCTCGAGCACGCGCCACACATAGGCCAGCATGGCGTACAGCTCGCCGGCGCCGATGTTGGGCAGGGCGGTGCTGCGCAGGAGCATGAGCACCACCGCCCCGATCGAGAACAGCTCCACCAGCGACCAGCTGGCGGCCTCCGCGTTGGAGAGCCGGACGCGCAGCCGCCCGCGGCGTCGGAAGTGGGAGGCGAGGGGACCCAGACGGCCCGCCACGATCAGGTTCACCTCGCGCTCGGTCTCATTGTTCAGGTCGCGGTTCAGCGCATGGGCGCGGCGGCCGAAGACGCGGTAGACCGCGAACACGGGAATCAGCAGTGCCGCCACGATCAGCCCGGTCAAGGTATCGTAGAAGACCAGCATCGCGACGCTGCCGACCAGGCCGATCACGGCGGTGGCCATGGTCGGCACCTCGCGCTCGAAGAAGTCGACCAACTCGCGGGTCATCACCGAGCGCGCGGCGATCTCGGCGGTGCCGTAGCCGGCCGCGCGCTGGCGCAACACGGTGTCGGTGGCGAGTTCGGCATGGATGCGGGCGAAGACCCGCGTGTCGTAGACCTGCCGTGCGGCGCCGACCACGATGTGCAGCGCCCACACCGCCACCAGCGGCCAGAGGGACTCAAGGCCGCGCTTGGCGAGGAGGCCGTCGATCGCGAGGCCGATCGTAAACGGGTAGGCCAGCGCGAACAGGTTCTCGATCAGGGTGACCGCGTAAGTGACGGCGATCGGCCAGCGCTCGGCGCGGAACACGGACTGGGTCGCGGAGGACGAGGGCGATGGCATGGCGGCGTCGGTCCCGGTCCGGCGCTGGACCCGGGCGCGACCGTGGCGCAGTCTACCGGCAAAATCCAGCCGGACGCAGGGAGGCCCGCATGACCAGCGCCGACGACAGTATTTTCGACCTGGCGCTGCCCAGGACGCGCGCCAACCACCAAGCCCTGACACCCCTCGACTTCTTGCGCTGGAGCGCTTCGGTGTTTCCGGAGCGCACGGGCGTCGTCTATGGCGTTGAGGCCTATAGCTGGGGCGAGGTCGACCGGCGCTGCCGCCGGCTCGCCAGCGCGCTGCGCGGTCTGGGTGTGCGCCGCGGCGACACGGTGGCGGTGATGTGCCCGAACATCCCGCCGATGCTGGAGGCGCATTACGGCATACCGATGGCTGGCGCGGTTCTGAACGCGCTCAACTTCCGCCTCGACGCGCGTTCGATCGCGTTCATGCTGGAGCATGGCGAGGCCAAGGTGCTGCTGACCGACACCGAGTTCGCACCGGTGATCAAGGCGGCGCTAGCACAGGTGCAGCGGCCGATCACGGTGATCGATATCCTGGACCCAGCCGCACCGGGCGAGCGACTCGGGGGCATCAGCTACGAGGATCTGCTGGCATCAGGCGACCCGAACTTCGTCTGGGCGCCCCCCGGCGACGAGTGGGACGCGATCTCGCTCTGCTACACCTCCGGCACCACCGGCAACCCCAAGGGCGTGGTCTACCACCATCGTGGCGCATTCCTGAACGCGATGGGCAACGCGCTGAACTTCGGCCTCAGCCACCGCTCGAACTATCTGTGGACGTTGCCGATGTTTCACTGCAACGGCTGGTCGTTCACTTGGGGCGCCACCGCCGTGGGTGCCACCCATGTCTGCCTGCGCAAGGTCGACCCGACCGTGATCTTTCCGCTCATCGAGGCGGCCGGCGTCACCCATCTGTGCGGCGCGCCGATCGTGCTCAACACGCTCGTCCACGCGCCGGCCACGGTGCGGCGCAGTTTCGATCGCACCATCGAGGTCGCGACGGGCGGTGCCGCGCCGCCCAGCGCCGTGATCGAGGCCATGGCGGCGATGGGATTTCACGTCATCCATTTATACGGCCTGACGGAAAGCTACGGTCCCGCCACGATCTGCGTCGAGCAGGCGGGCTGGCCGGATCTGCCGATCGGCGAGCGCTCGCGCCTGATGGCGCGTCAGGGCGTGCGCTGCCCGACCCTGGGGGAGGCGATCGTGGCCGACCCCGCGACTCTAACCTCGGTTCCGCCCGATGGCACGACCCTGGGCGAGGTCATGCTGCGCGGCAACACGATCATGAAGGGCTACCTCAAGAACCCGACCGCCACGGCCGAGGCTTTCCGCGGCGACTGGTACCACACGGGCGACCTCGCCGTGCTCCACCCCGATGGCTACCTCGAGGTCAAGGACCGCGCCAAGGACATCATCATCTCCGGCGGCGAGAACATCTCCTCGCTGGAGGTCGAGGAGGCCCTTTACCGCCATCCGGCGGTGCTGGAAGCGGCCGTGGTCGCGATGCCCGATCCAAAGTTTGGCGAGCGCCCCTGCGCCTTCGTCACCTTGAAGCCGGATGAAGTGGCCGACGCGCCTGCGATCATCGCGTGGTGCCGGGCGCACATGGCTCACTTCAAGGCACCGTCCAGGGTAGTCTTTGGCGCTCTACCCAAGACCTCGACCGGCAAGATCCAGAAGTTCGAGCTGCGCGAGCGTGCGAAGCAGGGTTAGAAAGACGGAAATTCTTCGGGGAGGCCGTGATGGAACAGATCCGGGTGGCGACCTTCGCCGGGCCGGGCGCTGCACCCGTCATTCACCAGGTGCCGCGGCCGCAGGTGCCGCGCAACGCCGCTCTGATCCAGATCGGCGCCTGCGGCGTGTGCGGCACGGATCTGCACATCCTCAAGGGCCACTGGCCGAAGCCGCTGCCCTGGCCGTTCACGCTCGGCCACGAGATCGGCGGCGTGATCGTCGAGAAGGGCGATCTGCTGACCGAGGACTTCATGGGCAAGCCGCTGACAGTCGGTTCGCGGGTGATGATTCCGCCGCTGATGCCTTGCGGGCGCTGCCACTACTGCGTCCACTATCCCGAAAGTGCGAACAAGTGCCTGACGCCGGTCTATTACGGGCGCTATCTCGGCTTCGACAAAGCGCCGCATCTGTGGGGTGGCTGGGCCGAGCATGTCTATGTCGACCTCGACATGCTGCCGGGCACCAAGATCTACAAATTGCCCGACGACATGCCGCTGCGACTGGGCGCCCTGGCCGAGCCGCTCACCTCCTGCATCCGGGCCTTCAACCGCGCCACCCGCGCCGGTGGCTTTCGTTGGGGCGACACCGTGGTAATCCAGGGCTCGGGCCCGATCGGCATCCTCGCGGTCGCGGCCGCCCAGGAGATGGGTGCCGGCCGGGTGATCTGCGTCGGCGCGCCCGAGGCACCGCGGCTGCAGCTCGCGCGCAAGTTCGGCGCCGAGGCGACAGTCGACATCGAGGCCGTCACCACGCCGGAGCAGCGGATCGGCCGCGTCCGCGAGATCGTGGGCGGCTTCGGGGCGGATCTGGTGATGGACTGCTCCGGACATCCGAGCGCCGGACCGGAGGGAATAGAGTTCCTGCGTGACGGCGGTACCTATGTCGAGATGGGCCAGTTCACCGACGCCGGCAGCATCGCCACCAGCTGGCATCGCATCTGCACCAAGGACCTCAACGTGCTGGGCTCGTGGGCATTCACTGGCAACGACCTGCCGCTCGGCGTCGACATGCTTTACCGCGCCCGGGACAAATATCCCTGGTTCGACATGCAGACGCTCTACAGCTTCGATCCGGACGGCATCTCGCGCGCGATTGCCGATGCGATGGCCATGCGCACCGTGAAGTCGACCATCGTGCCCTGGCCGGAGCTGCTGGAGTAGCGCCGCCTGGGCAGCGAGCGCCTACGCTAAGGTGTGGGATTCAATACGTCGGCATGCGCTCGCGCGAATTCGCCGACGCTCATGGGCCTGCGCCCTGTCAGCCGCTCGACATTGTCGTTCATCCCCGACATCACGCCCTGCTGATAGGCCGCCATGGCGCCACCAAAATGCTGGACGATGTACGGCGGCACCCCCATGCCCTGCAGCGTCGTGCAGTAGTCCGCGATCGAGACGTCCTCGAAGACGATCTTGCGGCCGAGCGCTTCGGTGAGCTCGGCCGCCATTTGCTCATGGTCCATCTCGACCGGGCCGAACAGAGGATAGGTCTGGCCGGCATGGCCGTCGGGATCGTTGAGGATGGCGGCGATGACGCGGCCCTGGTCCGCTGCCGCGGGTGGCGCATGCCGGCCCTTGCCGACGGGCAGGCGCAGGATGCCCTTCTCGACGAAGAGCGGCAGCTGCCAGGGGTAGAGCAGCCATTCCAGAAAGTAGGTCGGGCGCAGATGCGTGACGGCGAGACCCGACCAGCCGAGCACCTGCTCGGCGATGAAATGGTCGCGGCAGGAGTGACTTTGGGAGTGCCGGTCGGCCGAGCGCTGCGACAGGTTCACGACATGCGTAACGCCGGCTTCCTTCGCCGCCTGCACGAAATTGACGGTCGCATGGATCAGCCCGGGCTGGACCGGCCAGACCAGGTAGGCCGCATCCACCCCCTTCATGGCCGCGACGATGGTGTCGATGTCCAGAAGGTCACCGACCACGACCTGGGCACCTTGTCGCTCGAGCGCTGACGAGCGCTCGTCGATGCCGTGAACCATGGCACGGACATCGAGGCCCAGGGCGATCAATTCCTTGACCGCAGCCCGGCCCGTGTCTCCGGTCGCACCGGTGATCAGGACGCGTCTTGGCTTGGTGGAAGCTGGCATGGGCAACCTTCGCTGAAAATCGTGCGCCGCCGATGCATGGTGGAATAGCACCTCTGGCGTGCTGCCCGAATGTCATATAACCCACCTTTCGCGTCACGAAGGGATGAGTCATGCTGTCGGTAGGCTTCGTCGTCACGCCGGGCTTCCCGGTCATGAGCCTTGCGGCGCTGTCGGTCTTCGAATTCGCCAATCTCAGCGCGGGGACAAAGCTCTACGACGTTCAAGTGGTGTCCGATGATGGCGGGCCAGTCCCCTCATCCTTGGGCACGACGTTGGACACCGCGGCGTTCAGCGCCCCGCACTTCGACACGCTGATCATTGGGGGCAACACCTGCGTCGTCCCGAGTTCCGCCAAGCTGCTCGCCTTCGTCACGGAGGCCGCATCGGCGTCGCGACGGATATCGTCCATCTGCACGGGCGCCTTCGCGCTGGCGGATGCGGGCCTGCTCGACGGACGGCGCGTCACGACCCATTGGATCTTCACCGAGGAACTCAAGAACCGCTTCCCCAAGGTCTACTTGGAGGAGAACCGCATCTTCGTCATCGATGGGCCGATCTGGACGGCGGCGGGCAACAGCGCTGGGATCGACCTGACGCTGTGCATGCTGGAGCGGGATCATGGTCTCGAACTGGCACGTACCGTCGCCCGGATCCTCGTCGTCGACTACCAGCGAGCTGGCGGGCAGTCGCAGCATTCGGCGCTGCTCGAGATGAATCCGAAATCCGATCGCATCCAGAATGCACTGGCCCATGCCCGGCGGGAATTGCGGACAGATCTTTCGGTCGAGAGCCTTGCTCAGGTGGCTGGCCTCGGCCCACGGCAGTTCAGCCGAGCGTTCCGGGCCGAAACCGGCATCTCGCCGGCCAAGGCGATCGAAAGCCTTCGGCTCGAAGCCGCGCGCGTGATGCTGGAGCAGAGCCGGCACCCGGTCGACGTCATCGCCATCGAGACCGGGTTCGGCGATCAGGAACGGATGCGCCGGGCCTTCCTGCGCGTGTTCGGTCATCCGCCGCAGGCCATCCGCCGGCTGGCACAAGCAAAATTCAGGGGCCATTGACCGCCAGAGCCTCGCGCTGATGGCGCCGGTTCGATCCGGTTGCACACCCCGTTCTTGCTACGGTCCGCCGGGCTGCCCAACGTGAACGCGTCAAGGACCTTGCGCCGCTTGAGGGAGCATTCCATGCCCGACCGTCGCGATCTGCTCGGCGCCGCCTTTGCCGGCATGATCCTCCCAGCGACGATGCGAGCCGATTCGGTGGCGTCGGCCGATATCAACGGCTTCCCGATCGACGCGGTGACGCTGCATGGTGGCGAGAGGTTGGGGGTCGAGGTCATGAGTGCGGTGGGCATCGTCGGGCGCGGCGTGCTGTTGGATGTCGCCCCGCACAAGAGTGGGCCGTTGGACCCAGGCTCCGCGATCGCGCCCGCCGATCTCGTGGCGGCCGAGGCCAGGCAGGGCGTGACGGTGGGCGAGGTGACATCCTGTTCGTCCGCAACGGCGCCGGCCCGCGCCCCGTGCTGCAGCGCGGCAGCGGCCTGCACGCCCGCCTGCCGTGGCTGCATCAACGGAGAGTCGCGGTGCCCGGCAGCGACAACCATCCGGCTCTTCGTCAGCGTGGCACCCTGGCGGTTCAAGGGTACGACCAGCTCGCCGGTCAACCCGCTGGCGATGTTCTGATGGCGGGCCGGTCGTGAGCGCGCTGCGCCTCTCCCGCATCGCCCTGGTGGCCGCGGTCGCGTGCTTCTTCACGCTGGTCGCCTTCGGGAACATCACCGACTACGGCGCCAACTGGCAGTTCGTCACCCACGTCATGTCGATGGACACGACCTTCCAGGACCCGGACCTGATGTGGCGCGCGGTCACCGACCCCAAGCTGCAGCATGCCGCTTACGGCGCGATCATCACGTGGCAGACGGTGACGGCGCTGATCCTCTGGCTCGGCGTCGCGAGACTCGTCATCGCAGCGGGCGATCGCGACGGGTTCGCCGAGGCCCGCGGCGTCGCCATTGCCGGACTCACGATGGGGCTGCTGCTCTACACCGTGGGCTTTCTCGTCGTGGCTGGCGAATGGTTCGCGATGTGGCAGTCGCAGACCTGGAACGGCCAGGCGACGGCCGGGATCTTCGTGCTGTTCATCGGGGTGGCGCTGCTGCACCTGTGCGGACCGGAAACGTGACCAGGGAAGTCGAATGCGTTCACGCCGTGGGGGCTAGGTCTGGAGCGCTGCCGCGTCGGCCTCCGACAACGCCGCCGCCCGCGTGGCACCGGACGGGACCGAGACGGCCTGACCCGAAGCTCCAGCTTCCATGATCGCCTCCATGATCTCCAGCACGTGCAGTGCCAGATCGCCGGAGGCACGCGGCTCGGCGCCAGTCGCGATCGCCCGCGCCATGTCCGCCACCCCGAGCATCCGGTAGTTGGCCCGGTCAGGTGCGGCGTAGGGCCAATTCAGCTCGCCGTGCAGCAGAGTGTCGGTGGGCATCTCCTCCCACGCGCCGCCGCGGTGGCTGACCGAGATCGTGCCGCCGAACGTGTCGGGGTCGGGCAGCCGCAGCGAGCCGTGCGTGCCGTGGAGCTCGATCGGGTGGTTGCCGTGGCGGAACACATCCCAGCTCATGCCCAACGTCACGCTGGCGCCGCCGACGAATTCGAGCAGCGCCATCACGGTGGTGGGCGTGCCGACGGGAAAGCTGGTGCCGCTGGTGGGGCCAGGGGCGGTGATCACGCGCTCGGCTAAACCGATCGACGACAATGCCATCGCCTGGCGGACGGGGCCCAGCAGGTTGACCAGCATCGTCAGGTAGTACGGCCCCATGTCGAGGACCGGGCCGCCGCCGGGCTGGTAGTAGAATTGCGGATTGGGATGCCAGTGCTCCATGCCGCGGCCCATCATGAACGCGGTGCCGACGACCGGGCGGCCGATGACGCCTTCGTCCATCAGCCGGCGCGCGAGACGCCCGGCGGCACCCAGGAACGTGTCGGGTGCCGAGCCCAGCGCCAGATGACGGCGGCGCGCTTCGGCGACCAGCGCCTGGCCCTCCTTGACGGAGGTGGCGAGCGGCTTCTCCGTGAACACGTGCTTGCCGGCGATCAGTGCCGCCATGCTGACGCCGTAATGCGCATTGGGCACGGTGAGATTGAGGACGAGGTCCACGTCCTCGGCCGCCAGCAGGGCTTCGACCGTCTCGGCCCGGATGCCATATTCGGCGGCGCGCAGTTGCGCGAGGTCGGCCGACAGGTCGGCGCAGGCGCGCAGCTCGACGCCGGGGAACAGGGCCGCGTTGCGCAGATAGGTCATGGAAATGTTGCCGCAACCGACCACGCCGACACCAAGCCTACGCATCAGCGCCTCCCTGTTTTCGCGCGTCATCCGCGAGCGGCATGCACGATCGCGCGGGTGCGGGCAACGGCCTCAAGCAGGTCATGCCATGCCGCGAAGGATGATGCCGGTTTGCGTTTGACCTGATTCGGAAGCCTCGCCAGAACCGTGGTCCACCAAGACGCGCCGATGCCTCGTTGCGACCCGGAGTGGCGTCCATGGCCGTCTCGGACCCGCTGATCGTGCCGGTGCAGGTCTGCGAGCGACAACTCATCGAGGGCCTCAAGCGGGGCGCGGTCAACGAATGAACATGACCAACGGCAAGAAGACGACACTGCGGGTCGGCTGCCAGACCTATACCTGGGAGATGCTCGGCGACCGGTGGACCGGAAGTGCCGACGACCTGTTGGCGGCCATCGCGGGTGGCGGCTATGCCGGCATCGAGATCACGGACACCATGATCGGGCACTATGCCGGCCGGCCGGACGCGTTCGCCGCGGCACTGGCAGAGCATGGGCTGGTTCTCGTGGCTTTCGCCTGCGCCAGCGACAGTGGCTTCACCGAACCCGCGGCGTTGGCCGATGATCTGGCGAAGGTCGATCGGGCGCTCGAGTTCGTGGCCCGCTTTCCGGGCGCGGTGCTCTCGTTGGGCAGCGCCACGGTGATGAGCCCGGGCAGCGACGACGGCAAGTTTGCGGCCGCGGCGGCGTTGTACAATGCCGCGGGCGAGCGCGGCCGGGCGGCGGGTGTGGACGTAGCGCTGCATCCGAGCTCGCACCACAACACGCTGCTCGGCACGCGTGCCGAGTACGACCGGATCATGGCGCTGACCGACCCGGCACTGATCGGCTGGGTACCCGACACCGGTCACATCCTGCGCGGCGGCCAGGACATGCTCGATACCCTGCGGACGTACCAGGACCGCATCCGCTATCTGCACCTGAAGGATGTCGATGCGGCCGGGCACTGGAGCATGCTGGGCGAAGGTATGTGCGACACCGGGGCGGTGATCGACGTCGTGGCCGCGGCGCCGAACTTCAACGGCTGGCTGGTGCTGGAGGAGGAGTCGGACACCGCCGCCGCCGATCCCGCCGCCGCGGTGCGGCGCAACCGCGCGACGCTGCGGACGCTCCGGGCTTGAGGACGTTTTGACATGATCACCAAGGACGATTCGCCGTCAGCATTGGTTGAGGCGGTGCATGACCCTCGGTGGCGCGCGGCGGCGCCGCGACGCGGCTGAGACTGGGGCCGCCGCGCTTGCGGCCGGCCGTGGGAGGCGGTTCAGCGGGCGAATCGGGGAGGCTGGTCGGCCGAGCGGGGGGTGGGCTCACCGTCGGGAATTCGTTTGTGCAATTTTCAAATTCGCGCTCGACCGCCGCCGGGAGCAGGCCGGCCTGCTTGGCCTTGCGGTGCTCGAAGAAGGCGCGGGTCGCGCGGCGCACGGCCATGCCGGCGCTGCCCTGGTAGCGGATCGCGGTGTTGAGCGAGGCGGCATGGTCGGGCACCTGGAGGTCGCTGCCGTGCGCTGCGGCCGGCGTGGCGGGGCGCGATGTCGAGCAGCACCTCGGCCTCCATCCGGTCGGCGCGGATCTCGCGCCACATCGCGGCGGCGATCGAGGCCACCAGCTTCTTCTCGGTCGCGTCCTCGGGGCCGTAGCCCTCCTCCAGGTCGCGCACGTGCTGGCCCCACTCGGCCTGGTCCTCCTCGGGCAGCAGGCCGAACTCGCGGGCGCGCAGCCCGTGCTTGAGCGCGTTCATGCGCGAGCGCGCCTTGCCCTCGGGGGTGTTGGGGCCGCGCTTCTTCGGGGTGGCGGGGGCGGTGTCGGTCATGGTGGCTCGTCCGGCATGGTCAGGGTCGGGCGAGAGTCTACCATATCTAGGAATATTATCCAAGATTGAACGAGGAATTGCACTCGGTACGCTTCTGGCGTATCTTAACTTCGTGTGGCAGCCGGGCGACGTGCAGGTCGAGATCGAGGAAGCCGACCACCGCACGGTGATCGCGGTGGTGCGCACGCCGGTCGGGACGCTGCGGGTCATCGCAGAGCTCGAGCTGGTGGATGGGGTGCTATGGGCGCGAAACGCGCATATCCAGGGATTGTCACCCGGTAGGCTCGGGCGGGCTGGCCTGAACGTGATCGCGCGCAAGTTTCTGGAGGAAGCGGATGCCCAGGCACTCGTCGTTGAAGGAGCTACTCGCACGACCGGCGCCCGGCCCGGCCGACGACCACGCCGTTTCCAGTTCTTCCGCTAGCGTCGTGCTGCACCGGAACGGGCCGATCGCCGAGCCGGTGTCGGTGGCGCAGACGCTGACGCGACATGGGCTCGGGCTGCGCAAGGCGCATCAGGTACTGAACCGCCTTGCTGCGGACGAGCGGGTGCCGCTTCGCCTGCCGGCGAAGGCGGACGTTGCCGGTCTGTCGCGCGCGTTGGCGGCGCTGGGGGTCGGAGCTGGTTCGGCCGCTCGTGCCGGGCTCGGTCGACGTGCTGGGTACTGCGCGAAGCCCTGGGCCTGACGCAGCTGGAGTTCGCCACGCGCTTCGGCCTCGATCTCGACGCGGTGCAGAACTGGGAGCAGGGTCGCACCCGCCCGGACCGGAACTGCGCGGATCCTGCTGCAGGTCATCGCGACGGCGCCGAGTGCCGTCGAGGATGCGTTGGTGCGCGGATGATCAATCTAGAGAGGGTTACTTTGAGAGCGCTCGAGAACTGTAAATCTCACGAAGTACGGATTGCCGGTTTACGAGCTATGTGGGCCTTGATTGTATTTCAACGGGTTGGCGGCGTTCAGGAGATTGCTGAGATGCACTTTAACACGTAGCCAACGCGCTAAATTGATACTACCGCAGAATGAACTTGTTTCTTAGACGTCAAATGCTTGGAAGCTTTGCATCAATGACAGACGTTCGAGCGCGCCCAACAACACGGCGAGGACGTACGTTAAAGCTCTATCTAGTCGATGGCACGCTATCTGGTGTTATTACAGCAGAACTCGGTGTTTCCTCAATGCGTGCAGCCGTTGCATCGCGCACCGCTCTTCCGGAACTGATCCGTCGAGGAAGAGGCCAGTCGCACGGGCATCTACCTACTGCTGCGGGCCAGGATCCAAATCTTCCGGGGCGTGATGCTCGTTTACGTGGGCTGAAGGCGATCAAGTTAAGACGCGGCTTGTCTATCATGACGCAGACAAATCGAAAGATTTCTTCACGAGAGCGGTTCTGATTGTCTCGAAGGATGATAATTTGACAAAGGCGCATGGACGATATCTTGAGAGCCGTATTATTGCGGCCATACGTGATGCAGGACGCGCAAAACTCCACAACGGGACTGAACCGCCATTCAGGGGGCTACCCGAACCGGAAATTGCCGATATGGAACGTGTTCTCGATGAGATAGAGGTGCTGCTTCCTGTTCTCGGTTTCGATGTGCTTCGGCCGGCGGATACGAGGCTGAGGTGCACCCAAATGAAGAGACAGTTATTACTGCTATGGAATCTACTCGCGTACATTTACCGCGGATATTAAGAAGGCTAGAGCGCGTGCCGTCGAGAGGGGAGGCGAGTTTGTCATATTGGCGGGGTCGACGGCTAACCGTAATGAAAGCAATGCTATTCCAGAGAGCGTACGCGAAAAGCGGAAGGCGCTTATAGAAGCTGGAATACTTGTTCCAGACCCAGATCCAGAGCTATTGAGGTTTGCAAAAGACGCGAGCTTTGGGAGTCCGTCTGGTGCAAGTGCCACGATTGCGGGAAGATCCGATAACGGCAAGCAAACTTGGCGGGTCGAAGGGCGCGGCGCTAACTATGCAATGTGGCGCGCTAGCCAGATTGGCGCCATTAGCGGCACATAAATATGACTTGTATGCACCTGAATAAGATTACCACGATTCTGTGACCGCAATATGCGCGAAAGGATTCAAGCTATTCTGCAGTGAGCGGCCGCTCCTCCAGCGCTAACTGGACGATCAGCGCGCGTTTGGCGGAAGCGTGCTGGATGTCGTAGCCGACGGGCTCGCCATCCTTTCCGAGGTCGAGCATCACATCCTCCTCCACCTCGATGGTGCGCGTCGCTGCCAGCGGGCGTAGCTCGATATAGAGGTTGTCGGCAGCGCGATCGTAACTGGTCTTCATGGGCAGAAATTCGCGTCCATGAAGGCAATATGCTCGGTTTCGCGACCCGGGAACAAAAGGTCCAGGAGTCGGTCGAGACCTGGATGTTCAACCGGAAAGAGCCCCCACCCCAACCCTCCCCCGCTTCGCGAGAGAGGGGGCATGAGCAGGCTGCAGTGGTGGCCTTTGAGCGACAGATGAGCACATAAGACGGCTGCTTCGGGGTCGAAGGGGTTCTGCACCAAACTGACCTGGGGGTGGCCGAGGGGGCGCGGTGCGTCCCCTCGGGTTCTCGTTCACCCCGGTGCTTCATGGGTCACGTGCGCCAGAACGGCTTGCTGCCCTCCTCGAAGGCGTCGCTGCGGTTGAGGCCGATGTCCTTGAGCGAGTGGTCGCTCAGCTCGAGCAGGGCGCGGCGCTGGCGGCGGCGGTCGGCCCAGGCTTCCAGCGTGGCGAGGAGGCTGAGGCCGGTGTAGCGCGCGACGGTGCCGGCGGACCGGCGGGGCGAGTGTGAGAAGTCATGTGAGAGAGCGATCATCGTCCGGCTCCTGTGTCTGGTGTCCTTGGTGGACGAGCTGAAGGTATGATTAGACAGGCTCGCTCTCAAACGATACATTCTGGCCCATAGGGCAAGGGGAGCTTAGCCTTGAGCATGAGCCGGCGGCTGCCGCCGTTGAACTCGCTGCGGGCGTTCGAGGCGGCTGCACGGCATGCGAGCTTCGCCAAGGCCGCGGCCGAGCTGGCGGTGACGCCGGCGGCGATCAGCCAGCAGATCCGGCTGCTGGAGGCCGATCTCGGGGTCGCGCTGTTCCGGCGGCTGGCGCGCGGGCTGGTGCTGACGGATGCGGCGAAGACGGCGCTGCCGGAGCTGCGCAAGGCGTTCGCGCATCTGGCGGGTGCGGTCGAGGGCGTGCGCGGCGGCTCGCTGGCGGGGCCCCTGGTGGTGAGCGCCATCCCGTCCTTCGCCGGCGGCTGGCTGCTGCCGCGGCTGCAGTCGTTCGTCGACGCCTATCCCGACATCGACGTCACGGTGCAGGCCGAGCTGCGCAATGTCGATTTCGCGCGCGAGGACATCGATCTCGGGCTGCGCTACGGGGCGGGCGACTATCCGGGGCTCGACAGCCGGATGCTGATGATGGAGTCGGTGTTCCCGGTCTGCGCGCCCAGCCTCTTGAACGGGCCGCATCCGCTGCGGCGGCCGCAGGACCTGCGGCTGCACCGGCTGCTGCACGACAGCCAGCTCTCCAGCGCGGAGCCGTCGCTGCGCTGGGGGCCGTGGCTGCGCGATCTGGGCCTGGGCGACATCGACCCGGCGCGCGGGGTCGGCTTCTCGGACGCGCGGATGCTGATGGAGGCCACGGTGCGCGGCATGGGCGTGGCGCTGGGGCGCAGTGCCCTGGTCGCCGACGACATGGCGTCCGGGCGCCTGGTGCGGCCGCTCGCGATCAGCCGGCCGGCGGACTACGCCTACTACATCGTGATGCCCGAGGGGCATGGCGCGAACCCGCGGGTGCGGGCGTTCGTGGCGTGGCTCGTGGAGCAGGCGGGCGGGGAGTGACGGCGGTGGCGGTGGCGGCGTAGGGTCGGGGCTCGACCTTGCACCAACGGACCGCCGCCATGACCGATGCCGCCAGCGCCGATCTGACCCTGCTCGGCCGTGCGGCCGGTCTGCCGGCGTCGCCGGAGGCGGCGGTGCTGGAGCGGGTGCCGAACCCGGAACCGGGCGCGACCTATCTGGTGCGCTTCGCCTGCCCGGAATTCACCTCGCTGTGCCCGGTGACCGGGCAGCCGGACTTCGCGCATCTGGTGATCGACTACGTGCCGGGCGACTGGCTGGTCGAGAGCAAATCGCTCAAGCTGTTCCTCGGCAGCTTCCGCAACCATGGCGGCTTCCACGAGGGTTGCACGCTGATGGTCGGCAAGCGGATCGTCGAGGCGATCCGGCCGCGCTGGCTCAGGATCGGTGGCTACTGGTACCCGCGTGGCGGGATGCCGATCGACGTGTTCTGGCAGACCGGCACGCCGCCCGAAGGGCTGTGGCTGCCGGACCAGGGGGTGCCGCCCTATCGGGGCGCTAGAGCGTGCTCGGTGTGACCGAACACGCGCTAGCCTTCCTGTTGCCTATCGGCCTCGGGCCTACTTGAGGCGAGCGTCTCCGCTCAGCGCGAGCACGCTCTAGTCACCCGGCTCAGCTTCCGCCGTGAAGCGCCACGCGGCGACCATGCCGAGCGTCAGCACCGGGATGAACGCCGCGAAGACCCAGAAGCCCGCCGCACGGGCCGCGGCCAGGGAGATGCCGTCGGCGAGGCCGGCGAGGTTTGCCACGACGCCCGAAGCGGCTGCACCTACGGCGTAGCCGATCCGCTGCACGATGCCGGGCGCGGCCGCGGCCAGGGCGCGCTCGGGCTCGGCGGCGTAGTGCACGGTGCGCTGGACGATGGCTGGCCAGCACAGGCCAAATCCGACGCCCGGCAGCAGCACGCAGGCAACGACAGCCACCAACGATCCCGCGGGCACGGCGAACGCCAATCCGGCGGAGCCCAAGACGACCAGGGCGGTACCCGTGCGGATCAAGGTCCGCCCAGCCGAGACCGGTGCTGCCGCGATCGCCATGGTGGCCGCGCTCCAGGCCAATGCTTCCCCGGCCAGGATGTAGCCGGAGACCAGCGGCTGGACGCCGAACATGACCGCCAGCAGCAGCGGCCCGTAGGCCCAAAAGCCGGTCGTGGCGACGGCGAGGGCGAACACGGCGAGCAGGCCGGTGCCGACCGGATGGCGCAGGTCAAGCAGCTGCACCGGCAGGAGCCGGTCGTCGGACCGGCGGTCGAGCCTGGCGGCGAGGTAGAGCATGATCAGACCGGACAGCCCCAGGGCACACGCCGCGACGCCGCTGCCGGTGACACCCGCCTGCGCGATCAGCAGCGTGGCCAGCGTCAGCAGCAGCATGCGCATGCCCGGGAAGCGGGCGGGCATGCGCCGGCCGGAAGTCTCGGGCGCGAGCAGGGCGGAGGCCACCAGCCACAGCAGACCCGCCTGCAACGCGAAGCACCAGAAAATGGCCCGCCACATGCCGAGCTCGACGAAAACACCGCCGATCAAGGGTCCCAGCAGCGATCCGGCCGCCCAGATCACGGCCTGGATCCCGAACAGGCGGCCCCACAATCGGTCGGGGAACGATTGCTGGATGGCGACGTAGCTCAAGGAGAGCAGCGTGCCGCCGCCCAGCCCCTGCACGAGGCGCGCGGCGAGCAGCGTGGCCATGTCCGGCGCCAGCGCCGCGCCGACGCAGCCGCCGCCATAGACGAGCGCCGCGCCCGTGGTCACCGATTTCAGGCCATGACGGGCACACAGCATGGCCGTCGCCGTCCCGGCGACGATCGCGCCGATCTGATACAGCGCGATGGTCCAGGCGACGTAGGCAACGCCGCCGATATCGGCGACGATGGCCGGCACCGCGGTGGCCGTGATCAAGGAGTCGGCCGCGTGCAACCACACCCCGGCACAGAGCAGGGCGAATCGCCCGAACTGGCCGGTGGCCCAAACCTCGCGCCAAGCTCCTGCGCCGCCATTTGCCATCGCGAACCTGCCTTGGGATGCTTCAGCCGCATGACGGCTACAACCTCAACCTTGGTTGAGGTAAAGAGGCTGATGCGACAGGGACTGACGGTCGGCGAGGTGGCGGAGCGCAGCGGGCTGTCGGTCTCGGCGCTTCATTACTACGAGCGCAGGGGCTTGATCCGTAGCTCGCGGACCAGTGGCAATCAGCGGCGCTATGCCCGTGATGTCCTGCGCCGCGTGGCTCTCATCCAGGTTGCGCAGCGCCTCGGGATCCCCTTGACCGAGATCGGTGTCGCCCTTGGCGCCCTGCCCGCCGTGGGAACTCCGTCCCGTGAGGATTGGGCAGCGATGGCCCGGATCTGGGCCGCCGATCTCGACCGCCGAATCAATGCTCTCCAGCGCATGCGCGACCAGCTGGCTGGCTGCATCGGCTGCGGTTGCCTCTCGATCGACCGGTGCGCGCTCTACAACCCCGATGACCGATTGGCGGGCAAAGGGGCGGGGCCGGTGCTGTTGCAGGAGGGTGGCTAGCGCGTGGCGCCGACGATGCCGTGACTTTTCAGAAGCCGCATCACTTGCACCGAATCCGGCAGCTCGATCAGGAATTCGGCATCGCGCGGCAAATGATGCACGGCGGTCGGCTCGCCGCCGGTGAACGAGCCCATATCCTCGACGTTCTCCCAATAGGAGATGGTCACGAACTCGGTCTCTTCGGCCCGGTCCTCGCGGAAGGTCTGGACCCCCAGCGCCTTGCCGAGCAGCGGCACGATCCCGGCCTCGTAATGATAGGCTTCGTAGGCGTCGGCGCGCGCCCGGGTGGTGCGGCCGCGCCAGATCCGCGCAATCGTCGGCAGCTTCGCAGGCAGAGCGGTCATCGCAAACTCCCGGCACATCGAGTGGCGGCAGAAAAAGCGGCGTGGCGGGCAAAGGTTGCAGGCGTGGCGCTGCGATGGCCGGCCTTTCCCTGCCGCAACAGTCGGGCGCTACAGCTCGTGCAGGAAGCAGGGCGGCGAGCTGCACTCGATCGGCTCGACGTTCGGGTCCTCCTCGGCCGAGGCCACGGCCGGGCGATGGGCGCCGGGGAGGGGGCGCCGGTGCCAGCGGATCCCATCCTCGGTGACGATGGCGTCCATGGGCAGGTCGTGCGGTTGCGGCCGGATGGTGGGCAGGCGCTGGGCAGCGTAGCCGATGCCGAGCAGCAGCGGCCGGCGTGGCAGCACGGCGATGGTGCGGTCGTAGTAGCCACCACCGTAGCCCAGACGGTAGCCCCGCGCGTCGAAGCCGACGAGCGGCACCAGCAGGCAATCGGGATCGACCGGCTCGGCGGAGGCGGGCACGGGAATGTCCCAGATTCCGGGCCGCATCTCCATCCCGTGCCGCCAGCGCCAGAAGGCAAGGGGCTGGGCCTTGGTCACGACCACTGGCAGCGCCGCGCCGCCGGCTTGGGCGGTCAGGTCGCGCACGAAGCCGACGAGGTCGATCTCGCCGCGGAACGGCCAGTAGAAGCCGATCGTGGCACTGCGCAGCTCGGGCACCTCGGCTGCGAGGGTCGCGCGCACCCGGTCACGGGCGGCGCGGCGCTCGGCCGCCGGCAGGGCCATGCGGGCGGCGATCAGGCGAGCGCGCTCGGCACGGCGCCATGCCTTCAGCTCAACCGGGCTGCCATCCGGGGCGGGCACGGTCAGCGGCCTTTGCCACCGTCAGGTGCCGCATCGACGCCGAGCTCGGTGAGAGCGAGCGTCGCGTGCGCGACCGCGGCGCCGGCGCGCATCTCCGCGGCGACCCAGATCGCCTCCATGATCTCCTCGGGCGTGGCACCCGCCCGGCTCGCGGCCTTGGTGTGGCCGGTGATGCAGTAAGGGCATTGGGTGACGTGGGCGACGGCAACCGCGATCAGCTGCTTGATCTTGGCCGACAGCGCGCCCTCTGCCATCGCCTTCTGGCTGAAGGCGCGGAACGCATCCTCGATCTCAGGCGCCAGCGCCCGCCGGCCCTCGATCAGACCGCGGCTGACGCGCGGGTAGGTGCTCTCGCTCATCGGGTCTTTCCTTACGCCAAACGAACCAAGTCGTCACAGCCGCATTCCCGGGCAAGATCTTGATGCCGAACGGCGGGTCCTGTCGCCTATGGGTCAACCGTCGAGCGGAGGGGACGGGCCGCACGATCGGCTTTTCCATTGGCAATGGGCATGGTGCCGCCTACCGTTCGCCCGGGTTGTCTGGAGAGGTAGGGGTTGTCATGAGAGCGATCGTCAAGGCGCTGGCCGTGACCGGAATGCTGGCCGCCGGGTCGGCGAATGCGGCGGACTTCACGCCGGCCGTGATCTTCGACATGGGCGGCAAGTTCGACAAGTCGTTCAACGAGGCGGCCTATAACGGCGCCGAGAAGTTCAAGGCCGAGACCGGGCTGCCCTATCTCGAATTCGAGATCACCAACGAGAGCCAGCGCGACCAGGCGCTTGCGGCGGATGGCGCAGCGGGCCGACATCGTGGTGGCGGTGGGCTTCGGCTTCTCGACGCCGCTCGAGACGATCTCGGCCGAGTTCCCGGACAAGAAGTTCGTGATCATCAATTCGGTGGTCGAGAAGCCCAACGTGCAGTCGGTGGTGTTCAAGGAGCACGAGGGCAGCTTCCTGGTCGGCATGGCGGCGGCGCTGGCCAGCAAGACCGGCAAGGTCGGCTTCGTCGGCGGCATGGACATCCCCCTGATCCGCAATTTCGCCTACGGCTACGAGCAGGGCGTCAAGCACGTGAACCCCGAGGCCGAGGTGATCGTCAACTACACCGGCACCACGCCCGCGGCCTGGAACGACCCGGCGCGCGGCGGCGAGCTTGCGATCGGCCAGTTCGGCCAGGGCGTGGACGTGGTCTATGCCGCGGCCGGGGCCACGGGTCTGGGCGTGCTGCAGGCGGCGGCGGACGAGGGCAAGCTGTCGATCGGCGTCGACAGCAATCAGAACTACCTGCACCCCGGCAGCGTGCTGACCTCGATGATGAAGCGGGTCGACGTCGCGGTGCATGACGCGTTCGTCAAGGCCAAGGACGGCAGCTGGGCGCCGGGCATGGAGAGCCTGGGGCTGAAGGAGAGCGGGGTCGACTATGCGGTCGATGCCGACAACCGCCCGGTGCTGACGCCCGAGATCCAGGCCAAGGTCGACGCGGCCAAGCAGGAGATCATCGCGGGCACGCTGGTGGTCAAGCCATACGAGCAGTGAGCACGGCAGGGCGCGCGCCGTGGCGCCAGCCGACAGCGTGACCAGGCTGCCGGCGGCGCTGCCCGCGGCGGTCGAGCTGCGCGGGATCGACAAGCGCTTCGGCGCCGTCCACGCGAACCGCGCGATCGACCTCGTGATCGCCGCAGGCTCGATCCACGGCATCGTCGGCGAGAACGGCGCCGGCAAGTCGACGCTGATGAACATCCTCTACGGCTTTTACCAGCCCGACGCCGGCACGATCCTGATCGACGGCCGGGAGCGCACGATCCGCGGTTCGCAGGATGCGATCAAAGCCGGGATCGGCATGGTCCATCAGCATTTCATGCTGGTCGAGCCGTTCACCGTGCTGGAGAACCTGCTGCTCGGCGCCGAGGGCGGCTTCACGCTCGGCAGCGGGGTCGAGCGGGCCCGGGCCGAGGTCGCGGCGCTGGAGCGCGACTACGGGCTCGAGGTCGATCTCGACGCTCCGGTCAGCGAGCTGGCCGTGGGCGTGCAGCAGCGGGTCGAGATCCTCAAGGCGCTGTTCCGAGGCGCGCATGTCCTGATACTGGACGAGCCGACCGGCGTGCTGACGCCGCAGGAGGCCGACCATCTGTTCCGCATCCTGCGCAACCTCAAGGCGCAGGGGCGCACCATCGTCCTGATCACCCACAAGCTGCGCGAGATCATGGCGGTGACCGATCAGGTCAGCGTGATGCGCGCCGGCGCGATGGTGGCGCACCGCAAGACGGCGGAGACCTCCACCGCGGAGCTGGCCGAGCTGATGGTCGGCCGCAAGGTGCTGCTGCGGGTCGAGAAGGGGCCGGCGCGGCCGCGCGAGCCGGTGCTCGAGGTGCGTGACCTTGAGGTGATGGGCGAGCAGGGCGTGCCCCGGGTCAAGGGGATCAGCTTCGACGTGCGCGCGGGCGAGATCGTCGGCATTGCCGGCGTCGCCGGCAACGGCCAGTCGGAGCTGCTGGACGCGCTGGCCGGCATCCGCGCCCCCTCGCGCGGCGAGATCCTGCTGCGCGGTGTGCCGATCACCGGCGGCGCGCAGGCGAGGCGGCTCCATCTGGCGCACGTGCCCGAGGACCGGCTGCGGGTCGGACTGGTCAAGGGGTTCACCGCCTACGAGAACGCGATCCTCGGCTACCAGACCGAGCCCGAGTACGCGCAGCGCGGTTTCCTGCGCCTCGGGCATATCATCGACGTCTGCCGCCGGTGGATGGATGGCTACGACGTGCGGCCGCGGGAGCCGATGCTGGAGGCACATTCGTTCTCCGGCGGCAACCAGCAGAAGCTGGTCCTCGCCCGCGAGATCGAGCATGACCCGGACCTGCTGCTGGTCGGCCAGCCGACCCGCGGCGTCGACATCGGGGCGATCGAGTTCATCCACAAACGCCTGATCGCGATGCGCGACGCCGGCAAGGCGGTGCTGCTGGTCTCGGTCGAGCTGGATGAGATCCTCTCGCTCGCGGACCGCATCCTGGTGATGTTCGACGGCACGATCACCGGCGAGCTGATGCCCGGCGATGCCGACGAGCGCCGGATCGGCTGCCTGATGGCTGGGATCACGCAGGAGGCGGCGTAGTGGCTGCCCGCAAGCTCCCCGCCTGGGCCGATTACGGCCTGCTGCCGCTGCTCAATCTTTCGCTGGCTTTCCTGGTCTCCGGGTTGGTCGTGGTGCTGCTAGGCGAGAGCCCGGTCAAGGCGGTCGAGACACTGGTCTATGGCGCGTTCGGCTATGGCGAGGCGTTCGGCTACACGCTCTACTACGCGACCAACCTGATCTTCACCGGCCTCGCCGTGGCCGTTGCCTACCATGCCGGGCTGTTCAACATCGGTGGCGAGGGGCAGGCCTATCTGGGCGGGCTGGGGCTCGGGCTGGTCGGGATCTATCTCGGCCCCTTGCCGGGAGTACTCAGCATTCCGCTGGCCATCGTGGCGGCGGCGCTGTTCGGTGGTGTCTGGGGGCTGATCCCCGGCTGGATGCAGGCGCGGCGCGGCAGCCATGTCGTGATCACCACGATCATGATGAATTTCGTGGCCTCGGCGCTGATGACCTATCTGATGGTCGATGTGCTCATCAAGCCGGGCCAGAGCGCGCCGGAGACCATCACCTTCGCGGAGACGGTCTGGATGCCGTCGCTGAAGCCGGCCTTTGGTCTGCTCGGCTTCGATCTCGGCTATGCGCCGGTCAATGTATCCCTGGTGCTGGCGTTGCTGTGCTGCGTCGGTATGTGGCTGTTCATCTGGCGCAGCCGAATCGGCTACGAGTTGCGCGTGGTCGGCCACAGCGAGCCGGCGGCGGTCTATGGCGGCATTTCGCCGGCGCAGCAGATCATCCTGGCGATGACCATCTCCGGCGCGCTTGCCGGGCTCATGGCCACCAACGAGATTCTGGGCGGCCAGCACCGGCTGATCCTGGGCTTCACCGGTGGCTACGGTTTCGCCGGCATCGCCGTGGCGTTGATGGGGCGCAACCACCCCGTCGGGATCGTCCTGGCGGCGCTGCTGTTCGGTGCGCTCTACCAGGGCGGATCGGAACTCGCGTTCGAGATGCCGCGCGTGAATCGCGATCTCGTGGTGGTGATCCAGGGGCTGGTGATCCTGTTCGCGGGTGCGCTGGAGAACATGTTTCGGCCGCGGCTCGAGGCGCTGTTCGCCCGCCGTCGAACCGAGCCGGCGCTCGCCTGATGCTCGAGAGCGTGTTTTTCCAGACCCTCCTGATGCTCGACAGCACGATCCGGCTGGCGACGCCGCTGGTACTCGCGGCAATGGCCGGGCTGTTCTGCGAGCGCAGCGGCGTCGTCGACATCGCCCTCGAAGGCAAGATGCTGGGTGCGGCGTTCGCCGCGGCCGCGGTCGCCCAGACCACCGATAGCGCGTGGCTGGGCGTACTCGCCGGCATGCTGTTCGGGTGTGGGATGGCGCTGGTGCACGGCTTCGCCTCGATCACGCACCGCGGCGACCAGGTGGTCTCCGGCATGGCGCTCAACGTTATCGCGGCCGGGCTCGGGCCGACCCTGGCGGATGCCTGGTTCCGGCAGGCGGGCCGCGTGCCGGTCACCGCACCGCACGCCCGGTTCGCCTCGATCGAGTTGCCGTTCGCGGAAGCCTCGCGGAGCGTCCCCATCCTTGGCACGATCTATGCCGAGGTGATCAGCGGCCACAACATCCTGGTCTATCTCACCGCCTTGTCGGTACCGGTGGTGGGGTGGGTTGTCTATCGCACGCGCTTTGGCCTGCGCCTGCGCGCGGTCGGCGAGAATCCGGCCGCGGTCGACACCGCCGGCATCTCGGTGGATGGGATGCGCTATCGCGCGCTGCTGGTGACCGGGGCGCTGTGCGGGGTTGCCGGCGCCTATCTGTCGATCGCGCAGAGTGCAGGATTCAGTCGCGATATGACGGCGGGCAAGGGTTATCTGGCGCTTGCAGCCCTGATCTTCGGCAAATGGCGGCCGGTGCCGGCGCTGCTGGCCTGCCTGCTGTTCGCCTTCACCGATGCGCTGCAGGCACGGTTCCAGGGTGTCCCCTTGCCGGTGCTCGGTGTCGTGCCGGTACAGCTGATTCAGGCCCTGCCGTATCTCCTGACCATTTTCCTGCTCGCCGGCTTCGTCGGCAAATCGGTGGCGCCCAAGGCGATCGGCATTCCTTACGTCAAAGAGCGGTGATCCTGCCCAGCCGCCGTGCTAGCCTGCTCGGATGACTTGGAATCTGCCTCCTTCCGCGCGAGCGCCGCTTTGAGTGCGCAAGATCTGCTCGCGGCGGCCACCATGGTGCGTGCGCATGCCCATGTGCCGTACTCGGGATTTGCCGTCGGCGCGGCGATCCGCGGGGCCAGCGGCCGGATCTTCGCCGGCTGCAACGTCGAGAACGCGGCCTACCCGCAGAGCCAGTGCGCCGAGGCCACGGCGATCGGGGTCATGGTGGCGGCAGGTGAGCGCGAGATCGCCGAGGTCGCGGTGGTGGCGGGCGGCGATGTGCTGTGCACTCCGTGCGGCGGCTGCCGGCAGCGGCTGGCCGAGTTCGGGCGCCCCGCGACCAACGTCCACCTCGGCTCGCCGGACGGGCTCCGCACCACGACGACCCTGGGGGAGCTGCTGCCAATGGCGTTCGGGGTCGAGAATCTGGCGCCGGCGATTGCGCCGCTGACGGATGCCGTTGCTGTCATCCGCGCCCGCGCCGGCGATCGTGTGCCATTGATCGGCCTCGTTCTCGGCTCGGGCCTCGGCGCAATCGCCGAGCGCGTCGTCGATCCGCTGGTGATCGCGTACGACGACCTGCCGGGCTTTCCCCGCCCGAGCGTGCAGGGCCATGCCGGGCGGCTCTTACTGGGCACCATCGCCGGCGTCCCGGTCGCCTGCCTGTCGGGCCGCGCCCATTTCTACGAGGGAGTCGGCCCGGCACCCTTGAACATGCTGATCCGTACCTTGCGGGCGATCGGCTGCCGCGCGCTGCTGCTGACCAATGCCGCGGGCTCGCTCCGGCCGGAATGGGGCACTGGGACGCTGGTCCTGGTCGAGGACCACATCAATTTCCAGGGCACCAACCCGCTGGTCGGGGCCAATGACGAGCGGATTGGGCCGCGCTTCGTCGACCTGACCGAGGTCTATGCGAAGCGGCTGCGTCTGCCCTTCAGGGACGCGGCGGCCGCGAACGGCATCGAGCTGATGGCCGGGGTCTATCTCGCCACGCTCGGGCCCGCCTTCGAGACACCGGCCGAGATCCGCGCGTATCGAACCCTCGGTGCGGACGTCGTCGGCATGTCGACCGTGCCGGAAGCGATCAGCGCCCGCCATGCCGGCCTCGAGGTCGCGGCATTGTCGATCGTGACCAATCTCGCCGCTGGCCTCGCGGCCGAGCCCTTGTCTCATGCCGAGACGTTGAAGCACTCGGCCGCGGCGGCAGAACGCGTTGCGACCTTGTTGGAGGCAGCCTTGCCACGGATCGCCCATGTCCTCGCTTGATTTGCGCACGCTGCTGGAGCGCGCGCGCCAGGCGCCCGTCACCGCCGGCCTCGCGGCGCGGGCCATGTCGTTGATCGACCTCACCAGCCTCGGCGGCAGCGAGACGCCGGCCGAAATCGAGCGCCTGTGCAAGCGCGCAGTGCGCCATGGCACGGCCGCCATCTGCATCTATGCGGAGCACGTGCCGCTCGCCCGCACGCTCCTCGGCGGCAGTGCGGTGCGCTTGGCCACGGTCGCCAACTTTCCGCATGGTGGCGACGACATCGCTGCGGCAGCGGAGGAGACGGCGGCCGCCGTCGCGGCCGGCGCCGACGAGGTCGACGTGGTGGTGCCGATCGCGGCGATCCTGGATGGCGATATCGGTCTGGTCGGCGAGCTGGTCGAGGCCTGCCGGGCAGCTGCAGGGCCGGGCACCACGCTGAAGCTGATACTTGAAACGGGTACTCTGCAGGATTCCGCCGTGATCACGGCCGCCGCCCGCGCCGCGGTGATGGCTGGCATCGACTTTCTCAAGACATCGACGGGCAAGGCCGAGGTCGGCGCGACGCTCGAGGGGGCAGCCGCTCTGCTGGCGGTGATCCATGAGGCCGGTGGCCGGGTCGGCTTTAAGGCCGCGGGCGGCATCCGGACCGCGGCCGACGCCGCAAGCTATCTGGCACTCGCCGACGCGATCATGGGTCCAGGGTGGGCGAGCCCGCGCACCTTCCGCTTCGGCGCCTCCTCGCTGCTCGACGATCTGCTCGGGCGTGGCGGCGAGGTGCCCGGCGGCTACTGATGGCGGGCTATCTGCCGCAGGAGATCATCCGCGCCAAACGTGACGGCAACGAGTTGGCGGCGGAGGAGATCGCATTTTTCGTGCGCGGGCTGACCGACGGCAGCATCGGCGAGGGCCAGGTGGCGGCGCTGGCCATGGCCATTTTCCTGCGTGGGATGATCGGCGTCGAGACGGTGGCCCTGACCCTGGCGATGCGCGATTCCGGCCGGGTACTGGATTGGAGCGATCTGCCGGGTCCGGTCGTCGACAAGCACTCGACCGGTGGCATCGGCGACAAGGTCAGCCTGGTCCTGGCGCCCGTGCTGGCCGCATGCGGCGCCTTCGTGCCGATGCTGTCGGGCCGCGGCCTGGGGCATACCGGCGGCACGCTGGACAAACTGGAGAGCATCCCGGGCTACGATACGCAGCCCGACCTGGAGCGGCTGCGGCAGGTGGTGCGTGCAGCCGGCTGCGCGATCATCGGCCAGACGGACGACCTGGCTCCGGCCGATCGGCGCCTCTACGCGCTTCGCGACGTCACCGCCACGGTCGAGAGCATCCCGCTGATCACCGCCTCGATCCTGGCGAAGAAGCTCGCGGCGGGTCTGCAGGCGCTGGTGATGGACGTCAAATGCGGTTCGGGCGCCTTCATGCCGACGCTGGAGCAGGCACGGACGCTGGCGCGCAGCATCGTCGCCGTCGCGCACGGCGCGGGATTGCCAACGGTGGCCGTGATCACCGACATGGGCCAGTGCCTCGGACACAGTGCCGGCAACGCACTGGAGGTGGCGGAGAGCATCGCCATGCTGCGCGACGAGCCGGTGGACGCGCGCCTGCGCGAGGTGATCCTGGAGCTGTGCGGCGAGGCGCTGGCTTTGGCCAAGGTCGCGCCGGACGCGGCGGCGGGCAGGGACAAGGCGGCGGCGGCCTTGGCATCCGGTGCTGCCGCGGAGCGGTTCGGTGCCATGGTGCACGCGCTCGGCGGGCCTAGTGACCTGATCGAACGGCACCATCAGATCCTGCCGCGGGCGCCGCTGGTCCGACCTGTGCATGTCCCGCATGCCACGCATGTGCAGGCGGTCGACGCGCGGGCCTTAGGGCTGGCGGTGTTGGAGCTCGGTGGGGGCCGGCGCCATGCGAGCCATCCTGTCGACCACGCCGTTGGGCTGAGCGAGGTGCGCGGCGTGGGCGACGTGGTCGGGCCGGATGCCCCGCTGGCGCTGATTCATGGCCGCGACGAAGCGACGATCGCCGCTGCAGCAAAACGGCTACGCGATGCCTATATCACGGGATCTCGACCGTCGGCGCCGCCGCGTACGATCCACGAGCGAATTGCCTGACGGCAACGCCCAGCCGGGCGTGCACGTAATCTTGCGGCGGCTCCGGCTGCCCGCCATAGTCTCCTGAGAGCCATGGAACACAAACGTACCCGGGAGGACGAGCGGCGCGATGCGCTGCGATTGCGGTGCGCCGACGGCGGCAGGCCGCGGCGCTGCTGCGAGTGGGCTGGCTGCGATTCGGCTGCCGACTACCGGGCGCCAAAGGCTCGCGACCGCTTGCGCGAATTCCAGTGGTTCTGCCTTGAGCACATCCGCGAGTTCAATCGCGGCTGGGATTATTTCGCCGGCATGAGCCAGGCCGACATTGACGGCCACCGCCGCGCCGACGTCACCTGGCACCGCCCGACCTGGCGCTATGGCACCGCCTACGGTCTCGCCGACGACTGGCGCGATGTGTTCGGGCTGTTCGTCGACGGCATCGATGGCAGCCCCCGCCGGCCGCCGCGCCGGCCGCCGACCAAGGCCGAGGAGATGATGGCCCGGCTCGGCCTGGACGGCAGCTTCTCTTTGGCGGAGCTGAAGCGTCGCTACAAGAAACTGGCGAAGGAACATCACCCCGACCTTCACGGCGGCGACAAGGCCGCCGAGGAGAGGTTGAAGCTGATCAACGAGGCATATAGTTTCCTCCGCGAGCAACGACTGTACGTCTGAAGCGCCCAGGTCAGCTCCAAAAGCCCCGTCCGCACCGCGGCCGGGCCTGATCATGCGTGGCGCTGCGACTGGCTGGAGATCTGCATCTTGCATCCGGAGGCCCCCCATCCCGGCGCGACCGACCTGCTCGATCTGCCCGAGGACCCAGATATCCGCCTGTCCGTCGCGGCCACGTTCGGCGTCGCGTCCGACATCGACGTCCCGGCATTCAGTCGGCGCACGGAGTACGTGCCGGATATCGACCCGACCTACCAGTTCGACCGCGACACCACGCTGGCGATCCTGGCGGGCTTTGCCCACAACCGGCGCGTTCTGATCCAGGGCTACCACGGCACCGGCAAATCGACGCACATCGAGCAGGTGGCGGCGCGGCTGAACTGGCCCTGTATCCGCATCAACCTGGACAGCCACATCAGTCGCATCGACCTGATCGGCAAGGACGCGATCGTCCTCAAGGACGGCAAGCAGATCACCGAGTATCGCGAGGGCATCCTGCCCTGGGCGCTGCAGCGGCCGGTGGCGTTGGCGTTCGACGAGTACGATGCCGGGCGCCCGGACGTCATGTTCGTGATCCAGCGCGTGCTCGAGGCGCAGGGACGGATGACGCTGCTCGACCAGAACAAGGTGATCCGGCCGCACCGGGCGTTCCGCCTCTTCGCCACCGCCAACACGGTGGGCCTGGGCGACACCTCCGGTCTCTATCACGGCACGCAGCAGATCAACCAGGGCCAGATGGACCGCTGGAGCATCGTCACCCAGCTCAACTATCTGGCGCATGCCGACGAGTGCAAGATCATCCAGGCCAAATGCCCGAGCTATGATACCGCGGCCGGTCGCAAGCAGATATCGAACATGGTGATGCTGGCGGACCTGACCCGCAATGGCTTCATGGCCGGCGATATCTCGACGGTGATGTCGCCCCGGACGGTGATTACCTGGGCCGAGAATGCCGAAATCTTCGGCGACCTCGGCTTCGCCTTCCGGCTCACGTTCCTCAACAAGTGCGATGAGGCCGAGCGCAGCATCGTGGCCGAGTACTATCAGCGCTGCTTCGGGGTCGAGCTGCCCGAGTCGGCCGCCAATCTCGCCTACGCCTGAGCTGGCGGCAGTAGGCCTTTGTCGGATTCAACCAAGCAGAGCGTCGACGAGCTGCAGCGGGCGCTGGCCTGTACCGTGCGCGCGATCTCGTGCAGCGGGACGGTCGAAGTGGCGTTCCGTGGCCGCGAGCGCGGGCGGGAGCAGGCTTCCAACAGCGCACCGGCGGTGCGGCTGACATTGCCGCGCGCCGACCTGATCCAGCACGAACTGAATCGGGTCCGGGGCGAGGCCGATCGGGCGGCGCTGCGTATCCGCCACCACGACGCGGGCGTGCATCGCCGCTTCGCGCCGAGCGGCGAGGTCGCGGCGCTGCTTTATGATCAGCTCGAGGAGCTCAGGGTCGAAACGGTCGGCTCGGAGCGGATGGCCGGCGTGCGCGCCAACCTCGCCTCCGCCTACCGCGCCAGGTCCAGCCAGCTCCAGCCGGGCGAGCGCGGCCAGGACGCGACCATGGCCGAGATCGTCGATCTCTACGCGCGTGAGCGTCTGCTCGGCTTCGAGCTGACGCCGGCGCAGCAGAAGCAGATGGCGACCTGGGGCGAATGGCTGGACCAGCGCGTCGCCCTGGAGCTGCCGGCGCTGGCGACCTCGGTCGGCGATCAGGCCGCATTCGCGCGGCATGTGCGCGAGCTGCTGGCCCATCTCGGGCTCTCCGAGGAGCTGGTCGAGCCGCCGGAAGAGGGCGAGCCCGACCAGAACGACGACGACAGCCAGCAACCGCCGGCCGGCGGCGACGAGAATGCCGACGGCGAGGGTGAGGGCGAGGAGCAGCAGCAGAGCGCGTCGCAGTCCGAGACCGACAGCGGCAGCGACGAGGAGTCCGAGGCCCAGGCCAGCGCCAGCGAGACCGCCGAGCAGACCGAGAGCAAGGATGGCGGCGAGGACGATGCGTCGGAGGATCCGCGCAGCAACCGGCCGCAATTCCTGCCCCCGGGCGGCGACGCCCTCGCCTACAAGGTCTACGCCACCCAGTTCGACGAGGTGGTCACGGTCGAGGAGCTGTGCGGCCCCAGCGAGCTCGGCCGGCTGCGTGCCCAGCTCGACCAGTCGCTGGTCCGCTTCCAGGGCATGATCGGGCGGATGGCCAATCGTCTGCAGCGCAAGCTGATGGCACAGCAGCAGCGCTCGTGGTCGTTCGATCTCGACGAGGGCATCCTCGACACCGCGCGCCTGTCGCGGGTGGTGATCAACCCGACCACCTCGCTCTCGTTCAAGATGGAGCGCGAGACCGACTTTCGCGACACGGTGGTCTCGCTGCTGATCGACAATTCCGGGTCGATGCGCGGCCGGCCGATCGCCGTGGCGGCGATGAGTGCCGATATCCTGGCCCGCACGCTGGAGCGCTGCGGGGTCAAGGTCGAGATTCTGGGCTTCACCACGCGGGCCTGGAAGGGCGGGCAGTCGCGCGAGGCCTGGCTGCGTGCCGGCAAGCCCGGCGGTCCCGGACGGCTCAATGACCTGCGCCACATCGTCTACAAGCCGGCCGACGCGCCCTGGCGCCGGGCGCGGCGCTCGCTCGGGCTGATGCTGCGCGAGGGGCTGCTCAAGGAGAACATCGACGGCGAGGCCATTCTCTGGGCGCATCATCGCCTGAACCAGCGCCCCGAGCAGCGGCGCATCCTGATGGTGATCTCCGACGGCGCGCCGGTCGACGACAGCACCCTCTCGGCCAATCCGGGCAACTATCTCGAGCGCCACCTGCGCGAGGTGATCGGCTGGGTCGAGACGCGCTCGGACGTCGAGCTGCTGGCGATCGGCATCGGCCACGACGTCACCCGCTATTATCGGCGCGCCGTCACGATCTCTGACCCCGAGCAGCTGGGCGGCGCCATGCTGGGGCAGCTTTCCGCCCTGTTCACCAGCGCCGACGACCGCCCGACCAACGGCCCGCGCCGCCGCGCAGCCTGACCATGCGCCGGGGCCGCTTCGCCCTGCCGGCCCAGTGGCGTGCGCTGGCACCGATCATGGTCACCTCGACCCTGGTCGGCATGACCATCTCGCTGGCGATCCCGCTGCTCTCCATGGTGCTGGAGCGGGCCGGGGTCGACCCGTTCACGATCGGGCTGAACACCGCGGCGGGCGGGCTCGGCATCTTCGTGGTGGCGCCCTTCATCGGCCGGCTGGTCGCGGGCCTGGGTGTTGTCGGGTGCTTTCGGGCCGGGCTGGCGGTCACCGCCGCCTGCATGCTGGTCTTCCCGCTCTGGGTCGATCCCACGTTCTGGTTCTTCGTCCGCCTGCTGTTCGGCGCCGCCGCCGGCCTGATGTTCGTGCTGAGCGAGGCTGCAGTGAACGCGATGACGCCCGAGGCGATCCGCGGGCGTGTGCTGGGCGTCTACGCCACCCTGTTCAGCCTCGGATTTGCCAGCGGTCCACTCGTCCTGGCACTGGCGGGCAGCGAGGGCTGGACGCCGTTCATCCTGGGCGGTGCACTGTTCATGCTGGGGATGATCCCCGCCGGCATGTTGCGCGACGTCGAGACGCGGATGGCGGCCGAGCCGGGTGGCGGCACGCACCGGCTGGGCGATACGTGGCGCGTGGCGCCGCTGGCGATGCTCGGCGTGTTCGTCTACGCGACGCTGGAGGCGGCCCAGTTCGCGCTGCTGCCGGTCTATGCACTCAGCCGCGGCCTGAGCGAGGGCATGGCGGCGGGGCTGCTCAGCATCTGGCTGTCCGGCAACATCCTGCTGCAATATCCGCTGGGCTGGCTGGCCGACCGCTGGCGGCGTCGGCGGGTGATGGCGCTGTGCGTCGGCGTGGCCATTGGCGGGCAGCTGCTGGTGCCGCTGGCCTTCGACACGCCGTCGCTGCTCTGGCCGCTGCTCGTGCTGCTGGGGGGTGTCATGGGCGGGCTGTACACGCTGTCCCTCGTCCTGGTCGGCGAGCAGTTTCGTGGCGCCGACCTGACCCAGGCGAACACCGCCTTCGTGATGACCTTCCAGCTCGGCGCCATCGCCGGCCCGCCCTTCACCGGGGCAGCCATGCGCGAGCTTGGCGTCGCCAGCTTCCCACCGGCCCTCTTGGTGCCGCTGCTGGCGCTGGCGGCGACGCTGCTGCTGCGCCGGGGACCGCTAGCCGTGCCGGCAGCCGAACCTTGACAGGGCGGCGCTTGACCGTATGTTCCGGCGCCAACCCCTGACCGCATTCGAGGACTGTCGCCCATGGCGAAGCCCAGTACCGTTCTGATCAAGCTGGTGAGCTCGGCCGGCACCGGATTCTTCTATACCACCAAGAAGAACCCCCGGAAGACCACCGAGAAGCTGACCTTGCGCAAGTACGATCCCAAGGTCCGCAAGCACGTCGAGTTCAAGGAAGCCAAGATCAAGTAGCCGCCGGGGCTGCGGCCCGTGGTCTCGATCGGAGCCCGTGCGCAAGCGCGGGCTTTTGTCGTTTGGGCAGTAGTGATCTTTCCGAATGCGCGATATTATGGATAGATTAACCAATCTGGAGTAGATAGCTGGCCTGACGGCGTAGTCGGAGGGCGGCAGGATGGGCGCGTGGGGTCGGCCGGGCGCGGGCCGGATCGGTGGATTGGTCGGTCTTGCGATGTCGGCCTCGCTGATGGCGCCGGCCCGAGGCGACGAGCTGGCCGCCTTGACGCCCCATACCTTGCCCCTGGCGATCCGCGACGGGCGCATCGCCGAGCTTACCGTGCATGTCGTGCCATTCGAGATCCTGGCCGACCAGCCGAGTGCGGCGACCGCTGAGGCGCTGGACCGTTTGGTCGCGAGCGTCGCCACGGACTGCTTTCTGACCGCGCAGGCGATCGGCCACGTCCAGCCCGGTGTTCCCGGTGACGGCGAGACCCTGGCGGCGCACCGTCTCGCTCGCGCCCGCTCCGAAGCGGTGCAGGCGGCCCTGGTGCGCGGCGGTCTCCCAGCCAGCTCGATCGCCAGCGTTTGGGACTATCAGTTCACGGTGCGCGAGCCGCGCGTCACCTTGTGGATCTTTCAGCTGCCTGCCGGCGAGGAATGCACCGGCGCGCCATTGCCCGGCGCGACGGCCCAGAGTTGCCGCGGCCAAGCTGCCATCGCCGCCCACGGCGACCGTCGTCGCCGACCGCGAGCTCGAGCCGGCGCCCGGGATACATCTCCCTCGGCCGCCGGCGGCCGTGCCCGCGGTTTCGGTGAGCAGCGATGCAGGCCCGCACCCTGCTGTGGCCACGTCGATCGCGACCGCAACCGCGATCGCTTCGCCGCCTCCGGGCGAGCTGTCAGCCCGCCTCGGGGCATTGCCGGAGCCCGGCACAAACTCCACCGCGGTCCCGCCGGCTGCGCCGGCATCGCAGGCGGCGCCGGTCGGTCAGGCCGAGATCGTGTTCGACGAGAACAGCAGCTTCTTTCCGCGCGGTGCCGAGGCCGAGTTGCGGCGGCTGGTGGCGGCGCTGCCGGCCGGCCATGGTTACGAGTTCGAGGTTCAGGCGGCGGTCGACGACAAGGCGGGTCGCAAGGACGATCCGCTGAAGGCCGTCGCTTACAATCAATGGCTGGCGGATCGGCGGCAGGGCCGGGTGGCCGAATGGCTGGAGCAGCACGCCGAGATCCGGGTGATCGAGATCCGCCGCAGCCTGCTGGATCACGACCCCTCGCGACGCGTCGTGATCCAGGTCCGGCCGCTGCCCTGACGAGGCGCCGCTACGGGCAGACCGGCTGGGCAAACGTCTCCAGCTTCTCCAGATCGGCCTTCAGCGCGAACTCGCCATAGTCGAGGCGGACATTGTTGAGGACGCCACCTGGCGACAGGTCGAACGCGATCTCGAACTGCGGCAGCACGTCGTCCTTGGCGGCAGCGAAATAGGCGATGCTGACCGGCCAGCGCTGCTCGTCACTGCCGTCGGCGAGCTTGGCCGCCTTGGGCGCGCCGATGATCGCCGTGGCGCGGGTCAGCGCATCCTCGCCCGAGCCGTCGAAGACCTCGCGGCTGAGCACGCGTTCGCCGGCGCGGGCCGCGATGATCAGATCCGATACGTGCTCGGTCGGGAAGATCGTGCCGGCCGGCAACTCGGTGATCTCGCCGTCAGGCACGCTGTAGCGGGCGGCCCCCTTGGCGCCCGGCCCGTCGAGCTTCGCCAGCCCGCGAAATTCCTCCTGCAGCTTCGGCCCGTCGAACGAGCGCACGTTGAAGCGCAGCTGGGTGCTGTCGCGCGATTCCCAGCTGGAGAAGCGGACATCGTAGCTGAAGCCTGGTCCATCGTCCGATTCCGCGACAAAGCCGAGCCGTTGCTGGCTCAGCCAGCCGTCGCAGTCCGCACGCCACTCGAGGACCAGCCCTCCGCGCACCTGCGCCAGGCCCGAGCCGGAATCGGCCTTGGCGAGGCTCAGCCGGTAGGCCGCGCGATGGGACAGGAGGTCGACCGCCGGCGCCGCCAGTACGGGCGACGTTGCCAGCAGCGAGACGGCGATGCCGCCGGCCAGAAGGGTCGACAGCGCAAAACGAGCCACGGATGTTTCACTCCGATGCATGGCGGGGCCGGACGGCCTGGGCTAAGAGATTGGCGGCTTGGGGATGGAAACACAGGGGGCGCGGTGCATGGCGCGACCGAGACTGCTGGTCACACGCAAATTGCCGGAGGCGGTCGAGGCGCGAATTCGCCGTGACTACGACGCCATGCTCAACGATGACGACGTAGCCTACGGGCCCGAGGATCTCGTGCAGCTGGCGCAAGGCGTGGACGGCGTGCTCACCTGTGGCACCGAGCGCTGGACCCCGGCCGTGATCGAGCGGCTGCCGGACCGGCTGCGGATCGTGGCCTCGTTTTCGGTCGGCTACGAGCATCTCGACCTTCCGGCCTTCGCCAAGCGCGGCATCGTTGCGACCAACACGCCGGACGTGCTCACCGAGGCCACGGCGGATGTGGCCATGCTCTGCCTGCTCGGGGCGGCGCGGCGTGCGTGGGAATCGCAGATGCTGCTGCGCGAGCGGCGCTGGGATCGCCCGAAAATGGCCGAGCTGCTGGGCCTGGATCTGCGCAATCGCATCCTCGGCATCGTCGGCATGGGGCGTATCGGGCAGGCGACCGCCCGGCGAGCACGCGGTTTCGGCATGACCATCCATTATCACAACCGTCGACCGCTGCCGGACGAGAAGGCGGAAGGCGCGGTGTACCATGACAGCTTGGACTCGCTGTTGCCGGTTTGCCACTTCCTGTCGCTCAACAGCCCGGGCGGTGCGGAGACGCATCACCTGATGAACGCTCGGACCATCGGATTGCTTCCACGGGGTGCCGTGCTGGTCAACACCGCCCGCGGCACGCTGATCGATGACGACGCGCTCATCGCGGCGTTGCGGTCGGGCCACCTCTTTGCCGCCGGGCTGGACGTGTTCGCGGGCGAACCGGCCCTCAATCCCGGCTACTACGATCTCCCCAACTGCTTCCTGCTGCCCCATATCGGCAGCGCCACGGTGGAGACGCGCGACGGCATGGGCTTTCGTGCCTTGGACAATCTCGACGCGTTCTTCGCCGGGCTGCGGGCGCCCGACGCGCTGACCTGACCTGATGGACGGTTGCCGAGCCATGCCGATGCCACGCCGCGCGCTGCTTGCCGCCATGATCCTCGCCCTGCTGACCGGTGCGCGGCCGGCGCTGGCGGACTGTGAGGGTGCCCGCGCCTTCGTGCGCAGCGCCGGCGACCGCGCGGTCGAGGTGCTGAACAAGGCCGGCGCCAGCGATGCCGAGCGGCTCGCCGGGATGACCAAGCTGCTGTTCGACGTGGCCGACGTGCCGTTGATCGCGAGGCTGGTGCTCGGCCGCCATTGGCGCTCGGCCAGCGAGACGCAGCGCGCCGCCTACGTCGCGGCCTTCCGCACCTACGCCGTCGACAGCCTGGCCTACCGCTTCGCCAATCTCGGCGGCGGCGTGAGTTTCAAGGTGCTCGACCGGTGCACGGCGGTCGACGAGCGCGACTCGCTGCTGGCGAGCGAAGCCACCATCCCCGATCGGCCGCAGCCGGTGCGGATCGACTGGCGCGTCCGCGAGGCCGATGGACGCTACATCCTGGTCGACGTGGCGCTGGAGGGTGTGAGCCTCGTGGTCACCAACCGCAGCGAGTTCGAACTCGGTGGTCAGCCGGCAGGGGCTCGATGCGCTGATCGCCCAGATTCAGGGCAAGAATACGCCCTGACCCGCCTCAGCCCTTGCCGGCGCGCACCGTTCGCGCGAGCGCCTGGGCCGCGGTGCGGGGATCGGCGCTGGTGCAGATCGCCGACACCACCGCGATGCCATCGGCGCCGGCCCGGATCGTCGCTGCCGTATTTGGCGCGCCGATCCCGCCAATAGCGACGATCGGCAGATGCGTGCGCGCGCGGACGGCGGCGAGACCGGCCAAGCCCATTACCGGTGCCGCATCCAGCTTCGTGGCGGTGGCGAAGATCGGGCCGACACCCAGATAGTCGACGCTGGCCGTATCGACCGCCGCCAGCTGGTCGGGGTCGGTGATGCTCAAGCCGAGGATCGCGTCCGGGCCAATGGCCGCCCGTGCCGCAGCCGCCGGCAGGTCACCCTGGCCGACATGCAGTCCGCCCGCTGCCGCGGCCACGGCGACGTCGACGCGGTTGTTGACGACCAGCGGCACGCCGGTGGTCGCCAGGATCGCCCGAAGCCCGCGGGCGACGTCGATCAGCTCGGCGGTCGGCGTGGCGTCGTCACGCAGCTGGACCATGGTGACACCGCCGGCGACCGCCTCCGCGACCACGCGCTCGATGCCGAGGGCCGCGCACATCAGCCGATCGGTGACGAGGTACAGGTCGAGGGCGAAGCCGCGTCTCACGTGATCCGCGCCAGTCGGGACGCCGTAGCGCCATCGAGGGTGCCCAGCGCGTCGAGCAGGGCGGCGACGAAGCTGCCGCAGCCTTGCGCCTGCCCGGCGGCCAACTCGGCGGCGACGCCGTAGGCGGCGAGGGCTCCGGCGGTGGCTTCGAGCGGGTCAGGTAGTGTGGCGGCCCAGGCCCCGATCAGGGCCGTCAGAGCGCAGCCCGAGGCGGTGGTGCGGGTGAGCAGCGCGTGGCCATTGGCGACCGAGAGCGTGCGGGTCCCGTCCGTAACGAGATCGACCGCTCCGGTGACCGCCACCACCGCTCCGGTGCGCGTCGCCAGTTCCCGTGCCGCGTCGCTGGCGGCTGTCGCACCCGCGGTGCTGTCCACGCCCTTGCCGCCACCGCCGCCTTCAGCCAGCGCCAGGATCTCCGAGGCGTTGCCGCGGATGATGCTCGGCTGCAGTGCTATCAAGGCTGCGGCGGTGTCGCGGCGGAAGGCCGTGGCGCCGACGCCGACCGGATCCAGGATCCACGGGCGGCCGGAGCGGCGCGACCCGCCGACCGCCGCGTGGGCGCCGGCGATCCAGGCGGTGGTGAGCGTACCGATATTGATCACGAGCGCGCCCGACATGGCGGCGAGTTCGCCGGCCTCTTCGGGTGCCGCCGACATGATCGGCGAAGCGCCGGCCGCGATCAGCACATTGGCCGACAGGGTCATGGCGACCAGGTTGGTGACGTTGTGGACGAGCGGCCCCTCACGGCGGATGCGGTCGACACCCTCGGCGACGTAGGCGGTCACGACTTCGGCTCCTCGAACAGGTCGACGGCGTAAGTGGCAAGGGCAGGTGGATTCGTGATGAGGCCCCGACTTGCGAGAAACTCGGCGAAGCGCTGGTAGCGGCCATGGTCGAGGGCGGCGGGGCTGTGGGCGAAGCGCGGCAGGGTCGCCGCCCAGGCGCGATGGTTCAGCTCGTCGTCGAGCACGGGGTCGGTCGCCTTGAACAGATCCCAGGCCTCGTCCGGGTGATTGAGCAGCCAGTCGGTCGCCTTCTCGACGGCGATCAGGAAGCGCCGCAACTCGGGGCGCTGCAGGCTGTCGCGGTTGGCGATGTAGATCAGCTCGTCGTAGGCGGGCACACCCTCCTCCTCGGGATAGAAGGCGCGGCCGGGCCGATTCACGAGATCCATCTGGTTGAGCTCGAAATTGCGAAAGGCGCCGATCACCGCGTCGACCTGCCCGGCGATCAGGGCAGGCGACAGCGAGAAGTTGACGTTGACCAGCTCGACGTCGGCCAGTTTCAGGCCGTGCTGCTCCAGCATGGCCCCCAGCAGCGCATCCTCGAAGCCGCCGACCGAGAAGCCGACCTTGCGCCCCTTGAGGTCGGCGATCGACTTGACCGGGCCGTCAGCGAGCACGACCAGGCTGTTCAAGGGCGTCGCCACCAGCGTGCCGATTCGGACCACCGGCAGCTGCTCCTGCACTTGGAGGTGGAGCTGCGGCTGGTAGGAGACGGCGATGTCGGCCTTGCCGGCCGCCACCAGCTTGGGCGGGTCGTTGGGGTCGGCGGGCGCTACCAGCTCCACCTCCAGACCCTCGGCGGCGAAGAAGCCCCGCTCGCGGGCGACGATCAGCGGCGCGTGGTCCGGGTTCACGAACCAGTCGAGCACGACGGTGAGCTTGTCCGCGGCCAGCGCGGGCAGACTGGTCGAGGCCAGCGCGAGGGCGAGCAACAGACGCCGGGTGAGGGCCACTAGTCATCTCCTTGGGAAAGTGGGGAAGGCGCCTCTGGCTGCCAGGGGACCAGCGCGCGGGCGCCGCGGTCGACGGCCAGGAACAGGCCCAGCGCCATGGCGGCCAGTACCAGGACGGCGGCAAACATCAGGTCGACCTGCATGCGCGCGTTGGCGTGCAGCATCAGGTAGCCGAGGCCGGCGCTGGACCCGACCCACTCGCCGATCACCGCCCCGATCGGCGCCACGGCAGCGGCGACTCGCAGGCCGGAGGCAAGCGCCGGCAGGGCCGCGGGCACCTGGATCTGGGCCAGGATCGCCAGTGGGCCGGCATCCATGGTTCGAGCAAGCTCGAGCCAGCCGGGCTCGGTGCGACGCAGCCCGTCGAGGAATGCGGCGGTGACGGGGAAATAGATGATCAGCACGGTCATCGCGATCTTGGACGCCATGCCGTAGCCGAGCCAGAGCACCAGCAGCGGGGCCAGGGCGAACACCGGCAGGGCCTGGCTCACCACCAGCAGCGGCATCAGCCAGCGCTGGGCGGTGCGCGATGCCGCCAGGACCATGGCGCTGGCCATGCCGATCAGGCTGCCCAGCACCATGCCGAGCAGGATCTCGCTCAGCGTCACCCCGGCATGATGCAGCAGCAGCCCAGGCTGGGCCACGAGCGCTCCCGCCACGCGCAGCGGCCCCGGCAGGATGAACGGCGGTACGCCCGTGGCCCAGACCAGCGCCTGCCAGGCCAGCAGGATGCCCGAGACCGTCACCAGCGGGCGCAGCAGCCTCACGACGCCTCCAACAGCTCGGCGGAGCGGGTGAGCTCGCCCAGCAGCTCGGCCTGGAGTGCCAGCAGGGTCGGGTCGCCGGCGTCGCGTGGGGGAGTGCCTCTGGGGAGCAGCGGGCCGCGTGGTGTTGCAGGGCGGCCGCTCAGCACATAGACCCGATGGCCCAGGCGCAACGCCTCGAGCGGGTTGTGGGTGACCAGGAGCACGGTGCGGCTGACCAGCAGCTCGGCGGCCAGGTCCTGCAGGCGGTGCCGGGTGATCGCGTCGAGCGCGGAGAACGGCTCGTCCATCAGGACGATCGGGCGATCCTCCATCAGGGTGCGGGCCAGTGCCGCGCGCTGGCGCATGCCGCCGGAGAGCGTGGCGGGCAAGGACTGCGCCTGCCGCTCCAGACCGACTCGGGCGAGCAGCTGTGTCGCGCGCTCGCGTAGGCGGCGGCGTTCGGCGCGGTTCGCGCCACGCAGTCGGAACCCCAGGATGACGTTGTCGACCACCGGCAGCCACGGCAGCAGCAGGTCCTGCTGCGCCATCAGCGCCACGCGGCGCTCGAGCCCCACGCCGTCGTCGGCGACCACCAGCGCGCCCGGCGCCAGGCCGGCGATCAGCCGCAGGAGGCTGGTCTTGCCGACGCCGGAAGGCCCGAGCAGGCAGGTCCAGCTGCCGGGCTCCAGCCGGAAGCGCAAATTCTCGAACAGGTTCGTGCCCTGGTAGGCCAGGACGCGCACGCCGATCGAGAGTCCGGGGCCGGCTTCAGGCACCGCCGCGCGCCTCCAGGAAGGCCTCGGCCGACACCCGCGACCACGGCTCCAGGCGCTTGATCGCCGCCTGGTAGGAGTCGTGGATGCGCTGCTCGATGCCGCCCGCGGCTGCGAACCCGGCGAACAGTGCCGCCGCCTCGCCGCGCGCCGCCTCGACGACGTCGTCCGGCCAGCGGCGCAGGCTCACGCCGTGCTGGTCGACCAGCGCTGCGAGCGCATCGCCGTCACGGGCGTCGGCCTCGGCCAGGGTGTAGGCGTTCTCGGCGGCACAGGCATGGGACACCACCGCCTGCAGATCCGGCGGCAGCGCGGCCCAGGCCGCGGCGCCGACGATGCACTCCGCGGTGCCGTTCGGCTTGTTGAAGGTCGGCCAGTAGTACAGCTTGGCGATCTGGTAGAACCCCGCCGCCAGATCGCTGGCCGGCCCCAGGAACTCGACGCCGTCGATCGTGCCGTTCTGCAGGGCCGGGTAGATGTCGGGCACGCCCAGGGACACGGTCACCGCACCCAGACGTTGGAACAGCTCGCCGCCCAGGCCGGCGCTGCGCAGCTTGAGGCCCTTGAGATCGGCCAGCCCGTTGATCTCGCGCCGGAACCAGCCGCCCATTTGCAGGCTGGAATTGCCGGCCATGAACGGCTTGAGCCCGAAGGGCGCGTAGAGCTCGTCCCACAGCGCCTGCCCGCCGCCGTGCTCGATCCAGGCCTGGTGTTCAGCGGGGATCAGGCCGAACGGCACCGTGGTGAAGAATGGTGCGGCCTTGATCTTGCCCGCCCAGTAGAACGAGGCGCTGTGGCCCATCTCGGCGGTGCCGGCAAAGACAGCGTCCAGCACCTGCAGCGCCGGCACCAGCTCGCCGGCGGCGAACAGCTGCACGGTGAGCCGGCCGCCGCTGAGCTGGCCGATCCGGTCCGCCAGGCGTTGCGCGTTCATGCCCGGCCCCGGCAGGTTGCGCGGCCACGAGGTCACCATCCGCCAGCGCAGGCCGTCCTCGGCGCGCAGCACGGCGGGTGCGGCGAGAACGCCTGCGCCGCCGATCAACAAGCCGCGGCGGGAGCCGGAGGTCATGGTGGGGTCTCCAGTTGAGGCCATAGAGCGTGGAAATGGTGGACCGGGCCGATGCCCCGGCCGACGCCCAGCTCCTGACCCGCGGCGATCGCGGCGGTCAGCCAGGCCTTGGCGTCCATCACAGCGCGTCGCACCGGCCAGCCACGCGCCAACAGGGCGGCGATCGCCGAAGAGAGGGTGCAGCCGGTGCCGTGGGTGTGCAGGGTCGGCAGCCGCGGCGCCTCGAGCCAATGGACCGCGCCGCCGTGGAGCAGCAGATCCGGGCTGTCGGGTCCGCCCAGATGGCCACCCTTCAACAGGACGGCGGCGGGGCCGAGCCGCTGCAGCCGGTCCGCGGCCGCTGCCATGGCGGCGCGATCGGTTGCCGGCGGCTCGCCCAGCAGGGCTGCCGCCTCGGGCAGGTTGGGGGTGATCAGGCTCGCCAGCGGCAGGAGTCGCTCGCGCAGGGCGGCCACCGCATCGTCCTGCAGCAGCCGGTCGCCGCCCTTGGCGACCATGACCGGGTCGAGGACGATCCAGCGCGGCCGCCAGCTTGCCAGCCCATCGGCGACCGCGGCGATCATCTCCGGCGTGCCGAGCATGCCGATCTTGACCGCGGCCACGGCCAGATCGCCCAGCACGGAGTCCATCTGCTGGCGCACGAACGCCGGGTCGATACCGTGGATACCCTGGACGCCCAGCGTGTTCTGCGCCGTCAGTGCCGTGATCACCGAGCAGCCGAAGACCCCCAGTGCCGAAAAGGTCTTCAGGTCGGCCTGGATGCCGGCGCCGCCGCCGCTGTCGGAGCCGGCGATGGTGAGCGCGATCGCGGTCATGGCCTCTCCACCAGAGTGCGGTCGACGACCCGGCGCAGCCGCCGCGTGGCCGCCTCGACGTCGTCGGCCATGAAGATGTCGGAGATCACCGCCACGCCCGCGGCGCCCGCGGCGATCACGGCGGCAGCGTTGGCGTGATCGATGCCGGCGATACCGCAACAAGGAAAGCCCGAGCGCCCCTGACGGGCGCGGGCGATCAGCGCGGCCAGTCCGTCGATACCGATCGGGGCTTCGGCATCGGCCTTGCTGCCGGTCGCAAAGACCGGGCCGATGCCCGCATAGTCGACGACGTGCGCGTCCAGCCGGTCGGCCTCGCCGGCATGATGTACCGTGGCGCCGATGATCGCCCGTGGGCCGAGCAGCCGGCGCGCATCCGCCGGCATCATGTCGTCCTGACCCAGATGCACACCCTGGGCGCCGACGGACAGGGCGACGTCGACCCGGTCGTTGACCAGCAGCGGGCAGTCGAATGGTCCCAGCGCCGCCAGGACCGCACGGGCGGTGTCGATCGCGCGGCTGGTCCGGGTATCCTTGTCGCGCAGCTGGATCAATGTCGCCCCACCGCGCGCCGCGGCGGCCGCCATCGTCGCCGGGGCGCGGCCCTGGCAGCGGGTCGGATCCAGCACCGCGTAGACGCGCAGATCAAAGGGTGGCCTCATCTGACCACCCCGCGGTCGATCAGTGTGGCCTCGTCCAGCCGGTAGAGCACATCCAGGAGCTCCGGGCCGAAGCTGCCCGGCCCCCGCGCGCCCTCGGCCGCCAGCTCGCCGGCGACGCCCATGACCAGGAGCGCCGCGGCGGCCGCCATCCAGGCGTCCGGCTCGACCGCTAAAAAGGCGCCGGCCAGTGCCGAGGCAGCGCATCCGATGGCGGTGACCCGGTCCATCAGCTCGCTGCCGTTGCCCAGGCCGATCTCGCGGGTGCCGTCGGTGACGAGGTCCCACGGTCCCGTGCGCGCCACCACAGTGCGCGCCGCCCGCGCGAAGGCTGCCGCATCGTCGGCAGCCGCCAGGGCGGCGATCTCGACACCGTTGCCGCGCACCAGGGTCGGCCGGAGGCCGATGAGCTGCTTCGCGAACGCGAGCCGCTGGCCGCTGAGCTCGACCTTGACCGGGTCCATCAGCCAGGGCCGGCCGAGTTCGGCGGCCAGGGTTGCTGCGACCAGGATCGCCTGCTGGCGAGCCGGCTCCAGCATGCCGAGATTGACCACCAGCGCATCGCTCGCGGCGACGAGCTCGCGCACGCTCGCCGCGTCGTCGGTGAGGCTGGGCACCGCACCCACCGCCAAGAGCACGTTCGCCGACAGCTCCAGCGCCACCGGGCTGGTCAGGCAGTGGACGCGCGGCCGGCGCTCGCGGACGCGGGCGAGCAGGCCCGCGAGCAGGACGGCATCGACCGGCAATATTTGATTTAGCGTAGCCCGCATGCCTCCCTCGGTGGGTCGAGGCGAAGGAAATGCGGTGCTGGGACGGATCCCTGCCTCTCAATTCCCTTCGCCGGTATGAGCCGGATCAGGTTCGACGGGTTGCGCCGCAGCGCCTCTCAGCCCGAGCAAGCCCGGACACCCCGTTGAGATCGGTGCAGATGTAGATCCGCGACCGGCGCGTGACAATCCTGTTGCGGCGCGCGGGGCGGCGGCTCAGCCGATGACCAGCGCCAGCTGGGTGTCGCCACGCAGCAGATTGACGGTCAGGCGATCCCGCTCCGGCGAAAGCGCGGCGCCCAGCTCCGCCAGCGAGCCGATCGGCTCGCCGTCGATCCCGATGATCAGGTCGCCGCGGCGCAGGCCGGCCCGCGCCGCCGCGCTGTCGCGGGTGACCCGTGTCACCAGCACGCCGCCGATCCGGCCATAGGCCGGATGGCCGGGTGGGATCTCGTCCAGGGTCGCCCCCACCAGTGCAGGGAGCGCGATGCTCGGGTCCGCCCGCTGCTCCATCGCGGGGGCGACCTTCAGCCGGCTGCGGCGACCCTCGCGCAGGATATCCAGCGTCACGCTGCTGCCGGTCTCGACCAAGGCTATGCGATTGCGCAACTCGGTCGAGCTGCGCACGGGGCTGCCTTCGACGGCCACCACGATGTCGCCCTGCCGCAGGCCGGCGCGAGCGGCGGGCGATCCTGGCTCGACCCGGGCGATCAGGGCACCGCCCTGCACGCCAAGGCCCTGTGCTGCGGCCTGTTTTGGCGGCACATCCTGGAGCGCCACGCCGATCTGCCCACGTCGCACCGCGCCGAAGCGCAGCAGCTGGTCCATCACGCTGCGCGCCATGTTCGCCGGTACCGCAAAGCCGATCCCGACATTGCCGCCGCCCTGCGACAGGATCGCGCTGTTGATGCCGATCAGCTCGCCCTTGGAGTTGATCAGGGCACCACCCGAATTGCCGGGGTTGATCGCGGCGTCGGTCTGGATGAAGTCCTCGTAATTGCCCCGGACGATGCCGCTGCGCCCGAGCGCGCTGACGATGCCGGAGGTTACGGTCTGACCGAGCCCGAACGGGTTGCCGATGGCGATCACCAGATCGCCGACCTCCAGCCGGCTGGAATCGCCGAACGCCAGCTCGGTGAGATTTTGCCCGGCGATGCGCAGCAGCGCCACGTCGGTGGCAGGGTCGCTGCCGACCAGCTCGGCGGCGAAGTCACGGCCGTCCTTGAGGTTGACGGTGATCCGGTCGGCGTCGGCCACGACATGATGGTTGGTCAGGATCAGCCCGCGGCGGGCATCGACGATCACGCCCGAGCCGGCGCTGACGGTGCGGCGCTCGCGCGTTTGCGGCGGCGCGTCGAAGAAGCGGCGGAAGAACGGATCGGCGAACAACGGGTTGGTGTCCGCGGCCTGCCGGCTCTCGACCGAGACATTGACCACCGCCGGCGTGGTCCGCTCCAGAAGCGGCGCCATGGTGACCACCCCCCGCACGGGATCCAGCGAAGGGTATTCCGTGGCGGCGACCGGCGTCGTGCCGATCAGCAGACCGCCGAGCGCCAGGGCCTGCAGCTTGCCGAGCGTCACGCGCCTGACCATGGTGCGGCACCCCTGACCCGGGAAGGCACGGCCGGCGAGCCGATCCCGCCGCCGCCCGGTTATTTGGTCGACGCATCGCGACGGCGCAACGGGGTCGCGGAGCGATTTTATCCCCTGGTTCGTCCGCGTGCCACGCCGGTTCGGCCGTCGCCGACCGGTCGCACGACGTCGCGCACCATCACGCGGCCGCGGCCAGGCAATGGCGCACCGAGTAGGCCGGGTTCGCGAGCACATGCTGGACGGCCGTGCGGCGGACCGTGTCGAGAACCAAAGGAGCGCGGAGGTTCACATAGAGTCGCTGGTTACTCAGACCGTCGGATTCCGGCTCGTGCCGGCTGGTCACCACCAGCAGCACGGCGGCATCGTCAGGCCTGACACCCAGCGCCGCACAGGCGCCGTCGACATCCGTCCGGCGCAGCGGTACCTGATGGTCGGCGTAGGGGAGGACCAGGAACCGCAGCTCCGGATCGTCGATGGACTGCAACACGAGCAGCTCGCACGTCGCATCCGTCAGCGGTCGCAGCGCGAAGCCGGTCGCACCCGGAAAGCCTGGCAGCCCTTGCGGAAAGACGATTGGCGCGATGGTGCCTTCGGGCTGGCCCGTGTCGTGCTGGATCTCGGCATTTGCCGGCGCGCCGGTTGTCGTACGCATCATGGATCTCCGATGGGCGGCAGGACGGCCACACGCTTCGGATTTTAGGGCCACAGGGTTGAGTTGCGGTTAACGCCCCGGCACCGACCCTCAGCGCAGATAGTCGGCGAGCGACAGTGATGCCAGGCGCCCAGTCACCGTGTAGGCGGCCTCGACGCTGGCCTGATCGCTGGCGATTCGCGTCAGCACGTCGGCGAGATCGGCGTCCTCGATGCCCGAGACGATCTCGTCGAGGTAAAGGATCGCGGAGCGATGGCCTTCGGTGACGGATTCCAGCCGCGCGGTCCGTGCCCCCAATTCGGCGCGCAGGTCGCCGAGCCCATCCATGGCGCCGCCGAGTGCGGTCATGGCATCCTGGAGGCCGGCGCGGTCGTCGGCCTGATGCGCCGCGTGGGCCTGGCCCAGCGCCGCGATCAACTGCGCGAACGCCGGATCGTCGGCCGTGATGCCGTAGCCGACCTCAAGACCCGTATCGGCGCGAATCGACAGCTGATGGTCGTCGCCGTGAAAATAGAGGGTGGGATCCGCGGTCGTGATCGGCGTCGCCGGCAGGCTCACCGGGCGCGTGTCGGTCCGGCTGCCCGCGAACAGGTATTGCCGGTCCAGACGCGTGTTCAATGCGGCCTCGATCTCCTGCAGCATCGCGTCGATCTCGGTGTCGAGCGGCACCGCGTCGCCGAGATTGCCGTCGAGCCGCTGGACCAGCAGGGTTCGCGCGCGATCCGCGATGTCGGCGATCCCGGCCAGCGCCGTATCCGCGACCTGCAGACGGTTCGTCAGCCGCTCGGTCTGGTCGACATAGGTGGCCTTGAGCTCGCGGGCGTCCTTGGCACGCACCAGCTCGCCGGCGGCCTCGGCGATCCGGTCGAAGCGCGTCGCGGCCTTGCCGGAGGCCGCCGCCATCTGCTCCTCGCGCAGCCGCCCTTGGGTGGCCGAGAGACTCGACCGCAGCCGCAGGCTTTGTGCAAGATCGCCGATTCGTGTGGCCATGCGATGATTCCTCAGCCTGCGATCGAGAGGAGATCGTCGAAGAGGTCGTTGGTGATCGAGATCAGGCGGGCCGACACGCTGTAGGCTTGCTGGTAGAGCACGAGTTCGCGAGAGTTCCTCGTCGAGATTGACCCCGGAAACCTCGGCGCGACGTGAGCTCAGATCTTCCGCCAGGGCTCGATCGTTGGCCTCGACGCCGCTGGCCCGATCCGATGCCACCGCGCTCGCCCCGACGATCTCGCCCGCATAGTCGGCGAGTGTGAAGTCGCCGGCCGGGAGCCCGCCCCGAGCGATCGTGGCGACGCCACGCTCGAACGCCGCCGCCAGCCCCTGCGCGCCGCGATTGTCGCCGGCGCCGCCGAGCCGCCCGGTCGGCGGCGCGCCTGCAGCGATGTCGAGGCGGCTGCGCGACAACAGGCGGCTGTCGCTCAGGATGTCGGGGCGCACGGCCAATCGCGTCGGGTCCGACGGGCTGGCGACCAGCAGATCGTTGAGCCCGAAATAGTGGGCGAAGCCATAATCGCGCGCATGGCCGGCGGCGTCGGTGGCGGTGATGGCGCTATCGCCTTCGTCCAGCGCGATTCCGTAGCCGGCGCCGACGGTGATCTGGAGCGCGCCCTGGCCGTTCAGCGCGGCACCGCCCAAGGCACCGAGACCGGTTGCGATCTGTGCGGCCAGGGCGGAGGCATCGGGTGCGCCGGTCATATCGACCGCAATCGTGGTCACGGCGTCGCCGGTGGCCAGATCGATCACGGCCAGATTGGCGGTGCCGCTGCGGGCGGCGCCCGCGAAGCCGGCCGTGTCGGTGCGGGCGCCGGCGAGATTGCCGGGGGGCGGGTAGGGGACGGCGGCATTGTGCGCGGCGTTGAGCACATAGCGGGCGAGCTCCGCGAGCTCTCCGAGCTGATCGGCGAGGTTCGGCAGGACCACGTCGCGGGCCTCAAGCAGCCCCTGCAGCCGCCCGGCCTGGAACGGCGAGACGATCCGCTGGGTGACGTCGGCGGTCGCGTCGGCGAGCAGCTCGGGCGTCAGCTCGGCCCGAACGCCGCCGCTGACCAGCACCTGCCCGCTGGCGCCGGCCAAGGGCTCGCCGGTGGCGGCATCGAGCTCGTCGTCGCGGAACACGCGGATCGCGCCGAAGCTCGTGGCCGACCCGACGGATGAGGCGGGCTGGTAGTCAAGATGGCGCGGCGCATGGTCGAGCAGAACCTGACCCGAGCGCGTGTAGACGCCGACCGTGCCGTTGTCCTGGCGATAGACGGAGATTTCGATCTCGGCCGCGAGGTCACCCAAGAGTGCGTCCTGGCGATCGAGCAGCTCGGCGCTGGCATCGCCGCGGGTGATCTGGCCGTTCAGGTCCGCGAGCGCCTGCAGCGTCGCGTTGACCGTGCCGGTCGTGGCGCTGATGCGCTGGTCGAGGTCGCGGCGCAGGCTCTGCACCTCGCCGGCGGCGCTGGCGAGCTCTTGCGTGAAATCCTGGACGGCGCCGAGGAACGCGGTGGCCAGGGCTGGCTGATCCGGCCCGCTCGCCAGGGCCTCGGCCGTGACGGCGACGCGGCTGATCCGGTTGGACAGCCCACGATCGAGCTCGCCGGGCGCTCCGAACAGCCGCTCCTGGATCTGGTCGTGGGTGGCCTTCAGGACCTCGCTGCGGCCGAGCCGGCCCTGCTGGTCGCGGAGGCGAGCGCTCACGAACTCGTCGACCGCCCGTGTCGTGTCGGTCGCCCGCGCCCCGGCGCCGCGGCCGTCGATCACCACGGCCTCCTGCTGCGCCAGCTTGCGCGTGTAACCCTCGGTATTCACGTTCGCGACGTTGCTCGACGTGACGCTCAGCGCGTTCTGCGCGACGGCGAGCCCGCTCATGGCGTTGGACAGGACGGCGCTCAAGGACATGACGGGGCTCCTAGCAGCGGCGGTCGAAGGCGACCGGGATCACCCGCGCCGGAGCGGCGTCGCCGGCAGCACCAGTTGGTCGGCCATAGCCAGGCGGCGACTTCGCAGCGTTACCGAGGCTTACGCCGATCACCTGAACGAGGGCCTCCACCACCCGGGACGACTGCTGCAGGCGATCGGCATTGCCCCGTACCGTCGCCTGGAAATCGCGCATCGCCGTCTCGAGCAGCTGGCGGCGATCGGCGCCCAGGCTGGCCAGTAGCTCGGGGGTCCGGCGCAGGCGGCGCAGCTCCAGCTCGTAGGTCTCGGCCAATGCCGCCTTCTCCGCCTGCAGATCCTGCAGCCGAGCCAGCCGCATCTCGCGCAGCAGGCCGTTCTCGGTGCGCATGACCTCCTGGAGCTGGCGCATCAAGGTCATCAGGGCGGTCAGCCTCGCCTCGGCGCCGGTCATGCGGCCTCCTGGCCCTTGAGCAGCTCGCGCAGGACGGCGTCGGCGACGCCGACCCCGCCGCTGCGGCTGATCAACTTGGCGTACTCGTCCTGCAGCATGGCCGCGAACGGGTCGTCCTCGCCGTTTCCGAGCAGCCCCGGCCCGGTCAGGCCGGCCGTCAGGCCCCGCAGCACCTGCGCAAGGAACACGCCTTCGAACTCCTCGGCGGCATGGCGCATTGCAGGTGTCGCGCGGGGCTCGGCGGCCCCCGGGACCCGATGGCGCGACAGACGAGGTCATGGTCATCAGATCACCTCGATCTCGGCCTGCAGCGCGCCGGAGGCCTTGATCGCCTGGAGGATGCCGATCAGGTCGCGCGGTCCGACGCCCAGCGCGTTCAGGCCGTCCACGAGGTCGCCGAGCGTCACGCCGGGCTCGAGTGACATCATGCGATTGCCCGACTGGTCGTCGACCTGGATGTTGGTGCGCGGCACCTCGACGGTTCGCCCGTCGGCCAGGGGATTCGGCTGCGAGACCTGGGGCGTCTCGGTCACCCGCACCGTCAGATTGCCTTGCGCCACGGCGACCCGGCTGATCTTGACGTTCTCGCCCATCACGATGATGCCCGACCGCTCGTCGATCAGGATCTTGGCGACGGTGTCGGGCACGATCGGCAGCTGCTCGATCTCGGTCAGCAGCTGGGCCACGCGCCCGCCATAGGCTGCCGGCACGGGCAGGACCACGGTCGCCGGGTCCACGGCCCGCGCGGTTGCCGGGCCGAGCCGATCGTTGATCGCGCCGGCGATCCGCTCGGCCGTCGTGAAGTCGGGGTTGCGCAGGGCCACCCGCACCTGGGTCATGTCGTCGAGCGCGAACTGAACCTCCCGCTCGATGATCGCGCCGGCCGGGATGCGCGCCGCTGTCGGCACGCCACGGGTCACGGTCTCCGCATTGCCCTTGGCCTCGAAGCCGCCGGCGCTCAGGGCGCCCTGGGCTACTGCATAGGCCTCGCCGTCCGCGCCGAGCAGCGGGGTCACCAGCAGCGTGCCGCCGAGCAGCGACTTGGAGTTGCCGAGGGCGCTCACCGCCACGTCGATGCGGCTGCCCTGCCGAGCGAACGGCAGCAGCGTGGCGGTGACCATCACCGCGGCGACGTTCTTGGTGTTGAGGTTGTTGCCGCGCGTGGCCACGCCCAGCCGCTCGAGCATGGCGACCAGGCTCTCTTGGGTGAACATCGAGTTGCGCAGGGTGTCGCCGGTGCCATTGAGGCCGACGACGAGCCCATAGCCGATCAGCATGTTGGTGCGCACACCCTCGAAGTCGGCAATGTCCTTGACCCGCGAGGCCGCCGCCGCCTGCTGGCACAGGCCTGCCAGCACGAGCGCCGCTCCGAGCACGGCGCTCACGATCACCCGGCGCGTCACGCCGGGAGCCGTGAACAGCGATACTGGCTCGGTCCGAACTTTCATCGCGTGCCCATGCTGGGGTGAACGGCTCGGCGCGCAGTATGCCGGCCGAGAGTTAACCCGATGTTGACATCACTCCGCCTAGAACGACCCACGGGACGGCGGGCAGGCACGGAGGCGGACATGCGGGTGAATTGGCCGGGCGGCGTGGGCCAGCTCTCGCCGCGTCGGGGCGCCGGCACCGCGGCGGCAGGCGCGGCCTTCACGCTGGCGACGCCGGTGCGCGATCCAGCGCAGACGCGTAATTCCACCCCGGTCGGCGCGGCCGCTGATCTGGGTGTGATGCTCGCCGTGCAGGCTGTCGACGAGCCGGCGGAACGACGCCGCCGGGCGGTTCGTCGCGGGCACAGTTTGCTCGATTGCCTGGAGGAGCTGCGGCTCGGCCTGCTCGACGGGTCGGTACCGGTTGCGAGCCTGGCGCGGCTGCGGATGGTGCTCGCTGGTGGCGACCTCGCTGCCGAGCCGGCGCTGCGGGCGACATTGGTGGCAATCGAGCTGCGGGCCGCAGTCGAGATTGCCAAGCTGGAGTCCGGTCGCGTGGTCAGCGGAACCTGACGGGGATCTGCTGTTGCACGATGTCGCACTCACACACGCGTGCGAGACATCGCCCACGCAGATGGCACAATCTGCGGCCTCGGGCGAGGCGACGACAGTCTGACGGGCATGACGGGATGAGCAGTGAGGCGTTGCCGATCGAGGACGCGCTCTCGCGCGCCGAGCAGAAGGCATCGCCGCTATATGCCGGGCGGGTCGAGGTCTACGCCAAGGCCATCCGGGGGCACTATCGGACGATCAAGTGGGTCGCTCTGGTCGTGTTCCTCGCGATCTATTACCTGGCGCCATGGTTGCGATGGGACCGGGGCCCGAGCGCCCCGGGCCAGGCGGTGCTCGCCGACATGGTGGCCGGGAAGCTCTATTTCTTCGGCATCGAGATCTGGCCGCAGGAGATCTACTACCTGACCGGCCTGCTGATGCTCGGGGCGTTCGGCCTGTTCCTCGCGACCGCGCTGTTCGGCCGGCTGTGGTGCGGCTTCGCCTGCCCGCAGACCGTCTGGACCGACCTGTTCATGCAGGTGGAGCGCTGGATCGAGGGCGACCGCAGTGAGCGGATACGCTTCGACAAGGCGCCGTGGACCCCGGCCAAATGGCGCAAGCGGGTCGCGAAGCACGCGGCCTGGCTGCTGATCGCGTTCCTGACCGGTGGCGCCTGGATCATGTATTTCCGCGATGCGCCGACCGTCGTGGGCGAATTCTTCACCGGGCAGGCCGGCCTGACCATCTACTTCTTCGTGTTCCTGTTCACCGCCACGACCTACCTCCTGGCGGGAATGGCACGCGAGCAGGTCTGCACGTACATGTGCCCATGGCCGCGTATCCAGGGCGCGCTGGTCGACCAGGACACCAAGGCGGTGACCTATGAGGCCTGGCGTGGTGAGCCGCGCGGCAAATACCGGAAGGGCGAGGCGTTCGAGGGTCGCGGCGACTGCATCGACTGCAAGCAATGCGTGGCGGTCTGCCCGATGGGTATCGACATCCGCGACGGGTTCCAGCTCGAGTGCATCGGCTGCGGCCTGTGCGTCGATGCCTGCGACGAGGTGATGGACAAGATCGGCCGCCCGCCGCGCCTGATCGCCTACGACAGCGAGCGCAACCAGGATCTGCGCGCGGCCGGCCAGCCCGCCATGTCGCGGTTGGTGCGGCCGCGCACGATCCTCTACACGGCCATGGTGGCGGGCGTCGGTGTCACCATGCTGGTCATTCTGGCCCGGCGTGCCACGGTCGACATCAACATCCTGCCCGACCGCAGCCCGCTGTTCGTCACCATGGCCGATGGCAGCATTCGCAACGGCTACACCATCCGGGTGATGAACAAGCAGCACGCCGCAAAGTCGTACGAGCTCGCGGTTGCCGGCAACGAGGGCCGGCTCAGCATGGTCGGCCAGGACGGCCACGCCGCGTCTCTCACGCTGAGCGCACCGCCGGACGGCATGGCCGCGCATCGCGTGTTCGTGCAACTGCCGCGCGCCGATCTGGCCGGCGGCCAGCGGCCGCTGACGTTCGAGCTCAAGGACGTCGAGGCCGGCCAGGTCCAGACGTTCGGCACCGTCTTCCATGGCCCGAAGTCATGAGCGCTGCGACCGTGCCAGCGGCGGCTGCGCGAGGCCGGTGGATTCCCTGGCTGTTCGTTGCGTTTTTCGCCGTCGTCGTCGCGGTCAACGGGGTGATGATCTGGCTCGCTCTATCGAGTTGGACCGGCCTCGCCGCCAACAATTCCTATGACAAGGGCCTGCAATACAACCGCAATCTGGCGGCGGCGCAACGCCAGGCAGCACTCGGCTGGCGGCCGCGGCTCGCCGCGCGGCTCGTGCCCGGCGCCGGCGCGGAAGCCGAGCTGCTGCTGCTCGATGCGGCGGGCCGGCCGGTGCCTGGTGCGCAGGTAGTAGCGGCGTTCGAGCGGCCGACCAGCGATGCCGCCGATTTTCGGATCCCGATGCTGGAAACCAGCCCGGGGGCCTATCGGGCGGCGTTCGAGCTGCCGCTGGTAGGCGCGTGGAACGCCCATCTGACGATCCGGCGTGGAGACGAGCTGTACGTGCATGAGCAGCGGCTGATGCTGCGCTGACCATGGCCACCGTCCGGTTGCCCGATACCGGAGGCCGCGCCGACCGAGAGGATTCCGCGGCGCCGACGCTGGACGTGGGACCGTTCGTGCGCCGCGAAGAAGGCGGCGACGCCAACGTCCTGCACCTGATGGTCGAGGGCGTCCATTGCGGCGCGTGCGTGCGCAAGATCGAGCGTCGACTCGAGCGCGAAGGCGGGCTGGAGGCTGCGCGGGTCAATCTGACCACGCGGCGGCTGACGGTGCGCTGGCATGGCGACCCGGCTCGCGGCAATCGCCTCGCCGGGGCGGTGGCCGGTCTCGGCTACGGCGTCGTGCCGTTCGATCCCGATCGGCTCAAGGCGCTGGACCAGCGTGCCGAGAGCGAGCTGCTCCGCTGCGTGGCCGTCGCCGGCTTCGCCACGAGCAACGTGATGCTGCTGGCCGTGGCGGTGTGGTCTGGCCAGTTCTACGCCATGGGCGCGGCGACCCGGGGCTTCCTGCATTGGTTCGAAGCGCTGATAGCACTGCCGGCGATCGCCTATGCCGGCCGGCCGTTCTTCCGCTCGGCGTATGCGGCATTGCGCGCCGGGCGCACCAACATGGACGTGCCGATCTCGTTGGCCGTGATCCTGGTGCCGGCGATGAGCCTCGCAGAGACCATTCGCGGCGGCGGCCAGGCCTATTTCGACAGCGCCGTCACCCTCCTGTTCTTCCTGCTGGTCGGCCGGTACCTCGACCAGCGCGCGCGCGGCAGCGCCCGGTCGGCCGCCGAGCGATTGCTGGCGCTGGGCGCTGCCGCGGTGACGCTGGTGCTGCCTGATGGGCGCACCCGGAGCATCCGCCCGGAGCAGCTCGAGGCGGGGCAGGAGATCCTGGTCGCGAGCGGCGAGCGCGTCGGCGTCGACGGAGCGGTCACCGCGGGGTCCGGGGAGCTCGACACCAGCCTGATCACCGGCGAGACGGTGCCGCAACGCCTGGCGGTCGGCGATCGTGTGTTCGCCGGCACGATCAACCTCGGCGCACCGCTGCGCCTGCGCGTGCGTTCGGTCGGCGAGGGAACATTGCTGGCGGAGATCGTCCGCCTGATGGAGCTGGCCGAGCAGCGGCGCTCCCGGTTCGTGGCGATCGCGGATCGGGTGGCTCGTGCCTACGCGCCGGTCGTCCACGGTCTCGCCCTGCTGACCTTCCTGGGCTGGTCGGTGACCGGGGCGGCGCCGTGGCAGACGGCGCTGCTCTATGCGGTCGCGGTCCTGATCATCACCTGCCCATGCGCGCTGGGGCTGGCGGTGCCGGCGGTGCAGGTGCTGGCCAGCGGCCGGCTGCTGCGCCGGGGCACGCTGCTCAAGTCCGCCACCGCCCTGGAGCGGTTCGCCAGGGCCGACATGGTGGTGTTCGACAAGACCGGCACGTTGACCACAGGCCGCCTCGAGTTGGTCGCCACGGAATTGGACGCGGCGACACTGATGGCGGCCGCCGGCATGGCGAAAGCCTCGCGCCATCCGCTCGCACGGGCTCTGGCGGCGGCGGTGCCGGATGCGCCGGCGCAAAATGGTGTCGAGGAGATCCCCGGTTGCGGCCTTCGCGTCGTCCGCCCCGATGGCGAGTGGCGTCTCGGGCGGCGCGACTGGGCGGCCGGCGTGGCGGAGGACGACGCCGAAGGCGCCGAGCTGTGGCTGGCTCGTCCCGGCAGCGCGCCCGTCCGGCTGGCTTTCGTCGACCGGCTGCGGGAGGACGCGGTCGCGGTCGTCGGTGAGCTGCAGCGGCGCGGCTACCGGGTGGCGCTGCTTTCGGGGGATCGCGAGCCGACGGTGCGACGGATTTCGAATGAGCTCGGCATCGCCGATTGGCAGGCGGGCTGCACGCCGACCGGCAAGACGCTCCGGCTCGAGGCCTGGGCCGCCGAGGGGCGCAGGGTGCTGATGGTCGGCGACGGGCTGAACGACGCGCCGGCGCTGGCGGCGGCCTATGTGTCCCTGTCACCGTCGAATGCCGTCGACATCGCGCAGACTGCGGCCGATGCGGTGTTCCAGGGTGCGCGCCTCCGGCCGGTGCTGGAGGTGATCGAGGTCGCCCGCCGTGCCGAGCGCCTGGTGCTGCAGAATTTCGCGCTGTCGTTCAGCTACAATATCCTGGCCGTGCCGTTCGCGATCCTGGGTTACGTCACGCCGCTGATCGCGGCGCTGGCGATGTCCAGCAGCTCGATCATCGTCGTGCTCAATTCGCTGCGCCTCACCCGATCGAGCCGCCACGTGGGCTGACTGCCATGGCCGGCCTGCTCTATCTGATCCCGATCGCCCTGTTTTTGGGTCTGCTCGGGCTGGCAGGTTTCTTGTGGGCGGTGCGCAGCGGGCAGTATGAGGATCTCGACGGCGCGGCCGAGCGGATCCTGTTCGACGACGAGGACGATGCGCCGCCTGGCCGCTGACCTGCGGGCCGCTGTCGCGCCGAGGCAAGTGCCGACGCCGTGCTCCACTACCCTCGCCGCGGTCCCGTTGCCGCAAGGATGGCGCCCATGGCCACCGATCCCGTCCTCGAGCCGTTCCAGCTCAAGGGTCTGCGCCTCAAGAACCGGGTGATGAGCACGGCGCACGCGCCGTCCTACGTCGAGGATGGCAAGCCCAAGCTGCGCTACCGGCTCTACCACGAGGAGAAGGCCAAGGGCGGGCTGGCCCTGACCATGTTCGGCGGGTCGACCACGACGGGACCGGACAGCCCTTCGGCATTCGGCCAGATCAACGCGGCCAGCGACGCGATCATCCCCTGGTTCCAGCAGCTGGCCGACACCGTGCATCGCCACGATTGCGCGCTGATGTGCCAGATCACGCATATGGGACGGCGCACCTGCGACGACGTCGCGGACTGGCTGCCGACCCTCGCGCCGAGCCCGGTGCGGGAGCGGCAGCATCGCTCCTTCCCCAAGACGATCGAGCTGCACGAGATCAAGCGCGTGCTGAAGGGCTACGCCGCCGGGGCGCGCCGCTGCCGGGAAGGCGGGCTGGACGGGGTCGAGGTGATCGCCTGGGGCCACCTGGTCGACCAGTTCCTCTCGCCCGCGATCAACCGGCGCACCGACGCCTATGGCGGCAGCCTGGAGAACCGCTGTCGGTTCGCGCTCGAGGTGTTCGGCGCGATCCGCGAGGCGGTCGGGGCGGATTTCATCGTCGGCATTCGCATCACCGGCGACGAGCATGTGCGGCACGGGCGCGACCCGGCCGAATGCGTGGAGATCGCGCGCCTGCTGGCGACAAGCGGGTTGATCGACTTCTTCAACGTGGTCGCAGGCTCGCTGGGCACGGACGCCGACGTTGCCTACACCATCCCCAACATGGGGCACCGCTACGGCGCTTTCCTTGAGCTGGCAGGCGGCATCCGGCGCGCCACCGGCCTCGCGGTCTTCCAGGCGTCGCGGATCCCGGACCTGTCGACCGCACGCTGGGCGGTCGAGCAGGGTTTCGTCGACATGGTCGGCATGACCCGGGCGCACATCGCGGACCCGCACATCGTGGCCAAGCTCAAGCGCGGCGACGAGCATCGGATCCGCCCCTGCGTCGGCATGGGCTACTGCATCGACCGGATCTACCAGGGCAAGGACGCGCTCTGCATCCACAACGCCGCCACCGGCCGTGAGGCCACCATGCCGCACGCCGTGCCGGCGACCGACGGCGCGAAGCGCAAGGTCGTGATCGTGGGCGGTGGCGTCGGCGGGATGGAGGCGGCACGCGTGGCGCGCCTGCGCGGTCACGAGGTGGTGCTGCTCGAGGCCACCGACCGGCTGGGCGGCCAGATCAATCTCGCGGCCAAGGCGCCCGGGCGCGAGGAGATCGCCGGGATCGCCGGCTGGCTCGCGGCCGAGCTCGAGATCCTGGGCGTCGAGGTGCGTCTGAACAGCTATGCCGAGGCCGAGGACGTGCTCGCCGAGGGGCCGGATGTGGTGATCGTCGCCGCTGGCGGCCTGCCGGACACGAGCTTCCTGGAAGGCGGCGAGGATCTCGTGACCAGCGTCTGGGACGTGCTCGGTGGTTATGTCGAGCCTGCCGGCAGCGTGCTCCTCTACGACGATCACGGCTGGCACCAGGGGCCGTCGACCGCGGTGGCCCTGGCGAAGAAGGGCGTGGCGGTCGAGTTGGTGACCCCCGATCGGATGATCGGGTTCGAGGTCGGCGCCACCAACTTCCCGAACTATCTGCGCGAGCTCTACCGCCACGGGGTCAAGCTGACGCCGGATCACGAGCTGCGCTCGGTGCGTCGCGACGGCAACCGGCTGGCGGCCAGCTTCTGGAACGAGTACGCCGAGGAGACGGTCGAACGGGCGTTCGATCAGGTCATCGTCGAGCACGGCACTCTGCCGGCGGACGAGCTGTATCATGCGCTCAAGGATGGGTCGACGAATGGCGGAGAGGTCGACGTCGAGGGGCTCGGCCCAGGGCACAGCGGCCGAGATCGTCACCAACCCGGAGGGCGGCTACCTGCTCTACCGGATCGGCGACGCCGTGTCGTCGCGCAACATTCATGCGGCGATCTACGATGCGCTGCGGCTCTGCAAGAGCCTCTAGCCCGCCCGGCCGGGAAGACCGATGACCTGCACGATCCTGGGCCGCTGCGCCGATACCGGCCAGCTGGGGGTGGCCGTGGTCTCCTCGCTGATCGCGGTGACCGGGCGTTGCGCCTTTGTCCGGGCACAGGTGGGCGCTGTCGCCGTGCAGAGCATGGCCGATCCGCGGCTCGGACCCACGACGCTGGACCTGCTGGGCACCGGTTATCGCCCGGAGGCCGTGATCCGGGCGCTCGCACGCACCGAGGAGAGCTTCGAGTACCGGCAGGTGGCCCTGGTCACCGCCACGGGCGCTACGGCGGTTCACACGGGCAGCGAGGCGATCGGGCTGTGCGGCGCCGCCGAGGGCGAGGGCTGCGCCGCCCTGGGCAACCGGATGGTCGATCCGGATCTGCCGGCCGCGATGGTATCAGCGTTCATGAGGGCCGGAGGCGAACTTGGAGGGCGGCTGCTCGCGGCGCTACAGGCGGCGGTCGCCGAGGGTGGCGCCGGCGAAGTCCGAGCGACCGGCCTGCTGATCGCCGAGCGTGAGCCCTGGCCCCTGGTCGACCTGCGGATCGACTGGACGCAAGGCGATCCGGTAGCCGAGCTCGACCATCTCTGGCGGATGTGGCGACCGCAGATGCGCGACTATCTCGATCACGCCTTGGACCCGGCGGCCACCCACGAGGTCCGTGAGCGCCATTGACGGCACGCGTTGCTCGCGGCGAGCGTGAGGCCGCATGATCCAACTGACGGCCTCGGTATTCGCCTGCGTCTATCTCGGCATGGCGCTCGGGCGCTGGCCGGGACTGATGCTCGATCGCACCGGCATCGCGCTGGTCGGTGCGATCGTCCTGATCCTGGCCGGCGCCGTGACCGGGGACGAGGTCCGCGCCGCGATCGACGTCCCGACCCTGGTCATCCTGTTCGGGCTGATGGTGCTGTCGGCCCAGTTCGCTTCGTGTGGCTTCTACGCCTGGTGCTCGCGCCGGCTGGCGCGCACGCCCGCGGGGCCGGCGGTGCTGCTGGCGCTGACAGTGGCCGTGGCAGGGCTGCTGTCGGCCGTGCTCGCGAATGACGTCGTGGTGTTCGCAATGACGCCGATGCTGGCCTTGGGCCTCATGCGCCGCGGCCTCGATCCGAAGCCGTTCCTGATCGCGCTGACCTCGGCCGCCAATGCCGGCTCCGCCGCCACGATCATCGGCAACCCGCAGAATATCCTGATCGGCCAGAGCGGCGGCCTCGACTTCTTCGCTTTCCTGGCCGTCTGCGGCCCGCCGGCGCTGGCGGCGCTGGTGATCACCTATGGCGTGGTCCTGCTGGTCTGGCGCGGCCGGTTCACGGCGGTCGACCCGCGCGTGCAGCACGGCCCGGCGGACACGGCCGCGGTGCGGGCGCTGGATCGGTCGGGGCTGGCCAAGGCGCTGATCGCCACGGTCTTGCTGCTCGGTCTGTTCGCGACCTCGCTGCCACGTACCGAGGGCGTGCTGCTGGTGGCTGGCGGCCTGCTGATCAGCCGCAAGCTGTCGACCCGGCGCATTCTCGGGCTGGTCGACTGGCATCTGCTGGTCCTGTTCGGCGCCCTGTTCGTGGTCACCCACGCGTTCGACGTGACCGGCGTGCCGGCGCAGGTGGTGGCGGCGCTGGAAAGCCGGGGCGTGGCGCTGACCGACCCCTGGCTGCTCGGGGCGCTGACCATCGTCGGCTCCAACACCATCGGCAACGTGCCGCTCGTCGTCATGCTGCTGCAGATATTGCCCGCGCCGAGCCCGAGCCTGCTCTATTTCCTGGCCGTGGTCTCGACCCTGGCCGGCAACCTGCTGATCGTCGGCAGCCTCGCCAACATCATCACGGTCGAGCGCGCGCAGGAGGTCGGCGTGCAGCTGGGCTTCTTCGAGCATGCCCGCTGCGGCATCCCGATCACCGTGCTGTCGCTCGCGGCGGCGCTGGCCTGGCTCGCCTACGCCGCGCCGTCAGGCGGCTGACGCCTTCTTCTTCCTGTTTGGCCGCGGCCACCGCCGCTTCGCGCACAGCCACTGGTCGGGGGCGGCGGTAATCCAGCGCGCGAACAGCTCGTTCACCCGCGCGGTCATCGCGAAGGCGGCGTCGCCCTCGGCCAGACCGGGCTCGGGTTCGACCGGGCGCTGCACCGTGATCACGAAGCGCGCCGACCCACGTCGCTCGACCCGGACGGGGATCAACGGCAGGCCGAGCCGCGAGGCCAGCCGCGCCGGCACGACGGTAGTGTTCGCCGGAACACCGAAGAACGGCACTTCCTGGCCCAGATCGTAGCGCTGGTCGATCAGCAGGCCGACGCTGCGGCCCTGCTGGAGCTCGCGCAGCATCGGCCGCGACGCTTCCTTCACCTCAAGAAATCTACAGCCGAGCGGCTGCCGCCAATCGTCCATCAGCCGCTCGATCGCCGGGTTGCTCTGTTGCCGATAGACCACCGTGAGTGGGACGCCCGACCAACCGGCCGCCAGCGGGAGCAGATTCCAGTTGGCCAAATGCGCCGAGACGAAAATGCCGGGTTGCCCGCTGCGCTTGACGTGCTCGAGGCCTCCCAGATCGATCACCCGGACGCGACCGGACGCCTGGTCACAGATCTCGTTGAGCAAGGCGTACTCGACCAGCGTCCGGCCGATCGCGCCCCAGATTCGGGCAGCCGTCATTTCGATCGCACGTTGCGGCATGGTCGGGAATGCCGTGCGTAGATTGAACAGGACATGCTGATGCTTACGCAGATGCGGTCCGATCAGCCGGCCGAACCGTTCGCCACGGTCGGAGGCAGCATCGGTGTCACCGGAGGCGGCGGCGCGCAGGATCCGCTCGAGGATGGCGCCTTCGGTGCGCCAGATTCCGTCGCGCAGCGCCGGGAAGCGGTCGATCTGCCGGCTGAGCGAGCTCAAGAAATATAGCTGCGGCACGCCCGCCCATTTCCTCCGCCTCGTGGAAGCGACCGAAACTGCGTCTACACATCACCTCCAATGCAATCAAGGAGCGGGGGCGACGACGTATGCCTCACGTGCCTGGATCCATGGGACGTGCGGGCCAGGCAGTGAGAGCGATACCGACGAGCACGCCGGCAAGTCCGGCCACGAGTGGGACGGCCACCGGCTCGCCGAGCACCGCCAAACCCAGTCCGGAGGCGACGACGGGATTGGCGGTCACGGTGACGGCGACCCGCGTCGGCGTGGTGAGCTCCAGCGCGAGGGTCCACAACCACAAGGCCAACGCTCCGCCTACCAGGCCGAGATAGACCACGGCGCCCCAATCACGGGGCGGCAGGGCAAGGAGCCGCGCCGGCTCACCGGCCATGGCGCTCGCGATCGCCAGCACCACGGTGCCGGCGAGCATGGCTTGCGTGATGAAGGCTAGCGGCGGATGGCGGCGCAGCAGCGGCCGCACGGCGATGTTGTAGACGGCGCCGCACGTGGCGGCCGCCAACATCACGAGGTCGCCGCGCCAGGCGCCCGGCGGGGCGATGGCACCGGAACCACCGAGTGCGAGCGCCACGCCGGCAAAGGCGAGCAGCACCCCGGCCAGCTTGCGCCCGGTCAATGCTTCCGCGCCCAGGATCGCGGCCAGCAGCAGTGTCAGGAGCGGCATTGTTGCCAGGACCAGCGCCCCGTGGGCCGCCGTCGTCCAGGCGAGGGCCTGATTGAACAAAGCTGGGAACACGGCAAAGAACAGGACCCCGAGCAGCACAACCGGCACTAGGTCGCGCCGCCCGATCAAGGGCAGGCGGTAGCGTAGGAAGGGCACGGCGAGGCATAGCGTGCCCAGACCGAAGCGCGTGAGAGCCAGGCTGAGCGGATCGAGCGCGCCGACGAGATGCCGCGTCGCCACGACCGCGGTTCCGCCGAGGCAGCTCGACAGCAGCGCCACGAGCACGCCAGCCAATTCCCGCTGCACGATGGTTGAGCCCCTGGCGTTGGTGAGGTTCGCGACGCTAGGCGGGTTGATTCGATTGCGTAAACGAATAATCAGTATCGATAGCATCGTGGATCGGAATGGCTTGATGCGTCTCGACGTCGATACCGAACTGCTTAGAGCCTTTCTCGGGGTCGCGGACCTGGGTGGCTTCACGCGGGCCGCGGTCATGCTCAATCGCACCCAGTCGGCGGTCAGTGTCCAGGTGCAGAAGCTGGAGGCCCGGCTCGGCCGGTCGCTGTTCGCTCGCGCCGGGCGTGTGGTCCGCCTGACCGCCGACGGCGAGGCGTTCTCCGGATACGCCCGGCGCATGTTGGCGCTGGCGGACGAAGCTGCCCTGGCCATGGCGGCAAGCCCGGCGGCCGGGACTGTCCGGCTCGGCGTCATGGACGACTATGCGACCCGCGTGCTGCCGGCAATGCTGCGGGAATTCCTGCACGACGCCGCGACAGTTCGGCTCGAGGTGCAGACGGGGCTGACCAGCGCCATGCTGCCGCGGCTGGGCCGCGACTTGGACCTGGTGCTGGCCATGCACCCGGCCGGCACGGCCAGCGGCCAGGTGCTGCGGCGCGAGGCCGCGATCTGGATCGGCCCGCCTGAGTGGGCGCCGGGCGCCGCCAGCGTATTGCCGCTGGCGCTCTATCCTGCCGGCTGCCTGTTCCGGGCCTGGGCCATGGCAGCGCTCGATGGCGCTGCCCGTCCCTGGCGCATGGTCTACGAGAGCGGCAGCCTGGGCGCGGTCGAGGCAGCGGTCGCCGCCGGGCTCGCGATCGGTGTCGGCAAGGCGGGCACGGTGGCACCGGGGCTGCGCCGGCTCGGGCCGGCCGAAGGCCTGCCGGCCTTGCCGGTGGCCGAGATCGCGCTGCACCGCGCCCAGGGCCGCCTGACGCCGGCGGCAGCGGGCCTCGCGGACTTCCTGGCGCATGCACTGCGACCCGATCCCGAGCTGCCGGGTGAATGACCATCGCCCAGCCGTTGGACGCCACCCGCGAGGCCGTCCTGGCCTATGCCGACGCCTGCCGCGCGCGGGTGCCCGAATTCACGGCCCGACATTTCGGCCTCGCCGGGACGCTGCGGTTGCACCGCGAAGCACTGGGCTGGGATCTCCTGCTGGCGCCGCTCAACGTGCTTCTCGTCGGTCCGGCCCTGTTGGTGCGCGTTGCCGCAGCGCTCGGCCGTCAGTTGGGCCTGACGCGCATCGCCGGATGGCTGGCGAGCCGGAATCTGTTCGTCGAGACGCGGCTCGCGCGTCGCGTGGCCGATCTCGTGCTGAACGAGTTGCTGGGCCTCGATCACGCCCACGCTCGCCCACCCGCGCCTTGGCGCGAGCGGGCGAGCCATCTGATCGCCGAGTACGTGGCCGCACGCCACGCGGTGGCGGAGTTCGCGGCCGGATTCGTGGCCTTGGGAATCGGGCTCGTCCTGCTGCACGCCCTGACCCCGAGCGCGATCTCGATGGGGCCGATGCTGGCGCGCCAGATGGCCCAGCAGGAGGCGATCGATGCGTTCTGGCTCGGACCATGGGCCGGTGCCCTATACAACGACTGGTTCCCGGCCAGCGCCACCTGGGCCGAAATCGTCACCACGACGCTGGCGGTCATGGGCTGCTTCGCGCTGGTCGCCACCTTCATGGGACTGATCACCGACCCGATCCAAGAGTGGCTCGGCGTGCATCGCCGCCGTCTGTTGCACGTCATTGCCACGCTCGAGCGCGTGGCGCAGGGCGACCGCGATGCGGCCCTGGACCTTCCCGACCCCTATCTGGCCAGGGTCACCGACTTGGCCGACGTGGCGTTGATGGCGATGCGGCTGACGCGATGACCGGGATGGCGGGCCCATCGGTGCGCCGCCATCCCGGAGGGCGCTCAATCGCGACGATAGTGGTCACGGTCGCTGAAAGGAGCGCTTGTTGATGCAGCAGGCCTTGTAGCGCTTGGTCGAGCCGCACGGGCAGGGGTCGTTGCGCCCCAGCTTCTCGATCAGCTCCTTGTCGCCATGCACGACGCGATCACCGCGCTGTACCCTGGCCTCGCTGTTGAAAGCCCCTCCGGCGCTTACTCATCGGCTCGAAAGCTGAAATCCTTGTTGCGCATGACACTCTCCTTCGCCCTATACGGCGGGACGCGCGCATACCAGAATTGGCGGGCGACGCATACTCGACCCCGCCCCGGGCACGACCGTTCATGCTCACCGTGTACTCCGAGGACCACGCCCTGCAGGACGGCAAGCTCGAGCTGGTCGATGGGCAGTTGGTGCCTTGCTTCGAGATGCCGCGCCGCGCCTTCCTGATCCGGGACCGCGTCCAGGAGGTCGGGCTGGGCGCGATTCTCCCGCCCGAGCCATTCGGCCGCGAGCCGATCGAGCGGGTGCATACGGCCGATTTCGTCGAGTTCCTCGCTACGGCGTGGGAGCGGTGGCTAGCCACCGGCCGCACCTATGACGCGCTACCCTGGGTGTGGCCCACACGTCACCTGCGCCAGATCCGTCCCGAGCGGATCGACGGGCTGATGGGCTACTACAGCTTCGATGCCGGCACGCCGATCACCGCCGGCACCTGGCGGGCGGCGCAATCCGGTGCGCAAGTGGCGCTGACCGGTGCGAAGCTGCTGGCGAACGGTCGGCATCCGGCGGCGTTCGCGCTATGCCGCCCTCCGGGCCATCACGCCGCTGCCGACCTCTACGGCGGCTACTGTTTCCTCAACAATGCGGCGATCGCTGCACAGTACCTGATCGACGGCGGTGCCGAGCGCGTGGCGATCCTCGATGTCGACTATCATCACGGCAACGGTACTCAGGCGATCTTCTACGACCGCCCCGACGTGCTGTTCGTCTCCCTGCACGGCCATCCCCGCGAGGAATACCCGTTCTTCCTAGGCTGGGCCGAGGAGGCCGGCGCCGGGGCCGGGGAGGGCTGCAACATCAACTACCCGCTGCCGTGGGGCACGGGCTTTGCCGCCTGGGCCGAGGCGCTGGACGATGCCTGTCGGAAGATCGCGGTCTACGCGCCGGACGTGCTTCTGGTGTCACTCGGCGTCGATACGTTCGAGGACGACCCGATCTCGAAGTTCCGCCTGAAGAGCGCCGACTTCACCACCTACGGCGCGCGCATCGCCAGGCTCGGCCTGCCGACCCTGTTCGTGATGGAGGGGGGCTATGCGGTCGAGCAGATCGGGATCAACGCGGTCAACGTGCTGCAGGGCTTCGAGGCTGGCTGACGGCGGCGGTCAGCGCTCGCTGTCGATGAGGCGGCCGCGCCAGGGCTCGCCCGGCAGCCGTGGCCGGGCGCGCCGATCGGGCGGGTCGGCCGGCAACCCACGCCGGAGTCGGGCCACTGCGGGCGCGTAGCTGGCCGGTGGGTCCAGATGCCTGCCGCCCAGCCGCTCCACCTGGCCGTCGGGCCGGATCAGGGTCGGATCATCATCCCGCGTCATGAGCGCAGGGTGGCCTGCCGCCGATGTGGCGCCAAGCGCCGATGCCTGCCGCGCGCACCCGGATGTGGCGGCCGGCCAACTTTGTTCATCGATCTGCAACGCACGCCGCCGGAGCGCATGCGCGCGATGGCGAAGGCCGGTCCGCTCCGCTAGAAACGGCAGGGTAGCGAGTAACGATAAAGGCTTGGACATGGAGCGGCGGCTGTTCGGCACCGACGGGGTCCGCGGGCTGGCCAATACCTACCCGATGACGGCCGAGGTGGCGTTGGCGCTGGGCCGCGCCGCCGGGCGGCGGTTCCTGCGCGGCGATCATCGCCACCGCGTGGTGATCGGCAAGGATACCCGGCTGTCCGGCTACATGCTGGAGCCGGCGCTGACCGCCGGGTTCGTTTCCGCCGGCATGAACGTGATGCTGGTCGGACCGATGCCGACCCCGGCGGTGGCCTTCCTCACCCGCTCGCTCAGAGCCGATCTCGGCGTGATGATCTCGGCCTCGCACAATCCCTACCACGACAACGGGATCAAGCTGTTCGGCCCGGACGGGTTCAAGCTGTCCGACGCGATCGAGGACGAGATCGAGGCGCTGATGGCGGCGACGCCGACCAACGGCTCGGCCGGCTCCGCCGATCTCGGCCGAGCGAAGCGGATCGACGACGCGCGCGGCCGCTATATCGAAAACCTCAAGAGCAGCTTCCCCAAGGGCTTGACCCTGAACGGCCTGAAGATCGTCGTCGATAGCGCCCACGGCGCCGCCTACAATCTTGCCGGTGACCTGTTCTTCGAGCTGGGCGCCGAGGTGATACGGCTCGGCATCGAGCCCAATGGCCTGAACATCAACGAAGGCTGCGGCTCGAACGAGCCGGCGCTGCTGCGCGAGACCGTGCTGCGCGAGGGTGCCGATCTCGGCGTGGCACTGGACGGCGACGCCGACCGGCTGGTGCTGGTCGACGACCGGGGTGCCGTCATCGATGGCGACCAGGTGCTGGGCCTGATCGCGGGCAGTTGGCGCGACGACCGGCTCCTGCGTGGCGAGGCCGTGGTCGCCACGGTCATGTCCAATCTCGGGTTGGAGAAGCATCTGGCCGGGCTCGGTCTTGCCCTTCACCGCACCAAGGTCGGCGACCGCTATGTGGTCGAGCGGATGCGCGCCGACGGCTGCAATGTCGGCGGCGAGCAGTCCGGGCACATCATCCTGTCCGACTTCGCCACCACCGGCGACGGACTCTTGGCGGCGCTCCAAGTGCTTGCGGTCCTGCGCCGGCGCGACCGCCCAGCGTCCGAGGTCGCGCGTGTGTTCGCGCCGGTGCCGCAGCGGCTGCGCAATGTGCGCGTGGGCCATCGCCTGGACCTTGCGGCACCCAAGGTCGCGGGGCTCTTGGAGCGGCAGCAGGCGCGGCTGGCCGGCACCGGGCGGCTCCTGGTGCGCCCGTCGGGCACCGAGCCGGTGATACGCGTCATGGTCGAGGCCGAGGACGAGGGCCTGCTCGCCGACATCCTCGAGACCGTGAGCAACGGGATCGCCGACCTCGCGCGGGTCCCTGCCTGATCGCACTTCGCCGATCGCGGCGGATATTCCTGATGCCTCCGGCCGTTGCAGCGGCGTGGAGCGGTTCTTATATGCCCATCACGCGGGGCGCTCCGCTGCCTGCCACCGGTCCGAGCTGCCTCGCCGGCTGCGCCCTCCCCCTGGACGAGGTTTATCGCGTCTCACGCGAGAGGTTGGAATGAGCAAGATTATCGGTATCGATCTCGGCACCACGAACAGCTGCGTCGCGATCATGGAGGGCAAGAACGTCCGCGTGATCGAGAACGAGGAGGGCATGCGCACGACGCCCTCGATGGTCGCCTACACCGAGGACGGCGAGGTGCTGGTCGGCATGCCGGCCAAGCGTCAGGCGGTGACCAATCCCGAGAACACCATCTTCGCGGTCAAGCGCCTGATCGGCCGCCGCTTCGAGGACCCCATCGTCCGCAAGGACATGGACATGGTCTCCTACAAGATCGTGCGCGGCGAGAACGGTGATGCCTGGGTGCAGGTGCGCGACGACAAAAAGGCGCCATCGCAGGTCAGCGCCGAGATCCTCAAGAAGATGAAGCAGACCGCCGAGCGCTATCTCGGCATGCCGGTCGAGAAGGCGGTGATCACCGTCCCGGCCTACTTCAACGACAGCCAGCGCCAAGCGACCAAGGATGCCGGCAAGATCGCCGGCTTGGACGTGGTCCGGATCATCAACGAGCCGACCGCGGCCGCTCTCGCCTACGGCATGGAGAAGAGCACCAACCAGACGATCGCGGTCTACGATTTGGGCGGCGGCACGTTCGACGTCTCGGTGCTCGAGATCGGTGACGGCGTGTTCGAGGTGAAATCGACCAACGGCGACACCTTCCTCGGCGGCGAGGACTTCGACAAGCGCATCATCGACTACATGGCCGACGAGTTCAAAAAGGAGCACCGGATCGATCTGCGCAACGATCGCTTGGCGCTGCAGCGCCTGAAAGAGGCGGCCGAGAAGGCGAAGATCGAGCTGTCCTCGACCATGCAGACCGAGGTCAACCTGCCGTTCATCACGGCGGATGCTTCCGGTCCGAAGCACCTGACCATGAAGATCACCCGCGCCAAGCTCGAGCAGCTGGTCGACGACCTGATCCAGAAGACCGTCGAGCCCTGCAAGAAGGCGCTGCAGGACGCGGGCCTCAAGGCCGGCGACATCAACGAGGTGATCCTGGTCGGCGGCATGACCCGCATGCCCAAGGTCGTCGAGACGGTGAAGCAGTTCTTTGGCAAGGAGCCCCACAAGGGCGTCAATCCGGACGAGGTCGTGGCGATCGGCGCCGCGATTCAGGGTGCGGTCCTGGCCGGCGAGGTCAAGGACGTCCTGCTGCTCGACGTGACGCCGCTGTCCCTGGGCATTGAAACCCTGGGTGGCGTGTTCACGCGGATCATCGACCGTAACACGACGATCCCGACCAAGAAGAGCCAGGTGTTCTCGACTGCCGACGACAACCAGTCGGCCGTGACCATCCGGGTCTTCCAGGGCGAGCGCGAGCTGGCGGCGCAGAACAAGGTGCTGGGCCAGTTCGATCTCTTGGGCATCCCGTCGGCGCCGCGCGGCATTCCGCAGATCGAGGTCACCTTCGACATCGACGCCAACGGCATCGTCAACGTCTCCGCCAAGGACAAGGCCACCGGCAAGGAGCAGGCGATCCGCATCCAGGCTTCCGGCGGCCTGACCGAGGCCGAGATCGAGAAGATGGTTCGCGAGGCAGCCGAGAACGCCGAGGACGACAAGAAGCGTCGCGCGGTGATCGAGGCCAGGAACCACGCCGACAGCCTGATCTACTCGACCGAGAAGAGCCTGAAGGAATATGGCGACAAGGTCGGTGCAGCCGAGAAAACGGCGATCGAGCAGGCGGTCGTCGACCTGAAGGGCGTGCTCGACAGCGAGGATGCGGAGGCGATCAGCGCCAAGACCGATGCCCTGGCGCAGGCCGCGATGAAGCTGGGCGAGGCCATGTACAAGGCGCAGGCGGAGGGCGGCGAGTCCGGTGGCGAGCCGCCGCCGTCGCAGGCCGGCGAGGGCGTGGTCGACGCCGAGTTCGAAGAGGTCGACGACGACCGCAAGAAGTCGGCCTGAGCGGCTGCGTTTGCAGAACTGTCGGGGTGCGTGGGCCGACCGGGTGCGAACCCGGCCGGCCCCGTGCCCGTGTAGGAACCCGGACCAGCCCCGAGGGTAGCGATCCCTGCCATGGCGAAGCGTGACTTCTACGACGTGCTGGGCCTTGGCCGCTCGGCCACCGAGACGGACCTCAAGCGTGCCTACCGGCAGATGGCGATGAAATACCACCCGGACCGCAACCCGGGGGACGCCACGGCCGAGGCGCGGTTCAAGGAGGTCAACGAGGCCTACGAGATCCTCAAGGACCCGCAGAAGAAGGCGGCCTACGACCAGTTCGGCCATCAGGCCTTCGAGGGTGGGATGGCCGGCGCGCGCGGCGGTGCCGGCGCCGGCTTCGACTTTTCCAGCTTCGCCGACGTGTTCGACGACCTGTTCGGCGACTTCATGGGTGGGGCGAATGGCAAGTCACGCGCTCGCGGCGGCGCCCGCGGCGCCGATCTGCGCTACAATCTGACGATCACGTTGGAGGAGGCGTTCGCCGGCAAGCGGGCGCAGATCCGGGTGCCGACGACGGTCGCGTGCGAGAGCTGCGGCGGCAGCGGCAGCGAGTCCGGCAGCGAGCCCGCGGTCTGCCCTGGCTGCCGGGGCGCCGGTCGGGTGCGCAGCCAGCAAGGCTTCTTCACCGTCGAGCGCACCTGCCCAACCTGCCAGGGTGCGGGTCGAGTCATCAAGAACCCGTGCAAAGGCTGCGGCGGCAGCGGCGTGCAGCAGCGCGAGAAGACCCTGGCGGTGAACATTCCCGCTGGCGTCGAGGACGGCACCCGCATCCGGCTGTCCGGCGAGGGCGAGGCCGCGATCAGGGGCGGGCAGGCGGGCGATCTCTACATCTTCGTCAGCGTGGCACCCCACCGGCTGTTCCGCCGTGAGGGTGGCAACATCTTCTGCCGCGTGCCGATCCCGATGCCCACCGCGGCCCTCGGCGGCCAGGTCGAGGTGCCGACGATCGAGGGCCAGCGAGTGCGCATCGCGGTCCCGTCCGGGACCCAGGCCGGGAAGCAGATCCGCCTCAAGACCAAGGGCATGAGCGAGCTGCACGGGCACAGCCGCGGCGACATGTTCGTCGAGATCGTGGTCGAGACCCCGGTCAACCTGACCAAGCGCCAGCAGGAACTCTTGCGCGAGTTCGAGCAGGCCGGCGGCGGCGACGCCAAGGAGCATCAGCCTGAATCGGAAGGCTTTTTTGCCAAGGTCAAGGAACTCTGGGACGACCTGCGCGACTGATTGCCCCAGCTTCAGCCGGCGCTCGCGGGCGTGCAGATCTCGACCAGGAAGCCATTGAGGTCGCGCACGAAACCGACGGTCTGACCCCATGGCATCACCGCCAGCGACTTCACGACGACCGCGCCAGCGTCGATCGCGCGCTGAAATGCCGTTCCGATCCGATCGGCATCGGTGACCAGCGCGATCTCGACGCCGTGCGGCGCCGCGTCGGCGGCGCGGCCGGGGTGGGTGCCCAGCCGATCGACCAAAGCGTGCGCGGCGAACGCCAGTGTCGTCGCCCCTGTCGCTAGCTCGCCATACTCACCCTTGGGATCGACAAACCTGCGCTGCAGGCCAAAAGCGCGCTCGTAGAAGTCGATCGTGTGTGCGACATCCGCGACGTGGAGGATGGTCCAGCCAAGGGCCAAGGGTGCAATGTCGCTCATCTCTTCGCTCCTCCCGTCGGTAGCGGATTGAACTGCATGCGCGGTGCGGTCATCATCCCCGGTATCCCGGTCGAGGCACCGGCACTCGACGAAGCATAACCGGCGCGTGGCGGCGCCCAAACGGGAGAGGCAAATGGCGTCGGTCGAGATCCGCAAGGTCGACAAGTACTACGGCAGCACGCACATCCTGCACGGCGTCGAGATCGCGATCCCGGACGGTGAATTCGTCGTCCTGGTCGGACCCTCGGGTTGCGGCAAGTCGACTCTGCTGCGGATGGTGGCCGGGCTCGAGGAGATCACCAAGGGCGAGATCGCGATCGGCGGCCGGGTGGTCAATCAGGTCCCGCCGAAAGACCGCGACATCGCCATGGTGTTCCAGAACTACGCTCTTTACCCGCACATGACCGTCAAGCAGAACATGGCGTTCTCGCTGAAGCTCGCCAAGGCGCCGCAGGCGACCATCGACGAGCGCGTCGCCCGCGCCGCCTCGATCCTTGGGCTGGAGACCCTGCTCGACCGCTACCCGCGACAGCTCTCGGGCGGCCAGCGGCAGCGGGTTGCCATGGGCCGGGCGATCGTGCGCGATCCGCAGGTATTCCTGTTCGACGAGCCACTCTCCAACCTCGACGCCAAGCTGCGCGTGCAGATGCGCACCGAGATCAAGGAGCTGCACCAGCGCCTCAAGACGACCGCGATCTACGTTACCCACGATCAGATCGAGGCCATGACCATGGCTGACCGGATCGTGGTCATGCAGCACGGTATCGTCGAACAGATGGGGGCGCCGCTCGATTTGTATGACCGTCCGGTCAACCTGTTCGTGGCGGGCTTCATCGGCTCACCGTCCATGAACTTCATCGACGCCAAGGTGCATCGCAATGGCGGTCCGCCGGTCGCGGTCGCCACCGATGGCACTAGGTTGCCGCTGCCCGACGGCGCGTCCGTGGCGGACGCCAGCGACATCGTCTACGGCATCCGCCCAGAGCATCTGCTCCTCCGAGAGGCGGGCGGCGCCCTCGCTGCGGAGGTCGTGGTGGTCGAGCCGACCGGTGCGGAGACATTGGTCGTGACCCGTCTCGCCGGGATGGAGTGCAAGGCCGTATTCCGTGAACGTCACCAGCTCCAGCCCGGCGAGCGGATCGGGCTCGAGCCGCAACTCGATCAGGTGCACGTGTTCGACCGTGGTACCGGTCGGCGGTTGTCACAGTAGCGTCCCGTCTCGATTGGGCGGCCAAAATGTGAGTTTTCTCACATTTTTGCATCTGTCGCGCTTCTAGTCTCTTGCTCGTGACGCGGCGTGAGCGGGGGTGCTGGTCCAGATGGCAGAGAACGAAAGCGCGCGGGAAGCGGTGCTGTCACGTTTGAGGGCACGGCTCGAGCGACTGGGCGATCTGGTCGGTGGCGATGCGGAGATCGCGTCGTGCGAGTTTGAGAAGGTGGTGGTGCCTGCTAGCACCGGCGGAAGACGTTCAGGGCTCGAGGCGGTGTTTCGGGCGCAGGAGAGAGGCAGCTCACGGACCGCGCCGGTCCGTGCCAGCCGGCGGGCCAACGCCTAGGCGACCAGTCTCTCCATGACGCTGCGATAGGCGCGAGCGATTTCGGGCTTCAGAGGCGTGGTGACCGTCGCGCAGGCACCACGCACCGCCGACCATCACGTCTCGGACCGGCGTACCCGGTGCGAAGACCATCGAATCCAGTACCAGCTCTTCACCGCGTCCGACCAGGCTGGGGTGTTCGGGATCCAGGACAATCAGATCGGCGCGAAAGCCCGGGGCCAGACTGCCGGCACGGCGGCCGGCAGCCCTGGCGCCTCCCGCGAGGGCATGGCTCCACAGGCCGGACCCGCAATGCGGCTGTCCGGCGGTCGCCACGGCGACCCGACGCAGATGGGCAAGGCGCTGGCCATACTCGAGCAGCCTCAGCTCGGCTGCGGCCTCCGTCGCGGTGTTGCTGTCGGAGCCGATCCCGAACAGGCCGTCCGCCGCCAAGTGCGTCGCCAATGGAAAAATGCCGTCGCCGAGATCGGCCTCGGTCGTCGGGCACAGCCCGATGATCGCCTGACGCTCGGTCACCAAATCGATCTCGGCATCGGTCAGATGGGTCCCATGGACCAGACACCAGCTCTGATCGATCGCAGCCGCGGCGTCGAGCACGGCCAGCGGTCGGCGACCGAACTGGTCGAGGCAGTCGCGGACCTCTTTGGGCTGCTCGGCCAGGTGGATGTGGATCGGCGCGATCCTCAGTCGGGACCGGGCTGCCGCCACGGCGGCCGTGATCGCCGTCGTGGGCACCGCCCGGACGGAATGGAGTGCTAGACCGAGCTGGCGGTCCGGCGCGCCGGCGAAGATCCGCTCCAGCCCGCCGGTCAGCCGGTCCCAGCCCTCAGGATCGAGCGCGAAGCGGCGCTGCGCGCCGGCCAGCGGGCTGCCGTCCACGCCGGCCTGCATATAGACCACCGGCAGCAGCGTCAGCGCGATGCCGGCTTCCAGTGCCGCCTCGTGCAGCGCCAGCGACATTGCCGCGCGCTCGGGGTAGGGCGTGCCGTCGGGCTGGTGATGCAGGTAGTGGAACTCGACCACCGAGGTGTAGCCGCCCTTGAGCAGCTCGACATAGAGCTGCGCCGCGATCGCCCGCTCGTCCTCGGGCGTGATCTTCTGCGCGAAGGCATACATCGTATCGCGCCAGCTCCAGAAGCTGGCGGCATCGGCGCCGAGCTTCTGGGTCAGCCCGGCCAGCGCGCGCTGGAAGGCATGGCTGTGCAGATCGATCATGCCCGGTAGCACGATGCCTCGAATGCGCTCGGCGTCGGGTGCCGCGGCATCGATGGCAATGCCCGCGATGTCGCCCGACGGCTCGACCTCGATCCGGACGTTCTCGGCCCAGCCTTGCGGCAGGAGAGCCGAGTTGGCGAGATAGGCACGCATGGTGCGGCAGGCCTCCCTGGCACGCGTCGGCTGCAGCGTGCGAAGAAACCGCGTAAGCGTCAACACGGCCCGATGCAGCAAGCTTGGAGCGACACGGATGGTGGCGATCGAGGCACCTACCCTGGCCGAGATCCGCGCGACCGCAGCGCAGCTGGCCGGTCGCCTCCTGCGGACGCCGGTCATGGACTGGGACAGCGCCGAGTTCAGCGCCCGACTGGCTCCTGACACCCGTGTGAATCTCAAGCTCGAGCTGTTCCAGCGCACCGGCTCGTTCAAGCCGCGCGGCGCCCTGGCGGTGATGCTCAACCTCGCGCCGGAGGCGCTGGCGCGCGGCGTCACCGCGGTCAGCGCCGGCAACCACGCCATCGCCACCGCTTGGGCGGCTCGGGAGCTGGGCACGCATGCGAAGCTGGTCATGTTCGCCTCTGCCAATCCGGCGCGGGTCGCCAAGGTGCGGCGCTATGGCGGCGAGGTGGTGGTCGTCCCCGACGTCGCGCAGGCATTCGAGACCGCGAAGCGGATCGAGGCCGAGGAGGGGCGGACCTTCGTTCACCCGTATGAGGGTTCCCTTACGGCCCGAGGCACCGCCACGCTGGGGCTCGAGTGGCTGGAGCAGGTGCCGGATCTCGACGCGTTGATCGTGCCGATCGGGGGTGGTGGGCTGATCGCCGGCATATCCTGTGCGGTCAAGCAGCTGCGGCCGGGGTGCCTGGTCTTCGGCGTCGAGCCGACCGGCGCTGACAGCATGTCGCGCAGCCTGGCCGCCGGCAGCCCGCAGTCGATCGAGCGGGTGGCGACCATCGCCGACAGCCTGGGCGCACCCTACGCGCTGCCCTACAGCTTCGACTTATGCCGCCGCTTCGTCGACGACATCGTGAGGATCGAGGATGCCGCGATGATCGAGGCCATGCGTCTGGCCTTTGACGATCTCAAGCTGACGCTGGAGCCCGCCGGCGCGGCCGCGACGGCGGCCCTGCTCGGCCCGTTGCGCGAGCGCCTGGCGGGGCGGCGCGTCGGCGTGCTGGTGTGTGGTTCGAACATCGACCTCGTCAGCTTCGCGCGCCTCGTCGCCGAGAGCTGACGCCGGAGTTTGGATTGCTGCGCGCCGATGGCGCAACCTGAAGTGTATAGATGCAAGGCACGGAGCACTGATGGGGATGAGCGGACTGGAGCGGCGGATCGATCAGGGGGCCGGGCGCGAGCCGGCCGATCTGGTGGTGCGCAACGCGCGGATACTGAACACCGCGACCGGCACGCTCGATCCCGGGGACATCGCGATCTGTGGCGACCGGATCGTCGGTACTCACGACCACTATCGCGGCCGGCGCGAGATCGACGTCCAAGGAAGGATTGTGGCGCCCGGCTTCATCGACACGCACCTGCATATCGAAAGCTCCCTGGTCCTGCCTTCGGAGTTCGAGCAGGGCGTCCTGCCGCGCGGCACGACCACGGCGATCTGCGACCCGCACGAGATCGCCAATGTGCTGGGAGTGGCCGGGATCCGCTACTTCCTGGCGGCGAGCGAGAGCCTCGCCATGACGCTGCGCGTCAATCTCAGCTCGTGCGTGCCGGCCACCGAGCTGGAGACCTCGGGCGCCCGGCTGGAGCTGGCCGACCTGCTGCCGCTGCGCGCCCATCCCGCGGCGCTCGGGCTGGCCGAGGTGATGAACTTTCCGGGCGTGCTGGCCAAGGATGCCGGCCTCCTGGCGAAGCTCGACGCATTCGCCGATGGTCACGTTGACGGCCACGCCCCGCTGCTGCGCGGATTGCCGCTCAACGGCTATCTCGCCGCGGGCATCCGCACCGATCACGAGTGCACGCTGCTCGAGGAGGCGCGCGAGAAGCTCGCCAAGGGCATGATCGTGCTCATGCGCGAGGGCTCGATCGCGAAGAACGTGACCACCCTGGCGCCGTTGCTGACCGACCTCACCTGGCCGCGGATCGCCTTCTGCACCGACGACCGCAACCCACTGGAGATCGTCGAGGAAGGTCACATCGACGCGGCGATGCGCCTGGCGATCGCGGCCGGGGCGCCACCGATCGCCGTCTACCGCTCGGCCTCACTCGGGGCGGCCATGGCGTTCGGCCTCGCCGACCGCGGGATCGCCGCCGCAGGCTATCGCGCCGATCTGGTGGTGCTCGACGATTTTGCACGGGTCTCCGTGGCGCAAGTGATCTGCGGCGGCCGTCTCGTCGAGCCCGAACTGTTCGCGCGGCCGCACGCATCCGGCCGCGGTCGGCTATGGCTCGATCCAGCGCGCGCCGGTCGCCCCGGCGGAACTCGTGCAGGCGACGCGTGGCGGCGATACCCCGGTCATCGGCGCGCTACCCTTTTCACTGATCACCGACCACCTGTCGCTACCGGCAGATGCAGCGGAGGTGCTCAGGTTGGCCGTGCTAGAGCGGCACGGCCGCAACGGCAATATCGGCAAGGGTTTCGTTACCGGCTTCGGACCGCTGCGCGGTGCAATCGCCTCGAGCATCGGACACGACAGTCACAACCTGATCGTCGCCGGGGACACCGAATCCGACATGGCGGTGGCCGTCAATCATCTCATCGCCATGCAAGGCGGGGCCGCCGTCGTCCAGGACGGCCGTATCCTGGCCGATCTGCCATTGCCGGTGGCCGGGCTGATGAGCGACCGCGGCTTCGGCTTCGTCGAGGCCCGGCTGCGGCCGCTCCGTGCAGCCGCTGCCGCATGCGGCTGCACGATGACCGAGCCGCTGCTCCAGTTGGCATTCCTGCCGCTGCCGGTAATTCCCCACCTCAAGCTCACCGACCGCGGCTATGTCGCCGCCGGACCGGATGGTCTGCGGTTGCTGGAGTCCTAGGCGGCCAACTCGTAGGCCAGTGTCTCGCCGCGAGTCAGCACAATGGCCTTCACCAGACCGCCGGCATCGTCGTACCAGACCGTGCCTGACCGCCCCTTGGTCGCGGCCATCGTGAAACGTCGCGCCGAGATGCTCTGGCCACGGACGGTGATCGTCTCGATTGCGTCCGGCTGCACTGCGATCTTGATCAGCTCGCCGCTCTGGCTGTCGATCACCGGCGGGGCGTCGGTGATCGCCTCATTCCAGAAGCTGAGATCGGTCATCGAGCCGAGGCTGGTTTCGTAGGTGCCGGTCGGCCCCTCGACCACGAGCTTGCCTTCCCGCGTCGTCGCGACCACGAGGGTATCCTTGCCGTCGTCGATGGTGCGGATGCTGGTCCGGACCAAGGCACCGTCCTGCCAGTCGTCCTGGCCGGTCTGCTCGTAGCGGTAGACCGTGATGAACGCCATTTTTACCGTCAGGTCGAGCTGGCTCTCGACGCGCAGGGCGCCACCACTCTCGGTGAACCGAATGGCGTGTGTGCCGATCCGATCGCCCTTCCGGAACACGTCGAACAGCATGTCGGTGGGTACCGCCGCTGACGCTCGCGTCGGCTTGACCGCACCTGCGGCAATTCCGCAGCCAACGAGCACCGTCGCTTGGCGGCGAGTCACCCGCGACAGGCCGTATGGGACGTTGCGATGGTTCACTAGCTGCATATTCGCGTCGCTCCTGCTCGCCTAAAGGCCGGTCAGGCTGTCGGCCATTGCTCGAATCCTGCCGGCACCGGCTCGTCCACCTGGGTTTCCTCGATTCGCTCGACCCGCGCCGCCGAGGGACCGACGCGGCAGCGGGCGATCATCGCACGGACAGCGCTGTCGGCACCGTGAAACATCGCCTCGACCGAGCCGTCCGCGCAATTGCGCACCCAGCCCCTCAATGCCAGTCGACCCGCCTCACGGACCGTCCAGGCCCGAAACCATACACCCTGGACCTTACCGTAGATCCGAACCTTTGCCGATACGTTCGAGTCCACGCGGATCATTCCAATCGGCGTTTACCGTTCTTCGACGCCTGCGACATCCACAGCTCAACCTTGGCAGGCACTATCGGCTGCCGCCATTGCGGTCAAATCCGCGTGTGTACCACTGATCTTGCGCAGGAGGCCCGCCGTATAGCGTGTTGTAGGCGGCACCATGGGTGCGATGGTGTGTTGGTAGGGCGGCGATATCGATCCTCGCCGCATGTGCATGGAGGCACATCCCATGGCAGTGAGCGACACCATCGACGCGCAACGTGCCAATCGGCGCCTGATTCGTGAGTCGATGAACGCGCCGCTCTTGACCCGCCAGCATGAGCTCGATCTGGCTCGGCGTTGGCGCTACCAAGATGACGTTCGCGCGCTCCACGAGCTGATCCAGTCTTATATGCGTCTCGTGATCAGCACTGCCAGTAGGTTCAAGAATTATGGCCTGCCGATGGCCGATCTGGTCCAGGAGGGCGTGGTCGGCTTGATGCAGGCGGCGGCTCGGTTCGAGCCCGAGCGCGATGTCCGGTTCTCGACCTACGCCGCGTGGTGGATTCGCTCGGCCATGCAGGATTTTATCCTGCGCAACTGGTCGGTCGTCCGCACCGGCACGACGGCGGCGCAAAAGTCTCTGTTCTTCAACCTCCGCCGCCTGCGCGCCAAGATCGACGACGGCCGCTACGGCAGCCTGGACGATTCCGGCAAGGCCTATATCGCGCAAGAGTTGTCGGTCGAGGTCAGCGACGTCGAATCGATGGAAATGCGCCTGATGGGCGGCGATCAGTCGCTGAACGCGACCGTCAGTCCGACCGGCGAGGACGCCTGGCAGGATTTCCTGGCCGACGATCGGCCCAGCCCGGAAGAGAACGTCACTCTCACCCACGACAGCCGTCAGCGCTCGCGCTGGCTGGCCGCTTCGTTGGCCGAGCTCAGCGACCGTGAGCAGACGATCATCCGCGAGCGTAGGCTGCGCGAGGATGGCCGGACGCTGGAGGAGCTCGGCGTCCGGCTCGGGATCAGCAAGGAGCGGGTCCGGCAGATCGAGCATCGTGCGCTGCAGAAGCTGAAAGTGTCCCTGGTGCGCCGGGTTGGTGACCCGATCGAGCTGGATCTGTTCACCGCGGTCCCCGCCTGAGCTGCGCTCATTGCCCTCGACGGCTGCAGGTGACTGCGGCATGAGGCCGGACATGACCGAATTGAACCCCGTGGAGGTTCTGATCGTCGGCGGCGGCCACGCCGGCCTGTTGCTGGGCGCGGCGCTGGCGCGGGCCGGCGTGTCTCTGTGCCTCGTCGAGCGGCAGTCGATCGGCTCGATTGCCGCGGGAGCTGCAGACGGCCGCACGCTGGCGCTGCTTTCTGGCAGCGTCGATGTCGTGCGCCGTCTCGGCGCGTGGCCATATCTCGAAGCCCGGTCGGCGGCGATCGAGCAGGTCGAGGTGGTCGACGTAACCGGCGGTGGCCATGTGCACTACGACAGCGATGCTCACGGCAAGGGTCCGTTCGGCGTCGGCTTTGAGCAGTTTGAGCTGCGCCAGGGCCTGCTCGAGGCATTCCTGGCCGCCGCTGGTGCGGCCGCCTATCGCCAGGGCGAAGTCGCTTGCCTGCGGCGTGAGGCCGACGCGATGCGGGTCGACCTCACCGACGGCTCGACCATCTCGGCCAGTGTCGTGGTTGGGGCGGATGGACGTGGCTCACGGGTGCGCGAGCTGGCGCGGATCGCGCTCGACCGTTGGACCTACGACCAACAGGCCCTGACGCTGGTTCTGCGTCACCAGCATCCCCACGACGGCACGGTGCGCGAATGGCTGCGGCGCGGCGGGCCGCTCGCGACGCTGCCGTTGCCGGGCCGCCGCACGGGGGTCACCTGGGTCGAGCGCAAGGCGGAAGCACAGCGGTTGGCGAGTTTGTCCCATCCCGCGCTGCTGGATGAGTTCGATGTGCTCACGGGTGGAGTGCTCGGCAGGATCGAGCTCGAGAGTGGCCCGGCCGTCTATCCGCTCGGCGCGCAGCATGCGCGGCAATACGTGGCACCGCGGGTGGCGCTGGTCGGAGATGCCGCGCATGGCGTGCACCCGATCCACGCCCAGGGTTTCAACATGGGGGTGGCCGACGTCGGCTCGCTGGCCGATTCATTGCTGGCGGCACGGACGCGCGGGCTCGATCTCGGCTCCGGCGAGGCGCTGCTGCCCTACGTCCGGGCGCGGCGCGGCGACAACACGCGGCGACTCTGGCTGACCGACGGTCTGGTGCGGGTCTTCACGGCTGACCTCGCGCCGTTGCATGCCGCGCGCAGCCTCGCCCTGGGCGCGATCGAGCGGGTGGCGCCCCTGAAGCGGCTGGCGGTGCGCCATGGGATGCAGACCGGCTGAGCGCGTGTCCCGGGCTTGACCGGCCTGCCGGCAATACCCACTAGACAGCCATGTCCGATGCCACGACCGAGCTGTCCGCGGAGACTGAGCGGCGCCCGTCCCTGACCGGTGCGGAGCTGATACGCAGCCTGATCGCAACCCTGCCCAACGAGCCTGGCGTCTACCGGATGCTCGAGGAGAAGGGCGAGATCCTCTACGTCGGCAAGGCCAAGGCGCTCAGGAAGCGCGTTGCGGCCTACACCAAGCCGCACGTGCTCTCGGCCCGGCTGCGGCGGATGATCGCCCTCACGCGGTCGATGGAGTTCGTCACCACGGCCAGCGAGGTCGAGGCCCTGCTGCTCGAGGCCAACCTCATCAAGCGCTATCGGCCGGCGTTCAACATCGTCCTGCGCGACGACAAGAGCTTCCCCTACATCTCCCTGCGCCACGGCCACGAGTTCCCGCTGATCGGCAAGCATCGCGGTGCCAAGCGCGCCGAGACCGAGTATTTCGGGCCGTTCGCTTCGGCAGGTGCGGTCAACGACACGCTGAACGCGCTGCTCAAAGCATTCCCCCTGCGTAGCTGCCGGGACAGTATCTTCAGCACGCGTTCGCGGCCCTGCCTGCAGTTCCAGATCAAGCGCTGCTCGGCGCCCTGCGTCGGCCGCATCGGCACGGCTGAATATGCGCGAATCGTGGCCGAGGTGCGCCAGTTCCTCTCGGGCCAGTCGGACGCGGTGCAGACCCGGCTGCAGGGCGAGATGCGGGATGCCAGCGCCCAGCTCGAGTTCGAGCGCGCAGCCGTCCTGCGCGACCGGCTGAAGGCGATGGCCCATATCCAGGCACGCCAGGGCATCAACACCAGCGCCGTCGGCGACGCCGATGTGGTCGCAGCGCACTACGAGGGCGGTCAGGTCTGCGTGCAGGTGTTCTTCTACCGCAACGGGCAGAACTACGGGAATCGGGCCTACTACCCTGTCCATACCAAGGACGCGCAGCCCGGCGAGATCCTGGCCGCCTTCCTGGCCCAGTTCTATGCCGAGCGGGTGCCGGCGCCCTTGCTGCTGCTGGCCGAGCCGGTGGCCGAGCAGGCCCTGCTGGTCGAGGCGCTGACCGTTCGCGCCGGCCGCAGGGTCCAGCTCCTGGTGCCGCAGCGCGGCGACCGTCGGCAGCTGGTCGAGACCGCACTGACCAATGCGCGGCAGGCGCTGGCCCGCAGGCTCGCCGACACCGCGAGCCAGGAGGCGCTGCTCGAGCAGCTGGCTGACCGGTTCGAGTTGCCGGATACGCCGTCCCGGGTCGAGGTCTACGACAACAGCCACATCCAGGGCAGCAACGCGATCGGTGCCTTCATCGTCGCCGGGCCCGAGGGTTTCGACAAAAAGAGCTACCGCACCTTCAACATCAAGGGCGGCGAGCTGGCCCCGGGCGACGATTTCGGCATGATGCGCGAGGTGCTGCAGCGCCGGTTCGCCCGCTTGATCAAAGAGGATCCGGAGCGGGCCGGGCCGGGCTGGCCCGATCTGGTGGTGATCGACGGCGGCGCCGGCCAGCTGTCAGCGGCCCAGGCGATTCTGGCCGAACTCGGCGTGGTCGAGCTGCCGCTGCTGGCGGTGGCCAAGGGACCGGAACGCAATGCCGGGCAGGAGCGGTTCTTCCTCCCGGGCCGCGAGCCGCTGGCGCTGGACCCGCGCGACCCGGTCCTCTACTTTGTGCAAAGGTTGCGCGACGAGGCGCACCGGTTCGCGATCCAGACCCATCGTGGCAAGCGGACGCGTGACATTGGCCGCTCAGTGCTGGATCAGGTGCCCGGCGTCGGCGCCAAGCGCAAGCGGGCGCTGCTGAATCATTTCGGCTCCGCTCGTGGCGTGTCGGAGGCGGGTGTGCTGGACCTGGAGCGGGTCCCGGGGATCGACCGGGCGGTGGCGAAGGCGATACATGACTTCTTCCACGACGGCGCCTGAGGCGCGGACGGCGCCAGCATGCTGACCAGCACGCCCAACCTCCTGACCGTGAGCCGGATCGCCTGCATTCCGGTGCTGGTCGCCGTGTTCTACCTGGACGGCGAAGGGGCGCGCTGGGTCGCCTGCGCGATCTTCTCGGTCGCCGCCACCACCGACTATGTCGACGGCTACCTCGCCCGCAACTGGCAGCAGCAGTCGTTGTTCGGCCGCTGGCTCGACCCGGTGGCCGACAAGCTGCTGGTCGCTTCGGCCGTGGTCATGCTGGTCGGTTTCGGGCGCGCGCCGTTGGTGCCTTCGCTGGTGATCCTGCTGCGCGAGATCACGGTCTCGGGCCTGCGCGAGTACATGGCCGAGGTCAGCGTCGGGCTGCCGGTCAGCCGGCTCGCGAAGTGGAAGACGGGCGTGCAGATGACCGCGATCGGCTTTCTCCTGGTCGGCAGTGCCGGCCCGAACTGGTTGCCCGTCGAGGCGATCGGCTGGTACGGGCTCTGGCTCGCGGCGGTGCTGACGCTGGTGACCGGTTGGGACTATCTGAAGACCGGCTTGCGCCACATGCTGCAGGACCGCCGGGCAGCCAGCGCCGTCAAAGCCGCCGAGCGCGCCTGAGCCGTCCCCCTGCTGGTGAGGCCTATGAGGATTCGCTACTTCGCCTGGCTCAAGCAACGCGTCGGCCGTGCCGAGGAGACGCTGGAGCTGCCGCCGGAGATTACCAGCGTCGCGGCGCTCAAGGCTTATCTGGCCCAGCGGCACGCCGGCTTCGCCGAGGCGCTGGCCAGTCCTGGCGTGGTGCGTTGTGCGGTCAACCAGGACTACGTGCCCGAGGACGCGCCGCTGCGGCCGGGCGACGAGGTGGCGTTCTTCCCGCCGGTGACCGGGGGCTGAGATGGTCCGGGTCCAGGCCGAGCCATTTGACGTCGGCGCCGAGCTCGGCAGGTTCGGCCAGGGGCGGCCGGATATCGGGGCCGTCGCGAGTTTCGTCGGCCTGGTGCGCGACGAGCATGGCGGGGCGCCGGTCACGGCGATGACGCTGGAGCACTATCCCGGGATGACCGAGCGGCAGCTGCTGCGCCTCGAGGCCGAGGCGCACCGCCGTTGGCCGCTGCTGGACAGCCTGCTGGTCCATCGTTTCGGCCGGATGCTGCCGGGCGAGCCGATCGTGCTGGTCGCCACCGCATCGGCGCATCGAGGGGCTGCCCTGGACGCTTGTGCCTTCCTGATCGACTGGCTCAAGACCGAGGCGCCGTTCTGGAAGCTCGAGGAGACGCCGGCCGGCGAGCGCTGGGTGGATGCCCGCGCTAGCGACGACGAGGCGGCCGCCCGCTGGCAGCAGCCGGACGCCTGAGGCCCGCTCAACATCCGGCCCTCTTGCCTCGCAATTCGTCATAGAGCCGCATCGCGGCGTCGGCGCCGAACAGGATCTCGACCACGCGCACCTGCTCGAGCAGCCCGGCCAACGGCTGGTCCAAGGCTGAACGGCGCCGGGCGTGAACCGCGTCCTGGAACGGTTGCAGGAATGGCTTGAGCAGGGAATCGGGTGTTGCCGCAAGGCCGAGCTTGGCCCCGGCGATACCCAGGCGGCGGGTGTGCCGCGCGGTTTCCTCCAGCCGCTCGACGCTGTCGTCGCTCATCCCCTCCGGCTGGCTGAGTGCTTCGAGCTGAGCCAGAATTTCGTGCTCGACCGCGGCCTTGATCCCGCTGCCGACGAAGGCGGACACCGAGCGGCGGATTTCCGCCAGCGCCGCCTTGTCGTTCGGGCTGACCGGCCAATTACCGTCGAGGGCCTCCAGATCCGCCACCAGGCGCAGGATCCCAGTGGCATCGCTGCGCCCCCGCTCCGGCGGAGCGGCGAGGCGGATGGCAATCTCGCGCATGTCGGCGATGCGCCGATGCACGATCCGGCCGAGCAGTGCCTCACGGCCGCGTAGCGACAGCCCGAATTCGGCGCCGCGCAGCGGCTCCAACAGGACCAGCGGTGAGGCGACACGCGCGAGCAGCAGCTCGAGCACCGCCAGCAGGGCTTCCTCGCCCAGCTGCGCCGCGGCGCGCAGCAGATCGAGCAGCAGATCCAGCGCGGGACGGGCGAGGCTGGCGATCGGCCGCGGGGGGAGCTGCCACATTGTCGGCACGACCGTGGCCCCCAGCGCTAGGATAGGCGTCACGGCGGCGAACTGGCGGTCGCGCTCGCTGGGTTCCGTCGCGCTCGTAGCGCGCGCGGCGAGGATGTCGGCGGCGGCCGGCCAGAGCGTGGCGCCGATCTCGCGCACCACGTCGCCCGACATCATGGTATGGGCGCCGGCGCGCTCCTTGAGCGCTGCCGCCGTCGCCGGCGACAGACCGGCCGAGACCAGTTCGATCAGACTGCCGAGATGCGCGCGCGACAGGCAGCGTCGGCCCGGCCAGGCTTCGCTGTCCGGCACCAGGAGATCCTCGAACGGCAGGATCAGCACCCGCCCCAGAGCCAGCGGCCGGGGTGGCCGCAGCAGCGCCACTCGGTCCCGCACCGGATCGAGCAGACGGTCCATCGACCCGCGCCGGTCCAGCGTGTCGATCAGACCGACCACGCGCAGCAATTGTTCGTTGCTGGCGATGGTGAGATCGCGGTCGAGCCCCGGCGCGGGTGCGGGTCCGGTCACGCGTTGGCCGCCCGCAGCAGCTCGGCCCGTGCGCGGCCCTCCATCACGCTGGCGCCGGTGCGCCAGTCCTCGTGCAACTTGACGCGACGGCCGCGGTCGAAACGGATGTCTGCGGTCTCCGCATCCCCCGCGACGCCGCGGTCGTTGGGGTCGAGCATCGGCAACGCGGCCCTGATCTGCTGCAGCATGTCGCGCTGCACGGCCCGCTCGTCGCGGGCAACCGATTCCCACAGGCCGCAGATCTGACCCCAGCCGTCGAGCAGCCATTCGGGCCGGATCAGGATCGAGCGCAGCCGATCGCCTGCCGGCTGCCGCCACGCGCGCACCAGGCTCATGACGTGCTCCAGCAGCGCGCGGGCCTGCTGCTGCGCCGCGCCGGCGTCGCGCACGGCACGTTCGGCCACCGCCAGCACCTGAGCGGCATCGCTGCCCGACGCGTCGCACTCGTCAGCCGACCATTGCCGCAGCGACAGCACCAGCGTCTGGAGCCGGCCGAGCATGGTGGCGTTGCGCGACAAGCTGCCGTCAATCGGCGGCCCGACCGGCGTCGCGATGTCGGCGATGGTCTCGATCTGCTCGAACAGGCCGTCGGCCGGCGTATGCAGCTTCGGCGCCACCTGTGCCAGATGGTCCTTGATCATCGTCCGCAGCGCGCGGTCGTCGCCGGTGAAGCTGCACCAGTCGATGCGCTCGAGCCCGGCCTCCTCGAGCAGATGGGTCACCAGATGAAAGCGGGTCAGCAGGCCCATCGTCTGGTCGGCGGCAGCCGCCTCGACCGCGACCCGCGCCGCCCTGCGCCCGGCGGCGCCGTCGATCGCCACCGCCTGCGCGGCGGTGCGGATCTCCGATGGCGTGACCGCCGGCAGCGCCAGCAATCGCTCCAGCAACAGCCGGTCGTGCAGCGTCAGGCTGGTCACCTCCGGTGCGGCGGCGAGATCGAACACATAGAGGCCCCGCCCGCCGGAGGGGTTGGGCAGGATCATCTCGGGGCGGCCACGCCGGCCCGGGCGTACCCGGCCGCTGCCGAGCAGCGGCGTGGTGAACGGGACGGCGATGCCCCATTCGAGGAACGTTCGCGGCAGATGGTTTGGTGGCTGCACGCTGCTGGCTGACACCGGCGCTACTCCGCACCCGAGCGGTGCACGGTGTCCTGAATGCCATGGAAGGGTTAACGATCGGCCAACGCGGCGGCGATCAGATGCTCGGGTTCATCAGCTCCATCAGTCGCCGGGCGAACGCGGCGCAACAGTTTTTCGCTCAGCTGCCGAGGCTATCGAGCCGGTTCTTGATGTCCTTGTACTCCGGCTGCGCCGGATCGAGGTGCGCGAGCACCTTCTCCCAGGCACTGCGGGCCTCTGCCTTGCGGCCGTCCTGCAGCGCGCGAATCCCCAAAAACCACCACAGCTCGGGATCGTCGGGCTGCAGGCTGACCGCCTTGCTGAACTGCTCCCTGGCCTGGTCACCGACCTCCGGCAGGCCGGTATCGGCTCGGACCGGCCCGAGCAGCGTGCCGCCATAGCCCTTGAGCAGCGCCGGCTCGTCCGGATGCGCCTTCAGGGCCTGCTCGAAGGTAGCCCGTGCGCGATCGTTCTCGCCCAACACCTGCCGCGACTGCGCCAGCCGTAGCCAGCCCTCCACGTCGCTGCCATCCGCATCCATCCTGGCCTGGAGCTTCTCGACCATGCTGCGGATCATCGCCATGCGGTCTTCGGCAGGCATCGCCTGCGCCGCGGCGACGTCCTCGGCACTGGGCTGCGGCGCCGCGGGCGGTGTCGGAACCTGAGCCAGCACCGCCGCGGGGTCGAGCTTCAGCTGTGCCGCCGCGGCCTGGATCGCCTCGACCACGCGCGGCCGCCAGGGCGCGTCGGCCGGGGTCGCCGCGAGCAGCTCCTGCCAGCGCCGGAGCGCCGCCTGGTTGTCACCCGCCTCGGAATCGGCCCAGCCCAGGTAGAACAGGCTGCGCGGATCCTTGGGGTCGACCTCGCCCAACCGCGTGAACAGGCCTTTAGCCTCCGGGGTCACGACGCCGCCGGCGATATCGGTCAGCGCCTCGCCCAGGCTGCCGATGGCACGCGGATCGTTGGCTGACAGGGTCAGCGCGCGCCGGAACGCATCGGCAGCGCCCTGCGGGTTGCCGAGCACCCCGCGCGATCGGCCCAGCATCAGCCAGCCTTCGAGATCGTCCGGCGACGTCGCGAGGCGCGCTTCGAGATTGGCCACCATTTTCTGGACGTCGGGCTGGCCCGGCGTCTGCGGGCCTTCGTCCTGCCGCTGCGCCAGCGGTAGATCCGGCAGACTCGGTGAGCCGAGGACGGCGTAGAGTCCCGCCGCCAGCGTCGGCACGAGCAGAGCCGTGGCGAGCAAGAGGAGGCGGTTGCCAGTGCCTACCTCGGCCGGCGCCTCGGCGCCTTGGCCTGCGGCCCGAAGCAGCCGGCGCTCGATCTCGAGCCGGCCGCCGCGTGCCTCCTCCGGGCCGATCACGCCTCGCTCCCGGTCGCGCTCGATCTCGGCCAGCTGGTCGCGGTAGACCTCGATCTCGAAGCCCTGACGCGGCAGGCTGCGTGGCCGCCGAAACACCGGCCAGAGCAGGGCGCCGATCGCGACCGCCGTGAGCATGGCGAAAGCCGGAAACAGCCCGATCACGACTGGCCCCCACTGTCGCCCGCGAGCAGCCGATCCAATCGCGCGCGCTCGCCGGGCTCGAGTTCGGCCACGCTGTCCGAAGGCGAATTGCGCCCGCGGAAAAAGGCCAGCAGGAGCACGCCGCCGATCACCAGCACCACGGCCGGGCCGAACCAGAGCAGCCAAGTCGACGGCTCGACCGGCGGCTTGAGCAGGACGAAATCGCCATACCGCTGGGTGATGAACGTCAGCACCTGCTCATCGCTGTCCCCCGCGACCAGCCGCTCGCGCACCAGGTGGCGCAAGTCCTTGGCCAGGTCGGCGTCCGAATCGTCGATCGACTGGTTCTGGCAAACCAGGCAGCGCAGCTCCTTGCCCAAGGTACGGGCGCGCGTTTCGAGCGCGTGGTCCTGCAACATCTCGCCCGGCGAGGTGGCCGCCAGGGCCGGGCCGGCGCAAACCAGCATCACAAGGACAAGCAGCCGCCTCATTTCAGCCGCCCAAGCAGCGGCATGATCGTTCGCTCGACATCCTGCGGCTGCAGCGGCCCGACATGCCGGTAGGCGACGCGGCCATCCTTGTCGATCACGTAGGTTTCCGGCACGCCGTAGACGCCGAAATCGATGCCGACCCGACCGTTGCGGTCCGCGCCCAGATGCTGAAACGGATCGCCGAGCTCGGCCAGCCAGGCCTTCGCGTCGGCCGGCTGGTCCTTGTAGTTGATGCCCTGGATCGTGACGCCCTGCTCGGCGAGCCGACTCAACACCGGCTGTTCGATCCGGCACGGCACGCACCAGGATGCGAACACGTTGACCAGCATCGGCTTGCCGCCGAGATCCGCGCGGCTGAACCCGTGCTCGTCGCGACCCTCCAGCGGCGGCAGCGTGAACTCCGGCGCCGGCTTGCCGACCAATGCCGAGGGCAGGGTGCTCGGGTCGCGCGTCAGACCGAGACCGAGAAAGACCGCGAGGGCGGAAAACACGACGACGGGGATGGCGAACAGCAGCCAGCGCCGACGTGCCGGTTGCGCGACGATCTGCTCCATCAGGCGCTGGCCGTCGCCTGGGCAGCAGGGAGCCGCGCCGGCCGCGGCGCACCGACGCGCAGCCGCCGGTCGCTGAGCGAGATCAGGCCGCCCAGCGCCATGATCCCGGCCCCGCCCCAGATCCACAGCACCAGCGGGTTGTAGTACAGCCGGACCGCGAACCCGCCTTCTGCCACCGGGTCACCCAGCACGAAGTAGAGATCGCGCCAGAGGCTCGAGCTGATTCCGGCCTCGGTGGTCGGCATCTGCTCGACCGGGAAGTAGCGCCGCTCGGATTGCAGCGTCGTGATCGGCTGCCCGTCCCTTGTCACCACGAAGGTCGCGCGCTGGGCCGTGTAGTTGGGGCCCTGCACCGGGGCTACCCCATCGAACCGCACGCTGTAGCCCACCAGATCGGCGGTCTCGCCCGGCTTCATCACGATGATCCGCTCGATCTGCCCGGCGCTCTGCACGGTGATCCCTAGGATCAGCACACCCAGGCCCGCATGCGCGATGGTCATCGCCCAGGCCGAGCGTGGCAGACCACGGGCGCGGGCCACGATGCGCGCGACGTCGACCGGCAGGCCAACGCCGATTCGCAGCGCCAACTCGTTCAGCGAGCCCACGATCACCCACACGCCCAACGTGACACCCAGCAGGGTGAGGCTCAGGCGGAAATCATGCCACGCCAGCCAGAGCAGCCCCACGGCTACGGTGACGCCCACGGCGGCGAGCAGCCGCATGGTAACCCCCGCAAGATCGCCGCGCTTCCAGGCCAGCAGCGAGCCGATCGGCACCGCCACCGCCAATGGCACCATCAGCGGCACAAAGGTGGCGTTGAAGAAGGGCGGGCCGACCGAGATCTTGGCACCGCCGATCGTGTCCAGGATCAGGGGATAGAGCGTACCGAGCAGGACCGTGGCTGCCGCCGTCGCCAGCAGCAGGTTGTTGAGGAGCAGCCCGCCCTCGCGCGAGATCGGTGCGAACACACCGCCGCCCTGCAGCGAAGGCGCGCGCCAAGCGTAGAGGAGGAGCGAGCCACCGATCGAGATCGCGAGCAGGGCCAGGATGAACACGCCGCGGGTGGGATCGGTGGCGAAGGCGTGCACCGAGGTCAGCACGCCCGAGCGCACCAGAAACGTGCCGAGCAGCGAGAGCGAGAAGGCCAGGATCGCGAGCAGGATGGTCCAGCTCTTCAACGCATCGCGCTTCTCGACCACGGTCGCGGAGTGGAGGAGGGCGGTGGCGGCGAGCCAGGGCATGAACGAGGCGTTCTCGACCGGGTCCCAGAACCACCAGCCGCCCCAGCCGAGCTCGTAATAGGCCCACCAACTTCCGAGCGCGATGCCGAGGGTCAACGCGATCCAGGCGGCCAGCGTCCAGGGGCGCACCCAGCGCGCCCAGGTCGCATCCACCCGGCCCTCGATCAGCGCCGCCACCGCGAACGAGTAGGCGGTCGAAAGCCCGACATAGCCGAGATAGAGCATGGGCGGATGGAAGGCGAGGCCGGGGTCCTGCAGGATCGGGTTGAGGCCGTGGCCGTTGAGTGGTGCCGGGTCGAGGCGCAGGAACGGATTCGACGTGAACAGGATGAACGCCAGGAAGCCGACCCCGATCAGTGCCTGCACGCTCAGCACACGCGCGCGGAAGGAAGCCGGCAGGTTGTGCCCGAACGCGGCCACGGCGGCGCCGAACAGGGCCAGGATCCAGACCCACAGCACCAGCGAGCCCTCGTGGTTACCCCACGTGCCGCTGATCTTGTAGAGCATCGGCTTCAGCGAGTGCGAATTCGCGGCGACATTCTGGATCGAGAAATCCGAAGTCACGTAGCCGTGCATCAGAGCCGCGAACGCCAGCGTCACGAACAGGAACTGGGCGCCGGCCGCAGGTTGTGCCACGCCGATCAGCGTGGCGTCGCCGCGCGCGGCACCCCAGAGCGGCAGCGTTCCCTGCACCAGGGCCATGCCCAGAGCCAGCACCAGAGCGTAGTGGCCGATCTCGGCTATCATGGCGTTTTCGGCCCCTTACCCTGCTGCTCGTTCCAATAGCCGGCTTGCTTCAGCGCGTCGGCCACTTCCTTGGGCATGTAGTTCTCGTCGTGCTTGGCCAGCACCTCGGCCGCCTGGAAGGTGCCGTCTGGCCCCAGCACGCCTTGCGTCACGACGCCCTGTCCATCGCGGAAAAGATCCGGCAGCAGCCCCTTGTAGACCACCTCGACCTGCTGCGCCTTGTCGGTGACCGCGAACCGGACGCTGCCGTCGGCCTGGCGCTGAATGCTGCCCTCGACCACCAGCCCACCGAGGCGAAAGTTCTTGCCGGCCGATACGCTGTGCTTGGCGACATCGCTGGGCGTCACGAAGAACGCGACTTTGTCGTTGAGCGCGGTCAGCACGAGCCCGGTGGCTCCGCCGACCAGAAGCAGGGCCAGAAGGACCAAGGCTAGACGCTGTTGCTTGCGCAGACGCATGGATAGCCAATCGTTGGATGAGGTCAGCTGCCTTCGTGGAGGCCGGGCTCGACCGCATCGACCTCGCGTCGGGGTCGCATCGGCCGGACCGCCTTGGCCCGCTGCGGACGGATCTCGGTGCGCAACTGCTCAAGCTCCACCTCACGTCGCCGGGCAGCTTGGCTGCTCTGCACGAACAGGCCAAGCAGCAGCAGCAACGCAATGCCGAACGCCGACCAGACATAGGCCGCGTACCCACCCATCGCCAGATAGTCCGCCAAGCTCGGCCCCTGCGTCCGTCGCGCCGACATATGGAGGCAAGACGCTATAGAATCTTTTCAGCCGGAGGCAAGGCGCACAGCAGGCGTCGCCGGCCCGGCATGGTTGAAGTCGTACCACTATGCTAGGAGCAAGGTCGTGACGCCGTGAAGCGGCGCTCGCCGCTTGCCCGGACCGCCATGGCCACTGCGTTCGAATCCCCAATTCTCGACCCCTCACGCCTGCGCCACGAGATCGCGCAGTTTCCCGGCGTCGGCCCGAACGCGGGTGCCGGACTGCTGGAGCAACTGCGCGAGCAACTACAGCATGGGCGGGGCGAGATTGCCGCCTATTTCGAGGCCGGCGGCAGCGCCGAGGTGGTCCATCGCGAGCTGAGCCGGCAGATGGACGCCGTGGTCCAGGGTACGCTCGACTTCGGCCAGGCGCGCCTTTACGGCAGCGCCAACCCGACCACGGGCGGGGAACTGGCGGTGGTCGCTGTCGGCGGCTATGGCCGGCAGGAGCTGGCGCCCGGCTCCGATATCGATCTGCTGTTCCTGTGCCCCTACAAGCGCACGCCGCATGTCGAGCAGATCTCCGAATTCCTGCTCTACAAGCTGTGGGACCTGGGGCTGAAGGTCGGCCAGTCGGTGCGCTCGACCAGCGAGACCATCAAGCTCGCCCAGGGTGACCTCACGGTCCAGACCGGCCTGCTCGAGGCCCGGCTGCTGTGGGGGTCGGCGCCGCTGTTTGCCCAGCTGCAGAAGACCTACGAGCGCGAGATCGTGGCCGGCCACGGGCCGGCCTTCGCGGAGGCCAAGCTGGCCGAACGCGACCAGCGTCACCAGCGCATGGGCGATTCGCGCTTCATGCTCGAGCCCAACATCAAGGAGGGCAAGGGCGGCCTGCGCGATCTCCAGACGCTGCTCTGGATCTCGCGCTTCCTCTACGCCAGCGACGATCCGGGCGAGATGGTGCGGCAGGGGCTGCTTACCCGGCAATCGCTGGTCCGGTTCATGCGCTCGCGCCGGTTCTTGTGGACGGTGCGCTGCCATCTCCACTACCTGACCGGCCGCGCCGAGGATCGTCTGACCTTCGATCTGCAGCCTGAGATCGCGCGGCGCATGGGCTATCGCGAGCGCAATCGGGTGCGCGCGGTCGAGCGGTTCATGAAGCGCTACTATCTGGTCGCGAAGGATGTCGGCGCGCTCACCCGCATCTTCTGCGCGGCGCTGGAGGAGCGGCAGCCCCGGCAATCCCGCTTCTCGCTGCCCCGCTTCGGCTTCGGCCGCCGTAAGATCAATGGCTTCGTTGTCCAGGGCAATCGGCTGGGCATCGGCGATTCCGCCCTGTTCGAGCGCGATCCGATCCGGATGCTCGAGCTGTTCCACGTCGCCCAGGACCGCGAGCTCGACATCCACCCCCAGGCCCTGGCCGCGGTGACCAATCAGCTGGCGCGGATCGACCAGCGCGTGCGCGAGGAGCCGGAGGCGAACCGGCTGTTCCTCGACATGCTGTGCTCGCGCAAGGATCCGGCGCTGACGCTGACTCGCATGAACGAGACCGGCCTGCTCGGCCGCTTCATCCCCGACTTCGGCCGCATCGTCGCGCAGATGCAGCACAATCTGTACCATGTCTACACGGTCGACGAGCACACCATCCGGGCGATCGGCATCCTGTCGCAGATCGAGAACGGCCAGCTGGCCGACGAGCTGCCGATCTCGACCGAGGTGATGCCCAAGCTGCTGTCGCGGCGCGAACTGTACGTCGCGACCTTCCTGCACGACATCGCCAAGGGCCGCGGCGGCGACCACAGCGAGCTCGGCGAGCAGATCGCCCTGCGCGTCTGCCCGCGTTTGGGCCTTGCCGACGACGCCACCGAGACCGTGGCCTGGCTGGTGCGTCACCATCTCGTGATGAGCCGCTTCGCCTTCAAGCGCGACAGCGAGGACCCGCAGACCATCGCCGACTTCGTTGGCATCGTGCAGTCGCCGGAGCGGCTCAAGCTGCTGCTCGTGCTGACCGCGACCGACATCCGCGCCGTCGGCCCCAATGTCTGGAACGGCTGGAAGGGCCAGCTGCTGCGCGAGCTCTATCACGAGGCGGCGGCCGCCATGGCGGCCGGCGACCCGCAAGGTCGCCGCGCGCGACGGATCGAGCGGGCCAAGCTCAAGCTCGGCGAGGCGCTGGCCGAAGGACCTGGCGAGCCGTGGACCGCGGACCGGATCGAGTCCTACCTCGCCCGGCACGACCCCCGCTACTGGCTGGGCTTTCCGACCGATGAGCATCTGATCCATGCCCGGATCGTGGGCGGCGCCGACGCCGAGCGGGCACCGCTCGCGGTCGACTTCCGCACCGACGAATTCCGTGCGCGCACCGAGCTGCTGCTGTACGCCGCGGATCATCCGGGCCTGTTCATGAAGGTGGCGGGCGCTTTGGCGCTGTCGGGGGTGAGCATCGTCGACGCCCACATCTTCACCACCATGGATGGCATGGCCCTCGACGCGTTGGGCTTCCAGGACGCGATCAGCCGTCTGGCGGTGACCGACCAGACCCGCCTGGGTCGCATCCGCGACAATATCGAAAAGGCGCTGCGCGGCGAGATCTGGCTCGAGAAGGCGCTCGCCGGCCGCCGCAACCTGCCCAAGCGGGCCGACGTGTTCCAGGTCGAGCCACGGGTGCTGATCGACAACACCGCCAGCCGCACCCACAGCGTCATCGAGGTCAACGGCCGCGACCGCCCGGGCCTGCTGTTCGAGCTCGCCAAGACGCTGAAGGACCTGGGCCTGGTGATCCACAGCGCGCACATCAGCACCTACGGTGAGCGCGTCGTCGACGTGTTCTACGTCAAGGACGTGTTCGGCCTGAAGATCGTTCATCGCAGCAAGATGCAGCGAATTCAGAAGCAGCTGGCCGAGGTGCTGGCCGCGCCATGAGCGTCGGCCGTGCCGCGCTGACCGTGGGCGGGCTCACGGCCCTGTCGCGCATCGCGGGCTTTGTGCGCGATGTGCTGATCGCCGCGGCGCTGGGGGCCGGCCCGGTGGCCGATGCGTTCTTCGTCAGCCTGAAACTTGCCAACTTCCTGCGCCGCCTGTTCGCCGAGGGCGCGTTCAGCGCCGCCTTTGTCCCGCTGTTCGTCCGGCTGCACGCGGGCGGCGGCAATGCCGTAGCCTTGCGGTTCGCCAGCGAGGCCTTGAGCGTGCTGGCGCTGGCGCTGACAGCCGTGGTGGTCGCCGGCGAGCTGCTCATGCCGTGGCTGGTCCGCATCCTGGCCACCGGCTTCGCACCAGGCTCGCTGCAGTTCACGCTTGCGGTCGAGCTCGGCCGGGCGACGTTCCCCTATCTCCTGTTCATCTCGCTGGCGGCGCTGGTCAGCGGCATGCTCCAGGCGGGCCGGCGCTTTGCTGCCGCTGCCTTCGCCCCCGTGCTGCTGAACGTCGTGCTCGTCGGGGTTCTCCTGCTGACCCGGGCCGAGGGGATTGCCGCCGCCCGCGTCCTGGCCTGGGGCGTCGCCGGCGCCGGAGTGTTGCAGCTCGCCTGGGTGGCCTTTGCCGCCGTGCGAGCCGGTCTGGCGCCAGGCTTCGCCATGCCCCGTCTGTCCGCGCCGGTCAGGCGGCTGCTGGCATTGGTCGGGCCCGGTGTCGTCGGAGTCGGTGTGGTGCAGATCAACCTGCTGGTCAGCAGCTGGTTCGCGACCCATCTGCCGGCCGGCACGGTGGCGTACCTGTTCTATGCCGACCGGCTGGTGCAGCTGCCGCTGGGCGTGGTCGGCGTGGCCCTGGGCACGGCGCTGCTGCCGGCGCTCAGCCTGGCGGTGCGCGAGGGCCGGGTCGCGCACCGGGTTCTCAACCGTGCGGTCGAGCTCGCGCTACTGCTGGCGTTGCCGGCCGCGGTCGGCTTGGTTCTGCTGGCCCAGCCGATCATTCATGTCCTGTTCGAGCGTGGCGCATTCGGCCCCGACGCGACCACGGCGACAGCGCAGGTGCTGGCCGGGCTGGCGCTGGGCCTGCCCGCCTATGTCCTGACCAAGGTGCTGGCGCCGGGATTTTACGCCCGGGAGGATACGCGCACGCCGGTGGTGGTCGCGGTCTTGGCCCTGGGCGTCAACGTGGTGGCGGCGCTGATCCTCACCGGCCCGCTGGGCCATATCGGCATCGCACTGGCGCTGTCGCTGTCGAGCTGGGTCAACGCGCTGGGCCTGGGCGTCATGCTCTGGCGCCGCGGGTTGCTGCGGCCCGACGCCGGCCTTGCCCGGCGCGGGGCCGCCATCCTCGCCGCGGTCGCGGTCATGGCGGCGGCGCTGCTGGCGGGACGCGCCAGTCTCGGCGGGGAGGGCACGGTGGCCGTCGGGCTGCTGATCGCCGGCGGTGGCCTTGCCTACCTGTTGGCGGCCTGGGGCATGGGTGCCCTTGACCCGACCCAGCTCCGGCGGCTGCGGCGCGCTGCCCGCGCTTGACGCCGCCGCGGCGGGCGTGCCTAAAGCGCGCTCCCCGCGACCATGAGAGCCGAGCCATGAAGGGCCGCATCCTATCCGGCATCCAGCCGACCTCCGGTATCCACCTGGGCAACTATCTGGGCGCGATCCGGCATTGGGTGCAGCTGCAGTCGGACTATGACTGCCTCTATTGTCTGGTCGACCAGCACGCCCTGACCACGCTGCAGGATCCCGACGAGCTGCGCCGCAACACCCGCGAGGCGGCAGCCGCCCTGCTCGCCGCCGGCGTCGATCCGCAGCGCTCGATCCTGTTCGTGCAGAGCACCGTGCCGGCACACGCCCAGCTGGCCTGGGTGCTGAGCTGCGTCAGCCAGATGGGCTGGCTGAACCGGATGACCCAGTTCAAGGAGAAGGCGGGCAAGGATCGCGAGCATGCGGTGGTCGGCCTGTTCACCTACCCGGTGCTGATGGCGGCCGATATCCTGGTCTATCAGGCGACCCATGTGCCGGTCGGCGACGACCAGAAGCAGCATCTGGAGCTTGCCCGCGACATCGCCGGCTCGTTCAATCGCCGCTTCGCGGTCGAGCTGTTCCCGCTGCCCGAGCCGATGATCCTGGGCGAGGCCACACGGGTGATGTCGCTGCGCGACGGCACCAAGAAGATGTCGAAGTCGGATGCCTCGGAACAGTCGCGCATCAGCCTCACCGACGATGCCGACACGATCGCGCTCAAGTTCCGCCGCGCCAAGTCCGACAGCATCCTGGGCGTGTCCTACGATCTGGAGAAGCGGCCCGAGGCCTCGAATCTGCTCACCATCTTCGCGGCGCTGGCGGACCGGCCACGGGCCGAGGTCGAGGCCGAGTTCGCTGAGACCAGCTTCGCCGACTTCAAGACCCGTCTCGCCGACCTCGCGGTGGCGCAGCTCGCGCCGATCGCCGCCGAGATGCGCCGCCTCCAGGCCGACCCCGGCCACCTCGACCGCATCCTGCGCGAGGGTGCCGAGCGAGCAGGAGCGATCGCCGAGCGGGTTCTGGCCCAGGCGTACGACGCGGTGGGCTTCCTCCGCCCCGGTTAGGCGCTGCCGCAAGCCCGTCCGGTGCTGCTCGGTTGCCTGTACTGGCTCGAGGCCCTACGTGATGGGCGACCTGTTTCGAGCAGTGTGATGGAAACGCAGCATGGCGACCACCGACGACACCGTCATCCAGCGAACAGGGAGCTGGTTCCGTCGGATCTTGATCGGGCTCGGCGTGATATTGCTGCTCCTGGTGCTTTACTATGTCGGCGGTGCGATCTGGGTGCACAAGATCGATGACGATACCGCCTTCGATGCCGAGAAAGTCGTGCCCGAAGGTGCCAGCCGGGCGGTCGCGGTGGCGGCAGACCTGATCGATCGCGAGGTCAACCAGCACCGCTGGGTCGCCAACGACCCGTTCTTCCAGCCGGGCTATGTGCTCGACAACATGCCCTCCTACCAGGTCGGTATCGTCGGGGCTGTCGGCCGGTTTACCACCGAGCTGCGCGACCGGGTCGCGCGTGTGCGCGGCTCGGGTGCCGTGGACCCGGATCTCGAGAGCGCCGCGGGCCGGCTCAACTATCCGGGCGACGAGTGGATCTTCGAATGGTCGGGCACGCCGGTCCAGCCGAGCTCGGAGAGCCAGTATCGGCGCGGCCTCGAGGACTTGCGTCGCTATAACGAGCGGTTGGCGCAGGGCAAAGCGGTGTATGAGCGGCGGGCGGACAACCTGCTGGCGACCCTGGACCGGATCTCGACCGATCTCGGCGGCGATTCGGCCGCACTGACCCATGAGGTCGACGAAGGCACCACCAATTTCCTCGATCTCAACGCCGACAACCTGTTCTACAGCATCAAGGGCAGGCTCTACGCCTACTACTTGATCCTGCGCGAGCTCGGGACGGACTTCGCGCCGGTGATCCGGGAGAAGAACCTTCAGGCGAGCTGGGTCGAGCTGCTGAGGAGTCTGCGTCTCGGGGCGGAGCTGCATCCGTGGATGGTGAGCAACGGACCCCTCGACAGCGTGGCTACGCCCAACCATCTAGCGGGAGAGGGCTTCCTGCTGCTGCGGGTGCGCACCAAGCTCGACGAGATCATCGACATCCTGCGGACCTGATCGCTCGCAATTCACGGTTCGCGGCGGAGCAAGCTACCATGTTCATCCAGACCGAGCAGACACCGAACCCGGCAACGCTCAAGTTCCTGCCAGGCAAGACGGTGATGGGGGAGGGCGTTGCTGAGTTCACCGACCCCACCGAGGCCGAGCGGCTGTCGCCCTTGGCATCGCGCGTGTTCAAGGTCGATGGCGTCACCGGCGTCTATCTGGGCGCCGACTTCGTCAGCGTCACCAAGACCGCCGACGAGGACTGGCACCTGCTGAAGCCGGCCGTGCTCGGCGCCATCATGGAGCACTACCTGTCCGGCGACCCCGTGGCGCTCGACGGGGCGCGAACTCGGCGACGGCGGCAGCACGGCCGAAGACGATCCCACCGTGCGCCAGATCAAGGAGCTGATCGAGACCCGCGTGCGGCCGGCGGTGGCCCAGGACGGCGGCGACATCGTGTTCCACGGCTTCGATCGCGGCATCGTCTATCTGCACCTGCGTGGCGCCTGCTCCGGCTGCCCGAGCTCGATCGTGACGCTGAAGAACGGCATCGAGAACTTGCTCAAGTACTACGTGCCGGACGTGGTCGAGGTTCGCGCGATCTCCTGACCACGGCCGTTGCGCCTTCTCGCCTTCGACACTTCGGGCCCGTCTCTGTCGGCAGCCGCCATGGACGGGCCCGATTTGCGTGCGTGGCGGCACGAGCTGCTGACTCGCGGCCACGCTGAACGGTTGCTGCCGGTGTTGGCGGAGATTCTCGCGGAGGCGGGTTGGGCCTGGCGTGATCTCCAGCTGGTGGCGGTGACACTGGGTCCTGGCAACTTTACTGGCCTGCGCGCCGGCATAGCGGTGGCCCGTGCGCTGGCTCTGGCGCACGCCTGCCCGCTGGTCGGAGTCGGAACCTTGGAGACCGTCGCGCAGGGGTCGATGGCCGCAGCGGCTGCCGCCGGGCTGCCGATCCAGGTTGTCATGGATGCCCGCCGCGACGAATTGTACACCCAGCGCTTCTCGCCCGGGCTCGATCCGGTGACGTCGCCGGAGGTGATGAGTACCGCGGAAGTGGTCGCCGGCCTAAACGCGCCGTGCCTTTTGGTGGGTGATGCGGCCTCCGGGGTGCGCGATCGAGCCGGGCAAGCCGACGGCGTGGTTGAGGGCGGGCCGGATGCTCGATATCTTGCCCAAGCTGCGCGGCGACGGCTCGCGGGCGGTGAGCTGCCCGTGGCCGGCACGGCGCTCCGCCCGATCTATCTGCGGCCCCCCGACGCCCGCGTGAGCGCTGGAGCATCTCTGGTGGCGGCGCTGCGCTGACATGGCGACCCAACGCAAGCCGAATGCGGTCAGCATCCGCACGGTTGGCCCGTTCGATCTCGGCCGGTTGTCGCGGCTGCACAAGGGCTGCTTCGAGGAATCTTGGAGCCGCTCCGATCTCGCGCATCTGCTGGCCATGCCCGGCGGCTTCGGGCTGATCGCCCGCCTGTTTGAGGGCGGGCTCGCCGGACTCGACGCCATCCGTGGCGTCGGCTTCTCGCTGTGCCGGGTGGTCCGCGATGAGAGCGAGCTGCTCTCGATCGGGGTGGCGCCCGCTTATCGTCGGCGCGGCGTGGCCGGCTACCTGCTGCGCGCCAGTGTGGAGCGTGCGCGGGCGATCGGCGCGCGCCAGATGTTTCTCGAGGTCGCGATCGACAATATTGGCGCGCAGCAGCTTTACGGCGAGCACGGCTTCGAGCGCGTCGGGATGCGTCCGGACTATTACCAGCGCCCGAATGGCGACCGCATGTCCGCCTACACCATGCGCTGCGAACTCGGTGGTGGCGGCGGCTGGAGTGGCCCGGCGGCGGCGTAGGCCCCGATCTACCGCAACTTGCGCACGACCAGCTCGAACAGCTCGGCGTCGAGTCGTTGCAGGCTCAGGATCTCCTGGCCGTGGTCGCGAAGCGCGCGCGGCACATTGTGAAGGGGCTCGCCGTCGCGCAGCCTAATATTCATGACCTGACCAACGGCCATTCTTTCCAGCGCCAGTTTGGTCCGGACAAAGGTCATCGGGCACACCTCGCCGGTGATGTCCAGGTCGAGATCAGCGGCGCTCACGCTACTTGTGCCTTTCTTTGCGGCGGTAAAAACAGGCTTGCCAACAGACAAGGACCAGTTATTCTGCGCCACACCTGTGCTTCGCCATGTCACCCGAGGAACAATGACCGAGAATTCTGAGCCAGAACGAGCTGCTGTCTCTGACCACAGAGATTGTAGCTTCCCATCTCTCCAACAACACCGTCGCCGTGTCGGAGATCCCGCAGCTGATCAAGCTGGTTTACGGGACCCTGGCGACGCAGGGGGTCGAGGAAGAGAAGGAGCTGCCCGAGAAGCTGACACCGGCGGTGCCCATCAAGAAGTCGGTGATGCCTGAGTACATCACCTGCCTTGAGGACGGCAAGAAGCTGAAGATGCTGAAGCGGCATCTCAAGACGCGCTACGACATGACTCCCGACGAGTATCGCAAGCGTTGGGGCCTCGCGGACGACTACCCGATGGTGGCACCGAACTACGCCGAGCAGCGCTCCACCCTGGCCAAGAAGATCGGCCTGGGTACCAAGCCGCGCGCTCGCGGGCGTCGTGCCGTCGCCTGACCACGCTCGCGGCCCAGCCGAGGCGCTGTCGCCTCGGCTGGTGTAATCTTTTGGTCATCGATCCCTGTCATGCTCGTGAACAAGTTGATCCAGCGGCGACGTTCGGGGTGCGCAACAGCTCCGGCTTCGCTATATTGGACGGCGTGGTGCTTGGACGGCACGAGGAATCATCGCGCTTGGCGCCGAATTGCTGCACGGGTTTCGGTATCTGCCCTGTCCTGAGGGTCGGCTTCGGTTTGGGTCGCATGCGATCGGATGCGACCCGATGATCATGCTCGCGTGACCAAGAAACTCTTCATCAAGACCTACGGCTGCCAGATGAACGTCTACGATTCCGATCGTATGGCGCATGCGTTGGCGCGGCACGGCTACGAGCCCGCGACCGGGGCGGACGATGCCGATCTGGTGATCCTGAATACCTGCCATATTCGCGAGAAGGCCGCGGAGAAGGTGTTCTCCGAGCTCGGCCGCCTGCGCCGCCTGCGGGACGCCCGGCGCGACGCTACCGGCCGCGACATGCTCCTGGCCGTCGCCGGTTGCGTCGCTCAAGCCGAGGGCGAGCTGCTGGTCGAGCGGGCGCCGTTCGTCGACATCGTCGTCGGGCCGCAGTCCTATCATCGCCTGCCGGAGCTGCTGGCGCATCGCGCCAGGGCGACGGGTGCGGTGATCGACACCGATTTTCCGGTGGAGAGCAAGTTCGACCTGCTGCCCCATGACCGGCGGACGGCCGGCGTGTCCGCGTTCCTGACCATCCAGGAAGGCTGCGACAAGTTCTGCACCTTCTGCGTCGTGCCGTACACGCGCGGCGCGGAGCAGAGCCGCCCGGCGGCTGCCGTGCTGGAGGAGGCGCGGGCACTGGTCAGCGCCGGGGCACGCGAGCTGACCCTGCTCGGCCAGAACGTCAACGCCTATCGCGGTGCCGGCGCGGACGGCGCCAGCTGGGGTCTCGCCCGGCTGATTCGCGCGTTGGCCGAGATCGATGGTCTGGCGAGGCTGCGCTACACGACTTCCCATCCCCGGGACATGGATGCCGAGCTGATCCGCGCCCATGGCGACGTGCCGCAGCTGATGCCCTTCCTCCACCTGCCGGTGCAGTCGGGCTCCGACGCGATCCTGGCGGCGATGAACCGCAGGCACAGGGCCGACGATTTTCGCCGCGTGGTCGATTCCCTGCGGCGGGCGCGGCCGGATCTCGCGCTGTCGTCCGATTTCATCGTCGGCTTCCCGGGCGAGAGCGAGGCCGATTTCGCGGCGACGCTGCGGCTGGTCGACGAGATCGGCTTCGCGCAGGCCTTCTCGTTCAAGTACAGCGCCCGCCCCGGCACGCCGGCGTCCGGCCTGCGGCAGCAGGTATCCGAACCCGTCAAGGCCGAACGGCTGGCCGCTCTGCAGCAGCTGCTGGACCGGCAGACTGCGGCCTTCAATGCCGCCTGCGTCGGCCTGACACTGCCGGTGCTGTTCGAGCGGGACGGCCGCCATCCGGGCCAGCTCGTCGGCCGCACGCCCTATCTGCAGGGCGTCCACGTGACGGCCGGCGCGCTGCGCGTCGGCGACCTTGCGTTGGTCGAGATCATCGAGTGTCATGCGCATAGCCTCGCCGGTGCCCTGGCGCCGCGGGCGCTCAACGAGAGGGAGGCCTACGCCTGAGCACGCTCGCACCGCTCCCCGATCTTCGGGGCTCGAGCCGCCGAATGCACTTCGACGACAACGCCGCCTGCGCCGTCCTGTTCGGCCAGCATCATCTCAATCTCGCCCGAATCGAGCAGAAGCTGCCGGTGAGCATCGTCACCCGCGGCAACGAGGTATTCATCCAGGGCGAGGGTGAGAGCGACGTGCGTGTCGCGGCGGCGGTGCTGGAGGATCTCTACGCCCAGCTCAAGCGCGGCCGCCTGGTCGGGCGCGAGGAGGTCGACGCGAGCCTGCGCATGGTGATGGAAGGCGGCCAGGGCGGATTGCGTGGCGACGAGGGTGCGGTGCGCACCGAGCGCAAGCTGGTCCTGGCGCGCTCGCCGAACCAGGCCGCCTACATGCGGGCACTCGATCAGCACGACCTCGTGTTCGCTCTCGGGCCGGCCGGTACCGGCAAGACCTACCTCGCCGTCGCGATGGGCGTGGCGCTGCTCAAGCAGCGGCGCGTCGAGCGGATCATCCTGTCGCGGCCCGCGGTCGAGGCGGGCGAGCGCCTGGGCTTCCTGCCCGGCGACCTCAAGGACAAGGTCGATCCCTACATGCGGCCGCTCTACGACGCCTTGCAGGACATGCTGCCCGAGGGCAAGCTGCAGCAGCGGATCGAGACCGGCCAGATCGAGATCGCGCCGCTCGCGTACATGCGTGGCCGTACCCTGAGCAGTGCTTATGTCATCCTCGACGAGGCGCAGAACACCACCCCATCGCAGATGAAGATGTTCCTCACCCGTCTCGGTGAGAACTCCCGTATGGTGATCACGGGTGACCCGACGCAGAGCGATCTGCCGCCGGGCATGCCGTCCGGCCTCGGCGATGCCGTGGTCAAGCTGCGGGCGCTGGATGCGGTGAGCGTGGTCCAGTTCGAGAAGAAGGACGTGGTTCGCCACCCGCTCGTCGGTGCGATCATCGAGGCCTATGAGATGGCGGCGCGGCCGACCGCCCAACCAACGGAGGAAGCGCCCCGGCTCCCGGTCGTGGAGTTCGGCTGCTTCGAGTGATGGACAGCGACAGTAGCCATACTATCGAGGTGACGATCGAGGCCCCCGCGTGGCAGTCGGCCGTCACCGATCCCCTTCTCCTCTGTCGCCGGGCGGTCTCGGCCGTTCTGTCGCGCGAGGTCTCGGCCGCCGCGGTCGAGGTCGGCGTCGTGCTGGCCGACGACGCGCGCGTGCGCGAGTTGAACCGGGACTTCCGCGGGCAGGACCGTGCGACCAACGTGCTGTCGTTTCCCACCGGGGAGACCGCCGCGCCGATGGTCGGCCAGCCACTGATCCTGGGCGATATCGTGGTCGCATTGGAGACCATGCAGCGCGAGGCGACCGCCGACGGCACGCCGCTGGGCCATCATCTGACCCATCTTGTGGTGCACGGCACGCTGCACCTGCTGGGCTACGACCACGAGAGTGACGACGAGGCGGAGCGGATGGAGGCGCGGGAGGTCGAGCTGCTGGCAGCGCTGGGCGTCGCCGACCCCTATCTGGCCGAGATCGCGTCATGAAGCAGCTGGCCAAGCGTGAGCCGGTTCAGCCGACCCTGCTCGAGAGCCTGATGCGGCGCGTACGCGAGCTTGCCGGCGTCGGTGAGACCGAGGCCAGCGGCCTGCGCAATGCGCTCGAAGAGCTGATCACCGAGGCCGAAGAGGAGGGCACCGCGGCGTTCAGCGAGGAGGAGCGCGAGCTCGTCCGCAACGCGCTCAGCTTCGGCGAGCTGCGGGCCGACGACGTGATGGTGCCGCGCGCCGACATCAAGGGCGTCGAGGCGACCAGCTCGCTACGCGAGGTCGTCAAGACCATGCAGTCCTCGAACCACTCGCGGCTGGTGGTCTACCGGGACAATCTCGATGACGTGCTGGGCGTCGTTCACGTGAAGGACCTGCTGCCGTTCTGGGGCGACGGCGAGAGTTTCGCCGTCGAGCAGGTCATGCGTCCCTTGCTGGTGGTCCCGCCGTCGATGCGGGTGCTCGACCTGCTGCTGGAGATGCGCCAGACGCGCAAGCGCATGGCGGTCGTGGTCGACGAGTTCGGCGGTACGGACGGCCTGGTGACCATCGAGGATCTGGTCGAGGAAATAGTCGGCGAGCTCGAGGACGAACATGACCGCGTCAGCCAGCCGCAACTGGTCGAGCACCCCGACGGCACGATCGAGGCCGACGGCCGCATCTATCTCGAGGAGCTGGAGGCCAAGCTCGGCATCGAGCTGTTGACCGACGAGGATCGCGACGAGGCCGACACCCTCGGGGGGCTGATCTTCACCCTGGTCGACCGCGTGCCGACACGCGGCGAGATCGTGGCGCATCCGAGCGGCCTCGAGTTCGAGGTGCTGGACGCCGACCCGCGCCGCATCAAGCGGGTGCGGATCCGGCGCCCGGTCGCCGACGCGACCGAAGCCTGACCCGCTGACCCCGGACCCTGTGAGCCGCCTGCGGCCGTGGCTCGAGCGCTACCCCGCGCTCGCGGCGTTCGTCGCGGGGCTGGCCTTGGCGGCGAGCCTGCCACCTGTCTACTGCCTCCCGGGCGTGTTGGGCTTCGGCGTGCTCGTTGCCCTGCTATGGCAGATCGGTCCCTGGGCCGCGTTCCGGCGCGGGCTCGCATTCGGCTATGGCTACTTCCTGGCCGGTCTCTACTGGGTCGGGATCGCGTTCTTCGCCGACGCGGCGCAGTTTGGCATCTACGCCGTGCCGGCCGTCCTGATGCTGGCGCTCATCCTGGCCTTCACGGTCGGCGTCGCGGCGGCGGTCGTCGCGCTGCGGCGCTGGCGGCGCATCGAGGCGCAGGCGCTGGCCTTCGCCGTCGCCTGGGTGATCGCCGAGCAGTTCCGTGGCGGCCTCGGGCTGCAATTCCCGTGGAACCCGGTCGCCTCGGTGTGGGCGATCAGCGACGCCTCCTTGCAGGTCGTGGCCTATACCGGGACCTATGGCCTCAGTCTCCTGACGGTGGCAGCGGCCGGGCTCTCCGCGCCCCTGTTCCTGCGGGGTGTCGGCGCGCCGCGCGTGGCGCTCGCCGCTCCGGTCGTCTTCGGCCTGATCGTGCTCGGCGCGGGGGCCTGGCGCCTGTACGCGGCGCCCGTGCTGCCGGACACCGATGTCCAGCTGCGCATCGTCCAGGCAAATATCTCGCAGCACCACAAATGGGATCCCGAGTTGCGAGCGGCTTGGTTCCGGCATCACCTCGAGCTCTCGCGCGCGCCCCACGATCCGCCCGCACAGGTGGTGATCTGGCCGGAGAGTGCGGTGCCCTACGACGTCGAGGTCGAGCCGGAAGTCCGGAACATCCTCGCCGAGGCGGCTCCGCCGGGCAGTGTGATGCTCGTCGGCGGCGACCGCTACGAGTTCGACCGCCGGCCGCAGATCGCGCACAACAGCCTGTTCGTGGTCGATAGCGACGGCGTGCTGCGGGCGCGCTACGATAAGGTCGATCTCGTGCCTTTCGGCGAGTTCCTGCCGTTCCGGCGGGTGCTCAAGCATCTCGGGCTGCGCAAGCTGACCGAAGGTGCCATCGACTTTTCGCCTGGCCCCGGGCGGGTCACCCTGCAGCTGCCGAACCTGCCGCCGGCGAGCCCGCTGATCTGCTACGAGGCCGCCTTCCCCGGCGAGGCGACGGCAACGGGCGAGCGGCCCGCGTGGCTGGTCAACATCACCAACGACGCTTGGTTCGGGCGCAGCTCGGGGCCCTTTCAGCATCTCGTGATGGCCCGCACGCGCGCGATCGAGGAAGGCTTGCCGCTGGTCCGGGCGGCCAATACCGGCATCTCGGCGGTCACCGACGCCTATGGCCGCGTCCGGGCGCGGCTCGGCATCGGTGAGACCGGGGTGATCGACGCGCGACTTCCGGCGCCTTTGCCGGAGGCCTCGTTCGCCCGCCGTCATGGAACGTGGTTGCTTCTCGCCTTGCTCGTGGCCGTGGGCGCAGCTAGCTTGTTGGTTGATTGGTGCGGTAGCGATACGCGCGAACAGCGTAGCGCCTGATCGCCCCGGCGCGGAGGCCGATGAGCGACGCCCCCCACCCCACCGACATCGGCGTCGGCCAGAAGCTGCGATCGCGGCGGCTGGTGCTGGGCATGAGCCAGGAGCGCCTCGGCGGCCTGCTTGGGGTCACCTATCAGCAGGTGCAGAAGTACGAGCGCGGCGCGAACCGGATCGGGTCAAGTCGTCTGCACGAGCTGTGCCGCATCCTCGCGGTGCCGGTCAGCTACTTCTTCGACGAGCCGGCTGCTGCCGGCCTAGCTGAAGGCGCCGCCGGCTTCCAGCATGAGACGGCGCGGCCGTCCGGCGAGCCGGACGGCCGCGACACCCTGGAGCTGGTGCGCGCCTACAATCGAATCGGCGACCCGCAGGTACGCCGCCGCCTGCTCGAGCTGGCCCGGGCGCTTGGCGCCGTGCGGTACCACACGGAGGACGACGCACCCCCGGCCCCTTGACCAAAGCCGGTTCTTGACCTTATTGCACCGCGTCATTCGTACGTTGCGGCGGGCTGCGCGTGTTTGGGCGAATGTCTGGCCTGCCCCGTCACGTGACATATCACCGCCCTGAGGAGCGCCTCGGCTTATGGCCGCCAATGAATACCTGTTCACCAGCGAGTCGGTTTCCGAAGGCCACCCCGACAAGGTCTGCGATCGGATCTCCGACGAGGTGGTCGACCTCTATCTGCGCGAGTACCCGTACGCGCGCGTCGCCTGCGAGACGCTGGCCACGACCAACCGCGTGGTGATCGCGGGCGAGGTGCGGCCCGGGCCGGGCAGCCGGATCACCGCCGACCTGATCGCCCACACGGCGCGCATGGCGATCAAGGACATCGGCTACGAGCAGGACGGCTTCCACTGGCACGATGCCAAGGTCGACGTGCTGCTGCACGAGCAGTCGGCCGACATCGCGATGGGCGTCGACGCGGGTGCCGCGAAGGAGGAGGGTGCCGGCGACCAGGGCATCATGTTCGGCTATGCCACCGCCGAGACCGAGGCCCTGATGCCGGCGCCGATCCAGTACGCCCACGAGCTGCTGCGGCGCCTCGCCGCCGATCGCCATTCCGGCGCGCTGACCCAGCTCGGCCCGGACGCCAAGAGCCAGTTCACCTTGCGCTACGTCGACGGCCTTCCGGTCGGCGCCACCTCGGTGGTGCTCTCGACCCAGCATGTCCCGGGCTTCACGCCGGCCGACATCCGCGAGATCGTCCGCCCCTACGTGCTGGCCACCCTGCCCGAGGGCTGGATGTGCCCGGAGGCCGAGTTCTACGTCAATCCGACCGGGAACTTCGTGATCGGCGGTCCCGACGGCGATGCCGGTCTCACCGGCCGCAAGATCATCGTCGACACCTACGGCGGCGCCGCACCGCATGGCGGCGGCGCGTTCTCCGGCAAGGATCCGACCAAGGTCGATCGCTCGGCCGCCTACGCCGCGCGCTATCTCGCAAAGAACGTCGTGGCCGCCGGGCTGGCCAAGCGCTGCGTGATCCAGCTCTCCTACGCGATCGGCGTCTCGAAGCCGTTGTCGATCTATGTCGATACGTACGGCACTGGCGAGGTCGACGAGCTGCGGCTGGGCAAGGTCCTCAACGAGGTGCTCAATCTCAGCCCGCGCGGCATCCGCGAGCATCTGGCGCTGAACCGCCCGATCTACGCGCGCACCTCCGCCTACGGCCATTTCGGCCGGGCCAGCGAGGAAGATGGCGGCTTCTCGTGGGAGCGCACCGACCTCGCCGACGAGCTGCGCCGCGCGTTCAACTGACGGCGTGAGCGAGGCAGCACCGCCGCGTCGGGTCCTGTACGGCCGCCGCCAAGGCCCAAAGCTCAGACCGGGTTCCCGCCAGCTGCTGGTCGATCGTCTGCCCATGGCCGGTTTTGACGCCGCAGCCGGCGCCGACCCCTTGGCCCTGTTTGCCGACACACCACGCGCGGTATGGCTGGAGATCGGGTTCGGCGGTGGCGAGCACCTCGCAGCGCTGGCCGCTGCCCATCCCGAGGTCGGTATTCTGGGCGTGGAGCCGTTCATCAACGGCGTTGCCAAGCTGTTGCGGGCCATCGAGGATCATGAGCTGGGGAATGTCCGGGTCCTCATGGACGACGCTCGGCTATTGCTGAAATCCCTGCCCGAAAACAGCATCGAGCGCGCCTTCGTGCTGTTTCCCGATCCCTGGCCCAAGATGCGGCACCACAAGCGGCGCATCGTCAATACCGAGACGGTCACCGAGCTCGCCCGCGTGATCCACCCGGGCGGCGAGCTGCGTCTCGCCACCGATGATCCCGACTATGCCCGCTGGATGCTCGCCGCGATGCTGGCCGAACGCCAGTTCGCTTGGCTGGCGGAGCGTGCAGCCGATTGGCGCGACCGGCCCGGGGACTGGCCGCCGACCCGCTACGAGGCCAAGGCTCTGGCGGCCGGCCGCCGGCCGGTCTATCTGCGGTTCGCGCGGCTCGATCCGGCCTGACGCGGGCGGCCAACGGCAAAACGGCTTGCGCTCCGGGCCGGATTTCGCCATATACCCGGCACATCCTCTCTCGGCAGTGCTTGTAGAGAGTGGGCGAGCGCCCGCTCTCCTCGTGCTGTCGTCAGCTTAGGGACGAGTGCGTTTAACGAGGTAGCTGACCTGATCGAGCCTACTCTCCGCGACATGGGTTTCGAGGTAGTGCAGGTGCGGATGATCGGTGGCAGCCGGCGGACCTTGCAGGTCATGGCGGAGCCGATCGATCGCGCGCGCGGCATGACCGTTGAGGACTGCGCCGGGATCAGCCACGCCATCTCGGCGGTGCTCGACGTCGCCGACCCGATTCAAGGTGCCTACTCGCTGGAGGTCAGCTCCCCCGGGGTCGACCGCCCGCTGGTGCGACGTGAGGATTTCACGCGCTTCGCCGGCTTCGAGACCAAGGTCGAGTGCGAGCGTCCGGTCGACGGGCAGAAGAAGTTTCGCGGCATCCTGCGTGGTCTTGAGGACGACGCGGTGGTGATCGAGCTGGAAGGCGGGCCGGTCCGGATCCCGTTTGCTGCGATCAGCAAGGCCAAGCTGACGCTGTCGGAGGCGCTGCTGCAAAGCATGGCCGCCGGTCGGGGCTGAGGTCGAAGGCAAGGGACGGCAGACGATGGATATGGGCTCGAGCCTGGGGCGCGCGGAAGTGCTGCGCGTGGTCGAGGCGGTGGCGCAGGAGAAGGGTATCTCCACCGACGAGGTGCTGGAGGCCATGGAGCAGGCCTACCAGACCGCGGCGCGTCGCAAATATGGTGCCGAGCACGAGATCGTCGCCGAGATCGACCGCCGCACCGGTGAGCCGCGCCTCTACCGCGAGCTCGAGGTCGCCGACCCGGTCGAGGACTACACCCGGCAGATCGGGCTCGAGGATGCGCAGATGCGCAACCCGGCGGCCCAGGTCGGCGACCATATCCTGGACCCGCTGCCGCCGATCGATCTCGGCCGGATCGCCGCCCAGAGCGCCAAGCAGGTGATCGTCCAGCGCGTCCGCGAGGCCGAGCGCGAGCGCCAGTACAACGAGTTCAAGGATCGCATCGGCGAGGTCGTCGTCGGTGAGGTCAAACGCGTCGAGCACGGCAACGTGCTGGTCGATCTCGGCCGGGCCGAGGCGATCGTCCGCCGCGACGATTTGATCCCGCGCGAGCTGTTCCGGCCCAAGGATCGCGTGCGCGCCTTTCTCTACGATGTCCGTCACGAGATCCGCGGGCCGCAGATCTTCCTGTCGCGCACCCATCCGGGCTTCATGGAAAAGCTGTTCGAGCAGGAAGTGCCCGAGATCTACGACGGCATCATCGAGATCAAGTCCTGCGCCCGCGATCCGGGCAGCCGCGCCAAGATCGCGGTGATCTCCCGGGACAACAGCATCGACCCGGTCGGCGCCTGCGTCGGCATGCGCGGCAGCCGCGTCCAGGCGGTGGTGCAGGAACTGGGCGGCGAGAAGGTCGACATCATTCCCTGGTCGCCCGACCAGGCGACGTTCGTCGTCAACGCGTTGGCCCCGGCCGAGGTCAGCAAGGTGGTGCTGGACCCGGATGCGAAGCGGATCGAGGTCATCGTCCCCGACCAGCAGCAGCACATCGCGATCGGCCGGCGTGGGCAAAACGTGCGCCTCGCCTCGCAGCTGACCGGCTGGGACATCGACATCGTCTCCGACACCGACGACCGCGAGCGGCGCCAGCGCGAGTTCCGCGATCTGACCCAGATGTTCATGGACAGCCTGAACGTCGAGGAGGTCATCGCCCAGCTTCTGGTCACCGAGGGCTTCGCCACGGTGCAGGATGTCGCCTACACCGAGACCGAGGAGCTGGCAGGCATCGCCGGCTTCGATGAAGAGATCGCCGAGGCGCTCAAGGAGCGGGCCCAGGCCTATCTCGACGAGGTCGAGCAGAATCTGCGCGCCGAGGCCGCCGAGCTGGGCCTGGGCGAGGACCTGCTGAGCTATGACGGCCTGCCGCTGGCGACCATCGTCGAGCTTGGCCGCAAGGGTGTGAAGTCGCTCGAGGATCTGGCGGATCTCGCCGGCGACGAGCTGGTCGAGCTGGTGCCGGATGCCGGCATCGGCGCCGACGATGCAGGGGGCATCATCATGGACGCGCGGGTGCGCCTCGGCTGGATCGAGGCGCCGCTCGAGGTGGCCGAGGACGAGCAGGGCGACGCGGCGGAGGAGCCGAATCATCGGTAACGGCATGGTTCAGGGCATGGGCGACGAGGTGTTGGTCGAGCAGGCCGGTGGAGCGCGGACGCGCACCCGCCGCTGCGTCGCCGCGCGCGCACCGCGGCCCGCCGACGGCATGATCCGGTTCGTGCTCGGCCCCGATGCCGCGCTCGTGCCCGATCTCGCTGCGCGGCTGCCCGGCCGCGGCATGTGGGTCAGCGCGGACCGCAAGGCGCTGACCCATGCCCTGGCCCGCAACCAGTTCGCCAGAGCTGCCCGGACGCAGGTAGGCGCGGCGCCCGATCTGGTCGACCAGGTGGCCGCCATGTTGACCCGCCGCTGTCTCGATCTGATCGGCCTCGCGCGTCGTGCCGGCCAGCTGGTCGCAGGCTTCGACCAGGTCGCCGACGGCCTCCGCAACGGTGCCTGCGCTCTGGTGTTGTGCGCCCGGGACGGCGCCGCCGATGGCCGACGCCGGATCGAAACCCTGGCCCGCGGCGTACCGGTGCTCGACCCGTTCAGCCGTAGCGAGCTGGGCGGTGCCGTCGGGCGGGACGAGATCGTCCATGTCGGACTTGCCGCCGGCGGTCTCGCCGACCAGCTGCTCAAGGAGCTGGGTCGGCTTCACGGTTTTAGAGAGTTCGCGATGCCCGTTGGGCATCAAGCAGTCAGCAACGCAGAAGATGAAGGCACAGCCCAGACATGAGTGACGATAAGGGCCAGGATCGTACGGCTCGTATCGGCCTCTCCCTGCCAGCGGGGGGCAGTCGGCTCGAGCTGAAGAAGAACGTCGAGAGCGGCATGGTGCGGCAGAGCTTCAGCCATGGCCGCAGCAAGGCGGTCACGGTCGAGGTGAAGAAGGTGCGCACTCCGGTGCGGCCGTTCGGCACGCCGGCCAGCGCTGCACCCGCCGCGGCGGAGCCGCGCCCGGCCCCGGCGCCGCTGCAGCCCCGTCCGGCTCCGGTCGCCCCGGCGGCACCGGTCGAGCGTGTCGTGGCTCCTCCCGCCCCGGAGCCGCGTGCGGCCGAGCCGGTGGCCGAGGTCCGGCCCGAGCCCGTCGTCGCCCCACAGCCCCCGGTCGAGGCGCCCGTTGCCGCGCCGCCGGCTGCCGAGATGGTGGTGGCTCCCGAGCCCACGCCGGCCCCTGTGGTCGCAGCACCAGAGCCGCCGCCGGCCCCGCCGACGCCCGTCGCGCCGACACCGGCCCCGCCAAGCGCGGCCGGCCCGGCAGCCCGCGTCGTCCCTCCGGTCGCCGCCCGTCCGGCCGCCGCAACACCGGCACGCCCGACAGTGGCGCCGCCTGTGAGCGCGCCGTCGCGGACCGGCACGGCCGGTCAGCAGCGGCCCGCGGTCCGTCCGGCAGATGCGCGCGCCGCCGAGGCTGCGCGCTCCGGTCGCCGGCCGATGGTCCTCAAGCCGCTGACCGAGGAGGAGAAGGCCGTCCGCCTGCGCGCGCTGGGCTCGGCGCGGCAGGCTGAAGAGGAAGCGCGCTTCCGTGCCGACGAAAACTCGCGCCGCGCATCCGAGGAAGCGGCGCGTCGGCGCAGCGAGGAAGAGGCTGCGGCAAAGCGCAAGGCCGACGAGGAGGCGCGCCGCCGCCACGAGGAGGAAGCACGCCGTAAGGCCGAGGAGGCCGCTGCGAAGCTGCTGGCCGATGACGAGCGCCGCCAGAAGGATCGCGACGGCGGCACGGTTGCCCGGACACCGGTCGAGAGCGAGATGCGGCGGACGCGGCCGGCCGCGGTCGAGGCGCCGACCGACCCCGAGACCGTAAGGCGGCCGAGCCCGAAGACCGACAAGCAGGTGCAGGACGAGGGTGCCGACGACCGGCGCAAGGCGCGTGGCGGCAAGGTCGAGAAGCGCCCGGCGCCGCGCCGGACCGATCGCGACGTCAACGTGCCGAAGCGGCTGGACCGGCTGGTCATCGGCGGCGACGCCGAACTGGTCGAGCGGCGCGGCCCCAGCCTCGCGGCGCTGCGCCGTCAGCGTGAGCGCGAGAAGCGCCAGGCCTCGGGTACGGCCGAGTTCTTCGTCCGCGAGGTCGTGCTGCCGGAGTCGATCACCGTGCAGGATCTCGCCGCCAGAATGGCGGTCCGGGGTGCCGAGGTGGTCAAGGCGCTGATGAAGAACGGTATTCTCGCCACCATCAATCAGAGCCTCGACCCGGACACCGCCGAGCTGGTGGTGACCGAGTTCGGCCACAAGGTGAAGCGCGTGAGCGAGGCGGATGTCGAGGAAGGCCTGGAGGGTGTGACCGACGAGGTCGAGCACCTGACGCCGCGGCCGCCGATCGTGACCGTCATGGGGCACGTCGACCACGGCAAGACCTCGCTGCTCGACGCGCTGCGGGCGACCGATGTCGCAGCCCGCGAGGCAGGCGGCATCACCCAGCATATCGGCGCCTATCGCGTCGATATCGGCTCTGGCCGTCCGGTGACGTTCATCGACACGCCGGGCCACGCCGCTTTCACGGCGATGCGTGCCCGCGGTGCCTCGGTCACCGACATCGTGATCCTGGTGGTCGCGGCCGATGACGGCGTGATGCCGCAGACGATCGAGGCGATCAGCCACGCCAAGGCGGCCAAGGTGCCGATGGTGGTGGCGATCAACAAGATCGACAAGCCGGACGCCAACGCCGACCAGGTCAAGCAGGAACTGCTGAGCCACGACGTCGTGCTGGAGGATTTCGGCGGCGACGTGCTGGGCATCCCGGTCAGTGCCACCAAGCGGCTCAACCTCGACAAGCTGATCGAGGCGGTGCAGCTGCAGGCGGAACTGCTGGATCTGCAGGCCAACGCCGAGCGCGAGGCCCACGGCACGATCATCGAGGCCAAGCTCGATCGCGGCCGCGGCGTGGTCGCCACGGTGCTGGTACAGCGCGGCACGCTGAAGGTTGGCGATCTGGTCGTGGCCGGGGCGCACTGGGGTCGTGCCCGCGCACTGCTCAACGACCGCGGCGAGCCCGTCGAGACGGCAGGGCCGTCGATGCCGGTCGAGATCCTCGGCCTCGACGGTGTGCCCGAGCCGGGCGACCTGCTCGCGGTAGTCGAGAATGAGAAGCGGGCGCGTGAGATCACCGAATACCGCCAGCGCAAGCGGCGCGACCAGGCGCACGTCTCGGCGACTGGCGCGCGTGGCTCGCTGGAGGACATGTTCACCCAGCTCAGGCTCGGCGGGGAGGGCGAGCTGCCGGTGGTGCTCAAGTCCGACGTGCATGGCTCGCTGGAGGCGATCAGCGCGGGTCTGGAGCGGATCGGCACCGACGAAGTCAGGGTCCGCGTCCTGTTCGGCGGTGTCGGGGCGATCACCGAGTCCGACGTCACCCTGGCCGCGGCCTCCAAGGCCGCGATCCTGGGCTTCAACGTCCGGGCAAACGCCCAGGCACGCGAGATGGCGCGCCGGGACGGGGTCGAGATCCGCTACTACTCGATCATCTACGAGCTGCTGGACGAGATGAAGGGCATGCTCTCGGGCATGCTCAAGCCGGAATCCAGGGAGAGCATCCTGGGTCACGCCGAGATCCGCGAGATCTTCAATGTACCGAAGGTCGGCAAGATCGGCGGCTGCATGGTTACCGACGGCCTGTTCAAGCGCGGCACGCGGGTGCGTCTGCTGCGCGAGGACGTCGTGGTCTACGACGGGGTCCTGGGCTCGCTGAAGCGCTTCAAGGACGACGTGCGCGAGGTCAAGGAAGGCTTCGAGTGCGGCATGTCGATCGAGAACTATCCCGACATCCGTCAGGGTGACGTGATCGAAGCCTACGAGATCGAGGAGGTCGCGCGCTCGCTGTGATTGATCACCCTGACCCCCGCATGCTCGTGGGGTCGCGATGAGCCGTGGCGAGCAGGCGCCCTCGCAGCGGCAGCTGCGGGTCGCGGAGCAGATGCGCCATTTGCTGGCGGAATATCTGCTCCGCGGCGATCTCCATGATCCACGCCTCGTCGGCCGCAGCCTGACCGTTGCCGAGGTGCGGGTTAGCCGCGACCTGAAGACAGCCCTGGTGTACACGACCGAGCTTGGCGGCGAGCTGGGCGCGGAGACCATGGCGGCGCTGCAGCACGCGTCCGCACACATGGCAGGCTGGCTCACCCGACAGATGCATCTCAAGTACGCTCCGAAGCTGCGCTTCGTTCCCGACGAGACTTTCGCCTATGCGGCGCGCATCGGCGCGCTGCTCCACAGCGCGCAGCGGCCGCGGGCGGCCGACGAGGACGAGACCGATGGCGCGCCGTAAGCCCACCGGGCGGCGAATCAACGGCTGGCTGGTGATCGACAAGCCGGCCGGCATGACCTCGACCCATGTTGTGGGCGAGGTCAAGCGGTTGACCCAGGCGCAGAAGGTCGGACACGGCGGCACGCTCGACCCGCTGGCCACCGGGGTGCTGCCGATCGCGATGGGCGAGGCGACCAAGACCGTTGCCTACATCATGGATGCCCGCAAGGCCTACGATTTCACGCTACGTTTCGGCGAGGCGCGCGACACCGATGACGCTGCCGGTGCGGTCACCGCCACCAGCGACAGCCGGCCGAGCGACGACGAGATCCGTGAGGCTCTGCCGCAGTTCATCGGCCTGATCCAGCAGGTACCGCCGCAATACGCGGCGGTGAAGGTTCAGGGTGAGCGGGCCTACGATATTGCCCGTCGCGGTGAGACGGTCGAGCTCGCGGCGCGTGAAATACGCATCGACGAGCTGGAGTTGGTCGGCCGCCCCGATCCCGATCATGCGGCGTTCCGCATGATCTCCGGCAAAGGCGCCTATGTGCGGGCGATCGCCCGTGATCTCGGGCAGGCGCTGGGTTGCTACGCGCATGTGGCGGCCCTGCGGCGGACCGAGGTTGGCGCGTTCCGGGTCGAGCGCGGCATTTCGCTCGAAGTCACTGGCGCGGATCGTCGAGGACGATTCGTTGCCGCAAGTTCTGGTTCCGATAACGACTGCGCTGGCCGGCATCCCGGCGTTCGCCGTTACCGAACCGCAGGCGCTACGGCTTCGGGCCGGTCAGCCCATTCGCGTCACCCCCGCCCTTCTGGGCAATTCGGTGGGCGAGGCGGCGACGGTCCGGGCGATGCGCGCAGGCGAGCTGATCGCCTTGGCGCGCGTCGAGGGCATGGAGCTCAGCCCGATGCGTGTCTTCCAGACTGGCCCGATGCCGAACGGAAACCGAGAATGACGATTACCGCCGAACACAAGCAGACGCTGATTGGCGAATACGCGACCCATGCCGGCGACACCGGCTCGCCCGAGGTGCAGGTCGCGATCCTGACCCACCGCATCCTCGGCCTGACCGAGCACCTCAAGCTGCATCAGAAGGACTTCGCCTCGCGGCGCGGCCTGTTGATGATGGTCGGTCAGCGTCGGCGCCTGCTCGACTATCTGCGTCGTACCCAGGAAGGGCGCTATCAGACGTTGATCGAGCGGCTGGGCCTGCGGCGCTGAGCCACGCGGGATCTTCGCTGTGGCGACGGGGCGCCCCCGGCCGATCGACGGCCGGGTAGGCGCGCCCCGCAGCTGACCGCGGCAGCCAGGCTGCCGCCCAGAAAGGTAAAGTGAATGTTCAAGATCATCCGCAAGGAAACGACCTGGGGTGGGCGCAAGCTCGTCCTCGAGAGCGGACACGTCGCCCGGCAGGCCGACGGCGCCGTGCTGGCGACACTGGGTGAGACCGTCGTGCTCGCCACCGCCGTGGCCGCCCGGAGCGTCAAGCCCGGCCAGAACTTCTTCCCGCTGACCGTCAACTACCAGGAGAAGGCATTCGCGGCGGGCAAGATCCCGGGCGGATTCTTCAAGCGCGAGGGGCGCCCCTCCGAGAAGGAGACGCTCACCTCGCGCCTGATCGACCGGCCGATCCGTCCACTGTTCCCGGAAGGCTTCCGCAACGAGACCCAGGTCGTGGTCACGGTGCTGGCCCATGACGGCGAGAACGACCCCGACATCCTGGGACTGGTCGCGGCCTCGGCTGCGCTGACCATCAGCGGCGTGCCGTTCCTGGGCCCGGTCGCGGCCGCGCGGGTCGGTTATGCCAACGGCGAGTTCATCCTCAACCCGGCGATCGAGCAGACCAAGACCAGCGATCTCGATCTGGTGGTCGCAGGCACTCGCGACGCGGTGATGATGGTCGAGTCGGAGGCCAAGGAGCTGTCCGAGGAGACCATGCTGGCGGCGGTCGTGTTCGGCCACAGCCAGTTCCAGCCGGTGATCGATCTGATCATCGATCTGGCGCAGGTCTGCGCCAAGGAGCCGTGGGATCTGCCGGAGGCCGATCACGGTGAGCTGTATGCGGCCATGAAGGGCGATCTCGAGACGGCCTTGCGCGACGCCTACGGCGAGCCCGCCAAGCAGCTGCGCCAGGAGAAGGTCGCGGCGGTCAAGGCCACGGCCAAGCAGCAGCATGGCGGCGAGGATGCCGCTCGGCTGGCGCTGGTCGGAGACCAGTTCGAGGCGCTCGAGGCGGACGTCGTCCGCAATCAGATCCTCGACACCGGCCGCCGCATCGATGGCCGCGACCTGACCACCGTGCGGCCGATCGAGGCCATGGTCGGCATTCTGCCGCGCGTCCACGGCTCCGCGCTGTTCACGCGCGGTGAGACGCAGGCGCTGTGCGTGGCCACGCTCGGCACCGGTCAGGACGAGCAGATGATCGACGCGCTCGAGGGGGACCGGCGCGAGCACTACATGCTGCACTACAACTTCCCTCCCTACTCGGTGGGTGAGGTCGGCCGCATGGGCACGCCGGGACGCCGCGAGGTCGGCCATGGCAAGCTTGCCTGGCGCGCGACCCGGCCGCTGCTGCCGAGCAAGGAGAATTTCCCCTACACGATCCGGGTCGTGTCCGAGGTCACGGAGAGCAACGGCTCCTCGTCGATGGCGACCGTCTGCGGCACCTCGCTGGCGCTGATGGATGCCGGCGTGCCGCTGCCCCGCTCGGTGGCCGGCATCGCCATGGGCCTGATCAAGGAAGGCGAGCGCTTCGCCGTGTTGTCCGACATTCTCGGCGACGAAGACCATCTGGGCGACATGGACTTCAAGGTCGCCGGCACCGAGCACGGCGTCACCTCGCTGCAGATGGACATCAAGATCGCGGGCATCACGCCCGAGATCATGGAGGTCGCCCTGCATCAGGCCCGTGACGGCCGCATGCACATCCTGGGCGAGATGGCCAAGGCTCTTGGAATGCCGCGTCCCGAGATGCGCGAGACGGTGCCGCGGGTGACCACGATCCAGATCCCGACCGACAAGATCGGGGCCGTGATCGGCGGCGGCGGCAAGACGATCCGCGAGATCACCGAGCGCACGGGTACCAAGATCGACATCCAGGACGACGGCACGATCAAGATCGCGTCGACCGACGCGGCGGCCAGCCAGCGTGCGGTCGACTGGATCCGCGGCCTCACCGCCAGCCCCGAGGTCGGCACGATCTACGAGGGCAAGGTCGCCCGGGTCGTGGATTTCGGCGCCTTCGTCAACCTGCTGGGCAGCATTGACGGGCTCTGTCACATTTCCGAGCTCAGTAACGAACGCGTGGGCAAGGTTAGCGATGTCGTCAAGGAAGGCGACATGGTGAAGGTGAAGGTGCTGGCGATCGATGACCGCGGCAAGATCAAGCTCAGCATGCGTGCGGTCGACCAGGTCACCGGCGAGTCGATCGAGGTGGCGCCACGGCCGCCGCGGCCGCCACGCGAGGGTGACGAGCGTGGGGAGCGCAGCGAAGGCGGTTTCCGCCGTCGACGCGAATAGGCCGCAGGGTTGAGAACAACTGCAGAGACCGCGGATCACCGGCTGCGGCCGGTGGCTTCGGTGGCTGGGAGGAGATAGATGAGCGTCGTGCAGCCCATGCGGGTGTCGGGCCTGGAAGTGTGGCCGCTGGTCGAGGGCGGCAAGGGCGTCGCCGTCAGCAGCGGCCGCTCGGCAGGCGCCTGGGCCGCCGCCGGCGGGGTCGGCACCTTCTCGGGCGTCAATCCGGACGCGGTCGACGAGAACGGGGAGTACATCCCCCTGGTCTTCCATGGCCGCGACCGGCTCGAGCGTCACGAGGAGCTGATCGCCTATTCGATCCAGGGCGGGATCAGCCAGGCGCGGATCGCGCACGCGACCCGTCGCGGCGAGGGCCGTATCCACATGAACGTGCTCTGGGAGATGGGCTCCTGCGAGCGGGTGCTGCAAGGCGTCCTGGAGGGTGCCAAGGGTCTGATACACGGCGTCACCTGTGGCGCCGGGATGCCCTACCGGCTGGGCGAGATCTGCGCCCGCTACGGTGTCTACTACTACCCGATCGTGTCGTCGGGGCGCGCCTTCAATGCCTTGTGGAAGCGCGCCTACCATAAGTTCCAGGACTGGCTCGGCGCGGTCGTCTACGAGGATCCGTGGCTTGCCGGCGGGCACAACGGCTTGTCCAACGTCGAGGATCCGCGGCGGCCGGAATCGCCGCTGCCGCGCGTGCTCGAGCTCAGGAAGCTGATGCGCGCGGTCGGCCTGGGTCAGGTGCCGATCGTGATGGCCGGCGGCGTCTGGCATCTCGAGGACTGGCAGGAGTGGATCGGCAACGAGGAGCTCGGGCCGATCGCGTTCCAGTTCGGCACCCGCCCGCTGCTGACCCGCGAGAGCCCGATCCCGGAGGGCTGGAAGAAGCGGCTGCTCGATCTGCTCCCCGGCGACGTGCTGCTGCATCGCTTCAGCCCGACCGGCTTCTACTCGTCCGCGGTCCGCAACCGGTTCCTCGACGATCTGGTGGCACGATCCGATCGCCAGGTGCCGATCGCCGATGCGGCGGACCCGGTCCAGGGCCGCGAGAGCTTCTTCGCCTATGGCCGGACAGGGCACGGTGTCTACGTCTCGGCCGAGGACCACGCGCGGATCGAGGGTTGGCTGGCCGAAGGCTACACCCAGCCGATGCGCACGCCGGACGACACGCTGATCTTCGTGGCACCCCAGAACGCGCGCGAGATCAGGCGCGATCAGGCCGATTGCATGGGCTGTCTCAGCCACTGCAAGTTCAGCAACTGGAAGGATCACGGCGACCACAGCACCGGCCACGCCGCCGACCCGCGCTCGTTCTGCATCCAGAAGACCCTGCAGGAGATCGCCCACGGCCGCGGCGCGCCGCTCGAGGACCAGCTGATGTTCGCCGGCCACAACGTCTACCGGTTCCGCGAGGATCCTTTCTACGCCAATGGCTTCGTGCCGACGGTGAAGGAGCTGGTGCAGCGGATCCTTACCGGCCGTTGATCCGCTGCCTCTTGACGGCGGACTGAAACTGGACCAAATCGGTACGGTATGCGACGGTGGTCGCGACAGTATCCCTTTGGCGAGCGGCCCAGCCCATGCACTCGACCCGACCGAACCTGATCGCCGTGCGCAAGCTCAAGGAGAGCGGTCTGCGGCCGACCCGTCAGCGGGTGGCTCTGGCCCGCCTGCTGCTGGAGACCGGGCCGCGGCACGTCACCGCCGAGGAGCTGTTCCAGGATGCGCGCGTCGCGGGCATCCCGGTCTCGCTGGCGACGGTCTACAATACGCTGCACCAGTTCACCGCCGCCGGCCTGATGACCGAGGTGGTGGCCGGTAGCGGCCAGAGCTATTTCGACACCAACCCGTCTTCCCACTATCATTATTTCGACAAGTCGACCGGCGAGATCATCGACGTGCCCGAGGGCGTGATCGAGTTCCTGCGCCTGCCCGAGCCGCCGCCGGGCAAGGTGATCGACCGGATCGACGTCGTGGTGCGCATCCGCAGCGCCCAGCCGCGCACCGCGGCGCAGCGGCCGGCCCCGGCACCCGACCCGGCCTGAGCGGATCCGGCCTATCGGATCCGGCCTGGGCACTGGCCCGCTCACGGGCCGACGCCCCAGAGGGCCGTCACCGGCAACCACCCGCGCTCGTCCTGGACCTCGATCCGGCACCAGTCCGCCTCGCAGCCGATCAGCTCGCCGATCACCCCGGGCTCGACCCTGGCCACCACACGGGCGTCCACGGCAGCCGTGCGCCGCATCTCCTGCACCCCGTCGCCCTTGACCAGCACGGTGCGCCGCACCGACAGCAGGCTCGAATGGGCCCAGCCCTTCTCGCCGTCCGGATCCTCGATCTGGCGCCACAGCTCGGACTCCGCGACGATCCGCACCGGCAGGCCGGACCGCGTATAGACCCATTTGATCGGATGGTCGGTGGTCGGGCCGGTGCGCACGTTGACCTCCTTGGACGCGAGCGAGGCGAAGCGCGGCAGCGGCAGGCCGCTCGCGCCCAGCGTGCGCGGGCCGGTCTCCTGCGCCGCCAGCGGCAGCGGGGCCGCGGCCAGGAGCAGGAGCAGCATGGCCCGGAGCGGGGCCAGGAGCGGCAAGACGAGGCGGCGGGACAGGAAGGCCGGAACGGGCACGCGGCAGATCCTCAAGGGCGGGTCGTGACGGACCCCGCTATAGCCGTGCCGGGCCGTGGATTGAAGCAAAGAGCTGCGGCCGCGGCGGGTTTGAGCGCGCGGGCGCTTTCTGCTAGTCCCTAGCGCCACTTCGCGCCCCCGCAGGAGATCCCCATGTCGCGCACCCGCCCGGTCGTCATCGTCACGCGCAAGCTGCCCGACGTGATCGAGACCCGGATGATGGAGCTGTTCCAGGCGCGGCTGAACACCGACGACCAGCCGATGGCCAAGCCCGCTCTGATCGAGGCGGTCAAGGACTGCGAGGTGCTGGTGCCGACGGTGACCGACCGGATCGACGCCGCCGTCCTGGCCCATGCCGGCGAGCGGCTGCGGCTGATCGCCAATTACGGCACCGGCGTGGACAATATCGACGTCGAGGCGGCCTACAAGCGCGGCATCACGGTCACCAACACGCCGGGCGTGCTGACCGAGGACACGGCCGACATGACCATGGCGCTGATCCTCGCGGTCTCGCGCCGGCTGGTCGAAGGCGAGCGCCTCGCCCGCTCGGGCGAGTGGGGCGGCTGGACCCCGACCTCGATGCTCGGCCACCGGATCTGGGGCAAGCGGCTGGGCATCGTCGGCATGGGCCGGATCGGCAGCGCCGTGGCGCGCCGCGCCAAGGGCTTCGGCCTCTCGGTGCACTACCACAACCGGCGTCGCGCCCACGAAGGGCTGGAGCAGGAGCTGGAGGCGACCTACTGGGAGAGCCTCGACCAGATGCTGGCGCGCATGGACGTGGTCAGCGTCAACTGCCCGCATACGCCGGCGACGTTTCACCTCCTGTCGGCCCGGCGCCTGGCGCTGCTGCAGCCGCACGCGCTGCTGGTCAACACCAGCCGCGGCGAGGTGGTCGACGAGCAGGCGCTGACCCGCCTGCTGCGCGAGAACAAGATCGCCGGCGCCGGCCTCGACGTGTTCGAGCACGAGCCCGCCATCAACCCCAAGCTGCGCCAGCTCGAGAATGTCGTGCTGCTGCCGCATATGGGCTCGGCCACGCTCGAGGGCCGGATCGACATGGGCGAGAAGGTGATCATCAACATCAAGACCTTCGCCGACGGCCACCGCCCGCCCGACCGCGTGCTGCCCAGCATGCTGTAGCGGGCTCACCCCGCCCGGCATTCCCGCACGATCTCCTTGCCGCCGAGCCAGTTGAGGGTCGGCCCGTCGATGACGGTGCCGTCCAGCGCCCGGCGCAGCAGGCCGAGATCGATCGGGCCGCGATATTCGGGCCATTTCGGCCATTTGATGGCGCAGACCGCCTCGGCGAGGTCGAGCTCCTCGGGCAGCCGCGCGGCGCCGCGGTCGAGCAGGCGGGCGAGCCGCGCGCGCAGGGACGGGATGGTCTCGTCCGGCGGCGGCAGTCGATCGCGACCGGCTCGGCCGCCGGCTGCCGCGTCGTTGGCGTAGTCCGGGTCGAACAGATGCGCCGGCACCGGCGGGCGGTAGTAGGAGAGATACTGCCCACGCATCCAGGGCGGGTTGTGCTTCGTCACCTCCTCGATGTCCGCCTTGAGACTTTCCGGCAGGTCGACCTGCCCGAACGGCACTTTCGGCTGCTTCGCGAACCACTCCTCGTAGGCGACGTTGTCGCTGGCGACGATCAGCTGCTCGATGCCTTTCAGCGGCCCGTGCATGACCTGCGCGCGCAGGCCCGGATGCTCGATCATCCCCAGCAGCGAGCGGCGCAGCGCTTCGTCGGACGGATCGGCCTCGACCACCGGCACGTCGGCGAGCCACGCGTCGGGGTCGGGCTCGGCCGGTGGCGGCGGGTCGCCGGGCGGCGGGCTGGGCGGCAGCGTGCGGCCGAGCGACGCGCCGATAATTCGTTCGTGTTTTTTGTCATGTCGGGTTCGCGCGTGCACGCGGGCAGCAGCAATCCGGTCTGCTTGGCCTTCCTGTGCTCGAGGAAGGCGCGCACGGCGCGGCGGGCGGCCATGCCGGCACTGCCCTGGTAGCGGATCGCCGTGGTCAGCGCCGCCGCGTGGTCGGGCACCTGCAGGTCGGAGCCGTGGCTGCGGTCCGGGCTGCGCGGCGGGATGTCGGTCAGCACCTCGGCCTCGAACCGGTCGGCGCGGATCTCCTTCCACATCGCGACGGCGATGGCGTCGACCAGCTTCTTCTCGGTGGCGTCGACCGGGCCGTAGCCCTGCTCCAGGTCCTGCACGTGCTGGGTCCACTCTTGCGGGTCCTCCTCGGGCAGCAGGACGAAGTCGCGGGCGCGCAGGCCGTGCTTCAGCGCGTTCCTGGCCGAGCGCGCCTTGCCTTCGGGCGTGTTCGGGCCGCGCTTCTTCGCGGTGGTGGCGGCGGCATCGGGCATGGCGGCGGGTCCGGGGCAGTGGAGGGCTGGCCCGGATGATAGCATGAATAGGAATATTGTCCAAGTGGTCGGCGGGGAGAGGTCAGTTCGCTCTCTTCTAAAAAGTGAAGTTGACTAACTTTCGCGCTAAATCGCATGGTTCAACGTTTGCGCACTCGATAGCGACATCTGCCCTCGAAGGAAGTCCTTGCGGTCGTGGTGAGCGGACGCCTCGCCGACTTACGGAGGCAGGTATTTGCCCGACATTTTCGGCGTTGCCACTTTACCGCAACGGTCGAGCAACGACGATGAAGCGCTCGGCCATTGCGTCGAGCGTTGGGAGCTAATGGGCGCTACTGCCGCGCGGTCCCACTGTCCGCCTTCCAAGCGCAACGCCGTGCGCGGCGAGACCATGCCCTTGCTCGAGCCGGTTCGCCTCCCACCTGCGCAATGCGACTTCGGGCTCGCCCGGTCCGGCGGTGAGCGCGTCGGCGAGCGCCGTGGCATCCGCTGCCGCCTTGGGGGAAAGCTCAAAGGCGGCGCCAGACTGGCGGAGCGTCCTGCACCACGATGCCTGCGCCGCGGCTGCGCATGAGGCCGGGCGTGCGCTCGTACACATCCACCGCGCAGCCGACACCACGCAACATTACGGCTTCGCCCGGCTCGCTGATCGAGCCACCGGCCACGGCGACCTTGCGGGGTGGACCGCCTTTTGGCACGCACTGGCTACCTCGCTCGACCAGCTCGGCTGGGCCGTGCTGCCGACGGTAAGAATGCTCCGCGGGCCGCGCGCGGTCAAATGCGCGGCGCCGGCGTGCAGGTCTAGAGTGATCCAGGCGAGTGGCTGTCAATCCACTGAACCGACGGGGGTGGCGACGGGCCGCGGTGCGTCCCCTCGGCCGGGCTTTCCCGAGGGCCGCCCGCTTTACCAGCCCTCGGGGCCGCCGCTGCGCGCCCCGCCACGCTTTGGGGTCACAGATCGCTTGGCGAGAGCGCCTGCCTGCTGTCGCGCAGAGGTAAGCGCCGCTTTAGCCGGCAACCGGCATTCGGCTTGTGAAGGCATCAGCTTCGGGGAAGAATTGCTGGAGTCTCGCGTAGCGCTCCTTCAAGTCGGCGACCCCGGCAGGATCCTGGTTGGACGCCAGTCCGACGGCCAGCACGAGATCGGCATGCCGTCGCAGCTCCGCCCGCCGATCGCCGCGCTTTTCCACCTGCATCACACGCAGCAGCGTCTCGAGCATGGAGATGAGGACCGCCGGCGAGCCGGAAGCGTTCTGGCGGATCAGATGAAACATCATATCGCAGAACCCCCCATAGTCCGTCACCTGGCGATGCACGACCACCCGCCCGTCGCGCAGGATCGGGCCGCTGCGAAAATGGCGCGGCGCGATCCGGCACAATGTGGCGCCTAACCGATTCAGAACCGCGATCGCCGTGAGCGGGTCGTTGATCCCGGGCGAAAGCGCGCGCACCGCTACCTCGATCAGCTGGCGGACCGCGAACTCGAGGTCCTGGACCGCGGCCTGCCGCGAGCCGGTCGAGAGGGCGTCGCGGACCCTCTGCGCGGCAGTCTCGGTATCGGGGCCACCATTGATCTCGGCGACCGGCGCGCCGGGAAACAGGTAGTCGCCGGGGCGAACCAGCATTGTCAGCACGGCGCGCTCGTCTCGCGCCCAATCGGCCAGCGAATCCTCCGCAACAGCCCGCAGGTAGCCGCTCGCTGTCCCGATCAACGGCGTGCCGGGGCTCGGCGCGCTCGCCACGTGCGGCTCGGCCTCTTCCAACGTGAGATAGGAGATCGATTCCGCGAGATCGTCGTGGACCAGGTCGATCACCGTTTCCACATTGATGCTCGCAGCGACGTGATGCACGAACCAGATCAGGGTCGCCACGCAGAGCAGGGCCAAGACCAGCGCGCCCGTAACACCCAGATGCGGGATGAAGCTTCCTTCATCGACGGATCGCACCGTGCGCAGAACCACCAGCGCATAGGCAAAGGTGCCCAGAAACACGCCCAGCGCCAGCTGATTGCCACTGTCGCGGGTGAAGTTGCGGAGCAGTCGCGGACCCATCTGGGCCGAGGCGATGGACAGCGCGGCCACCGTGATCGAGAAGGTCGTGCCGGCGACACCGATGGTCGATGACGCGACGGCGCCAAGCAGCGCCCGTGCTCCGGCCTCGCCGCCCGAATACAGCCAGCCGTCGGAAGCGATGCTTCCGCCCCGCAATATCTCGGCCCAGACCGAGGCTTCGCCCAGCAGCACGCCCAGAGCGACCACGCAGGCCGGGCGCAGCCAGAACACGTCGCCCAGCGCTTCCAGCCAATCGCGCAGCCGGTCCCTCACGGCCGGTCTCGATCGAGCGGCTCGGGCTCGGCATGGGCATGAGCCAATGACCGGCGTGAACGCGGCACGGCCCGCCCCGCGGCGGGCCAGCCCTCCCTTTGCCGAGACCGATCTCCGTCGGTCTCCTCGGTCTGGTCGTGGAAGAGGATCTGCGTGGTCGGAAAGGGAAGATCGAGTCCGGCGTTCGTCAGCGCCAGCTTCACGGCCTCGATGGCGCCGTCGAGTGCATCCACGGCGTCACGGCGGCGCGGCGGATCGATCCAGAAGCGTGCCAGCATTTCGACACCCGCACTCCCGAGGCCAGTCACCAGCGCCTCCGGTGCGGGTCGAGCGAGCACGCCGGGAACCGCAGCCAGCGCCTGAACGATCACCGCGCGGCCATTGGCGATATCATCACCATTGCCGATCGTGACGGGAAAGGCCAGCCGGCGCTGCTCGTAGGCGGTGATGACTTCGATCTTGTCGGTAAACAGCGAGGCATTTGGAATCAGGATCCGCCGATTGTCGTAGGTCCGCAGGACGGTCGCCCGGATCCAGATGTCCTCGACCGTTCCTTCCTCGTCGCCCTGGCGGATCTGGTCGCCAATGTGGAAAGGGCGGGTGAGCAGGATCAGGATCCCGGCGAGGAGATTCTGGAGCACGTCCCGGAAGGCGAATCCGATCGCCACGCCGCCGATCCCCAGCAGATTGAACAGATCGCCGGCCGACACGGAAGGGAACGCGATCGATGCCGCAATCAGGAACGCCACCAGCGTGGCGAGACCGCCGGCGATCCGGCCCAGCACGGCGGCCGAGCCCGCGGAAGCCTCGCGAAGTGCCGCGGTGCGTGCGACGCCGGTCTTGATGCCGCGGGCGATCAACAGGCCGAGGCCGAATATGACGAGGCCGATCAGGAGATTTGGCAGCACTGCCAGGGCCGCGCCGCCTAGCGCCTGCACCCGGCCGATCGCTTCATTGAACATGGCGCCAATCCAAATGGGTCAGCACATCCAACACGGCCCGAGCTCAATGGTGCCCCGGCCGGGTGGTAAGGATGCCGTGAGCGCGTTTTTACGCCTCCCGCAGGGCCGATGGCCGATCGATCTCCGCTCGACCTACTTCGCCCCGCCAACGATCCAGGGCAGACTGACCCGCTCTTCGGCGCCTGATCGGTTCGGACCCCGCGACGGTCCGAGCGGCGGCCTCCGCGCCTTGACAGCCCTCCGACCCGTCACTACACACCGGGCCTCGCTCGGGGGACGTAGCTCAGTTGGTTAGAGCGCCGGCCTGTCACGCCGGAGGTCGCGGGTTCAAGTCCCGTCGTCCTCGCCACCGTGTATTCCGATTCCCTAATCCCGACAGGCATTTACCGCATTGCAGCGGCGAAAGCGCGCAAGTGCGGCCGCTTGGCTTTTGAATCCTGCCAGCCTATCTTCCGTCCCGCCGGCCACCGCTCCGTTCGAGCATGGGCGGCCGGGGCGCCTCGAAAACGGTTGAGCAACGATGCAGGGCTATCTGGCCGAGTATCTGCCGATCCTGATCTTCCTCGCGATCGCGGTCGCGCTGGCGGTGATCATCCTGGTGGCGTCGATGGTGATCGCGCCGCAGAGCCCGGATCGCGAGAAGCTGTCCGCCTATGAATGCGGCTTCGAGCCGTTCGAGGATTCGCGCGGCCGGTTCGACGTCCGCTTCTACCTGGTCGCGATCCTGTTCATCATCTTCGACCTCGAGGTCGCGTTCCTGTTCCCGTGGGCCGTGAGCCTGGGCCATATCGGCCTGTTCGGGTTCTGGTCGATGATCGTGTTCCTGGGCGTGCTCACGGTCGGGTTCATCTATGAATGGCGCAAGGGAGCCCTGGAATGGGAGTGACCACGACGATCGCGCCGACAACCCTGGCACCGACCAGCCCGACACCTTCGAGCCAGGGGCCGGCGCATCTGTTCGACAGCGTCAATGCGGGGCTGGAGCAGCAGGGCTTCTTCGTCACCGGTCTCAACGACCTGGTGAACTGGGCGCGCTCGGGATCGATGTGGCCGATGACCTTCGGGCTTGCCTGCTGCGCGGTCGAGATGATGCACGCGGCGGCCTCGCGCTACGATCTGGACCGGTTCGGCCTCGTGTTCCGGCCGAGCCCGCGCCAGTCGGACGTGATGATCGTCGCCGGGACGCTGTGCAACAAGATGGCCCCGGCCCTGCGCAAGGTCTACGACCAGATGGCCGAGCCGCGCTACGTGCTGTCCATGGGCTCTTGCGCCAATGGCGGCGGCTACTACCACTTCAGCTACGCTGTGGTGCGCGGCTGCGACCGGATCGTGCCGGTCGACGTCTACGTGCCGGGCTGCCCGCCGACCGCCGAGGCGCTGGTCTACGGCATCCTGCTGCTGCAGAAGAAGATCCGGCGCACCGGCACGATCGTCCGCTAGCGCGGGCTCGGAGGGGGAACGCATGGGCGCGCATATCTGGAGCCCGACGCAGGATGCGCTGGAGGACATGCTGGCGACGATCCAGCCCGTCCTCGACGAGGTGCTGGTCGACCAGGAGATCGCCTTCGGCGAGCTGACGCTCACCGTCCAGGGCGGTGCGATCGCGCGCGTGCTCACCTTCCTGCGCGACGAGCCGTCGCTGCTGTTTCGCGAGCTGGTCGATCTGTGCGGGGTCGACTACCCACCGCGCGAGCGACGCTTCGACGTGGTCTATCACCTGCTCTCGCTGCACCAGAACCTGCGCATCCGGGTCAAGGTGCTGACCGACGAGGCGACGCCCGTGCCGTCGGTGATCTCCGTGTTCCCGACCGCCGGCTGGTTCGAGCGCGAGGCCTGGGACATGTACGGGATCCTGTTCTCGGACAATCCCGACCTGCGCCGGATCCTCACCGACTACGGCTTCGAGGGGCATCCGCTGCGCAAGGACTTCCCGATGACCGGCTATGTCGAGATGCGCTACGACGAGGAGCAGAAACGGGTCGTCTACGAGCCCGTGCAGCTGCGCCAGGACCTGCGCAGCTGGGACTTCCTCTCGCCGTGGGAAGGCGGCGGCGGGCTGCTGCCCGGGGACGAGAAGGCGACCACCTGAGCGGTCAGTACCGGCCGGCGCGCTGAGATTCGAGCCAGAGGACGCGATGCCCGAGATCGAGATGCGCAACTACACCATCAATTTCGGGCCGCAGCATCCGGCAGCGCACGGCGTGCTGCGTCTGCTGCTCGAGATGGACGGCGAGGTGATCGAGCGCGCCGATCCGCATATCGGGCTGCTGCATCGCGGCACCGAGAAGTTCATCGAGATCCGGCCCTATCTGCAGTCGATCCCTTATTTCGACCGGCTCGACTACTGTGCCATGCTCATGCAGGAGCACGCCTTCGTGCTCGGCGTCGAGAAGCTGCTGGGCGTCGAGGTGCCGATCCGCGCCCAGTACATCCGCGTGCTGTTCGACGAGCTGACCCGCATCCTCAACCATCTGCTCAACGTCACCACCATGGCGCTCGACGTCGGCGCCATGACGCCGCTGCTCTGGATGTTCGAGGAGCGCGAGAAGCTGATGGAGTTCTACGAGGCCGTCTCCGGCCAGCGGATGCACGCCAATTACTACCGGTTCGGCGGCGTCAACCGGGACCTCCCGGCCGGGCTCGAGGAGCGGATCGGCGCCTGGATCGACCAGTTCGGGCCGCGGCTCGACGATGTCGACGACCTCTTGACCGAGAACCGGATCTTCAAGCAGCGCACGGTCGACATCGGCGTGGTCAGCATGGACGACGCGCTGGCCTGGGGCTTTTCCGGCCCCTGCCTGCGCGCGTCGGGCGTGGCCTGGGACCTCAGGAAGGCGCAGCCGTACGAGGTCTACGACCGGATGGAATTCGATATCCCGGTCGGCAAGAACGGCGACTGCTGGGATCGCTATCTCGTGCGCATGCTGGAGATCCGCGAGTCGCTCAAGATCATGCGCCAGTGCCTGGAGCAGATGCCCGAGGGGCCGATCCGGGTGCCGGACCAGAAGGTGACGCCGCCGCCGCGCGCGGAGATGAAGCGCTCGATGGAGGCCCTGATCCACCACTTCAAGCTCTACACCGAGGGCGTCCACGTGCCGGCGGGCGAGGTCTATGCCGCGGTCGAGAGCGCCAAGGGGGAGTTCGCCGTCTACCTGGTCGGCGACGGCACCAACAAGCCGTGGCGCTGCAAGATCCGCTCGCCCGGCTACGTGCATCTCGAGGCGCTGGATTTCATGAGCAAGGGCCACACCCTGGCCGACGTGCCGGCGATCATCGGCTCGATCGACATCGTGTTCGGGGAGATCGACCGATGAGCGCGCCGGGCGGCAAGCCCGAGGTCCGTGGTGCCATGGCGCCGGATGTCGAGGGCTTCGCGTTCACGCCCGAGAACCTGGAGCAGGCGCAGCGGATCCTCGCCAAGTACCCGGAGCCGCGCAAGCAGAGCGCGGTACTGCCGCTGCTGCATCTGGCCCAGGCCCAGCACGGGGCTTGGCTACCGCGGGCCTGCCTCGACTATGTGGCCGAGATGCTCGAGATCCCGCGCATCCGGGTCTACGAAGTGGCCAGCTTCTACGACATGTTCAACACGGTGCCGGTCGGCCGGATCCAGGTCCGGGTGTGCACCACGACGCCGTGCTGGCTGTGCGGCTCGGACGACGTGGTCAAGGCATGCAAGGACACGCTGGGCGTCGGCATCGGCGAGTCGACGCCGGACGGGCAGTTCTTCCTGCGCGAGTTCGAGTGCCTGGGGGCCTGCTCCAACGCGCCGGTGCTGTGGATCGACGACGATTTCTACGAGGACATCGACTATGCCGGGACCGTCAAGGTCCTGGAGACGCTGCAGCGCGGCGAGCGGCCGACGCCCGGGCCGCAGAACGGGCGCAAGAACGCGATGCCGCTCGGCGGCAAGACGACCCTCCTGGACGCGGGTGACTGACCGGCCATGCTGCACGATCGCGACCGCATCTTCACCAATCTCTACGGCGAGCACTCGCCGGGTCTCGAGGCCGCGCGGCAGCGTGGCGACTGGGACGGCACGGCCGGCTTCATCCAGCAGGGCCGTGAGTGGCTGGTGCAGCAGGTGAAGGACAGCGGCCTGCGGGGGCGCGGCGGGGCGGGCTTCGGCACCGGCCTGAAATGGTCGTTCATGCCCAAGCAGGCGACGGGACCGCATTATCTCGTCGTCAATGCCGACGAATCCGAGCCCGGGACCTGCAAGGACCGGGAGATCATGCGCCACGACCCGCACAAGCTGGTCGAGGGCTGCCTGATCGCCGGCGCCGCCATGGCCTGCACGGCAGCCTACATCTACATTCGCGGCGAGTTCATCCGCGAGGCCGAGGCGATCGAAGTCGCCATCGCCGAGGCCTACGACGCCGGCCTGCTCGGCAAGAACGCCTGCGGCTCGGGCTATGATTTCGAGCTCTACCTGCATCGCGGTGCGGGGGCCTACATCTGCGGCGAGGAGACCGCCCTCATCGAGAGCCTCGAGGGCAAGAAGGGCCAGCCGCGCCTGAAGCCGCCGTTTCCGGCCATGGTCGGCCTGTACGGGCGCCCGACCACGGTCAACAATGTCGAGACCATCGCCGTGGTGCCGACGATCCTGCGCCGCGGGCCGGCCTGGTTCGCGGGCATCGGCCGGCCGAACAACACCGGCACCAAGGTCTACTGCGTCTCTGGCCACGTGAACCGACCCTGCGTGGTCGAGGACGCGATGAGCCTGCCGCTCAGGGAGTTGATCGACCGCCATTGCGGCGGCGTGCGCGGTGGCTGGGACAACCTCCTGGCGGTGATCCCCGGCGGCGCCTCCGTTCCGCTGCTGCCGAAGTCGATCTGCGACACGGTGCGGATGGACTTCGACAGCCTTGCGGGAGGTACAGAGCGGCCTCGGCACCGCGGGCGTGATCGTGATGGACAAGTCCACCGACATCGTGAAGGCGATCGCCCGGCTGTCGAAATTCTACATGCACGAGTTCCTGCGGCCAGTGCACGCCGTGCCGCGAGGGCACCGGCTGGCTCTGGCGCATGATGACCCGCATGGCCGAAGGCCGCGCCAAGGTCGAGGAGATCGACCTGCTCTACGACGTCACCAAGGAGATCGAGGGCCACACGATCTGTGCGCTCGGCGATGCGGCGGCGTGGCCGGTGCAGGGCCTGCTGAAGCATTTCCGGCCGGAGATCGAGCGGCGGATCGCCGAATACACCAAAGAGACACGGCGCGCGGCCTGAGCGGGCAGGTCGATGCAGGTTGAAATCGGGTTAGGGGCCAGCGCATGCCGAAGCTGACGATCGATGGACAGGAGGTCGAGGTCCCGCCGGGCTCGACCGTGCTCCAGGCGTGCGAGGCGGCCGGGCGCGAGATTCCGGTGTTCTGCTTCCACCCGCGGCTGAACATCGCCGGCAATTGCCGGATGTGCCTGGTCGAGATCGAGAAGATGCCCAAGCCGCAGGCGTCGTGCGCCCTGCCGGTCGCGGAAGGCATGATCGTCAAGACCGACACGGCCACCGTGCACAAGGCACGCAAGGGCGTGCTCGAGCTGCTGCTGATCAACCACCCGCTGGACTGCCCGATCTGCGACCAGGGCGGCGAGTGCGACCTGCAGGATCTGACCCTGTTCTACGGGCCGGACCATTCCCGCTTCGCCGAGAACAAGCGGCCGGTCGCCGACAAGGACATGGGGCCGCTGATCTCGACCCACATGACCCGCTGCATCCACTGCACCCGCTGCATCCGCTTCATCAGCGAGGTCGCCGGGGTCGAGGAGCTGGGTGCCGTCCATCGCGGCGAGCACATGGAGATCTCGACCTGGGTCGAGAAGGCGCTGACCTCCGAGCTGTCGGGCAACATCATCGACGTCTGCCCCGTGGGTGCGCTGAACTCAAAGCCGTACGAGTACCGCGCCCGAACCTGGGAGCTGCGCAAGACCGAGTCGGTCGACGTGCTGGACGCGGTCGGCAGCAGCATCCGTGTCGACGCCCGCGGCAGCGAGGTGATGCGCATCCTGCCGCGCCTGAACGAGGACGTGAACGAGGAGTGGATCTCCGACAAGACCCGCTTTTCCTGCGACGGGCTCAAGCGCGCCCGGCTCGACGTGCCGATGGTGAAAGAGAACGGCAAGTTGCAGGCGGTCGAGTGGGGCGATGCATTCGCGGCGATCAAGTCGCGCCTCGAGGGTCTCGATGGCCGCAAAGTCGCGTTCGTGGTCGGCGACCTCGTCGACTGCGAGACCATGGTGCTGGTCCGCGAGCTGGCGCAACGCCTGGGCAGCCCGCACGTCGACTGCCGGCAGGACGGGGCCAAGCTCGATGCGGCCAGCCGCTCGGGCTACGTCTTCAACACGACGATCGCCGGCATCGAGCAGGCCGACGCCTGCCTGCTGATCGGCACCAACCCGCGTTGGGAAGCGCCACTCATCAATGCCCGCCTGCGCAAGCGCTGGCGGGCCGGCGGCTTCAAGGTCGCGCGGATCGGTGCGGCGCATCCGCTGACCTACCCGGTCGAGGAGCTGGGTGCCGGAACCGATACGGTGGCGGCGCTGGCGCGCGGCGAGGTCGGCTTTGCCGACACGCTGCGGCAGGCGAAGAATCCGATGCTGATCCTGGGCATGGGTGCGCTGAGCCGGGCGGATGGTGCGGCGGTGCTGGGCCAGGCGGCCGACCTTGCCGAAGGGCTCGGGTTGATCAAGGACGGTTGGAACGGCTTCAATGTGCTGCACACGGCCGCGGCACGGGTCGGCGGGCTCGATCTCGGCCTGGTGCCGGGCGAGGGCGGGCGCGACGTGGCCGGCATCCTGGCGGGTGCGGAATCCGGCGAGATCGAGGTCGTGTTCCTGATCGGCGCCGACGAGTTGCCGGCCGGCCGGCTGGGCAAGGCGTTCGTGGTCTATCAGGGCCACCATGGCGATCGCGGGGCGCAGGCTGCCGACGTTATCCTGCCGGGTGCCGCCTACACCGAGAAGAACGCGAGCTGGGTGAACACCGAGGGGCGGCTGCAGCGTGGCAAGCTCGCCGTGTTCCCGCCGGGCGAGGCCAAGGAAGACTGGAAGATCCTGCGCGCGCTGTCGGAGGTCCTCGACCGCAAGGTGCCGCTCGACACGCTCGGGCAGGTGAGGGCGCGGATGGCCGAGCTGGCGCCGGCGCTGGGCTCGATCGACGTGATCGCGCATTCGCGACTGGGCCAAGCCCGGCCAGGGCGGCGATCTCGACCGGGCCGGCTTCGTCTCGCCGATCACGGATTTCTACCAGACCAACGCCATCAGCCGCGCGTCGGCGGTGATGGCGGAATGCAGTGCCTTGTTCGTCGGCGGCGAAGACGGAGCGACCGGCACCCATGGCTGAGATCTGGTCCGGCATGGTCTGGCCCGTCGCGCTGACGGTGCTGCAGATCCTCTTGATCGTGGTGCCGCTGTTGGTGGCGGTGGCCTACGTCACCTATGCCGAGCGCAAGGTGATCGGCGCCATGCAGCTACGCCAGGGGCCGATGACGGTCGGCCCGTTCGGGCTGCTGCAGCCGCTGGCCGACGGCCTCAAGCTGTTCGTCAAGGAGACCATCGTCCCGAGCGGCGCCAACAAGGTCGTCTTCCTGATGGCGCCGATGGTCACCTTCATCCTGGCCCTGATCGGCTGGGCGGTGATCCCATTCGGCGAGGGCATGGTGCTGGCCGACATCAATGTCGGCGTGCTCTATTTGTTCGCGATCAGCTCGCTGGGCGTCTACGGCGTCATCATGGCCGGCTGGGCCAGCAACTCGCGCTACGCATTCCTGGGCGCCCTGCGCAGCTCGGCGCAGATGGTCAGCTACGAGATCGCGATCGGCCTGATCATTCTCAGCGTGCTGATCACGGTCGGCTCGTTGAACCTGTCCGACATCGTGCGGGCGCAGACGACGGTGTGGTTCTTCATCCCGCACTTCCCGATGTTCATGATCTTCATCGCCTCGATCCTGGCCGAGACCAACCGGCATCCGTTCGACCTGCCGGAAGACGAGGCGACGCTGGTCACCGGCTACAACGTCGAATACAGCTCGATGGCGTTCGCGCTGTTCTTCCTCGGCGAGTACGCGAACATGATCCTGATGAGCGGGATCACCTCGGTGCTGTTCCTGGGCGGCTGGCTGCCGCCGTTCAACATCTTCCCGTTCACGCTGATCCCGGGACCGCTCTGGTTCATCCTGAAGATCTGCTTCGTGCTGTTCATCTTCTTCTGGGCGCGCGCGACCCTGCCCCGCTACCGCTACGACCAGCTGATGCGGCTGGGCTGGAAAGTGTTCCTGCCGCTGTCGCTGCTGTGGGTGGTGCTGACGGCGAGCTTCCTCGTCGCGTTCGATCTCCTGCCGAATACCGGAGGCTAAGCCATGGCCACCCTCGACCACGTGGCGCGCACGCTGCTCTGGCGGGAGCTGGTGGGTGGCTTCGCCATGACCTTGAAGTACATGTTCAAGAAGAAGGTGACGCTGAACTACCCGTACGAGAAGGGTCCGCTCGGGCCGCGCTTTCGCGGCGAGCATGTGCTGCGGCGCTATCCGAACGGCGAGGAGCGCTGCATCGCCTGCAAGCTGTGCGAGGCTGTCTGCCCGGCGCAGTGCATCGTCATCGAGAGCGAGCCGCGCGCCGACGGCAGCCGCCGCACGACACGCTACGACATCGACATGACCAAGTGCATCTATTGCGGCTTCTGCGAGGAGGCCTGCCCGGTCGACGCCATCGTCATGGGCCCGAACTACGAGTTCGCCGCGGAGACGCGCGAGGAGCTGTTCTACAACAAGGAGAAGCTGCTCGCGAACGGCGACCGCTGGGAACAGCAGATCGCGGCCAACCTCGCGGCCGACGCGCCCTACCGGTGAGCACAGCCAGCATGAGCCACGAGCCCTCAAGAATTGGACGGCGCCCATGACCGTCGAGCTGTTCATCTTCTACGTGCTGGCGGCGATCACGGTCGCCTCGGGCGTGATGGTCGTGTCCGCGCGCAATCCGGTCCACTCGGTCCTGTTCCTGATCCTGGCCTTCTTCAACTCGGCCGGTCTGTTCATCCTGATCGGCGCCGAGTTCCTGGCGATGATTCTGGTCGTGGTCTATGTCGGCGCCGTCGCGGTGCTGTTCATGTTCGTGGTCATGATGCTCGACATCAACTTCCTGCGCATGCAGGAGGGCTTCATGCGCTACCTGCCGGTCGGGCTCGCGATCGGCATCGTGCTCTTGGCCGAGCTCGTGCTGGTCGGCGGGACCTGGGCCGCGCGCGGCACGCATGTGGCGCAGGCGGTGCCGGCGGGGGTGCCGGTGGTGTCGAACATCCGGGCGATCGGCGACCTGCTCTACACGCAGTATTTCTACCTGTTCCAGATCGCCGGGATGATCCTGCTGGTCGCCATCATCGGCGCCATCACCCTGACGCTGCGGCACCGGCCGGTGCGTCGGCAGGACATCGGCATGCAGGTCAACCGGTCGCGCGCGGAGACCGTGGAGTTGCGCAAGGTGCGCTCGGGGAGCGGGATCTGATGACCATCGCGATCTCGCACTACCTGACCCTGAGCGCCATCCTGTTCACCACCGGCGTGTTCGGGATCTTCCTGAACCGCAAGAACGTGATCATCATCATGATGTCGATCGAGCTGATCCTGCTCGCGGTCAACATCAACTTCGTCGCCTTCTCGACCTACCTGAACGACCTCTCGGGCCAGATCTTCGCGATGTTCGTGCTCACCGTCGCGGCGGGCGAGGCGGCGATCGGGCTTGCGATCGTGGTGGTCTACTTCCGCAATCGCGGCAGTATCGAGGTCGATGACATCAACCTGATGCGGGGCTGAGGGGCGGGCATGCTGCAGACCATCCTTGTCTTCTCCCCGGCCCTTGGCGCCCTCATCGTCGGACTGTTCGGGCGCAAGCTCGGCGATCGCCCCTCGCAGCTGATCACCTGCGGCCTGATGGCGGTGACCGCGCTGTGCGCCTGGATCAACCTGTTCGCCAATGTCGGCGAGCCGGTCTTCCGCGTCGAACTGATGCGCTGGGTCGTGGTCGGCGGCTTCGACGCGAGCTGGGCGCTGCGGGTCAATTCGTTGTCGACCATCATGATGCTGGTAGTCGGCTTCATCAGCTTCCTGATCCACGTCTACTCCGTGGGCTACATGTCCCACGACAAGAGCGTCCCGCGCTTCATGGCGTATCTGTCGCTGTTCACCTTCGCCATGCTGATGCTGGTGACCTCGGACAATCTGCTGCAGCTGTTCTTCGGCTGGGAAGGCGTCGGCGTCGCCTCCTATCTGCTGATCGGCTTCTGGTATGAGAAGCCGTCGGCCTGTGCGGCCGCGATGAAGGCGTTCATCGTCAACCGCGTCGGCGATTTCGGGCTCGTGCTGGGTCTCGCCGCGACCTTCCTGGTGTTCGACAGCATCCAATACGACGTGATCTTCGAGAACGTGCCCAAGTTCGCCGAGACGACGCTGCATGCGTTCGGCGGCGATTTCGGCACGCTCAACCTGATCGGCGTGCTGCTGTTCATCGGGGCGATGGGCAAGTCGGCGCAGCTCGGCCTGCACACCTGGCTGCCGGACGCGATGGAGGGGCCGACCCCGGTCTCGGCGCTGATCCATGCCGCGACCATGGTGACCGCCGGCGTGTTCCTGGTCGCCCGCTTCTCGCCGCTGTTCGAGCATGCGCCGGACGCGCTGGCGATGGTCGCCTTCATCGGCGCCTCGACCGCGCTGTTCGCGGCCACGATCGGACTCACCCAGTTCGACATCAAGCGGGTGATCGCCTACTCGACCTGCTCGCAGCTGGGCTACATGTTCTTCGCCTGCGGCGTCGGCGCCTATGGTGCCGGCATCTTCCACCTCTTCACCCACGCCTTCTTCAAGGCGCTCTTGTTCCTGGGCTCGGGCTCGGTGATCCATGCCATGTCCGGCGAGCAGGACATGCGCAAGATGGGCGGCATCTGGAGCAAGGTGAAGATCACCTACGCCATGATGTGGATCGGCACCCTGGCGCTGATCGGCTTCCCCGGGCTCGCCGGCTTCTTCAGCAAGGACGCGATCCTCGAATCGGCCTACGCGTCGCACAACCCGTTCCACCTCTATGCGTTCTGGTGCGGCGTCCTGGCCGCGGTGCTGACCGCGTTCTATTCCGGCCGGCTCATCTGGCTGACCTTCCACGGCGAGCCGCGCGCCGACCACGAGACCATGCACCACGTCCACGAGAGCCCGCCGGTGATGACCGTGCCGCTGATGTTCCTGGCGGCGGGCGCGATCCTTGCGGGCTGGCTCGGCAAGGGCATGGTCGAGGCCGAGGGCGATTTCTGGGCCGGGGCGATCGTCTATGGCGAGCACAACCACATCCTGCACGCGATGCACGAGGTGCCGTTCTGGGTGAAGCTGGCGCCGTTCCTGGCGATGGCGATCGGCCTGGGCTTCTCCTGGGTCTGCTACATCCAGCGGCCGGGCCTCGGTGCCCAGATCGCGGCGATGGCCGGCCCGATCAACCGGCTGTTCTACAACAAATGGTATTTCGACGAGCTGTACGACTTCCTGTTCGTGCGCCCCGCCAAGGCGCTGGGCGTGGCGCTCTGGCGCGGCGGCGATGTCGGCATCATCGACCGGTTCGGGCCGGACGGCGTGGCGGTGCTGACGCTGGACACGGTCCGCCAGACGGTGAAGCTGCAGACCGGCTACGTCTACCACTACGCCTTCGTCATGCTGATCGGGGTCGCGGCCCTGGTCAGCTGGTATCTCTACGTGACTGTCGGGTGAGATCATGGGCGACTGGCCGCTACTCTCCCTGGTCACGTTCCTGCCGCTGGTGGGCGTGGCGTTCATCCTGCTGATCCGCGGCGACCCGGACATCGTGGCGCGCAACTGTCGCAGCGTGGCCTTGTGGACGTCGCTCGTGACGTTCGTCGTGGCACTCATGGTCTGGGCGAATTTCGACCCGGCGCAGCCCGGCTTCCAGCTGGTCGAGAAGGCCCCGTGGCTGGCCGGGATCGGCATCAGCTACTACATGGGCATCGACGGCATCTCGCTGTGGTTCGTGCTGCTCTCGGCCCTGCTGACAGTCGTGGTCGTGATCGGCTCCTGGTACTCGGTGAATACCCGGGTCAAGGAGTACATGATCGCGTTCCTGGTCATGGACACGCTGATGATCGGCGTGTTCTGCGCCATCGACGCGATCCTGTTCTACCTGTTCTTCGAGGCGATCCTGATTCCGATGTACCTGATCATCGGCATCTGGGGCCACACGCGCCGGATCTACGCCGCCTTCAAGTTCTTCCTCTACACGCTTGCTGGGCTCGGTGCTGTTCCTGGTGGCGATCCTGGTGATCTACCTGCACACCGGGACGACGGAGATCCCCGAGATCTTCAACCGGCTCGCGGCCAACCCGATCGACCTGCCGGTGCAGAAGCTGCTGTGGATCGCGATGTTCGCCTCGTTCGCGGTCAAGGTGCCGATGTGGCCGTTCCACACCTGGCTGCCCGACGCGCATGTCGAGGCGCCCACGGCGGGCTCGGTGCTGCTGGCCGGGGTGCTGCTGAAGCTCGGCGGCTACGGCTTCCTGCGCTTCTCGCTACCGATGCTGCCCGACGCCTCGGCCTACTTCGCGCCGTTCATCTTCTCGCTGTCGATCGTCGCGATCATCTACACCTCGTTGGTCGCGCTGATGCAGACCAACATGAAGAAGCTGATCGCCTACTCGTCGGTGGCGCACATGGGCATCGTGACCATCGGCGTGTTCACGCCCAACGCCTTGGGGATCGAGGGTGCGATCGCCCAGATGCTCAGCCACGGCTTCGTCTCGGCGGCGCTCTTCATGCTGGTCGGCGTGGTCTACGACCGGGTGCACAAGCTCGAGATCGACGCCTATGGCGGGCTCGCCGACGCGATGCCGATCTACGCCACCGTGTTCATGCTGTTCATGATGGCCTCGGTCGGCCTGCCCGGCACCAGCGGCTTCGTCGGCGAGATCCTGGTCATCGTCGGCGCCTACCAGTACTCGCCCTGGGTCGCGCTGTTCGCGGCCACCGGCATGATCCTGGGCGCTGCCTACATGCTCTGGCTCTACCGGCGGGTCGTGTTCGGCAGCCTGATCAAGGATTCGCTCAAGGGTATCCGCGAGATGCGCATGAACGAGATGATCGCGTTCGCGCCGCTGATCGTGCTGGCGGTGGTCATGGGCGTCTACCCGAGCCTGTTCCTCGACCCGATCCACGCCTCGGTGAACCAACTCCTGGCGCAGATCGGTGCTCCCAGCACCGCTCTCGCCCTGCGCTGAGCGCGGAGACCAGCGATGCTCGACCTGACCCCCGCCGTGCCCGAGCTGATCCTGTTCATCGGCGTGCTGGTGCTCCTGCTAGTGGGCGCATTCCGCGAGCATGACGCCGCGAAGCTCCTCCCGCCGCTCGCCGTGCTGCTCTTGGTCGTGGTGGCCCTGGTGACCGTGGCGCACGACCACACCCGCACCATCGCCTTCGGCGGCCATTTCGTGCTCGACGGCTACGCGGCGTTCCTCAAGGTGCTGATCCTGCTGGGTGCGGGCGCAGCGCTGCTGCTCGCCGGCGGGTTCCTGCAGGACGAGCGGATCGAGCGCTACGAGTACGCGCTGCTGGCGCTGTTCTCGACGCTGGGCATGTGCATGATGGTCTCGGCGAACAGCTTCCTCGCCCTCTACATGGCGCTGGAGCTGCAGAGCCTGCCCCTCTACGTGCTGGCGGCCTATCACCGCGACAATCTCCGTTCGACCGAGGCCGGGCTGAAATATTTCGTCCTGGGCGCACTGGCTTCGGGGATGCTGCTCTATGGCTGCTCCCTGGTCTACGGCTTCGCGGGCTCGGTCGAGTTCGACATCCTGGCGAGGCTCTGGTCGGGCGAGACGGCGCAGCCGCTGCCGCTGGGTGCCCTGGTCGGCCTGGTGTTCGTCGTGGCCGGCCTCGCGTTCAAGATGTCGGCGGTGCCGTTCCATATGTGGACGCCCGATGTCTACGAGGGCGCGCCGTCGCCCGTGACCGCGTTCATGGCGGCCGCACCCAAGGTCGCCGCCGTCGGGCTCGCGGTGCGGGTGCTGTTCGGGCCGTTCGGCCATTGGGTGGACCAGTGGCAGCAGATCGTGATCGCGGTCTCGATCGCCTCGATGGGCCTGGGCGCCTTCGCCGCCATCGGCCAGACCAACATCAAGCGCCTGATGGCCTATAGCGGCATCGCCAATGTCGGCTTCGCGCTGGTCGGCGTCGCCGCCGGCACCACGGCCGGCGTCAACGGCACGCTGGTCTATCTCGCGATCTACCTGGTGATGACGCTGGGCACCTTCGCCTGCATCCTGCAGATGCGGCGCCAGGGTCGCTACATCGAGACCATCGCCGATCTCGCCGGTTTGTCGCGCGGGCGGCCGATGATGGCGCTGATCCTGGCGATCTTGATGTTCTCGCTGGCCGGCATCCCGCCTTTGGCCGGCTTCATCGGCAAGCTCTATGTGTTCAAGGCCGCGGTCGATGCCGGGCTGATCTGGTTCGCGGTGGTCGGCGTCGTGCTCTCGGTCGTGGGCGCCTACTACTATCTGCGCATCGTCAAGCTGATGTATTTCGACGAGCCGGCCGAGGCCTTCGACCCCGCGCCCTATGGGGCGGTCAGCGCCGTGGCCGGCCTCAGTGCGGTGCTGCTGCTGTTCTTCATCGTGCCGTTCGTCGCCTCGCCGCTGCTCAACTCCGCCTTGGCGGCCGCAACCTCCCTGGCACCGTGACCGGCGCGCCGCTCGGGCACGGCTTTCGCCTGCTCGAGCTGGGTGCCGTCGGCAGCACCAACGACGTCGCGCGCGACCTCGCCGACCAGGGCGAGCCCGAGGGCCTGTTCGTCCAGGCCGCGGAGCAGACGGCAGGCCGCGGCCGCCACGGCCGCGTCTGGCAGTCGCCGCCGGGCAACCTGCACGCCTCTCTGCTGCTGCGGCCGACGCGCCCGATGGCCGAGGTCGCGACCCTGTCGCTGGTGGCCGCCCTGGCGTTGGCCGAGGCCGTGGCCGAGCTGTCGGGCGGCGCCGTCCAGCCGCGGCTGAAATGGCCGAACGACGTCCAGATCGACGGCGCCAAGCTCGCGGGCATCCTGCTCGAGGCGGCGTCGGACGCGCGCGGCGCGTGCTCGTGGCTGATCATCGGCATGGGGGTCAACGTCGCGGCGTCGCCGGGGGCCGAGGTGCCGTATGCGACCACGAGCCTGGTGGCGGCCGGATTGACAGAGATTACACCCGCCGCCCTCCTTGCGACCCTGGCTGCAGCACTGCGACCGCGGCTCGATCAATGGTCAACGCACGGCTTCGCCGGTTTGCGCCCGTCCTGGCTCGCCCGGGCAGCAGGGGTGGGTGCGCGTGTCGAGGTGCGATTTGGCGAGCGCGCGATAGCCGGCCGGATGCTCGACGTCGACGAGTCGGGCGCGCTCCGGTTGGAGGACGCGGCGGGCAAGGTGCAGCGGTTCACGGCCGGCGAGGTCAGTGTCTAGGTCACCAGCTGATGACCACGTACGCGGCTGGTGGAAAGCGCCGATATTCTGCTCATGCCGCGATCGGTTGCTCGCCTGCGGCAATCACCGCATCGCCGATCGGAGCCGACAGCAGCTCGATCCGCCATTTGTTCAGCGTGCCGACGTCCTGGCCGACCCGGTCGGCGACGCTGAGCACCCAGTCGCCCTGCATGGGCTGGCCCACCATGCTGCCGAGCACGCCGGGGGAGGCGGAGTCGTAGGTTGTCACCAAATTATCTGCGCCACCGCCCAATTGCGCGTGCAGCACGGCGCGGCGTCCGGCCGGTGAGCGCAGCTCCACGCTGAGGTCGCCGACGAAGGTATGGGTGATGTCGACCCCGACCTTGATCTGGGCGACCGTGCCCGATGCCGTGATCGCGATCACGCTGGCGACACCGACCGGGTCGGCATCGGGGATCGCCAGCGCCGGGCTGGCTTCGGCGGCGACGATGTCGGGGATAGCCGTCGCGCCCACGGTGAAGGCGATGCTGGCACCCGGGGCGGCGATGTCCGCGATCACCAGCCCGGAATCGCGGCCATCCCATTCCCTGGAGTTGGGTGCCGACTCGGCTGACAGCACGATGCCGGCTCCGGCGCCGTACAGGTCCAGTCCGTCGCCCCGGTTGACGTTCATCTCGAGGTCCCGATGTCCGTCCGCCTGCAGCAGCGCGCATTGGTAATGTTTGGTGGCCGTCCCATCCTGCAGCTCGTTGGACCCGAGAATGTCGCAGTGATAGACCGCGAGCCCGCTGGCCGGCAGTGCACGGTCCAGGTCGATCTTCGACCGATTTTCGACGATGAAGTACTCGTTCGGCTTGGCGGTGCGATACTTCAGCACGGTATTGTAGTCGCCATGCGTCGCCTCGTGCGGGCCGGCGATGGACAGATCGACCTCGTTGTCGCACCAGCCGGCCAGGTCGCGCAGGTAGGCGCAGACGGGCGAGGGGCTGCGGCCGAAATCCAGGTGATTGCCGGCGCCCATCAGGCAATAGTCGCCGATGCCGGCGCTGACGACACTGTCGCCGTCGCGCTCGCCGTAATCGTACATGTCGGGGAAACGGCACAACAGATGGCCGTTCTCGTGGCAGAAGGTGCCGATGCTGAGATCGGCTGGCGTGCGGCCGAGGCTGGTGAGCAGGTAAAGATCCGTCCGCATCGCGCCGAAGTGCAGGTCGATGTGAAAGTTGTGCGGCCAAAGCTCGCCATTGTATTGGGTCTGGCCGGCATAGAGGATGTTCAGCGCATCGACGACGTTCTCGTTGCGGGAGTCGAACTGCTTCAGGTCCAGACCGGCGGCGACCGCAAGATTGAGCGCCTCTTCCACGAGCAGGTTCTGGACATAGAACTGGCGATTGCGGCTGAGCGTGAATGGCCCGACCACCACATTCGTGTAGTCGAGCTTGCCGCTGGAAACCGTTCGGAAATATTCGTTGACCGAGCAGATGTTGCCGTTGCGCGTGTAGTTGGCGCTGTTCAGCATCGCTTCGACGTCGGCGCGCGTGGTGGTGCTGGTCACGTCCTGGAAGTTGACCAGGATCGTCAGACCCTTGACCGGGCCGCTTGCCAGGACACGACCTTCGAGCAGACCCTGGTTCGGGCCGAGCGTGCGCACAACGGCTTCCTCGACCGGGCGGCCGGCAGCAGCCGCGCGCGTCGCCCGCCGGGCATTGGCCTTGGCCTCGGTGATCGCCGGCGATTCCTGCAGGTGGCGCACGAGGCCGGCAGGTGGCGGTTGGTCGAGTGGGACCCCCGTCGAGCGGAACGACGCCGGCGGCGAGGCGCGCGTAGCAGAACAGCCCGCGCTCCTCGTCGTAGACGACGCTGTAGCCACTCAAGTTCTCGTACCGCGCATAATGCTCGTCGCCGAAGACCTTGAGCTGCACATCGTCACCGTGCGGCTGGCCAAAGGTCAGGATCTCACCGAAGATCGCGCTCATCGCTCTACTCCCCTTGCCGTTGATCGGTCGACCGTCGCTCCATGGCGGCTTCACGGCGGCGGATCTTTTCGGCGCGGACGCGGTCTGCTTCCTTGGCGTGGAGCTGCAGGCCAGACGGCGGCGGCGCGCTGACCGACACGCCGGTCGATCGATAGCTGCCCTCGACGACGCGCGCGTAACAGAACAGACCGAGCGCATCATCATAGACCGCCGGGAAGCCGGCTACCGTCTCGTAGGTCGCGTACAGCTCGCTGCCGCTCACGATCAGCTCGACGTCGGGGCCGTTCGCCTGGCCCAGAAGAGCCCTCTCGCCAAAAACGCCACTCATTCTATCTGTGTTCCGGAGCATGGTTGCGGCTGCGTTGACCCCGAGTTTGCACTACCGCAAATCTCAACCTAACCACATCCTGGCCACACGACTGTGCGATTCCTCACAGTCGCCGCTCGGTGTCAGGACTCAAGCCGGCGCTCTCCGCTCTGGCCCTGCGTGCCCGCTGGCGCTAGAACGGCGCCAGCACTCGGCTCAGCCGATCCTGGCAGTGGAATTGGGAGGGGATGCTCCTCGCGATCGACGTCGGCAACACCAACACGGTGTTCGCCCTCTACCGTGACGATGAGCTGGTCGGGCAGTGGCGCCTGTCGACCAATCGCGACCGCACGGCGGAGGAATATGCGGCGGCCCTGATCCAGCTGATGCGGCTGAAGGGCTTCTCGCACGAGCAGGTGGATGCCGTGGTGATCTCCAGCGTGGTGCCGCAGGCCGTGATCGGGCTGCGCTGGATGAGTCGCGACTTCTTCGGCTGCCGGGCGTTCGTGGTCGGCGAGGATCTCGACTACCCGATCAAGATCAAGCTCAACAACCCGCGCGAGGTCGGCGCCGATCGCGTCGTCAACGCGGTCGCGGCGACCAAGCGCTATCCGCTGCCGCTGATCATTGTCGATTTCGGCACCGCCACCACCTTCGACGTGGTGGACGACGAAGGCAGCTACTGCGGCGGCGCCATCGCGCCGGGCATCAACCTGTCGCTCGAGGCGCTGCACATGGCGGCCGCCAAGCTGCCGCGCATCGCGGTCGAGCCGCCGGAGAACGTGATCGGCACCTCCACCGTCAGCGCCATGCAGTCCGGAGTGTTCTGGGGCTATGTCGGCCTGATCGAGGGCCTGGTGAGCCGGATCCAGGCCGAGTTCGGCAAGCCGATGACGGTGATCGCCACCGGCGGCCTAGCGCCGCTGTTCGCCAAGCGCTGCCCCGTGCTGCAGCATATCGACCGCAACCTGACCATGGCCGGCCTGCTCGAGATGCATGCCATCAACCGCGAGCTGATCCGCTCCGGAAAGGGACCATCCGCGTGAAGTCATTCTCTGATCTGCGTTTCGTGCCGCTCGGTGGGGTGGGCGAGATCGGCGTCAATTGCTACCTCTACGGCCTCGCCGGCCGCTGGACGATGGTCGACCTCGGGCTCGGCTTCGCCGACGACACGCTGCCGGGCGTCGACATCGTGCTGCCCGACCTGCGCTTCATCGAGCAGCAGCGCTCCAATCTCGACGGGCTGATCCTGACCCACGCCCACGAGGACCATATCGGCGCCGTGCCCTATCTGTGGCAGCGGCTGGGGGTGCCGATCTGGTGCACGCGCTTCACCGCCGCCGTGCTGCGCGCGAAGCTGTCGGAGACCGATTTCGGGCGCGACGTGCCGATCCGCATCGTCGAGCCGGGCGAGGAGTTTCGCGTCGGCGGCTTCGGCTGCCGCTTCGTCCACGTGACCCATTCGATCCCGGACGCCAACGCGCTGGTGCTCGACACGCCGTTCGGCAAGCTGCTCCACACCGGCGACTGGAAGCTCGACCCGGCGCCGCTGGTCGGCGAGCGCACCGACCAGACGGCGCTGGAAGCCCTGGGCAAGGAAGGCGTGCTGGCGATCCTGTGCGACAGCACGAACGTGCTCTCGCCCGGCACTTCAGGCTCCGAGGCCGAGGTGCGCGACAGCCTGAAGGGGCTGATCGCCGACCAGCCCAACCGGGTCGTGCTGACCAGTTTCTCCTCCAACGTCGCGCGCATGGAATCGGCGATGATGGCCGGCGCCGCCGCCGGCCGCGAGCTGTTCGTCGTGGGCCGCTCGATGCGCCGGATGCTCGATGCGGCGCGCGACTGTGGCTATCTGCAGAACATCCCGCCGATCCGCGACGATCGCGACATCGAGCTGATGCCGCGCCACAAGGCGCTGCTCTTGTGCACCGGCAGCCAGGGCGAGGCGCGCAGCGCACTGATGCGGATCGCCGGCGGCCAGCACCAGCGGGTCCGGCTCGAGGCCGGCGACACGGTGATCTTCAGTGCCAAGATCATCCCGGGCAACGAGCGCACCCTCTACGGGTTGCACAATCTGCTGGTGCGGCAGGGCATCGAGGTGGTGACCGAGGGCGATCATTTCGTCCATGTCTCCGGCCATCCCTGCCGCGACGAGCTCGAGCAGATGTACCGCTGGATCAAGCCCAAGATCTCGGTGCCGGTGCACGGCGAGGCGCGCCACCTGCACGCGCACCAGCGCCTGGCGCAGCAGATGGGCGTGCCGCACGCGCTGCTGATCGACAATGGCGACATGCTGCGGCTGGCGCCGGACGCGCCCAAGGTGATCGACGAGGTGCCGGTCGGCTGCATGGTGGTCGAGACCGATGGCCTGGTCGGCACCGGCGACGACATGTTCCGCACCCGCCGCCGCCTGATGAACCATGGCACGATCCTGGCGAGCCTCGTGCTCGACGACCATGGCAGCGTGCTCGCGGCACCTCAGCTGACACCGCTGGGTGCCTTCGAGCTCGAGCGTTTCGGTGAGCTGCGCGCGGCTGCCTGCGATGCCGTCACCGACGCGGTCGAGGCGCTCTCGGATGCCGCGGCGGCCGACGACGAGCGCGTGCGCGACGCGGTCCGCGCCGCCATCCGTCAGGCGCTCGACCTGCCGCGGCAGCGGCGGCCGATCCTCGAGGTGCAGGTCACACGATTGGGCGCCGACACCATGGCGGCGTTCGAGCCCATGGAGGCGGCAGTGCCATGATCGGTCGTCTGAACCACGTCGCCATCGCCGTGCCCGACATCGCTGCCGCGGCACGCCAGTATCGCGATACGCTGGGCGCCAGCATCTCGGCCATCGAGGACCAGCCGGACCACGGCGTGCAGACCGTGTTCATCGAGCTGCCCAACACCAAGATCGAGCTCCTGGGCGTGCTCGGCGAGGGCTCGCCGATCCAGGCCTTCCTCGACAAGAACCCGGCCGGCGGCATGCATCACGTCTGCTACGAGGTCGACGACATCATCGTCGCCCGCGACCGGCTGAAGGCGCAGGGTGCCAGGGTGCTGGGCACCGGCGAGCCCAAGATCGGCGCCCACGGCAAGCCGGTCCTGTTCCTGCACCCCAAGGATTTCTACGGCACGCTGGTCGAGCTCGAGCAGGCATGACCCCGGTTGGCGCCATCGTCACGTTCGTGATGGTGTGGTGGCTGTTCTTCTTCATGGCGCTGCCGTTCGGCGTGCGGCCTGAGGAGGCGCCGCAGGCCGGCAATGTCGAGAGCGCGCCCGCCCGGCCGCGCCTGCTGCTCAAGGCGGCGGTGGCCACGGTGCTGGCGATCGGCGCCACCTGGGGCATCGCCTGGCTGCTGCAGAGCGGCCTGATCGACATCCGGCCGCATTGATGCTGCGCCATCGCTCTTGGCCGGCCGCCACGCAACTCTAGCGTATGGGAAGACGCAGCATGGCAGTTGAGCTGGCCGAGCTCGATCCGACCGATCCCTATGCGCGCGAGGCGCAGACCTTCCCGCGGCTGAGTGTGGAGATGGCGACCCGCCTCCAGACCTACGGCGTGGAGGAGCAGGTTCCGGCGGGGACGCTGCTGTTCCAGCGCGGGCAGCGCAGTGTCGACTTCTTCTTCGTGCTCGAAGGCAAGGTCGAGGTCTTCGAGCGCAATCAAGACGGCACGCCGCACGTGTTCACCGTGCTCGCGGAGCGCCAGTTCACCGGCGAGCTCGACCTGTTCAACGACCGTGAGATCCTGGTCAGCAGCCGGGCTGCCACCGAATGCCGGGTCGTGCGCGTGACGCGGGCGAATTTCCGGCGGCTGGTCAGCGGCGAGCCTGACATCGGCGAGATCATCCTGCGCTCGCTGATCCTGCGCCGCGTGGCCCTGGTGCGGCATGTGCAAGGCGGGGTGATTCTGGTCGGCCCCGGCCATGGCGGCGACACCATCCGCCTGCAGCGCTTCCTGACCCGCAACAACTATCCGCACCGGGTGCTCGATAGCGAACTCGAGTCCGGCGCCGGTCCCTTCCTCGAGTGCTTCTACATCCTGCCCAGCGAGCTGCCCGTGGTGGTCCTGCCGGGCAATCGGGTGCTGCGGAATCCGGCGACCCACGATCTGGCGGACGCGCTCGGCCTCACCGAGACCCTGGATCCGCTGCGGGTGCACGACGTGGCGGTGATCGGCGCCGGGCCGGCCGGGCTGGCGACCGCCGTCTACGCCGCCTCGGAAGGTCTGGACACGATCGTGATCGAGGGCACGGCGCCGGGCGGCCAGGCAGGAACCAGCTCGAAGATCGAGAACTATCTGGGTTTCCCGACCGGCATTTCAGGTCAGGCGCTGGCCGGGCGGGCGCAGGTCCAGGCGCAGAAGTTCGGTGCGAGGCTCGCGATCTCGCGCGCCGTCATCGGGCTCGATTGCACCCGGAACCCGTTCCAGCTGGGCCTGGATGGCGGTCGCACGATCCTGGCCCGGGCCGTGGTCATCGCCACCGGCGCACGCTATCGCAAGCTCGACGTGGCGGATTACGGCCGGTTCGAGGGACAGGGCATCCACTATGCCGCCACGGCGATGGAGGCGCAGCTCTGCGGCGGTGCCGAGGTCATCGTGGTCGGCGGCGGCAACTCGGCCGGGCAGGCGGCGATGTTCCTGTCGCGCGCGGTTGCCCACGTCCACATCCTCGTGCGCGCCGACGGCCTTGCCGCCACCATGTCGGACTATCTGGTGCAGCGGATCCTCTCATCGCCGCGCATCACGCTGCATCCGCGCACCGAGATCACCGCACTGGAAGGCGACACGGGCCTGCGGAGCGTGACCTGGACCGATCGCGGTACGGGTGCGAGCGAGACCCGGCCGATCGGCAATGTGTTCGTGATGATCGGCGCCGAGCCCAACACCGACTGGCTGGATGGCTGCCTCGAGCTCGACGGGAAGGGCTTCGTCGTGACCGGCCATGGGACCGGATCGCCCTATGGTACGTCGCGGTCGGGAATCTACGCCGTCGGCGACGTGCGGGCGGGCTCGATCAAGCGGGTGGCGTCGAGCGTCGGCGAGGGGTCCGTGGTGGTCGCGGCGGTGCACGCTTACCTCAATCCGACCGCCGCTTGAGGTTTGCGTGGTACTCGGTTGCGCCCGGCGTCAATTCAACAACAAGTCTGGTCAAGTTTTGGTGATATGCTTACCGGATTTTAATATTTGATCTGTCTAACCTTGCGCCGAACTTTTTCCCATGTCGACCCTTGCACGGCGCAGCCGGATTGTTTATCTCAAGGAAGGTGTCGATGGAGATTTTCCCCGACATCCGACTTGAGGCGTTTCCTCCCGATTGCAGCCGCGGCCTCGTGCCGCGGCTTTTTTCTTGGGCTCATCATGCCGGTCCGTATATCCAAAAGTTGCCCATACCAATAGTAAACGCCCTTGAGAGTTGTGGCGTGCTTGCCCGGCCGCCGCTTTCGCGTTGCCGAACATGGGGTGCCTCCCTATGGTGCGCCACCGTCAAGCCAGGGCGATGGCCAGCCGATGCGTCTTTCCCGCTACTTCCTGCCCGTGCTCAAGGATGCTCCGGCCGAGGCCGAGATCGTCTCGCACAAGCTGATGCTGCGCGCCGGCATGGTGCAGCAGCTCTCGGCCGGCATCTACAACTGGCTGCCGCTCGGGCTGGCCGTGCTGAAGAAGGTCGAGCAGATCGTCCGCGAGGAGATGAACGCGGCCGGTGCCAACGAGATCCTGATGCCGACCATCCAGCCGGCCGATCTGTGGCGCGAGAGCGGCCGCTACGAGGCCTACGGCAAGGAGATGCTGCGCATTCGCGACCGGCACGAGCGCGACATGCTGTTCGGCCCGACCAACGAGGAGAACGTGACCGACATCTTCCGCCGGCACGTCAAGAGCTACCGCCAGCTGCCGCTCAACCTCTACCACATCCAGTGGAAGTTCCGTGACGAGGTACGGCCGCGGTTCGGCGTGATGCGCGGCCGCGAGTTCCTGATGAAGGACGCCTACAGCTTCGACGTCGATCACGCGGCGGCCACGCGCGCCTATGACAACATGTTCCTGGCCTATCTGCGCACGTTCAAGCGCATGGGGCTGACCGCGATCCCGATGCAGGCCGAGACCGGTCCGATCGGCGGCAACATGAGCCACGAGTTCCAGATCCTGGCCCAGACCGGCGAGAGTGCCGTCTATTACGACGCCGCGTTCGAGCAGATCGACTTCAACGACCCCGACCTCGAGCCTGAGACGTTGAAGGCGCTCTACGCCGCGGCCGACGAGAAGCACGACCCCGCGGCCTGCCCGCTGCCGGCGGACCGCCTGCGCTCGGGCCGTGGCATCGAGGTCGGGCACATCTTCCATTTCGGCACCAAATACTCGCAGGCGATGGGTGCGACGGTGATGGCCCCCGACGGCAGCGAGGTGCCGGTCGAGATGGGCTCCTACGGCATCGGCGTGTCGCGCCTCGTCGGCGCGCTGATCGAGGCGTTCCACGACGAGAAGGGCATCGTCTGGCCCGAGAGCGTGGCGCCGTTCCGCATCGGCCTGGTCAACCTGCGCCCGGACGACGCCGCGACCAACGCCATGGCCGAGGATCTCTACGGCCGCCTGCACGCGTTGGGCGTCGACGTGCTGATGGACGACCGCGACGAGCGCGCGGGCGTCAAGTTCGCGACCATGGAGGTGATCGGGCTGCCCTGGCAGGTCACCGTGGGGCCGCGCGGCGTGGCCCAAGACACGGTCGAGCTGAAGAGCCGAGCCACAGGCGAGAGTGAGACCCTGTCCCCGGTCGCATTGGTGGAGCGCTTCGCCCGCTGATGGCTTTCGGTCGGTTCGAGCGCCTGGTCGCCTGGCGGTATCTGCGGCCGACCAAGGGCGAAGGGTTCATCTCGGTCATCGCCGGCTTCGCGCTGGTCGGCATCGCCCTGGGCGTGGGCACGCTGATCGTCGTGCTGGCGGTGATGAACGGGTTTCGCGTCGAGCTGTTGGGCCGTGTGCTGGGCGTCAATGGCCATGCCACGGTGGTCAGCGGCCCGGCCGGCATTCCCGATTTCGACCAGCTGGTCGGGCGGTTGCAGGGTGCCCCGGGCCTGGTCGGCGTCATGCCCTATGTCGAGGGGCAGGTGATGGCCAGCGCCAACGGCGTCGCCTCCGGCGCTCTGGTGCGCGGCGTTCGCCCAGCCGACCTGCAGGCTCGCGAGGTCATCGCCAGCCACGTCCAGCAGGGTGCTCTGGCCGGGCTCGACGCGCCCGGCACGGCCGCGATCGGCAGCCGGCTCGCGCAGCGGATGGGGCTGGGCGTCGGCAGCCAGATCACCCTGATCTCGCCCAAGGGGGCGGCTACCGCCTTCGGCAGCGTGCCGCGGGTGAAGAGCTTCACCGTGGCCGCGATCTTCGAGGTCGGGATGTATGAATACGACAACAGCTTCGTGTTCATCCCGCTCGCCGACGCGCAGGCCTACTTCCAGCTGCCGGACCGGGTGAATGCGGTCGAGATCATGGTCGACGAGCCCGAGCGGATCGCCGGCTACCGGCGCGACCTGCTGTCCCGGATCGGCCCCGACACGCGGCTGGTCGACTGGCAGCAGCTCAACTCGCACTTCTTCGCGGCGCTGCAGACCGAGCGCAACGTGATGTTCCTGATCTTGACCCTGATCATCGTGGTCGCCGCGTTCAACATCATCACCGGCATCACCATGCTGGTGAAGAGCAAAGGGCGCGACATCGCGATCATGCGCACCATGGGTGCCACGCGCGGAGCCATCATGCGTGTGTTCTTCCTGAGCGGGGCTGCGGTCGGCATCTTCGGCACGCTGCTGGGCTTCCTCATGGGCCTCGCCTTCGCGCTCAATATCGACTCGATTCGCCGTGGCCTGGAAAGTGTGCTCGGCACCGAACTCTGGTCGGCCGAGATCCGCTTTCTCTCCGAGCTGCCGGCCCGGGTCGAGACCGGCGACGTGCTGAGCGTGGTCGCGATGGGGCTCATCCTCTCGTTCCTGGCCACGATCTATCCGGCCTGGCGGGCGGCTCGGCTCGATCCGGTCGAGGCGCTGCGCTATGAGTAGCGTTGCGCCTGTGCTGGCGCTGCAGGGCATCCGGCGCCGCTTCGTGCAGGGTCCGGTGGCCCTGGACGTGCTGCAGGGGATCGACCTGACGCTGCCGCCCGGCACGATCGCGGCCCTGGTCGGACCATCGGGCACCGGCAAGTCGACGCTGCTGCACATCGCGGGCCTGCTGGAGCGGCCCAGTGCCGGCGAGGTCACCATCGACGGGCGGGCCTGCGGCGGGCTCGCCGATTCCGAGCGCACCCGCCTGCGTCGCGAGCGAATCGGCTTCATCTACCAGTTCCATCACCTGCTGCCGGATTTCACCGCGCTCGAGAACGTGGCCATGCCGCTGCTGATCGCCGGGCGTAGCCAGCGCGAGGCTCAGGCGCACGCCCGCGCGCTGCTCGAGCGGCTCGGACTCGCCGCCCGCCTCGACCACCGACCAGCCCGGCTGTCCGGCGGCGAGCAGCAGCGTGTGGCGATCGGCCGGGCGCTGGCCAACGGCCCGGGTCTGATCCTGGCCGACGAGCCGACCGGCAATCTCGACCCGCATACCGCCGAGGAGGTGTTCGCGATCCTGCTCGAGGTCGTGCGCGACACGGGTACGGCGGCGCTGATCGCCACCCACAATCCGGAGCTCGCGGCTCGGATGGACCGCACCTACCGCCTTGCCGCCGGTCAGCTGTTGTCGCCGCCGCTGGCTGCATGATGCAGGGGGTTGCGGCCAGCCCGGCCGCAACCCGCATCCACCGCTACTTGATCGTCAGCACGGCCAGGTCGCGTACCGGTGCATTCAGCCCCTTGACGAGGGTACCCTTGCCGAGGCGCCCGTCGAGCAGCCCCGGCCGGTAGAGCCGGTTGCCGCTGATCAGGAACGGCATGTTGGTGCCGTTGGGATGGGTGGCGATGTCGAAGCCGATCTCGCCCGGACTGATGCCCAACCAACTCCCGACGGCATTCAGCACGCCGCCATTCGCCGGCACCTGGGCATACAGCGCGTCCGAGACATCATCGACGTCGAACAGGACCGTGCCCATCGCCGCAGGCAGCGTGCCGACCGCACTGTTGGTGTAGGCAGCAGCGATCACCTTTGGCAGCGTGGGCGGTGTCGTCACGGGCACGAACGGGCCGGGCGCGAACGAGAGCGGAGTGTCCACAAGGACCACCCCGTCGTCGACATTGGCGCGCAGGTTCGTCCCGTCGCTCCCGATGATCCGCAGCCGGTCCGCGGACGGATTGAAGTCGACGCTCGCCCGAACGCCGGAGAGCAACGTCTGGGTCAACTGCGACTTGAACCTGGCCTTGCCGTTGCGCGGATCGATCGTCACGACGGCGCCATTGTCGACAATGCCGTAAAGGACACCGTCGACAGGTCGGACATCGATGCCCAGTAGCCGACCGCTGATTCCGGTGACGTGGAACTGTCGGACCACGGCCGGCTTGCGATAGTCGATCGTGAGCAGGGTGCGGTGGCCGGTCAATGCGACGAGGCTGGTGGCTCCGGCAGAGACGGCTCCCGTCACGGTGAGGAGAGTGGCCACTGCCACGCTGGCGAGAAGGCGATGCGTTCTCATGTGGTGATATCCCTGCGTCGATTGCGCGACGGGCGGCTCATCCGCTCGTCTGGCAAGGCAACGCAGATCGCGCCCGCGACGGATGCAGGCACGTCGCCAACTCACTCGGCCGTGATGGGCCGTGTATCTGCCGCCAAGACGAGCCGGTCACGATCCGCGTCGGCGCGGGCATGGTGGCAGGAACCTGTGGATAGCTCGCCATCCGGGCTTGCCCCGGGTCCGACCGCAGGGTCTACCATGGCCGCTGACCCGGAGAACTCGACGCCATGTCCCACGCCGACTTCGTCCACCTGCGCGTCCGCTCCGCGTTTTCGCTGCTGCAGAGCACCGTCCGGGTGGAGCCGCTGGCCAAGGCCTGCAAGGGCCTGCGGATGCCGGCCGTGGCGGTCACCGACGACGCCAACCTGTTCGGCGCGATGCAATTTTGCGCTGCCGCGAAGAAGGCCGGCGTGCAGCCGATCGTGGGCGCGCTGCTAGCCCTGGCACCCCTCGAGGCGCTGCCGCGCACACCCGGGCGGCAGCCCCCGGCAGAGCAGCTGGTGCTGCTGGTCAAAGATGCAGAGGGCTACGCCAACCTGCTGCACCTGATGAGCCTCGCTTATGCCGGCGTGGAAACGGGTGGGGAGATCCGGATCGCGCGCGATGATCTCGCCGCCCACCACGCCGGCCTGATCTGCCTGACCGGCGGACCCGGCGGGCCGGTCGGCGCGGCGTTGCGGCGCGGTGACGCCAAGCTGGCGCTGCGGATCCTGCTGGAGCTCAAGGCGATCTTCGGCGACCGGCTCTATGTCGAGCTGATGCGCCATGGGATCGCCGAGGCGGAGGAGATCGAGCCGGCCCAGCTCGACCTTGCCTACGCCCATGACATCCCACTGGTCGCGACCAACGACGTGCATTTCCTCGAGGCCGAAGGGCATGAGGCGCACGATGCGCTCATCTGCATTGCCGAGGGTGCGCAGGTTGCCCTGGAGGAGCGCCGGCGGCTGACCGTCGAGCACCGGTTCAAGACCGCAGCCGAGATGACGACGCTGTTCGCCGACGTGCCCGAGGCGGTGGCCAACACCCTCGTGATCGCGCAGCGCTGTGCGTTCATGGCGCCGACACGCCAGCCGATCCTGCCGACGTTTGCGGTGGACGAGGCGGCGGAGATGCGCCGTCAGGCGGCCGAGGGCCTGGAGCGGCGCCTGGCGCAGGTCGTCTGGACTTCGGGCATGGATCCGGTCGCGCGCGAGGCGGCGGCACAGCCCTATCGCGAGCGGTTGATCTACGAGCTCGACGTGATCGCCCAGATGAAGTTCTCGGGCTACTTCCTGATCGTTTCCGACTTCATCAAATGGGCGAAGGCCTCGGGAGTGCCGGTGGGGCCGGGTCGCGGCTCGGGTGCGGGCTCCGTCGTCGCCTGGAGCCTCGACATCACCGATCTCGACCCCTTGCAGTTCGGGCTGCTGTTCGAGCGGTTCCTCAATCCCGATCGCATCTCGATGCCGGACTTCGACATCGATTTCTGCGAGGACCGGCGGCACGAGGTGATCACCTACGTCCGCGACCGCTTCGGCGCGGACCGGGTCGCGCAGATCATCACCTTCGGCACGCTGCAGGCACGCGCCGCCCTGCGCGATGTCGGGCGCGTGCTAGGCCTGCCGTTCGGGCTGGTCGACCGGACCTGCAAGCTCGTGCCGAACAATCCGGCGAACCCGGTGACGCTGGCGCAGGCGATCGAGATGGAGCCGCGGCTGAAGGAGATGCGCGACGACGACCCCAGCGTCGCGCGGATGATCAAGATCGCGCTGCAGCTCGAGGGGTTGCCGCGCAATGCGTCGACCCATGCCGCCGGCGTCGTGATCGGTGACCGGCCGTTGCAGGAACTGGTGCCGCTCTACCGCGACCCGCGCGCGCTGATGCCGGCGACCCAGTTCAACATGAAGGATGTCGAGAAGGCCGGGCTGGTCAAATTCGACTTCCTCGGGCTCTCGACGCTGACCATGCTCGTGCAGGCCGAGCAGCTGGTGAATGAGCGCGGCACGCCGCTGACGCTGGCGACGCTGCCGCTCGACGACACGCCGACCTACGAGCTGTTGTCACGTGCCGAGACGCAGGGCGTGTTCCAGCTGGAATCGATCGGCATGCGCGACGCGCTGCGGCGGCTGCGGCCCGACTGCTTCGAGGACATCATCGCGATGGTGTCGCTCTATCGGCCGGGGCCGATGGACAACATCCCGCGCTACACCAACGTGAAACACGGTCTGGAAGACCCGAGCTACCTGCATCCCTTGCTGGAATCGATCCTGTCCGAGACGAACGGGGTGATCATCTATCAGGAACAGGTGATGGAGATCGCCAAGCAGCTGGCCGGCTACACGCTGGGCGGCGCCGATATCCTGCGCCGGGCGATGGGCAAGAAAGACAAGAAGGAGATGGACGAGCAGCGGGCGGTGTTTCTGAAAGGTGCGGTCGAGCGCGGCGTCACGGCCAAGCTCGCAGAGACCATCTTCGATGCGGTGGCCAAGTTCGCGTCCTACGGCTTCAACAAGAGCCACGCCGCCGCCTACGCGCTGCTCGCCTACCAGACCGGCTATGTGAAGGCGAATCACCCGGTCGAGTTTTTCGCGGCCGCGATGACCACAGAGCGGGCCAGCCAGGAAAAGCTCGGCGCCTACTGCAACGAGATGCGTCAGCGCGCGATCCCGGTCTATCCGCCGGACGTCAACGCGTCCAAGGCGCGCTTCCTGGTCGAGGACGGGCCAGCAGGAGCCGGCGTGCGCTATGCGCTGGCCGCGATCAAGGGCGTCGGCGAGGCGGCGATGGGCGCCCTGGTCGAGGAGCGTGAGGCGCGCGGGCCCTATCGCGATGTGTTCGATCTACTGGCGCGGCTGGGCACCAAGGTGCTCAACAAGCGGCTGCTGGAGAGCCTGATCCGCGCCGGTGCCCTGGATTCGCTGGAGGGCAACCGGCGGCGGCTGGTCGAGGCGGCCGAGCCGCTGCTCCGCTATGCAGCGGCGTCGGCGGAGGCGGCCGAAAGCTCGCAGGTCAGCCTGTTCGGCGGCAGCGCGCTGGCGCAGGTGCCGCGGCCGACACTGCCGGCCTGTGAGGATTGGCAGGCGCTGGAGCGGCTGCAGATGGAGTTCGATGTGCTGGGCCTTTACCTCTCGGCGCACCCGCTCGACGGCTACCGGACGGCGCTCGAGCGGCTGGGTGTGACCACCGGCGACCGGCTCCGCCAGGTCGCGGCAGAAGGTGGTCGGCTGCGCCTGGCAGGCGTCATCGCCAGCAAGCAGGAGCGGGTCACCGAGCGGACCCGATTCGTCCGACTGATAGTTTCGGACCATACGGCGCAGTTCGAGATCACCGCTTTCAGCGAGCTGATGGGGCAGGCGCGCGAACTGCTCGATGGCATGGTGCCGCTCTATTTCGAGGTCGACGCCAAAGTCGACGGCGACAATCTCCGCCTGACCGCCCAGCGCATCCAGAAGCTGGACGAGGTTGCCGACCAGGCGCGCGCCGCGGTCGAGATCAGGCTGTCAGCTCCGGGAGTGGCTCAGCGTCTCAAGGCGATGCTGCAGCGCCAGTCGGCCAACGGTGCGCGGGTCCGGCTGGTGGTGCCGGTGCCGGGTGCCGCGGAGGATGCGATCCTGGCGCTGCCGGACGATTTCGTCCTCGCCAGCGGCCAGCGGCTCGACGTGGAGCGGCTGGCCGGCGTGGTGGCGGTGCGGGACGTGGCGCTGCTCAACTGAGCGCCGAGCTTGTGCTATCCTCCCTGCATCTGCACCGGAGCCCATCGTCATGCGCGCGACCGCCCCGAAGGCGCCTCTGACCTACGAATCCTTCCTCGCCTGGGAGGAACGCCAGCCCGAGCGATTCGAGCTGGTCGGCGGCGTCGTGCGGCTGATGGCGGGTGGCACGGAAGGACATGACCGGGTCGGGGGCAATGTTTTTGCCGCCTTGCGCATCAGGTTGCGCGGCATGCCGTGTTCCGCACACGGGTCGAACCTCAAGGTGGTGAGTCGGGAGGCCGGCGCGGTGATGTATCCGGATGCGTTCGTTCGCTGCGGTCCGCGCGACGATCGGCGCACCACGACGGACGATCCGGTGGTGGTGTTCGAGGTGCTGTCCGAGGGCACCGTCAAACACGACCTGATCCGAAAGCGGCTGGCCTACGAATCGATCGCCGGCTTGCGGCGCATCGTCTACGTGTCGGTCGACGAGGCGCGGCTCGACATGCGGGTGCGGTCGGCGGACGGCGTCTGGGGCGATGAGACTGTGGAAGGCCTGAACGCCGTGGTCGGCCTGCCTGAGATCGGGGTCGAATTGCCCATGACGGAGATCTACGAGGACACCGAACTGGCGAACGCCACCGCGCGGTCGGCGTGAGGGTCGCGATCATTGGCGCAGGGATGGCGGGCGCCGCCTGTGCCCGTGCCCTGACCGATGCCGGCATCACCGTGCGGTTGTTCGACAAAGGCCGCTCCGTCGGCGGTCGGCTGGCGCAGCGGCGCGTCGAGCAGGGCGTGTTCGATCACGGCGCCCAGTATTTCCGCGCCCGCGACCCGGCGTTCATGGCGGCGATGGAGGGTTGGCGAGCGCAGGGCATTGTCACGTCATGGCCGGGTGCCGCTGGCTCCGATGGTGGCGATGTGCTGGTCGGGGTTCCTGCGATGAGCGCGCCGGTCGAGGCGCTGCTCGCCGATCTGCCGGTGGCCACGGGTAGCCGGATAACGAAATTCGGCCATGCGACCGGCGGCTGGACGCTCGTTGACGAGAATGATCGCCGGGATGGACCATACGCGGCCGTGCTGTCAGCGGTGCCGGCACCGCAAGCGGCCGATCTGTTGGCGACGGTGGAAGAGTCCGGGGCCGCGGCCCTGCTGCTCCGCCTGGGTGGCGTGCGGATGGCGCCGTGCTGGTCGGTTATGGCCGCCTTCGCAGCGCCGCTTACCGTCAGCGCGCCGGCGCTGCGTCCTGCCGGCGGCCCGCTCGCCTGGGCGGCGCGCAATGCGAGCAAGCCGGGCCGCGGCGCCGGGGAAGCCTGGACGCTTCACGCCACGCCGGACTGGTCGGCGGAATGGCTCGAACGCGCTCCGAATGAGGTGGCGTCGGCGTTGCTGACAGCGTTTGGGGTGGCACTCGACCGGCCTTTGCCCGACACCGCCTATCTCGCGGCGCATCGCTGGCGCTACGCGTTCGCCGAGCGGCCGCTGGGCGAGCCATGCTTGTGGGACCCGGCACTTCGGATCGGCCTGTGCGGCGACTGGTGCCTGGGGCCGCGGGTCGAGGCGGCATTCCTTTCGGGTCGGGCGCTGGCCGCATCGATGCTGGCCGGACTTGCCAAGCCGGGGGTCGCGCGCTAGACACCCGCCACCTCTCACGCGGGCGGCAGGCGTGTGCCTTGCATTGTCCGGTGCCCGACCTCGCGTCGGGTCACTCGCCCGCGGTGGACCAACCGGAACAGGAACGACAAATGGCTTTCCCCACCTACACGATGCGTCAGCTGCTCGAGGCTGGCGTCCATTTCGGTCACCAGACCCGCCGTTGGAACCCGTTGATGTCGTCGTACATCTTCGGCATCCGCAACGGCGTCCACATCCTCGACCTGACCCAGACCGTTCCGACCCTGCACCGCGCCCTGGCGGCTCTGCGCGAGGTCGCGGCCAATGGCGGCCGCGTGCTGTTCGTCGGCACCAAGCGGCAGGCGCAGGAGCCGGTGTCCCAGGCCGCCAAGCGCTGCGGCCAGTATTTCGTCAACCATCGCTGGCTCGGCGGCATGCTGACCAACTGGAAGACGATCTCGCACTCGATCAAGCGGCTGCGCGAGCTGGAGACCCAGCTCGCCGACCCGGCAACGCAGCAGGGCTTCACCAAGAAAGAGCTGCTGAACCTGAGCCGTGAGCAGGAGCGCCTCGAGCGTGCGCTCGGCGGCATCAAGGACATGGGCGGTCTGCCCGACATCCTGTTCGTGATCGACACGAACAAGGAAGAGATCGCGGTGCTCGAGGCGAACAAGCTGGGCATCCCCGTGGTGGCGGTGCTCGACAGCAACAGCGACCCACGCAAGATCCGCTACCCGTTCCCGGGCAATGACGACGCCAGCCGCGCGATCAATCTCTACTGCGACTTGGCAGTGGCCGCGGTGCTCGACGGGATCCAGGCCGAGATGTCGGCTTCGGGGATCGACGTCGGCAGCATCGCCGATCTCGGTGAGATCGAGGAGCTGCCGGAAGCGCCGGAGGAGCTGCCGCCGCCCGTCGAGGCGATCGAGGCCACCGCACCCGCCCAGGCGGGCTGAGCGCCATGGCCGAGATCACGAGCGCTCTGGTCAAGGAGCTGCGCGAGCGCACCGGCGCCGGCATGATGGACTGCAAGCGGGCGCTGGCCCAGGTCGAGGGCGACATCGAAGCCGCCAGCGACTGGCTACGCAAGAAGGGCTTGGCGGCAGCCGCGAAGAAGTCGAGCCGGGTCACCAGCGAGGGCCTGATCGGCATGACGCTGGCCGGCACCGCCGGCGCCCTGGTCGAGGTCAACGCCGAGACCGATTTCGTCGCCCGCAACGAGAACTTCCAGGAGCTGGTGCGCCGGATCGCGGCCCTGGCGCCGCAGGCCAAGGGCGACCTCGAGGCGCTCAAGGCCGCACACATCGAGGCCACCGGCCGCACCGTCGCCGACGAGATCACGCACGCGATCGCGCTGATCGGCGAGAACATCATGCTGCGCCGGACGGCCTATCTCGAGGTGCCGGCCGGCGTGGTCGCCGGCTACCTGCACAACCAGCTGGCGCCGGGTCTGGGCAAGCTCGGCGTGCTCGTTGCCTTGGCGAGCGCGGCCGAGCAGGCGCGCCTTGCCGAGCTGGGCAAGCAGCTGGCGATGCACATCGCCGCGACCAACCCGCATGCCGTCACCGCCGATCTGGTCGATCCGGCCGTGGTCGCGCGCGAGCGGGCGATCTTCGCCGACCAGGCCCGGGCGTCGGGCAAGCCCGAGAACATCATCGAGAAGATGGTCGAGGGCCGGATGCGCAAGTTCTTCGAGGAATCCGTGCTGCTGGAGCAGGCCTTCGTGGTCGACCCGGACAAACGCGTGAAAGAGGCTGTCCATGCCGCCGCCAAGGAGGCCGGGACGCCGATCGAGATCACGGGCTTCGTGCGGCTGGCGCTGGGCGAGGGTGTCGAGAAAGGCCCCGACGACTTCGCCGCCGAGGTGGCGCAGCTCGCCGGCGTCTGACACCGCGAGCTGAGCCCCATCAACCAGCGCGGAGCCCAGCCGATGAGCGAGCCAGCCAACCCAAGGTCACGTTACCGGCGCGTCCTGCTCAAGATGTCGGGCGAGGCACTGCTGGGCGACGGCGAGTATGGGCATGACCGCCGGGTCCTGCGCCAACTCGCCGACGACTGTGCCGCCGTCCACTCCATGGGCGTCGAACTCTGCGTGGTGATCGGTGGCGGCAACATCATCCGCGGCAGCACGTTGGCCGCGGCCGGGGTCGAGCGCTCGACCGCGGACTACATGGGCATGCTCGGCACCGTGATCAACGCGCTGGCGGTGCAGAGCGTGATCGAGCAGCATGTCGAGATTCCGACCCGGGTGATGTCGGCGATCCCGATGTCGTCCGTGTGCGAGCCCTATATCCGGCGCCGTGCGGTGCGGCATCTGGAGAAGGGCCGCATCGTGATCTTCGCCGCCGGCACCGGCAACCCGTTCTTCACCACGGACACCGCCGCTGCCCTGCGCGCCGCCGAGCTGGGTTGCGACGCCATTCTCAAGGGTACCCAGGTCGACGGCGTCTACGCCGCGGATCCGCGCCACTTTCCCGACGCCCAGCGCTTCGACCAGCTGACCTATCTCGACGTGCTGGCGCGCGACCTCAAGGTGATGGATGCCTCGGCGATCTCGCTGGCGCGGGAGAGCAGCATTCCCATCATCGTCTTTTCCGTGCATGCTCCGGGCGCTTTTGCGCGCGTGCTGCGCGGTGAGGAACCCCACACCATCATTACCGAGGAGGCCCGGGCATGAGTGGCCGGCAGCCGGACCTGGCGGATCTCGAGAAGCGCATGGATAGTGCGCTCGAGGTGCTGCGTAAGGAATTGCAGGGTCTGCGCACCGGCCGGGCCAGCGCCAGCCTGCTCGAGACGATCGTGGTCGAAGCCTACGGCTCCGAGCTGCCGCTGACCCAGGTCGGCACGGTCAACGTGCCCGAGCCGCGGATGCTCACCGTGCAGGTGTGGGACCGCGGCCTGGTCAAGGCGGTGGACAAGGCGATTCGCAACAGCTCGCTGGGCCTCAATCCGTCGGTCGATGGGCAGTTGCTGCGCGTGCCGCTGCCGGAGCTGACCCAGGAGCGGCGCAACGAGCTGGTCAAGGTCGCGCATCGCTACACGGAGCAGACCCGCGTCGCGGTCCGCAACGTGCGACGCGACGGCATGGATCAGCTCAAGCGTCTGGAGAAGGACGGCGACATCTCGCAGGACGAGCACGCGCAGTGGTCGGACAAGGTCCAAAAGCTCACCGATCGGCACATCGAGGCCGTCAACCATCTGCTGGCCCTGAAGGAAAAGGACATCCTGCAGGTGTGACGGTGAGGCAGCGTGCGTAGAGAGCCCCTGCAGCAGGAGGCCGTCTCGGCCTCGCCGCCGACGCACGTCGCGATCATCATGGACGGCAACCGCCGCTGGGCGCGCTCGCGCGGCATGCCGCCGGCTTATGGCCACCGGCGCGGTGCCGAGGCAGTCCGCCGTGCGGTCGAGGCTTGTGCGCGCGAAGGCATCCGCTACCTGACGCTGTTCGCATTCTCGTCGGAGAACTGGCGCCGTCCGGCCAGCGAGGTCGGCGAGCTGATGGATCTGCTCCGTCTCTACCTCAAGCGTGAGCTGGCCGATCTCTGCCGCAACGGCGTCCAACTGCGCGTCATCGGCGAGCGCAGCGGACTGCCCTCGGACATCCGCGCGCTGATCGAGGAGACGGAGGCGATCAGCCGCGACAACCAGCGCGTGATCGTGATCATGGCGCTGAACTATGGCAGTCGCCAGGAGATCACCGAGGCCGCGCGCCGGCTCGCGGCCGAGGCGCAGGCGGGCCGGCTCGATCCGGCGGCGATCGACGAGAACCTGTTCTCGGCGCAACTCAGCACCGTCGGCGTGCCTGACCCCGATCTCCTGATCCGCACCAGCGGCGAGCAGCGCATCAGCAACTTCCTGCTCTGGCAGCTCGCCTATACCGAGCTCGTGTTCATCCCGTTCAGCTGGCCGGACTTCGCCGAGGAGCATCTGCGCGAGGCGCTGCGCGAATATCAACGGCGCGAGCGCCGCTATGGCGCCTCGGCCGGTTGAAATGTTCGATCCAGCCCTGCGGCAGCGGGTCGTGTCCTCTCTGGTGCTCGTCGCGGGGACGCTCATTGTCGTCCTCGTCGGTGGCTGGCTGTACGTCGCGGCTGTGCTGGCCGCAGCTGTGATCGTGGCCGTCGAGTGGGCCCGGCTGGCCGGCGCTACAGCGCCGACCAGCGTCGTGATCACCGCCGCCGCGGCCGGAGCGCCGATCGTTGCCGTTCTGGCACTGGTGACGGGAGCCGGCTCGTGGGCGCTGGCGACCATGCTGGTGGCGCCCCTGCTGGGTATCGGCATTGCCGCGAGTCTGGGCGGCGACCACCTCGATCGCGTGGCCGGTGGTGCGATCTATGTCGGTCTGCCCGCCCTGGCGCTGGTCTGGCTGCGCAGTGACGCCGCGGCTGGTGCCGCCTATGTGCTGTGGTTGCTGCTGGTCGTCTGGAGCACGGACATCTGCGCCTATTTCGTCGGTCGTGCGGTCGGCGGCCCGAAACTGGCGCCCCGGATCAGCCCCGGCAAGACCTGGGCCGGCCTCCTGGGCGGAATGGGCGGCGCCGGGCTGATCGGCGGGCTTCGTGGCGCTGGCCTGTGGGGCTGGCTTCTGGCTTGCGGCGCCCATCGCCATCCTGCTGGCGGTCGTGGCGCAGTCTGGCGACCTGTTTGAATCGATGCTGAAGCGCAAGGCTGGCGTCAAGGACAGTGGCCACCTCATCCCGGGGCATGGCGGACTGCTCGACCGCATCGACGGGCTCGTCTTCGCGGCACCTGTGTTCGCAGGCCTGGTCTGGCTCGTTGCCGCGGCAAGGCTGCCATGAGCCCACGCCTGCCGCCAACGGCCGAGCATCCGCGCCGAATCACCGTGCTCGGCGCCACGGGCTCGATCGGCCGCAGCACCATGGCCCTGGTCGCCGAGGCGCCAGAGCGCTATCGGGTCGAGGCCGTTACCGCCTGGCGGGGTGCCGACGCGCTCGCTGCAATCGCCCGTGCCAGTGGCGCCAGATTGGCCGTCATCGCCGATCCGGACTGCTATGCCAGCCTGAAGCAACAGCTGTCGGGCAGCGGGATCGAGGTGGCGGCGGGGGCCGAGGGCGTGGTCGAAGCGGCGCGCCGCCCGGCGGAATGGGTCATGGCCGGCATCGTCGGCGCCGCCGGCCTGGCGCCGACGCTGGCCGCCGTGCGGCGAGGTGCCATGGTGGCGCTGGCCAACAAGGAATGCCTGGTCTGCGCGGGTGCCCTGTTCATGGCCGAGGTGCGGCAACATGGGGCGACTCTGCTGCCGGTTGATTCTGAGCACAATGCGATCTGGCAGGCGCTGGCCAACAACGACCGCGCCGGCGTGCGCCGGCTGATCCTGACCGCATCGGGCGGCCCGTTCCGAGCCTGGAGCCTGGCCCAGATGCGCGAGGCCACCCCGGAGCAGGCGGTGCGCCATCCCAAGTGGTCGATGGGGGCGAAGATCAGCGTCGACAGCGCCACCATGATGAACAAGGGGCTTGAGGTCATCGAGGCGCATCACCTGTTCGCGATGCCCGAGGCCGCGATCGAGGTCGTCGTCCACCCGCAGTCGATCGTGCACAGCCTCGTCGGCTTCACCGACGGTTCGGTGCTCGCGCAGCTCGGTGCGCCGGACATGCGGATCCCGATCGCCTGTACTCTGGGCTGGCCTGGCCGCCTCGCGACCGGTGCGCCGCAGCTCGACCTGTGCGCCCATTCGGGCCTGGAGTTCGAGCCGCCCGACCACGAGCGCTTCCCGGCCCTGCAGCTGGCCCGGGCCGCCTTGCGGCAGGGGGGAGCGGCACCCACTGTATTGAACGCCGCGAACGAGGTCGCCGTGGCGGCGTTCCTGGATCGCCGGCTCGGCTTTGTCGGCATCGCCCGCACCGTCGGGCAGGTGCTGGAGCGGCTGGCCGGCGAGCCATGTGATGATCTTGAAGCCGTTGTCGCCTACGATATGGAAGCTCGACGTGTCGCCGCCGGGATGTTGGCATCGACCGGCGCCGGCATGTCACCCTGAAGGATCCCAGACGTCATGATCGCGACCTCGCTCCAATATGTGATCCCGTTCCTGCTCGTCCTGTCGGTCGTCGTGTTCGTGCACGAGTTCGGACACTACTATATTGCCCGTCGCAACGGCGTGCGTATCGAGGTGTTCTCGATCGGCTTCGGGCCCGAGCTGTTCGGCCGCAACGACCGGCACGGCACGCGCTGGAAGTTCTGCGCAGTGCCGCTGGGCGGCTATGTGAAGATGCTGGGCGATGCCGATGCGACCAGCGCCACCGTCGACCCGCTGCACGCGCGCGATCCCGACAGCTTCCCCGCCAAGAGCGTCTGGCAGCGCATGGCGATCGTGGTGGCGGGGCCGATGTCCAATTTCATCTTCGCGATCGTGGCGCTGGCGATCCTGTTCGCCGCGGTCGGCCGACCGTTCACCCCGGCCGAGGTCGGCGTCGTCCAGCCGGACAGCCCCGCGGCCGCCGCTGGCCTCGCCGTCGGCGACAAGATCACGGCCGTCGACGGCACGCCCATCGCCAGCTTCGAGGAGCTGCAGGCGATGGTGCGCGACAATGCGGGCCGGCCGCTCCAGTTCGTGCTGACCCGAGACGGCGAGACCACCGAGGTCACGGTCACCCCCTCGGCCAGTGAGATCACGGATCGCTTCGGCAACGTGCACAAGGTCGGTCTGATCGGCGTCAGCCGGGCGGGCGTCGAGTATCGCCGCAGCAATCCGTTCCTGGCCCTGTTCGAGGCCACGGCGGAAACCGGCCGGATGATCGGCGGCACCCTGCAGGCGCTGGGGCAGATGGTGGTCGGCACGCGCGGCACGCAGGAGCTGGGCGGGCCTCTGCGGATCGCTCAGATGTCCGGCCAGATCGCCCAGGACGGGTTCGTGCCGGCCCTGTGGTTCACCGCCGTGCTGTCGATCAATCTCGGGCTGATCAACCTGTTCCCGATTCCGATGCTGGACGGCGGCCACCTCGCCATGTACGGCATCGAGGCGGCGCGGGGGCGGCCGCTCAACGAGCGCAGCCAGGAGATTGCCTTTCGCATCGGGCTCGCCATGGTGCTCAGCCTGATGGTCTTTGCCACCTGGAACGACTTCGTTCACCTGGGGTGGATAGAGGGCCTGTTGAAACTGATCTCGTAGCTGGCGTGCGTTAGTCGTCTCGGCTAATAAGTTGGTTGAGCTGGGAGCGGGACGAAGATTGCCCATGATAAACTGTCACAGGTTGCGGCTGGCCGTAGCCGTGCTGGCTGCGATGCTGCTGCAACCCGTGACGCAGGCACTCAGCCAGACCGGTGACGTGATCCGGCGGATCGTCGTCGAGGGCAATCAGCGGATCGAGCCCAGCACCGTCGAGAGCTATCTTGCGTTGCGGCCGGGCGAGCCGTTCGACTCCCAGAAGTTGGACGATTCGCTCAAGAGCCTGTTCGCGACCGGGCTGTTCGACGATGTGACGATCGACCAGCAAGGCGATGCGCTGGTGGTCAAGGTGGTCGAGAACCCGATCATCAATCGCATCGCCTTCGAGGGCAACAAGCGGCTCGACACCAAGGTGTTGGAAGCTGAGATCCAGCTTCGGCCACGCGTGGTCTATACCCGGGCCCGCGTGCAAAACGCGGTCAGCCGTATCCTCGAACTGTATCGGCGCAACGGCCGCTATGCCGCCAAGGTTGAGCCCAAGATCATCGAGCTCGATCAGAACCGCGTCGATCTGGTGTTCGAGATCAACGAGGGTCCAACCACCGGGGTCGGTGGGATCGCGTTCATCGGCAACGAGCAGTTCAGCGACAGCACCTTGCGGGGCGTGGTGCAGACCAGGGAAAGCGCTTGGTATCGGTTCCTGTCGAACGACGACACCTACGATCCGGACCGGGTCACCTTCGACGAGGAACTGTTGCGACGGTTCTATACGGCGCGTGGCTATGCCGATTTCCAGGTGGTCTCCGCGATCGCTGAGCTGACCCCGGACGGCAAGGAGTTCTTCATCACCTTCACGCTCGATGAGGGTCCGCAATACAAGTTCGGCGAGATCACGGTCCAGACCACGCTGACGGACCTGGCCACCGAAAATCTGGTTGGACTGGCCGAAAGCATCAAGGGCGATGTCTACAATGCCGAGTTGATCGAGGCGACCATCCAGGCCTTCACCGACGAGGTCGGCCGGTTGGGCTACGCGTTCGTCGAGATCCAGCCATTGCTGACCAAGCATTCCGACACGCTGATCGTGGATGTCGATTATCACGTCAACGAGGGCCAGCGAGTCTATGTCGAGCGCATCGACATCGACGGCAACCTGCGCACCTTGGACGAGGTCATCCGGCGTGAGTTCCGGCTGGCCGAGGGCGATGCGTTCAACACGGCGTTGCTGCGGCGCTCGCAGCAGCGGCTGCGCAACCTGGGCTTCTTCGAATCGGTCGACGTCAAGACCGAGCAGGGCAGCGCGCCGGACAAGGTCGTGATCAAGACGAAGGTGGTCGAGAAGTCGACCGGTGAGCTGTCGTTCGGCGCGGGTTTCTCGACGCAGGACGGCGTGCTCGGCGACATACGGCTCACCGAGCGCAACCTGCTCGGCCGTGGCCAGGATCTGAGCGCGAGCGTTACCGTGTCGCAGCGCCGCCAGGCCTTCAACGTCAGCTTCACCGAGCCCTATTTCCTCAATCGCGATCTGGCCGCTGGCGTCGATCTGTTCCGCTCGCGCACCGACTTCCAGAGCGAGTCCTCCTACGACGAGACCAGCACCGGGGGCACGCTGCGGATGGGCTATCCGCTGACCGAGAACCTGCGTCACTCCGTGCGCTACACGCTGCGCACGGATCAGATCCAGAATGTGGACAACGACGCATCGGTCTTCATCAAGGACGAGGAGGGGGAACGCTCCACCTCACTGATCGGCCAAACCTTTGCCTACGATCGGCGCGACGAGAAGTTCTTGCCGTCGGAGGGCTACTATCTGCGCTTCGACCAGGATCTGGCGGGCTTCGGCGGCGACAACCGCTATCTCCGCCATGAGGGCCGCGCCGAGTACTACTACTCGATCATTCCCGACGTGGTGGCCAGCCTGAGCGGCAGCGGCGGCTACATCCGCGGGATCGCGGGCGAGGACGTGCACCTGTCGCAGCGCTTCTTCGTCGGCGGCAACAACCTGCGCGGCTTCAAGTTCGGCGGCATCGGCCCTTTCGATAAGGAGGCCGACGACAAGCTCGGCGGCAATCTGTACTATGTGGGGTCGGCCGAACTGCGCTTCCCGCTGGGCCTGCCCAAGGAGCTGCGCATTTTCGGACGCACCTTCGTCGATGCCGGCACGCTGCAGGATATCGACGTCAGCGGCCCTACCTTGGATGAAAGCAAAGGGTTGCGAATCGCCGGCGGCGTCGGTCTCTCCTGGCTGTCGCCGCTCGGGCCACTGTCGATCAACTTCGCGCAGCCGATCAAGAAAGAGGACGACGACAAGACCGAGTTGTTCATGTTGAACTTCGGCACCCGCTTCTGATGACGGCCCCGCTCCCCGTTCGGGGCGCGGCGACGGGGTTCCGGTCCAGGGCCATGGGCCGCATCCTGGCGTCGCTGCTCGCGCTCGGCGGTCTGCTCGACCTGCCCGCGTCGGCACAGGAAGCTCTGCCGCCGGCGGTGGCCGCGGTGGTCGACTACCAGCGGATTCTGCGTGAGGCGAAGGCGGCGCAGGCGATCCGCGATCAGGTCGAAGGCCGGCGCAAGCTGTACCAGGACGAGATCGCCAAGCAGGAGCAGCGCCTGCACGAGGCTGACAAGGAGCTGGCACGCCAGCGCAGCATCCTCTCGGCGGACGCGTTCTCCGAGCGGCGGCGCGCGTTCGAGGGCGAGGTTGCCGGGGTGCAGCGGATGGCGCAGGAACGGCGCCGCGACCTGGATCAGGCGGCCGCCGCGGCGCTCAACAATGTCCGGACGGCGATGATCGAGGTCGTGGGCGAACTCGCGGAGACGCGCGGTTTCAATCTCGTGCTGCCGACCAGCGGCCTGCTGCTGTTCTCACCGGCGATCGATCTGACCGACGAGACGCTGGCCCAGCTCGACCGCAAGCTGCCGAATGTGAAGGTGCCCGAGAAGGCCGATTGACGACGCCCCCCGATCCTCGCTAGGCGAGCGGTCCCGCTGGGCATAAGGCCGATCTGGGATTACCGCTCGGCCGATTGATCAGGAAGGATAACACCATGAGCGGGCAGGCCCTGGAACCGGGATCGCCTCTGGCCGACATCGACATTGCCGGGATCATGCGCATGATCCCACACCGCTATCCATTCCTGCTGGTCGACCGCGTCGTCGAGCTCGAGGCCCATCGACGCGCCGTCGGCATCAAGAACGTGACGGTCAACGAACCGTTCTTCGCCGGGCACTTCCCGTCCGACCCGATCATGCCGGGCGTGCTGCTGGTCGAGTGCATGGCGCAGACCGCGGCCGTGCTGGCGGTCGCCTGTCTGGGCGCCGGGCACGAGGGCAATTCCGTCTACTTCATGGCGATCGAGGGCGCGCGCTTCCGCCGGCCGGTCCGGCCCGGCGATCAGCTCCGGGTCGAGATCACGGTCCTGCGCAACAAGCTGGGCGTGTGGAAGTTCGGCGGCCGCGCCCTGGTCGATGGCAATCTCGCCGCCGAGGCCGAGTTCATGGCGAAGATCATGACCGGCTGAGCCGGCTCAGCCGCGCTCCGCGATCGGCACGTAGCTGCGCTGCGGGCTGCCGGTATAGAGCTGCCGCGGCCGCCCGATCTTCTGCTCGGGATCCTCGATCATCTCGTTCCACTGCGCGACCCAGCCGACCGTCCGCGCCATCGCGAAGATGGCGGTGAACATCGTCGTCGGGATGCCCATGGCCTCGAGGATGATGCCCGAATAGAAGTCGACGTTCGGGAACAGCTTGCGCTGCGCGAAATATTCGTCGTTCAGCGCGATTCTCTCCAGCTCCCTGGCGATCGACAGCTTCGGGTTGTCCTTCTGCCCGAGCAGGGCAAGCACGTCGTCGGCGCTCTCCTTGAGCACGCCGGCGCGCGGATCGTAGTTCTTGTAGACCCGGTGACCGAAGCCCATCAGCTTGGAGTGGCTCTCCTTGTCCTTGGCCTTGTCGATGAACTCCGGGATCCGGTCGGGGCTGCCGATCTCGGCCAACATCTTGACCACGGCCTCGTTGGCGCCGCCGTGGGCCGGGCCCCAGAGCGCCGCGATGCCGGCGGCGATCGCGGCGTACGGGCTGGCTCCGGTCGAGCCGACGAGCCGGACGGTCGAAGTGGAGGCGTTCTGCTCGTGGTCGGCGTGCAGGATGAAGATCCGGTCGAGCGCCTTGGCCAGGGTCGGGTTGACCTTGTAGGGCTCGCACGGCACCGCGAACATCATGTGCAGGAAATTCTCGGCGTAGCTCAAATCGTTGCGCGGATAGACGAACGGCTGGCCGATGGAATATTTGTAGCACATCGCGGCAATCGTCGGAATCTTGGCGATCAACCGGAAGCTCGCGATCTTCCGGTGGTGCGGGTCATCCGTGCGCAGATCCTCGTAGTAGAACGCCGAGAGCGCGCCCACGACGCCGATCATCACCGCCATTGGATGCGCGTCGCGCCGGAAGCCTCGGAACAGGTACTGGATCTGCTCGTGCACCATGGTGTGGTAGGTGACACCTTGGTGGAAATCCTCGAATTCCTCCTTGGTCGGCAGCTCGCCATTCAGGATCAGGTAGGCAGCCTCGAGGAACGAGCTGTTCTTCGCCAGCTCCTCGATCGTGTAGCCGCGGTGCAGCAGGACACCCTCATCGCCGTCGATGTAGGTGATCTTCGAGCTGCAGCTGGCGGTGGAGGTGAAGCCTGGATCGTAGGTGAACATCCCGGTCTGGCCGTAGAGCTTGCGCACATCGACCACTGTAGGGCCGATCGTACCCTCCAGGACCGGGAAGTCGATCGGCTTGGCGTCGCCCACGGACACGGTGACGGACTTCGGCGTGGCGTCGTCGCTCATCTCGATCCCTCCTTGGGGTCTGGTACGATGCAGTGCTGAGGCACGCTCCGAAATTCCGTCCCGGCCCGCGGACTGTACGAGTGCGCGCCCGCCCCCTCAACCACGATGCTGCACGGCAGCATTGCGTCCTGTCGCCGCGTCCTCGATCCGCGCCAGCACCTCGGACCGGCCGAGCACGCGCATGATCTCGAAGATCCCGGGCGATACGACGGCTCCGGTCAGCGCCGCGCGCAACGCCTGCGCCAGCTTGCCGAAGCCGAGATCGATCGCGCCGGCCTGTGCACGGCACACGGCCTCCAGGGCCGGCTCCTGCCAATCGTCGAGCCCCGCCAATGGCTTGGCTAGCGTCGCCAGGGCCGCGCGGGCGCTCTCATCCAGCACCTTCGCGGCCTTCTCGTCGGGCGGCAGCGGCCGCCGCCGGACGTAGAACGCTCCGAGCTGGGCGAGCTCGACCAGCGTGCGCGCGCGCTGCTTCAGCCCGTCCATCCCGGCTTCGAGTCGTTGCAGGGCCGTCTCATCCGGTTCGAGGCCGAGTGCCAGCAGATGGGGCCGCAGAAGTTGCGCCAGCTCGGCGTCGGGCCGCTCGCGCAGATAGTGCGCGTTGAGGGACGACAGCTTGGCGAGGTCGAAGCGGGCCGGCGAGCGCCCGACCGCAGCGAGGTCGAACCAGGCGATCGCCTGGGCGGTCGCGATGATCTCCTCGTCGCCGTGACCCCAGCCGAGCCGCAGCAGATAGTTGCGCACGGCCTCGGGCAAGAAGCCCATCTCGCGATACTCGGTCACGCTCAGGGCACCGTGCCGCTTGCTGAGCTTGGCGCCGTCCGGGCCATGAATCAGCGGAATATGCGCGAACTCGGGCAGTGCGGCGCCGATCGCACGGTAGAGCTGGATCTGGCGGAACGTGTTGGTGAGGTGGTCGTGGCCCCGGATGACGTGGGTGATGCCCATGTCGATATCGTCGACCACGACCGACAGCATGTAGGTCGGCGTGCCGTCGCCGCGCAGCAGTACCATGTCGTCGAGCTGCTCGTTGGCGACCTTGATCTCGCCCTGCACCAAGTCCGCCAGGTCGGTCTCGCCGGTTTGCGGTGCCTTCAGCCTCACCACGGGCGGCACGCCGGGCGGCGCCTCGGCAGGATCGCGGTCGCGCCAGCGGCCGTCGTAGCGCATCGGCTGGCCCAGCTCGCGCTGCCGCGCGCGCATCGCGTCCAGCTCCTCGGGTGTGGCATAGCAGTAATAGGCCTTGCCCTCGCCCAGCAGCCGCAGGGCGACCTCGGCATGACGCGCAGCGCGCTCGGCCTGGAACACGGGCGGCTCGTCGGGTCCGAGACCGAGCCACGCCAGACTATCGAAGATGGCGTCGATAGCCCCTTGGGTCGAGCGCTGCCGGTCCGTGTCCTCGATGCGCAGCAGGTAGCGCCCGCCGTGATGCCGGGCAAACAGCCAGTTGAACAAGGCCGTGCGCGCGCCGCCGATGTGTAGATAACCTGTGGGCGAAGGTGCAAAGCGTACGACAACACTCATGGTTGATTTCGTCGGCCATTCGCGGGATAAGGGAGGCCGGACGAATAGCACAACGCGGCGTGCGGTGCAGCAAAGGCTGGTCGGGTCCGCGCCCCCAGTGGGCGCATGGGCAGCGTGGCGGCTGCGCCTGCCGCCCGCCTGGCCGTCGCTCGCGGCCACACTGGAGTTGGAGCGCCGGCGCTGGCTGCTGTGGTCGCCGGTGCTACTGGCCACCGGTATCGTCGCCTACTTCAACCTTCCCGGAGAGCCGCCACCCTGGGTGGGCTGGCTCGCAGCCGGGATTGGGATGACGTTGCTCGCGTCGGCCTATCCAGCCCGGCGGGGTCAGATCGCCGGGCGGGAGGCGCTGCTGATCGGCCTCGCGGCCATCGCGCTCGGCTTCGCCCTGGCCCAGGCTCGCCTGCACGCGGTTGCCGCACCCGTGCTCGAGCGTGCCCGCGTCTACGCCATCGAGGGTCGGGTGATCGATCTGTCGCCGCGCCCAGGTGGCGACCGGCTGCTGCTCGACCGGGTCGCGCTCGCCGGCATTGCACCCGAGGCGACGCCGGCCACCATTCGCGTCAATCTGCGCGAGGCCCCCAAAGGCTTGATGCCCGGCGACCGGGTCCGGCTGCGCGCCCGCCTGCAGCCACCGTTGCCGCCGGCGCTGCCCGGCGGGTACGACTTCGCGCGCCAGGCCTGGTTCGACCAGCTGGGCGCGATCGGGTTCGCGATCGGCCCAGCACAGCGATTGCCGGCCGCCGCCGACAGTTTCGCGCTGGCGATCGCGGAGCTGCGCGCCGTGATCGCCAAACGGATCACCGGGATCAGCCCCGGCTCCGCCGGCGCCATGGCCGCGGCCCTGATCGCGGGAGTCCGCGCAGGCATCGACCAGGCCACTTGGCGAGCCATGCAGATCTCCGGCCTTGCCCACATCATCTCGGTGTCCGGGCTGCACATGGTGCTGGTCGCCGGGAGTGTGTTCACCGCCTGCCGCTGGCTGCTGGCCCTGTGCCCCCCGTTGGCCTTGCGCGTGCCGGTCAAGAAGCTCGCGGCCGTCGTCGCGATCGTGGCCGCCGCGTTCTACCTCGTGCTCTCGGGTGCCAGCGTGCCGACCCAGCGCTCGTTCCTGATGGCTGCGGTCGGCTCGCTGGCGGTGATCGTCGACCGCAACCCGTTCTCGCTGCGGCTGCTCGCCTGCGCGGCGCTCGTCGTCCTGGTCCTGACGCCCGAGAGCGTGCTCGGCGCCTCCTTCCAACTCTCGTTCGCGGCCGTGGTGGCGCTGATGGTGGTCTACGAGGGCTGGAGCAGCCGGACGCGGGAGGAGGATGCGCCCGAGCACAGGCGGCTGGCGCCTGTCCTGCGCTATCTGCTGGGCGTGTGCATCACCACGCTGGTCGCCAGCGCAGCCACCACGCCGCTGGCCGCGTTTCACTTCCAGACCATCCCGACCTACGGCGTCCTGGCCAACCTGGTGGCGGTGCCGCTGACCAGCTTCGTCGTCATGCCCGCCGGGATGATCGGCCTGCTGCTCATGCCCTTGGGCTTGGACGGGCCGGCGTTCCAGGTCATGGCGTGGGGCGTGGAGGGTGTGTTGTGGACGGCACGCACCGCTTCGGCTCTGCCCGGCGCCTCGGTGCTGGTGCATCAGTGGCCGGGCCAGGGCCTGGCCCTGCTCGCGTTCGGGGGCCTGTGGCTGGCGCTCTGGCAGCAGCGCTGGCGCTGGCTCGGACTCGTGCCCTGCGCCGCGGCGTTGGTGCTCGTGCTGGCCAGCCGGCCGCCCGACATACTGGTCGACCGAACGCTGGGCATGGCGGCGATCCGCGATGCGGACGGCACGACGACCATGATCGAGTGGCGCCGCGACGGGCTGGTCCGCGACAGCTGGCTGCGCAATCTCGCGACGGCCGTGCCGCTGCCGGCGCCGAAGCCGGGTGTCGGGCCGGAGCGGGGGATCGCCTGCGACCATGCCGGCTGCATCGTCGAGCTTGGCCCGTTGCACATCTCGCTTGCGCATGAGGTGGAGGCAGCGGTCGAGGATTGCGGTCGGGTCGACCTCGTGATCGCGCGCGCCGGCCCCGAGATCTGCCGTCGCGGCGGCCGCATGCTCGGCCCCTGGGCGTTACGGAACTCGGGCGGCCTCGCCATCACGCGCGACGGCGACGATCTGATCGTAGGTACCGTGGCCGCCGAGCGCGGCGATTGGCCCTGGACCCGCCGTCGGGCAACAGAAAAAACGTATAAGTTGAATTTCTCCCGATAATATCTATTATAGGTATATGACCTCCCCGGCTACCGACGGCGTGGTCGGGAAGGCGTCAGCTCCGGCCCGGCCCCTCGACGACGAGCTCTCGCTCGTCGAGCTGCTGCAGGTGGTGCATCGTCGACGCTGGCTGCTGCTGGGCTGCGTGTTCCTGGCCGGGCTCGCCGGCATGGGCGCCATCGCCGCGATCACGCCGGTCTACGACGCCCGTGCATTGCTGGTCATCGAGCCGGACGGCGGCCGAACGGGAGCTACCGTAGCCACATCCAGCCAGACCCCGGACAGCGCGTCGGTCGACAGCCAGGTGCAGATCCTGGCCTCACGCTCGCTGGCGCGCGAGGTGATCGCGCAACTCGCCCTCGAGAGCGACGCGGAGCTTACCGGCGTGCCGGCCGGCCCGGGGTTCCTCGAGCGCGTCTTGCCGGCCAGTCTCGTGCGCTCGACGTCGACCGATGCCAAGCCGCCGGTCGACATTGTCGGGCAGTTTCTCGGGCGGCTCGAGGTCAAGCGCGAGGGCAAGAGCCATGTGATCGCGGTCATCTATCGCTCCGGGCGACCCCGAGAAGGCGGCGCGGATCGCCAACCGGCTGGCCGAGCGCTACATGGCGGGTCAGCTCAGCCGCAAGGACGCGGCCATGCGCCGGCAGACTGGCTGGTTCGACGGCCAGCTGCAGGCGCTCAAGGGCGAGCTTGACGGCGCCGAGGCAGCACTGGCCCGGTTCCGTGCCGATGGCGAGGCGCAGCACGACGCGACCTATGGCGCCGATCCGGGCGAGATCGCGGGCTTGAATGCCCAGCTCGTGGCCGCCGTGGTCGCGCGCGCCGGCAAGGCCGCGACCCTGGGCCGGCTGCGGCAACAGGTCGAGAGCGGCGACCTGTCGGCCGCGCTGGGCGAGCTCGGCAGCTCGCCGCTGCTCGACAATCTGATGGCGCTGAAGGCCGAGCTGCTGCGTCGCGAGGCGGAGCTGACCGGCCAGTATGGCGAGCGCCACCCGAAGATCCAGGACATCCGCGCGGAGCAGGACAAGCTCGACGGGCGCATTCGCCAGGAGCGCAAGGCGCTGCTGCGCCAGTTCGAGGGCGAGGTCGCCCGGGCGCGCGCCGGTGAGCAGGCGCTGGCCGAGCAGCTTGCCGAGCAGAAGGGCAAGGCGTTGCAGCGGGAGGCCGACGCGCAGCGCACGCACGATCTGGAGCGCGAGGTCGATCTGAAGCGCCGCCTCTACGAATCCTACCTGGCCAGGGCCAGCAGCGAGGGCGTCGCCATCGGCGAGCTGGAGCCGGATGCGCGGGTGATCTCCGAGGCGGTGGCGCCGTCGGTGCCGAGCTTCCCCAAACCCCGGCTGATGCTGTCCCTGGCCCTGACCGGCGGGTTCCTGATCGGGCTCGCGGCCATGTACGTGGCCGAGACCGGCGAGCGCGGGCTGCGCTCGGCCCGGGATGTCTCGGAGGTGCTGGGCCTGCCGACGCTGGCGCTGGTGCCCCGACTGGAGCCCGCCCGGCGCGGCACCATCGCCCCCCAGGACTACGTGATCGAGCGGCCGCGCTCGAGATACGCCGAGGCTTTGCGCGAGGTGCTGACCGGCCTGCTGCTCCGTCGCGCGGCCGATATCCCGTCGGAGCCGAGGGGTCGCGTGGTCCTGGTCACCTCGGCGCTCCCGGGCGAAGGCAAGTCGACCCTCACCTTGAGCCTCGCCCGCATCGCCGCCGCCGAGGGGATGCGGGTGATGGTGATCGACGCCGACCTGCGCAAGCCGGTCCTGCATGATCTGGTCGGCCTCAAGCAGGGGGCGGGGCTGGTCGAGGTGCTGCGGCGGGAGGTGCCGCTGGCCGATGTGATCGCCCAGGATCCACGCCTGCCGCTCAAGTTGCTGCCCGGCAGCCGCCGGCTCATGCAGCCGACGCGGCTGCTGGCCCAGGACGGGTTCGGCGCGCTGCTCGCGGCGCTGCGCCCGAGCTTCGATCTGATCCTGGTCGACAGCGCGCCGCTGGTGGCCGTGGTCGATGCCAAGCTGCTGGCCAAGCTCGCCGACACGGTGCTGTTCGTGGTCCGCTACGGCGCCACGCGACGCGATTTCTGCGAGCTCTCGCTGCGCGGCCTGCGCGAGAGCGGCGCCGTGGTCGCCGGTGCGGTCCTCAGCCAGGTCGACCTGCGCCGGCACGCGCGGTCCGGTGCCGGCGATGCCGGCTTCGCCTATGCGCGGCTCGGCGAGTACTACGCCGACTAGGGCAGGGCCGGCGCCGTACTGCCGCACCTTCACGTGCGCCAGCGGCCGGTATATGGGAACCCTTCGCCTACAATTGGGGAGGTCTCCATGCCGGTCGACGTCAAGTACACCACCACCGCCACCGCCACCGGGGGCCGAGATGGCCACTCCGCCACCAAGGACGGCGCCCTGGATGTCCAGCTGTCGACACCCAAGGAACTGGGCGGCGGCGGCGGCCCGGGGAACAACCCCGAGCAGCTGTTCGCGGTCGGCTATGCCGCCTGCTTCCTGGGTGCCATGAAGTTCGTGGCGAGCCAGGGCGGCACGACGAAGGTGCCCAACGACGCCAGCGTGACTTCGACGGTCGGCATCGGGCCGCGCTCGGAGGGCGGCTTCGGCATCGATGTCGGGCTCGACATCTCGCTGCCGGGCGTGGACCGGGCCGCTGCCGAGGAGCTGGTCGAGAAGGCGCATCAGGTCTGCCCGTACTCGAATGCCACCCGCAACAACGTGCCGGTTCGGTTGAAGGTGGTCTGACGAACCCAGCTTGAGCCCGCCCACCGTCCGGTTCGCGCCCAGCCCGACCGGCCATCTGCACCTCGGCAATGCCCGCGTCGCCGTGGTCAACTGGCTGTTCGCGCGCCGGCACGAGGGGCGGTTCCTGCTGCGCATCGACGATACCGACCGCGAGCGTTCGGAGGTCGCGTTCGAGGCCGCGATCCGCGAGGACCTGAGCTGGCTGGAGCTCGGCTGGGACGCCGAGTTCCGCCAGAGCAGCCGGGTGGCGGAGTACGAGGCGGCGTTCGAGCGCCTGCGCACGGCCGGCCGGGTCTACCCCTGCTACGAGACGCCGGAGGAGCTGGCCGCCACGCGCAAATTGCAGCAGGCGCGCGGCGAGCCGCCCCGCTACGACCGCCGGTCGCTGCGCCTGGGCGCGGCCGAGCGGGCGGCGCTGGAGGCGCAGGGGCGGCGGCCGCACTGGCGCCTGCAGCTCGCGGATGGCGAGCTCGCCTTCGACGATCTGGTCATGGGGCCGCGCCGCTTCGTCGCCGAGGATCTCGGCGACCCGGTGCTGCGGCGTGAGGATGGCAGCGTCACCTACCTGTTCGCCTCCGCGGTCGACGATGCCGAACTCGACATCAGTCACGTGATCCGTGGCGAGGACCATGTCAGCAACACGGCACTGCAGCTGGCGATCCTGCAGGCATTGGCAGCGCCGGTGCCGCAATTCGCGCATCTGCCGCTGATCGGCGATGCGGCAGGCCGCAATTTCTCCAAACGGCTGGGTGCCCTCAGCCTGCGCTCGCTGCGCGAGCAGGGGATCGAGCCGCTGGCGATCGTGCTCAGCCTCGCCGCCCTGGGCACGGCCGAGGCGGCGTCGCCGGCCGGCGATCTGGACAGCGCGATCGCCGGGTTCGCGTTGGAGGCCTATGGGCGGGCGGCGCCCAAGCTGACGGTCGACGATCTGCCGCGCTTCTCGGCCGCCGTGCTGCGCCACCGCTCGTTCGAGCAAGTGGCGCCGCGCCTGCGCGAGGAGGGCCTGGGCGGTATCGACGCCGCGTTCTGGCAGGCGATTCGTGGCAATCTCGGCCGGCTCGAGGATGCGCGCGAGTGGTGGGAGGTGTGCAGCCGGCCGCTGCGGCCGATCGTGACCGAGCGTCCCGTGCTGGCGGCGGCGGCCGAGCTGCTGCCCGTGGAACTCGGCGACGAATCCGGCTTTGCCGCCTGGATCGAGGCGCTGAAAGCCCGCACCGGGCTCAAGGGCAAGGCCCTGTTCCACCCGCTGCGCCTGGCGCTGACCGGCCGCGAGCATGGACCGGAGCTGAAACATCTGCTACCGCTCCTCGGCCGCGCGCGGGCCCTGGCCCGCCTGCGTGGCGAGACGGCATAACCGGGCCAAGCATCCAGCATCTTTCGAGGACCGTCGTGCAGCTCCGAGTGCACAACACGCTGACGCGCACCAAGGAGGTGTTCGAGCCGGCAGACGAAAAGCGGGTGCGGATGTATGTCTGCGGCCCGACCGTCTATCAGCGCATTCATGTCGGCAACGCGCGCGCCTTCGTCGTCTTCGACGTGCTCTACCGGCTGCTGCGCCATCTCTACGGGGCGGACAACGTCGTCTATGTCCGCAACATCACCGACATCGACGACAAGATCATGGATCAGGCGCGGAAAAACGGCGAGAGCATCCGCGCGCTGACCGACCGCACCACGGCCGATTTCCAGGCCGACCTCGCTGCCCTGGGCTGCCTGCCGCCGACGCACGAGCCGCGCGCGACCGAGCATGTGCCGGGCATGATCGCGATGATCGCGACGCTGATCGAGCGCGGCCACGCCTATGCCGCCGACGGCCACGTGCTGTTCAATGTGCCCTCGATGCCGGCCTATGGCCGCCTGTCGCGCCGCGACCGCGACGAGCAGATCGCCGGTGCGCGGGTCGACGTGGCGCCCTACAAGCGCGACCCGGCCGATTTCGTGCTGTGGAAGCCGTCCACCGACGACCAGGACGGCTGGGACAGCCCGTGGGGGCGCGGCCGCCCCGGCTGGCACATCGAATGCTCGGCGATGAGCGAGCATTTCCTGGGCCCACTCCCGTTCGACCTCCACGCCGGCGGCCTCGACCTGATCTTCCCGCACCACGAGAACGAGATCGCCCAGAGCTGCTGCGCCCATGGGATCGACACCATGGCGCGCTATTGGATGCACAACGGCTTTCTCGACATGCGTGGCGAGAAGATGTCGAAGAGTGTTGGTAATGTCGTGCGGGTGCCCGACGCCATAGGGACCGTCGGCCCTAAATGGAGTGAAGCAATTCGACTTCTCCTGCTGGGCACTCATTATCGTCAGCCCGCAGACTATAATTCCGAAGCCGTATTGGATGCGAAGCGATCTTTGATCGCGTATGTATGGAACAGCCAAGCGCTTTGCAGATGATATAGACGCCGAGCCAGACCTCGCTGTGGTAGATGCTCTTTGTGATGACCTCAATACGCCGAAAGCATTTGCAGCATTGTATGAGATGCTAGCAGAGGTAAACCGGTCCGAGAACGCAACCATTGCGGCAAGATTCATTTCAACCGCACGGCTTATCGGCATTCTGGACAATGATCCTAGTGAACAGCTAATGGCGTGAGGCTCCATTCGCATATGGAAGCCAATCGGCGACCGGGAGCGCCACAGCCGCCTTACAGACGTCCGAAGTTCTTGCGCTCAAAGAAGAGCGATCACGCGCCAGAGCCGAGCGCAACTTTGCGCGCGCCGATGAGATCCGTCAATTATTGGCTCGTTCTGGCGTCATCCTCGAAGACCGTCCCGACGGTACCACCGACTGGCGCCGCGCATGACAGCTGAGCGCATCTACCTCTACGACACCACACTGCGCGACGGCGCGCAGACCCAGGGCGTCGATTTCTCCGTTCAGGACAAGCTGCGCATCGCCCGCGAGCTGGACGGGCTCGGGATCGACTATGTCGAGGGCGGCTGGCCCGGGGCCAATCCGACCGATGATGCGTTCTTCGCCAATCCGCCGGAGTTCCGGCAGGCCAAGTTGTGTGCGTTCGGGATGACGCGGCGGTCGGGCCGCAGCGCCGCCAACGATCCAGGGCTGGTCGGACTGTTCCAGGCCAGTACGCCGGTGATCACATTGGTCGGCAAGAGCTCGGCGCGGCAGGCCGAGGGGGCGCTGGGCGTCACGCGCGACGAGAACTTGACCATGATCGCGGATTCCATCCGCGAATCGTGCCGGCATGCCGACGAGGTGATGTACGACGCGGAGCATTGCTTCGACGGGTTCAAGGAGGACGGCGAGTACACACTGGCCTGCCTCGAGGCCGCCTACGCGGCGGGCGCGCGCTGGATCGTGCTCTGCGATACCAATGGTGGGGCGCTGCCGGACGAGGTCGAGGCGGTGGTGGCGCGGGTGCTGCGCGCGATTCCCGGCGAGCGGGTCGGCATCCACACCCACAACGATACCGAGAACGCCGTGGCCAACAGTCTGGCGGCGATCCGGGCCGGGGCGCGGCAGGTGCAGGGGACGCTGAACGGGCTGGGTGAGCGCTGCGGCAACGCCAACCTGGTCAGCCTGATCCCGACCCTGAAGCTGAAGCTGGGCTACGAGGTCGGCGTGAGCGACGACGGCCTGCGTCACCTCACGCAGCTCTCGCGCACCTTCGACGAGCGGCTGAACCGGACGCCGAACCGGCACGCGCCCTATGTCGGCGCCTCGGCCTTCGCCCATAAGGCAGGGCTGCACGCCTCGGCGGTGGCGAAAAGTCCCGGCCTTCTACGAGCATATCGACCCGGCGCTGGTCGGCAACGCGCGCGACATTCTGGTCTCCGACCAGGCCGGACGCGCCAACCTGATGTTCCGCTTCGCCGAGATGGGGATGGACGTCGACCCGGACCCGGAGCAGACGGCGGCGCTGTTGACCGCGATCAAGGACCGCGAGGCGCGCGGCTGGGTCTATGACGGGGCCGCGGCCAGCTTCGAGGTGCTGGTCCGGCGCACGCTGGGCCAAGTGCCGGACTATTTCGACCTGCTGAGCTTCCGGGTGATCGACGAGCGGCGCTACAACGCGGCCGGCCAGCTGGTCACGACCTCGGAGGCGACGATCAAGGTCGCGGCCGGCGGCAAGAACTACTACACGGTCGCCGACGGCAACGGGCCGGTCAACGCGCTGGATCACGCGCTGCGCCAGGCGCTGATCGAGAACTATCCGAGCCTCGAGCAGATGCAGCTGATCGACTACAAGGTCAGGATCCTGGCCCCCGAGCAGGGCACGGCAGCGGTGACCCGCGTGATCATCGAGAGCGGCGACGGCCTGGGCCGGGTCTGGCAGACCGTGGGCGTGTCCGGCAACATCATCGACGCCTCCTACGAGGCGCTGCACGACGCGATCACCTACAAGCTGTTTCTCGACGGGGCGCGGGCGCCCGCCGCATGAGCGGGCCGGTCGCGCCGGCGATCATCCTGTGCCGCACGCAGATGGGCGAGAATGTCGGCACCGCTGCGCGGGCGATGCTCAATTTCGGCCTGACCGAGCTGCGGCTGGTGGCGCCGCAATGCGGCTGGCCCAACGCCAAGGCCGTGGTAGCCGCCTCGGGGGCGGTCGAGGTCTTGAACAGCATCGCGGTCTTCCCCGATCTCGCTGCCGCCACGGCGGACCTGCACCATATCCTGGCCACCACGGCGCGCGCGCGCGAGCTGAGCAAGCCCGTGCAGGACGCCGAGCTGGCAGCAGCCAACGCCCGCGCGCTGATCGGCGAGGGTAGGCGGGTCGGGCTGGTGTTCGGGCCGGAACGGACCGGGCTCACCAACGACGAGCTGCTGCTCGCCGACACGCTGATCTCCTACCCGGTCAATCCGGCCTTCGCCTCGCTCAACCTCGCGCAGGCTGTCCTGCTGTTCGGCTATGCCTGGTTTCGACAGGCTCCGGCGGAGGCATCGGCGCCGGCATCCGGTGCGGTGCCGGCGACCAAGGCCGAGGTCGGCGGGGTGGTGGACCACTTGGTGCGCGAGCTCGACCAAGTGAACTTCTTTCGCGCCGACGAGCGCCGCGCCAGCCTGATCCGGGCGATCTCGGTGATGATCGAGCGGCGCGGCTGGACCAGGCCCGAAATCCATCTGATGCGCGGCGTGATCAAGGATCTGGTCGGCGGGCGACGATCGCGGCAAAAGGATCTCGCCGGCGGCGAATGAGCGCTGCGGTAGAAAAGACGGGATGTCGGCGCGATGCGGCACCTGCTCGCTCTCGTCCTGCTGGTGGCCGGCCTGCAAGGCTGCGTTCCGAAGCCGGCGATCACCCTGACACCCGAGGCTGCGGTCCAGGTCTGCGAGGGTCCCACCAACCTGGCGCTGCGCGCGAAGGACGGCCGGGTCCAGTCGGTGACGCTGGATCCGGCCGCGACCAGCCGCGTCGAGCGGCGCAGCACCTATGCCGGCCGGCAGCCGCTGGCCCTGGTGGTCGCCGGGCAGGGCACCGCCCGACTGGACAAGGGCACCAGCGCGGTGCGCTATCTGTGTCTGATCGCGCCGGATGGCGAGGCCGTGTTCGTCGATGTCGAGACCCGCAATGGCGGCGCGGTGCTGGCGGAATGCCCGGCGGCGACGGCCGCCTCGTCGCGGCTCGCCTGTCTCAGCGATCTGCTGCGCGCGGCCGAGCTCGGCCTGGCCGAGGCCGAGGCCAAGGCGATGCTCCGCGCGCGGGCGGCCACCTCGCGCGCCAAGCGGTCGGAGATCGAGGAGCCGGTGGCAACGAGCATCGGTGCCTGGCGCGTCTACCGGGACTCGGAATGCGAGCGCCAGCGCGACGCCGATCCCGACCACTCGACCGACCTGTACCAGGCCTGCCGCGTCGGCCTGACCCGCGAGCGGATCAGCCAGCTGGGTAGCTGATCGGGCGATCCTTGCATCGCTTCCGGGATGCGGCAAGATGGCCCGCCAGCCAAAAGCACGGGGGAAAATATGAGCGAGCTCGACCAGAACCGGCGATCCTTCATCGGCGCCGGCGGTGCCACCTTGACCGGTGGCGTCATCGCGGCGGCAGCAGCGGCGACCTTGATCGACCCGAAGACGGCCTACGCGCAGGCGGCGGGAGACAGCGTGCTGCGCACGGTGCTCGACCGCGGCCACCTGATCGTCGGCACCGGCTCGACCAACGCGCCGTGGCACTTCGAGGACGATGCGGGCAAGCTCACCGGCATGGACATCGCCATGGCCCGGATCCTGGCCAAAGGTCTGTTCGACGACGAGACCAAAGTCGAGTTCGTGCTGCAGGACCCTGCAGCGCGGATCCCGAATGTGATCTCCGGTAAGGTCGACATCACGATCCAGTTCATGACGGTGTCACCCAACCGGGCGCAGCTCGTGAACTTCAGCCGGCCCTACTACATCGAGGGCGTAGCGCTCCTGAGCAAGCCCGGCAGCCCGCGCGAGAAGTGGGCGGCGCTGCAGGCCGGCGGTGCCGACACCAAGATCTCGATCCTGCAGAACGTCGATGCCGAGATCAGCGTGCACAAGGTGCTGCCGGAAGCGCAGGTGCTGCAGCTCGACACCCAGGCCAACGTGATCCAGGCGCTGGAGGCCGGCCGCGCCGACGCGGCGGCGGTCGATCTGTCGACGGTGTGGTGGCTGGCCAAGCGCCAGCCCGACAAGTACGCCGATGCCGGCTTCAGCTGGAACTCGATGCTCTATTCGGCGGCACTCCGGCAGAGTGACCTCGACTGGCTGCAGTTCGTCGACACCACGTTCAATGTCGCGATGTTCGGCCATCAGAACGACATCTTCGACCCCGCCGTCGACGAGTTCTTCGGCCTGAAGCCGCCCGTGCGGCCGGTTGGTCTGCCCAAGTTCTAGGGCGGGTCGCGACAGCCTTGGCCTTCAGGAATGCCCCCACCCCGACCCTCCCCCGCCGCTGGCGGGAGAGGGGGAAATTCCGACTCCCTCTCCCGCGCAGCGGGGGAGGGCTGGGGTGGGGGCGGCTTCGCGCGCAAACAGAGCCTGCCCGCCGTTGAACTACCATTTCAACTTCACCCTGATCTGGCGCAATTTCGACAAGATCGGCTGGGGGCTCGTGCTGTCGCTCGAGCTCGCAGCGGTCTGCGTCGCCATCGGCATCGTCATCGGCCTCTTGGGTGCGATCGCCTACAGCGACGGGCCGCGCTGGCTCGGGCGCGTGGTCACCGCCTATGTCGAGTTCATCCGCAACGTCCCGCTGATCCTGCTCGTCTACCTGATGTTCTACGGCATCCCGAGTGCCGGCGGATTCAGCTACGGCCCGGTCGAATCGTTCATCATCACGCTGTCGATCTATGCCGGCGCCTATCTGGTCGAGGTGTTTCGCGCCGGGCTGGACGCCGTGCCCAAGGGCCTGCTGGATGCCGGCAAGGCGATCGGCCTGACACCCGTGCAGCGTTTTCTCCATGTGCGTCTGCCGACCATGTTCCGCGTGTCGCTACCGTCCTTGAGCAACACATTCGTGTCGCTGTTCAAGGACACCTCGGTCGCCAGCGTGATTGCCGTGCCGGAGCTGGCCTATGCCGCTAACTGGATCAATTTCAGCACCTTCCGGATCGTCGAGGTCTACGCGGTGGTGACTCCGATCTACATCGTAACTGGCTACACCATCCTGTTCCTCCTGCGCCTGCTCGAGCGGCGCTATGCGATCCGGCGCTGAGCCATGGAAGTAGCCCTGCAGGCGCTACCGTTCCTGATGAAGGGGCTCGCCGTCACCTTGCAGGTCTCGGCGCTCGTCGTCCTGATCTCGCTGGTGCTGGGCGTGGCGTTGGGCGTGCTGCTGGTCTACGGGCCCGCGCCGCTGCAATGGCTGGTGCGCGGCTACAGCGACATCATCCGCGGCATCCCGATCCTGGTGCTGATCTTCGCGATCTATTACGGCCTGCCCGCGCTCAAGATCAATCTGACCAGCATCGTGGCGGCGGTGGCGGCGCTGTCGATGTTCTCCACCGCGCAGGTGATCGAGACCACGCGCGGCGCCATCCAGTCGATCCATCACGGCCAGATGGAGGCCGGCAAGGCAATCGGGCTCGGTTTCGCGCAGCGCCTCGCCTACGTGATCTTCCCGCAGGCGCTGCGCCGGTTCCTGCCGCCCTGGATCAACAGCGTCACCGACGCGGTGAAAGGAAGTGCCTTGATCTCGCTGGTGGGCGTGGTCGACCTGATGCTGGCGATCCAACAGGTGGTCGGCAGGATCTACGAGCCATTGCCGCTCTACCTCCTGGGGGCGGCGATCTACTTCGCGATCAATTACAGCCTCTCGAGCCTGTCGCGCCGGCTCGAGCGGCGCTTCGCCTATATCGCCGCATGAACGAGCCCGCTCCAGTCGTCCGCATCCGCGATGTCGGCAAGTCGTTCGGCGAGCATCGCGTGCTGCAGGGGGTCGATCTCGACGTCCGGCGCGGCGAGGTGGTCACGATCATCGGGCCGTCGGGTGGCGGCAAGACGACCCTGCTCCGCTGCATCAACCTGCTGGAACTCTACAACGAGGGCAGCATCCAGATCGACGGGCTGGAAGTCGGCTACCGCGAGAGCGAGGGTGCCGCACGCACGCGCCGGAGCGAGCGCGAGCTGGCGCCGATCCGGGCGCAGACAGGGATGGTCTTCCAGCTGTTCTACCTGTTCCCGCATCTGACCGCGGTCGAGAACGTGATGCTGGGCCTCGTTAAGGTGCGCCGCATGGCGAAGGCCGAGGCGCGCGCTCTGGCCGAGCGGTGGCTCGAACGGGTCGGCCTCGCGCACAAGCTGGACAGCCTGCCCTTCCCAGCTCTCGGGCGGGCAGCAGCAGCGGGTCGGCATCGCCCGCGCCGTCGCCATGGAGCCCAAGGTGCTGCTGCTCGACGAGATCACCTCGGCGCTCGACCCGGAGCTGGTCGGCGAGGTGCTGACCGTGGTGCAGCAGCTGGCCGACGAGGGCATGACCATGGTGGTGGTCACGCACGAGATGAGCCTCGCGCACGAGATCAGCCAGAAGGTGGTGTTCATGGACGGCGGCCGGATCACCGCGCAGGGCACGCCCGTGGAGATCTTCGACCAGCCGCAGAACGAGCGCCTGACCGCGTTCCTCGCCCGCTTCGGCCAGGCCCGGCTGGGCCGAGCCCCCCTGCCCAAGGACTGAACGAAGGCCATGCTCTCCAACCGCCAGGACATCCGCAGCGAGCTCGGCCTGCGCCGCGTGATCAACGTCTCCGGCACGATGACCTCGCTCGGCGCCTCGATCGTGGTGCCGGAAGCGGTCGACACGGTGACCCGCATCCTGCCCGAGTTCGTCGAGATCACGGACCTGCATCGCAAGGCCTCGGCGGTGATCGCCACCTCCTGCGCCGCCGAGGCCGGCACGATCACGGCCTCCGCCTCGGCCGGGATCACGGTCTCGGTCGCCGGCTGCATGACCGGCGCCGACCTCGCCCGGATCGAGCGCCTGCCGGACACGACGGGCTTCGAGCGCGACGAAGTGCTCATCCAGACCGGCCACATGGTCTATTACGGCGCCCCAGTCGAGCAGGCGATCCGGCTCACCGGGGCCAAGGTGGTGCCGGTGGGGACGGCCACCTACGCCAGGCCCTATCACCTGGAAGGGCTGATCGGACCGCGGACGGCAGCCGCCGTCTACGTGGTTTCCCACCATGCGGTCGGTTTCGGACAGATCCCAATGGTGGAGTTCTGCCGGGTCTGCCGCGCTGGCGGCGTGCCGGTGATCGTCGACGCCGCGTCCGAGTACGATCTGCAAGGCTTTCTCGCCGCGGGTGCCGATATCGTCGTCTACAGCGCCCACAAATTCCTGGGCGGTCCCACCGCCGGCATCGTCGCCGGGCGCAAGGATCTGGTCCGCGCCGCGTTCCTGCAGAACTGGGGCATCGGCCGCGGCATGAAGGTCGGCAAGGAGAGCATCGCCGGGGCGATGGCCGCCCTCGAGGCCTGGGCTGTGCGGGACCACGCCGCGGTGCGCGCTTTCGAGCGCGATCATCTCGAACTGTGGCTGGACTGCTTCGGCCGGCTGCCCGGCCTGACCGCCAGGATCGTGCCGGATCCGACCGGCAATCCACTGGACCGGCTCGAGGTTCGGGTCGATCCTATGGAATCCGGGACCACCGCCTGGGCGCTGGCGGCTGCCCTTGCCGCTGGCGAACCGCCGGTGATCGTGCGCGACCACGAGGCCGAGCACGGACGCTTTTATCTCGACCCGTGCAACCTGCATCCGGGTGAGGCGGAGGTCGTGGCGGAAGCGGTTGCGCAGACGCTGGAGGCAATCCGCGGCCTGCCGTCGCCGACGCTGGAGGAGATGAAGGCCCGTGGCCACGCGCGGCTGCTGGCGTGGCCTGACTGAACCACGTTCATCGGCTTGACAGGTTAATATGGACGTTCATATTAGACCGATGCCGAAGCCGTCCACGCGCGAGAGAATACTCACCGAGGGCCTCAAGGTCGTGCATCAGCGCGGCTTCGGGGGTGCGAGCGTGCGCGATATCGTGCAGGCCGCCGGCGTGCCGCAAGGGTCGTTCACCAATCACTTCGCGTCGAAGGAAGCATTCGGGCTCGAGGTGATCGAGCTCTACTTCGCCAACAGCTGCACGACGATGGCGGAGACGCTGCGCAATGATGCGCTGCCGCCGTTGCAGCGGCTCGCAGCCTATATCGATACGATCAAGTCCCGGATGCAGCGCGACAGCATGCGCAACGGTTGCCTGTTCGGCAACTTCACCGCCGAGGCATGTGACCACAGCGAGCTCATCCGGCAGCGGCTGGTCGAGATCTTTGCTGAGGTGCAGGCATCTGTCGCCTATTGCCTGCAGGCGGCGGTGCAGGCCGGCGAGTTGTCACCGAACGTCGACTGCGACGAAGTGGCCGGATTTGTCGTGTCGTCGCTGCAGGGTGCGCATCTGCTGGCGAAGGCCCAGCGCAGCCCGGTTCCGATCGAGCGCTTCAAGCAGGTCCTGTTCGGGATGGTGCTGCGTCGGCCGGACCTGGCCGAATTCAGAAATGGGCACTGCCGACGTAGACCGACCCGACAGCTGAGCTCGGCGTCGCGGCAAACTCCCGAAACCTTGGAAGTGACCATGAGTGCATTGTTCTCTCCCTTCACGCTGCGTGGCCTGACGCTGCCCAATCGCATCGTCGTGTCCCCGATGTGCCAGTACTCGGCGCAGGAGGGGCAGGCCACGGCATGGCACACGATCCATCTCGGCGGTCTCGCGCTGTCGGGCGCCAGCATGCTGTGCCTCGAGGCCACCGCCGTGGAAGCGGAAGGCCGCATCACGCCGGGCTGCCTGGGATTGTGGGACGACGCGACCGAGGCCGCGTTGCAGCCGGTTCTGGCCGCGATCCGCGCGCACTCGAAGATCGCGGTGGCGATGCAGATCGCGCATGCCGGGCGCAAGGCGTCCAGCAACGTGCCCTGGGACGGGGGCCAGCTGATCCCGGTCGAGGAAGGTGGCTGGCGGCCGAGCGCGCCTTCAGCCGTGCCCCAGAAGGAAGGCGAGCCGGCTCCTTTGGCCCTCGACAGAGCCGGCCTGAACCGTGTCCGCGACGCCTTCGTCGCGACGACGCGACGGGCGGCCCGGCTCGGCATCGACGCGATCGAGATCCATTCGGCGCACGGCTATCTCCTGCACGAGTTCCTTTCGCCGATCGCGAACCATCGCACCGACGAATATGGCGGCTCGCTGGAGAACCGCCTGCGCTTCCCGCTCGAGGTGTTCGACGCCGTGCGAGAGGCTTTCCCGGCGGACAAGCCCGTCGGCATCAAGGTCTCGGCGACGGACTGGGTCGATGGCGGCTGGGATGTCGAGCAGACGATCGCCTACGCCCACGAGCTGACGAAGCGTGGCGTCGACTGGATCGACGTGTCGTCGGGCGGGGTCTCCCCACTGCAGCGGATCACGCTCGGACCCGGCTACCAGGTACCGTTCGCGCAGGCGATCAAGGAGGCGACGGGTGCCACGATCATGGCCGTCGGACTGATCACGGAGCCGGCGCAGGCCGAGGAGATCGTGGCCAGCGGCAAGGCCGACCTCGTGGCACTGGCGCGCGGCATGCTCTACGACCCGCGCTGGGCCTGGCATGCGGCCGCCGAGCTGGGTGCCACGGTCGACGCACCGCCGCAATACTGGCGCGCGCCGCCCCACGAGCAGAAGGACCTGTTCGGCAAGACCGTTTTCGGTGGCCGCTGAGCGTCCGCCGATAGGTCCGGTATCGCCAATGACCTCGACCCCGCAATCGGCGCTGCCGTTCCGTTGGGCGCCGATCTACTGGATGGCGCTGGGGACCTTCGCGGTCGGGACGGAGGGCTTCATGATCGCGGCCATCCTGCCCGGCATCGCAACCGATCTCGCTGGTCGGCGTGCCGGCGGCGGGGCAGCTCATGGCCGTCTTCGCGTTGACCTATGCGGTGAGCTCGCCCGTGCTGACCGCACTCACCGGCGGGCTCGACCGGCGTCGGCTCCTTATCCTGTCGATGGCTGCGTTCGCCGCCGCCAACCTGGTTGCGGCAGTGGCGCCGGGCTATTGGGCGCTGGTCGCCGCCCGCGTGCTGCTGGCGGTCGCGGCCGGGCTCTACGTGCCGAGCGCCAATGCCCTGGCCGCCGCGCTGGCGCCGCCGGCACGGCGTGGGCGGGCGCTTTCGATTGTCACGGGCGGGGTCAGCCTGGCCGTGGCGCTGGGGGTACCGCTGGGCGCATTGATCGGTGCTGGGTTTGGCTGGCGCATGACCTTCGTCGGTGTCGCAGCGCTTGCCGCGGTCGCCTGCTGCGGGTTGCTGGTGGGGATGCCGCGTGGAATCGGGGCGGGCTTGGCGGTGGCGAGCCTGCGCGAGCGCATCGCGGTCGCGCGCCATCCCGGGGCCTTGGCCGCCCTGCTGGTGACGCTGATCTGGGCGATCGGTGGCTACACGGTCTACACCTACATCGCGCCCTTCCTCGCCATTGCGACCGGGCTGGAGGGCTCGCATGTCGGCTACGCGCTGTTCCTGTGGGGTGCGGCGGCCTTCGCCGGCCTCCTGATCGGGGGAGCTGTCACCGACCGGATCGGCTGGCATCGCGTCATCGGCGTGGCCCTGCCGGCAATGGCGCTCGCCCTGATCAGCCTGTCATTGTCGGCCCACTATCTGCCGCAGTCCGAAGCGCTGGTGCCCGTGCTAGCGGCATTGATCGTCTGGGGAGCGACGGCCTGGGGCTTCTTCCCGGCGCAGCAGTCCCGCCTGATCGGCATCATCGGGCTGAAGGGCGCACCGGTCGTCCTCTCGCTCAACGCTTCGTTCATGTATCTCGGCTTCTCGGTCGGTGCCGCGCTGGGCTCGCTCACCTTGACCGCCGGAAGCGTCGCTGATCTCGGCTGGGTCGGCGGTCTCTGCGTCCTGACCTCGCTCGGCCTGTTCCTCGCCAGCGATCGTCGTGTGCCGGCGGTCACCTGAGAGCGTCACCGACCAATCGACTTCACCCACAGGAGGGCAATCCCATGACCAAGCCTGTCAGGAACCCGGGCCCAGATCACCCGATCACGATCGAGCCCAACGCTGCACGGGTTCAGGTGTCCGTCGACGGTCGCGTCGTCGCCGACACGCACGAGGCGCTGACCCTGCGCGAGGCTGCCTATCCGCTGGTCCAGTACATCCCCCGCAAGGATGTCGACATGTCGCTGCTGAAGCGGACCGACCACGCCACCTACTGCCCCTACAAGGGCGATTGCGTCTACTACAGCATCCCGAGCGGCGGCGAGCGCTCGGCCAATGCCGTGTGGAGCTACGAAGCGCCGTTCGACGCGGTCGCACAGATCAAGGACTATATGGCCTTCTACCCGAACCGCGTCGATGCGATCGAGGAGCGTCCCGCCGACTGAATAGGCCCTGCAGACTTGGCCCCAAACGCAAACCGGCCGCCCTGAGGCGGCCGGTTGTGGCGGGGTCGGCAGCATCGCCAAGGCGTCAGCTGTTGCGCGCGCAGCGCTCAGCGACCGCCTCGATGTCGCCGCGGCTCATGCCGATATCGTCGAGCTCGCGGTCGGTCAGAGCCGACAGCTCGTTCATGGTCTGGCGATAGCGACGCTGCTCGCCGACCCAGCTGGACAGGCGCATCACGATGCCGCCAAGCAGGCCGAGATTGGCTTCGCCGGCGCTGCTGCGCGGCGCGGTAGCGGCGATGCCGCGATAGTTGTTCACCATAGAGGTAGTCATGTTCGTTGGCCCGAGTTGACCTGCTCATCCGACGACCGGGGCAGGCGTTTTATGCAGTGCAGCTTATATGTTGCCTAGATGCAGCGAGAGAACCGGCGTTTTCGCATTGCAGCATTGCCAGCTAATGGGCCGGATTCCTGAGATTGTGTCACCGCAAACGTGATCTTGCTCACAGACGTGCAACACGGCTGTTGCTGCAAAGCATCTTACTTTGGGTGACGCTAGGCGCCGGGGACCCATCCCTGCTTGCGGCATTTTGTGGGGTCACCGAAGATGGCGATGAGGGTGACTTAGGCGGCCATGGAGCACCGGATGTTCGCAGGCTTCGAGCAGCGTCGCGTGGCGACAAGCGGGGCTGAGATCGCGCTGCGGCTCGGGGGGCAGGGGCCGCCGCTCCTCCTGTTGCACGGCTATCCGCAGACCAGTGCCATCTGGCATGCGGTGGCACCGGCCCTGGCGGAGCGGTTCACGGTCGTGTGCGCCGATCTGCGCGGCTACGGCGGCAGCGGCAAACCGCCCTCCGATCCGGCGCATCGCGCTTACGCCAAGCGGGCGATGGCGCAGGACATGGTCGAGGTCATGGCGGGCCTGGGCTTCGACGAGCTTCATGGTCGCCGGTCACGATCGCGGCGGCCGCGTCACGCACCGCCTCTGCCTCGATCATCCCGGACGGGTCCGGCGCGCGGCAGTGCTCGACATCGTGCCGACCCGAACGGTGTTCCGGGCCATCAACCAGGCGATCGCCACCGGCTACTATCATTGGTTCTTCCTGATCCAGCCCGAGCCGATGCCGGAGCGGATGATCGGCGCCGACCCGCAATATTATCTGCACCATGCGCTCGGCCAATGGTCGGCCGCCAAGGGTACGGACTGGGTGGCGCCGGCGGCCCTGGCCGAATACGAGCGCTGCTTTGCCGAGCCGGCCGCGATCCATGCCAGCTGCGAGGACTATCGCGCCGCGGCCACGATCGACTTGGCCGACGACGAGGCGGACCTCGACCGCCGCATTGCGTGCCCACTGCTGGCGCTGTGGGGTGAGCATGGGCTGATGCACCGGCATTTCGACGTGCTGGCGACGTGGCGGGAGAAGTCCGCTGGCGCGGTAACCGGACGAGCGCTGCCCTGCGGCCATTTCCTCCCCGAGGAGCAGCCGGCGGCGACGCGCGACGAGCTGCTACGGTTCTTCGCGGGATAGCGGCGCAGGTGCCGCCTCGGTGCGCCGCCCCACCTCGTCGGTGATGCTCTGCCGTAGTTGCGCATCTCCGGCCAGCAGACGGTGGAAGTCGCCCGCCTGAAGCTCGAGCAGGCGGCATCTGGTGAGCGTGATCACGCTGACCTGGCGTGGCCTGCCTTCGAGCAGTGCCATTTCGCCGAAGAACGAGCCGGCTGACAGAGTGATCCGGCGGTCCCGGTGCCTGATCGCGACCCGGCCCTCGTCGATGAAGAACATCGATTCGGGATGCTCGCCGCGTCGGATCACGGTGTAGCGGGGCGGTAGCGTCCGCGGCCGTAGCAGGGTGGTCAGTTCGGCCAGCTGGGGCGGGCGGAGGTGCTGGAACAGGGGGACGCGGGCGATCATCGCGGCCGTGGCGGCGAAGTTGCGTTTTTGGATCTCGTGCGCGAAGCCGGCGCCCAGGATCGCGGTCGGCAGCGCGAACATGCCCAGCCCGATCACGGCGCACAGCCCACCGACGATCCGGCCGAGCGGCGTGATCGGCACGACGTCGCCGTAGCCTACCGTCGTGAGCGTGACGACCGCCCACCACATCGCGGCGGGGATCGAGCCGAATTCGGCCGGCTGCACCTCGCCCTCGATATGGTGCAGCGCGCTAGCCGCGAGCAGCAAGGCCACACCCAAGATCGTGCCGGCCGCGGTGAGGGAGCGCCGCTCGTTGACCAGCACGATCTCGAAGGTGGCCAAGGCCGGCGAGTATCTGGTGATCTTGAGGATCCGCAAAATCCGCAACATGCGGAGCATCATGAAGTCGCCGGGCACAAGAACGGCCAGGTAGGTCGGCAGGATGGCCAGAAGGTCGACGATCGCCATGGGAGTCGCCATGTACCGCAGTCGACCCCAGAACGGCTGATCGTAGCGTCCGGTGCGATCGTCGACCGCGATCCAGACCCGGGCCGCGTACTCGACGGTGAACACGCCGACGCAGACGATCTCGATCACCCGCAGGCAGAGATCCCAGCCCGGCCGGATACCCGGCATGGTGTCGAAAACAGCGGCGGTGACGCTGACCAGGATCAGGCCGATCAGGCCGCGGTGCACCCATTGGGTTGCCGCGTGCGACGATTCCTCGTCCCCGAGCAGCTCGTAGACGGTTTGCCGCCAGCGGCCCAGCTTGTCGGGTAATCGGCGCAGTAGACTAGCCGCGCGTGAGCACGACCTCCCGATCGCAGGGTGAGCCGGACTCCACCAGCATCATGCGCTCGGCGTTTCGGGTGCCGCGCCATACGGAGTAGGGTCGTAAGGCAGGGAGAATGGGTCGCTGCAGGCGCGTCTCGAACTCCACGAAATTGGCTGAGGTCATATAGCCCTCCAGCCACCAGGTCGTGATGCCGTCAGCATTGAGCGGACTGTCGGGATCCGATGAAACCGACGGATAAGCCCGGCCACTGACGGTCTGCCACATGAAGAGTGGGTCCGCGAACAGGCCGAGATCGAGTGCGAATGGACCGCACACCGGACCGCCACCGACACCTGCGGTAGTCACGCCGTGCCAGTGTTCAGCATTGGCGGGTTGCTTGGAGGTGAACATGTCGACGCAGCCGCCGAGTGCTAACGCACCGACCACGCCCAGCAGGGGCAGCAAGTTCCGGCACGACCGCGTCATCCACGCTCCTCCAGCTGGACCGAAACCCACACGTACGGGCACGCCGTGTACGAGGCAAGCGGCCCCTGATCCCGCTGCTCAGCGCATCGCGCGGGTATGGTAGCTGCGCACCAGTTCTGCCGCGTCGGCCACCACGTCGTCAGGGATTTCCAGCTCCCGCAGCACGGCCTCGCCGATGATCAGGCTGAGCTCGAGGGTCTCCGGCACCACGATCGTGGCGCCCAGCTCTCGCAGCCGGGCGCCGACCTCGGCGTCGTGGCCGCGCACGATGATCGCCAGATCGGGATAGAGAGGCCGCGCGGCGGCCACCAGGCGCTCGGCGGCAGCCGGCCGGTCGAGGGTGATGACCAGGGCGGCCGCCCGGTCCGCGGCGATACTGCGCAGGATGCGTGGGTCGCTGCCGTCGCCGTAGAACACCTTGCGCTGCTCGCGCGGGCCAGGCGGAACGCGGCGCAGGTCGTGCTCCAGCACCACGAACGGGATCGCGGTCTCCTCGAGCATCACGGCGATGGCGCGCCCGACTCGGCCGAAGCCCGCGACGATTACATGGCGCGTGAGCTCGGTCTCGATTCCGCCACGTGGCTCGGCCTCGGGGCCAGGCATTTTCCCGGACAACCGGTCGCCCAGTCGCACCAGGAACGGCGTGACCGCCATCGACAGGGCAATGACCAGCAGCGCCGTCGTATGGAGCTGCGCGCCCATCACGCCCATGTCGGCGGCGACGCCGAACAGCATGAAGCCAAACTCGCCGCCCTGGACCAGGAGCAGCGAGGTTTGCAGCGCCGCGGGACTCGGCAGGTCGAACAGGCGGCACAGCAGGAAAATGACCAGCCCCTTCACCAGAAGCAGGGCCAGCACGAGGCTGACGATCTCACCCCACCGCGCCATCAGCAGGGTCAGATCCATCGACATCCCGACGGAGATGAAGAATAGGCCGAGGAGCAGGCCCTTGAACGGGGTCACCTCGGCCGCGATCTGGTGATGGAACGGCGAGCGCGACAGCAGCACGCCAATCATGAACGCGCCGAGCGCCGGCGAGAGACCGGCCTTCTGTGCGAGCCAGGCCGCGATCAGCACGGCGAGGATCGCCAGGATGGCGAATGCCTCGGCACTTCGTTGACGCGCGATGGCCGCGAAGACGCGCGGCAGCACCAACAGGCCGAATCCGACGATGCCGGCGAGCGTCGCGACGATGGCCACGAGGCTCGTGCCGATCGACCCTTCGGCATCCGCGCCGGCCGCGCCGACCGCGAGCAGCGGCACCAGGGCCATCAACGGGATCACCGCCATGTCCTGGAGCAGGAGGATGGCGAACGCGGCGCGGCCGTGGCGGGTACGCATCTCGTCCCGCTCGGCCAGCAGCTGGAGGACGAAGGCGGTCGACGACATTGCCAGCCCGAAGCCCAGCACGGTAGCGGCCGGCCATGGCCGGCCGATCGCCAATCCCACGGCCGACAGCGCAAGGCCGGTGACGACGACTTGCAGCGTGCCCAGGCCGAACAGGGTGCGCCGCATCGCCCACAGCCGTTGCGGCTCGAGTTCGAGACCGATAACGAACATCAAGAAGACGACGCCGAGCTCGGCGGCCGCGGCGATCGGGCCGATGCTGACCACCGGCCCCGCCGTGTGCGGGCCGAGGACGATGCCGACCGCGAGCAGCCCGAGCACCGAGCCGAAACCGGCGCGCTGGAACAGCATGATCGCCGCCACGCTGGCGCCGAGCAGGAGCACCGCGGCGGTCAGGAGCTCGTCGAGGTGCATTTCTTGGACCTAGCGCGTTTTGCGGCTAGACTGCCGGGTTCACCGTCATGGCGTGCGAGTGAGGTGGCTCATGTCGACTTATGTGGCACTGGTCAACTACACGGAGCGTGGCATCCAGCACATCCGCGAATCGCCCAAACGCGTCGATTCGGTGCGGCGGCAGCTTGAGGACATGGGCGGTAGGCTGGTGTCCTTCTACCTGACGATGGGTGAGTACGACATCGTGTTCGTCTACGACGCGCCGGATGACGCGATCTCGACCCGGTTTCTGCTGCTCCTGGGGCAGGGCGGCTTCGTGCGGACGAAAACCATGAAGGCCTTCCCTGAGACGGCCTACCGGGAGATCATCGCGTCGCTCGGGTGAGCACCGCCGGCGATCGATCAGTCGACAGGAGGCTCAGGCCACCTTCAGCGGCTTGTACTTGATCCGATGCGGCTGATCGGCGTCGGTGCCCAGGCGCTTGTGGCGGTCGACCTCGTAGTCCTGGTAGTTGCCCTCGAACCAGACCACCTGCGAATCGCCCTCGAACGCCAGCATGTGGGTGCAGATGCGGTCGAGAAACCAGCGATCGTGGCTGATCACCAGGGCGCAGCCGGCAAAGTCGAGCAGCGCATCCTCGAGTGCGCGGAGCGTGTCGACGTCGAGGTCGTTGGTCGGCTCGTCGAGCAGGATGACGTTGGCGCCGGACTTGAGCAGCTTCGCCAGATGGACGCGGTTGCGCTCGCCCCCCGAGAGCTGGCCGACCTTCTTCTGCTGGTCGGAGCCCTTGAAGTTGAACGCGCCCACATAGGCGCGGGCCGGCAATGTGCGCTTGCCGACCTCGATCTGCTCCTGGCCGCCCGAGATCTCCTCGTAGATGGTCTTGCCGGCCGCCAGCGTGTCGCGGCTCTGGTCGACATAACCGAGCTTGACGGTGTCGCCGATCCGCACGCTGCCGGAGTCGGGCTGATCGAGCCCCATGATCATGCGAAACAGCGTGGTCTTGCCGGCGCCGTTCGGGCCGATGATGCCGACGATGCCGCCGGGCGGCAGCTTGAAGCTCAGATCCTCGATCAGCAGCCGATCGCCGAACGCCTTGGTCACGCCCTCGGCCTCGATCACCAGATCGCCCAGGCGCGGCCCCGGCGGGATCACGATCTGGCCGCTCTCCGGCGCTCGGTCGCGCGACTGGGCGAGCAGATCCTCGTAGGCCGAGATGCGCGCCTTGGACTTGGCGCGCCGCGCCTGCGGGCTCTGGCCGATCCAGTCGGCCTCGCGCTCCAGCGTGCGCTGGCGCGACTTGTCCTCGCGCTCCTCCTGCTGCAGCCGCTTCTTCTTCTGCTCCAGCCAGCCGGTGTAGTTGCCCTCGTAGGGAATGCCGCGGCCGCGATCGAGCTCCAGGATCCAGCCCGCGACATTGTCGAGAAAGTAACGATCGTGGGTCACGGCCACGACGGTGCTCTTGTACTCGGCAAGGAATTGCTCGAGCCACGCGACCGATTCCGCGTCCAGATGGTTCGTCGGCTCATCGAGCAGCAGCATGTCGGGGTTGGACAGCAGCAGCCGGCATAAGGCGACCCGCCGTCGTTCGCCGCCCGACAGCTTGTCCACGTCGGCGTCGCCGGGCGGGCAGCGCAGCGCGTCCATGGCGATCTCCAGCGTGCGCTCGAGATCCCAGCCGTTGCAGGCGTCGATCTTCTCCTGCAGCTCGGCCTGCTCGGCCAAGAGCGCGTCCATGTCGGCGTCAGGGTCGCCGAAGCCCATCGAGACCGCGTCAAAGCGGTCGAGCAGCGCCTTCGTGCCGGCGACACCCTCCATGACGTTGCCCAGCACGTCCTTGGCGGGGTCGAGTTGCGGCTCCTGGGACAGGTAGCCCACCTTGACGCCATTCGCGGCGGAGGCCTCGCCACCGATATCCTGCTCGATGCCCGCCATGATCTTGAGCAGTGTCGACTTGCCGGCGCCGTTGACACCCAGCACGCCGATCTTGGCACCCGGCAGAAAGGCCAGGGTGATGTTCTTCATGATCTCCCGGCCGCCCGGGTAGATCTTGGAGACGTTCTTCATCGTGTAGATGTATTGGTAAGCGGCCATGCTCATGCGCCCCGGACCTCGCGGTCGCCGGGACCCTGCTCCTGCGGAATGGTGGAATGATGGTTCGTTGGCCGCTGCCTAGCATGGGTACGGCCCAGATGCCACCGTCGCAGGCGGCGAGGACGAAGCGGGCGGCCGCCGGTCCTCGTGCTTCGCTGCGAGCACCGGGAACTCAACCACGATCGCGGGCCTATCCTCCTGGCTGAAGCGCAGCTGGCCCTGGAGGCGGCGTACGAAGCCGTCGATCAGCTGCATGGCGAGCCCAACCGGGAGTGCCATCCGGGGGCGGTTGTCGTGAACCGGGCCGTCATCGCGCAGGCTGAGGCGATAGCGATCACCGTGGCGGTGGAAGTCCACCTCGACCGCGCCTCCGTGGCGAGTGGCATTGGTCACCAGTTCGTTGACGATCAGGCCGAGCGGCACGGCGCGATCAAGGTCGATCAACGCGCGCGCGGCGGTGACCCGAATCTGGGCCACGCCCCTGCCAGCCACCGTGGTTTCCAGTCTGCGGCACAGCGCGTGCAGGTAGGCGCCGAAGTCGAGCGCGCCGATGTCGGCCCCAGCAAACAAGTCGACATGAAGCTCGGTGATCGTGCTGACCCGACCGCAGGCCTCGTCGAACGCGGCGCGCACCTCCTCGTTGTCGCTGCGCCCGGCCTGCAGCCGCATCAGGCTGATGATCACCTGGAGGTTGTTCTTGACCCGGTGGTTGACCTCCCGCAGCAGCAGCTCACGGTCTTGCAGGTTTCGCTCCCGCTCCTCCAGCGCCAGCTTCCAATCGGTCACGTCCTGGCAGATGCCCCCGGCGCGGATGATCTCGCCACTGTCGTCGCGGATCGCGAACCGGGTGTCGCGCACCCAGCGTTGTCCGCCGTCGGGCCGCAGCACCCGGTAGGTGATGTCGACCCGCTGGCCGGCCAGCGCGCCGGGCAGCGCCTCGGCGACCCGCTCGCGGTCGTCGGGATGGAGCGTCGCCAGGAAATCGTCGCCGCGTGACACCACCTCCTGCGACGGGCGCCCCCAGATCTCGCTGAAGGCCGGGCTGAGATATTCCAGCCGGGCGGTGCGGCGATCCCAGATCCACAGCACATCCCGGCTGTGCTCCGCGAATTGCCGGAACCGCGTCTCGCTCTCCCGCAATGCTGCGAGCGTGCGGTCGATCTTAGCATCGTGCGCCTGCAGGCTCGCCGCCATGTCGTCGAAGGCGGCGCCGAGTTTGGCGAACTCGGAACGATGCCCGGCGAGCCCGACCCGCGCCCCGAGATCGCCGGCACGCCAGCGCTCGACGGCACGCACCAGGGCGGCGATCGGCTGGAGGATGAAGGCACGCCCGGCGATCCGCGCCGCGATCATCGCCAAGGCCACGCCGAGCATGATCAAGAGGATGCCGCGACGGGTGGCCACCTCGACGCCAGCGGTCGCGGCGCGAGTCGACAGGCCGACCGTCACCAGGAGCGCGCCGTCGACTGATCGCCGCCGGCGGCACGTAGCCGACGATGCGGTCGAGCCCGTCCGTGCCGGTGCTCTCCAGCGTATCCGGCCGCGCGGCCGAGAGCAGCCAGCGATATTGCGAGCGCATCGGCTCGCCGACGAGGGTGGAATCCGGCAGGCGAACCAAGAGCGTACCGTCGCGATCCGCAACGCCGATCGAGGCGCCCTCCGGCATTGTACGGGCGGCGAAGAGCCGGTTGAGCGCGCCGAGATCGATGCTGAGACCGACCACGCCCGCGATCTGCCCGTCGCGGTCCCGGAACGGCAATGTGATCGGCAGGAAGCCCTGCCCGGCGGCTTCCCCTGGTGTGAAACTGCCGACATGGAACCCTGCCTGGGCCTGAGCCGCGGCGGTGGTCCGCCACTCCCCCCCGAAGAGTGGCTCGGCTTGATCGCAGCGCTGCCGGCCGGCGAGATCGATGGCGCCCAGCCCCGTGTAGTCGGTGAGATCACGGCCGAGTTCGGTCAGCAATTGTCCGCACACAGCAGCATCGCCATCCCGAATGGACGGCGTACGAGCCAGCGCGAGCAGCATCGGCTTCGCGCCATCGATCAGGCCGTCCAGCTCGCTGGCCGCGAACTCGGCGAGACGCTGGGCCTCGGCGCGCATCTGGGCGTCGCGGTCGCGGCGGAGCGCCAGCTCGTTGTAGATCTGGATCGCGATCGCGGGCAGCACCGCCAGCGCCACCAGCAGGTATAGCCGGCCCAATAGGCTCACGCCGCGATATCCAGATCTCTGTGCTTCATGCTCGATCTCGATTGGCCCATCCCATGTCGCCACGAACTGCGCCCGATCGCGCGGCGGGACAAGGATTGCCCGGGTGATATATCGGCGGCCGATAGCATGCCGACCTCAGGGAAAAGTTGTCCTGGGTGGGCGAAGTTCCTTGACCTAAGGTCAGGCCAAGGAGTTACGCGGGGCAGCCGCGCGTTCGAACGGCAGGCGAGGGAGGGAAACAATTGGGCAAACGGGTGCTGGTGGTCGACGACGAGCCCAACATCGTCATGTCGCTCGAGTTCCTGATGCGCCGCGCCGGGTTCGAGGTTGCCGTCGCCCGCAACGGCAAGGAGGCGCTGGCAGCACTCGACGATGTGCCGCCGGATCTCCTGTTGCTGGACGTGATGATGCCCGAGTTCGACGGCTATGAGGTGTGCGAACGGATCCGGGCCCAGCCGGAGTGGAATGGCACCAGGATCATCATGCTGACCGCGCGCGGCCGCGAGGTCGAGCGCGAGCGCGGTCTCGCCCTGGGCGCGGACGCCTACGTCACCAAGCCGTTCTCGACTCGCGATCTGGTCGACCAGGTCAAGCGCATGCTCGACGTTGCTTGAGGCGCTGGAGATGGTCGAGCCCCGCCGGCGGCATCGCCAGCTCGCGGTGTTCATCATCGGTCTGCTGTTCGCGAACTTTCCCGCGCTGGCGCTCGTCGATCGGATCACGCTGCCCGGCGGTGTGCCGCTGACGCCGATCTATTTGTTTGTCGTCTGGCTGGGCATCATCGCGCTCGCAGCCCTGGCCGTGGTCCGGCCGCGAGGCTGACGCCTTGCTGACCACCAGCACGGTACTGCTCGTCTCGCTGCTCTATCTCGCCATTCTGTTCGCGATCGCATCGTATGGCGATCGCCGCGCCGACCAGGGGCGCAGCCTGATCCGCAGTCCCTATGTCTACACGCTGTCGCTGGGCGTCTACTGCACTGCCTGGACCTTCTACGGCAGCGTCGGGCTCGCCTCCCGGCAGGGGCTGGATTTCCTGCCGATCTATCTCGGACCGACCCTGTCGGCCTTGCTGCTGGGCTTCCTGGTCGAGAAGATGCTGCGCATCACCAAGGCGCAGGGCATCACCTCGATCGCGGACTTTATCGCGGCCCGCTACGGCAAGAGTGCCGCCCTTGCGGGCCTGGTCACCGTCGTGGCGATCATGGCTGCGATCCCCTATATCGCCCTCCAGCTCAAGGCGGTGGCTTCCAGCGTCACGGCGCTGGTCGGCCCGGCGGCCGGGCCGGTCACCAGCGCCGGCGGTGCCGACACCGCGCTGCTCGTCCTGCTGCTGCTGGCACTGTTCAGCGTCCTGTTCGGCACCCGCCACATCGACGCGACGGAACATCACGAGGGCATGGTCGTCGCGGTCGCGTTCGAGAGCGTGGTCAAGCTCGCAACTTTCCTGATCGTCGGCATCTACGTCACCTACGTCATGTTCGACGGCTTCGCCGACCTGCTCGGTCAGGCCGCCGAGCTGCCCGAGGGTCCACCGCTGACGGTGGCCGGCGGCTCCTCTGGCTATGCCGACTGGTTCCTGATCACCGCCGTGTCCGGCCTCGCCTTCCTGTTTCTCGACCGGCAGTTTCAGGTGGCGGTGATCGAGAATGTCGACGAGGCGCATCTGCGCACGGCGAGCTGGCTGCTGCCCGGTTATCTGCTGGCGATCAATCTGTTCGTGCTGCCGATCGCCCTGGCCGGGGTGATCCGCAAACTCGGCGACGGCGATCTCTTCATGCTCCTGCTGCCGATGGCCGCCAACGAGGGATGGCTGGCGCTGATCGCGTATCTGGGCGGCCTGTCGGCGGCGACGGCGATGATCATCGTCGCCACGGTGGCGCTCAGCACGATGATCTCCAACGATCTGGTGATGCCCGTTCTGCTGCGCTTGCCGTTCCTGCGCCTCACCGAGCGTGCCGACCTGTCGCGTCCGATCCTGCTGATCCGTCGGCTCGGCATCCTGGTGCTGCTGCTCCTGGGCTACGTTTTCTATCGCCGGATCGGCGAGTATCTGTCGCTGGTCAGCATCGGCCTGATCTCGTTCTGTGCCGTTGCCCAGTTCGCGCCGTCGATCGTGGCCGGCCTCTACTGGAAGCAGGCGAACCTTGCCGGCGCGATGCTGGGCCTGCTCGGCGGCGTCGCGGTCTGGGTCTACACGCTGGTCCTGCCGACCTTGGCGGAGTCCGGCGTGATCGGCGCCGGATTCGTCGACGACGGCCCGCTGGGCATCGGTCTGCTGCGCCCACAGGCGCTGTTCGGCTTTGCGGGGCTGGGCGCGGTCAGCCACGCGGTGATCTGGAGTTTGGGTCTCAACATTGTTCTCGTCGTGCTGACGGGCCTGCTCGGCCGTCAGGGCAATCTCGAGCGGTTGCAGGCGGTGCTGTTCGTTGACGTCAACCAGCCGGCTGGGGAGGGGCAGCTCTGGCGCGGTGAGGCGCAGGTCGCGGCCCTGCGCGGGCTCTTGATCCGCTTCCTGGGCCGGAAGCGGGCGGACCGTGTATTTGCAGCCGATCTGCGCCGCCGCGGCCGCGTCCTGGCGCCCGACGCCACAGCCGACGCCAATCTGGTTCAGCTGGCCGAGCGCCAGCTGGCCCGAGCGATCGGCTCCGCCAGCGCGCGCGTGATGATCGGCTCGGTCGTGCGCGGCGAGGTGATCGGACCGGACGATCTGATGCGGATCCTGGACGAGACCTCACAAGTGATCGAGTACAGCCAGCGGCTGGAGCAGAAGTCGCTGGCGCTCGAGCAGGCGACGGCCGAGCTGCGCGACGCGAACGACCGGTTGCGCCAGCTCGACCAGCTCAAGGACGACTTCCTGGCGACCGTCAGCCACGAGCTGCGCACGCCGCTGACGTCGATCCGCTCGTTCTCCGAGATACTCCTCGACACGCCCGATCTCGCGCCCGAGGAGCGGTCTCAGTTCCTGCAGATCATCGTGCGCGAATCCGAGCGGCTTACCCGGTTGATCAACGACTTCCTCGATCTGTCCAAGATCGAATCGGGCAAGATGGACTGGCACGTCGCAGCCTGCGAGCTGCACGAGATCGTGGGTGATGCGGTTGCCGCGACGCACGGGCTGTTCGCGGCCCGCCACGTTGGCCTGAATCAGAGCCGGCTCGATGCCGCGGCCGGCGTGCGGGTCGACCGGGACCGGCTGATCCAAGTGCTGATCAATCTGCTGGCCAATGCCGCCAAGTTCGTCCCCGAGGGCAGCGGTCGGGTCGAGGTCGAAGTGCGGCGGCAGGATGGCGAATTCCTGGTGCGGGTCGAGGACAATGGCCCGGGTGTGCCCGAGCCCTACCGCGAGGCGATCTTCGAGAAGTTCCGCCAGGTCGGCGGCAGCGGCGGTCTGCTCAAGGACAAGCCCAAAGGCACGGGTCTGGGTCTCGCCATCTGCCGCCAGATCGTCGAGCATTTCGGCGGCCGCATCTGGGCCGAGGACGCTGCGCTGGGTGGTGCCGCGGTCTGCTTCACCCTGCCGGCAGCGGAAACAAGCCCGGCCGCGACGTGATCCGCGGCCCGGTCAGGGCGATGCCGTCGACGTGGTGAGCGTGGCGCAGGGGGGCGCGTCGCTGGCCGCCGGTGGCGTGCCATTGCGAGATTGGGCCTCCAGGATCGCTGCCGCGCGCTGGCAGCTCGGATGATTCGCGCGTGCGGCTGGTACCGGCACCTCCGCTTCGCACAGGCCCTGTCGCGCGGCGGCGTTGCCACCGCTGAGTCGGATGGCGGCGCGAAACTTCGCCGCCGCGCCCGCATTGTCTCCCCGGCGCAGCAGCGCCTGTCCCCAGCGGGTCAGGGTCCAGTCATTGCCCGGCTGCAACTTGGCCGAGCGCGCATAATGATCGATCGCCAGCGCGAGGTTCGGGTCGGCAATCGCCTCGGGCGGCAGCCGACTCATGAGATGCTCGGCGAGATCGTAGTGGGCGAGATAGTCGTCATCGTGTTTGGCGACGGCCTGGGCATACTGCGTCGCACCTTCCTGCTGACGGCCCAGCTTGTCCAGCACCTGACCCCAGTGGGTGTAGGCGACCCCGGTCTCGTCGGCGAGTGCGATCGCCGCTGCGTATTTGTCGATCGCGTCCTCGAGCAGGGCGGTGTCCTGCCCCCGCAGGTCGCTGGCTTTCTGGAGCAGATCGCCCCAGAGGATGTAGGCCAGCGCCTTGTCCGTCGCGCCGCAATTGGCGATGCAGCGGCCGATCGCCTCGACGATCTCGCCTTGCTGATGGAGCTGGCACAGGTCCGCGCCGAGGCTCGGCTCGACCGAGCGCATTCGGTACTGCTCGACCTCGGTGATGTAGTCATGGTTGGCGAGACTTAGCGGATCGGTGTGCAGCAGAAGCTCGTGGATCACGGGATCGAACAACTGCTCGACCGGGTCGGTGCTCGGGTTCCAGGCACTCTCGCCCGCTGGCTTGACGACGATCCAGCCATTGTTCGGATCCTTGAGCCTGAGCCGGAGCGTGTAGGCGCCGGCCTTGCCTGGGGCTGGCACGACCTCCCCGGTCACGCGCAGATCGGTCGGGCCCCAGAGCGTCTTGGCCAGCCCGGCCAGTGACGCGACGGAGATGTCGAGCAGAGGAATGTTCAGGTCGGTCGTACCCCAGCCGGGAGCGATCGAGGCGGGCCGCCAACGGGTGCGGTCGAAGGCGGTGACGGCCGAGATCCGGTCCAGCAGGGTCGAGCTCATGACCTCGGGTGTCAGACCGGTGTCGGACAGGGCTGCCGGTACCTGGAGTGGCTCGACCAGGGTTCGGACGGTGCGCCATTCGACGAACACGAGCACCAGGAACATCAAGGCTGCGAGGGAGGTGATCACGGACAGCGCGATCCTGGCGAGATCGCCGATCGTCGACAGGCCCGCCATGATGCTCTCCTTCAGCTCGGCGACCCGGGCGCCTGGCGGGTTCGTCGCCGTCGCTTCCGTCGCCGAATGCTTCGGCCACGGCGCCGCGGCGTCCTCGTTCAGCTCGCCCACCTGCATCCTCCACGCGCCGCATCGGTCGGCGATGGCGCCCCGGCAGCAGATCCGCTATGCGACCGACACAGCCACCGCCGGCGGGGACGCCCGCCCCGGCAGACGCCGATGCCGGCACGACGGAGTAGCTATGCGCGAATTGAACGCCGAAGGGCAACGCCTCGTCAGTGACCTTTCGCAACGCTACGGCGTCAGCGGCGATGCCGTGATGACCCTGCTGCGGGCGCTGATCGCCGGCAACGGCCGAATGGCGCAGTTCAGCCATCCGGAGCTGGGGGGGATGGGCCAGTGGTCGCAGGGCGGCATGATCATGGTCGGCGACATGTTCAACAATGGACTCAAGGCGCAGATCGATGGCCTGTGCTCGGAGCTGTCCAACGCGCTGCGTGGGCAGAACCTGCTCGCGGCCCCGGTCAGTTCCCAGTCCGAGAACCAGGTCGGGTCCAGCCTGTCCGTGCCGGGTGGCTCGTCCTCCTGGTGGCCGGCGGAACTCGGCCAGCCCAGCTCGACTGGCGCGCAGAACGACGTGCGCTATGCGTTCTTCCCGGCCACGCGTCGGCTCGCGATCGAGCTCGGCGGCCGGCTCACGGTCTACGATACGGGCGACCACCAGATCGGCGGCGTCTCCCAGCAGCAGGGGTCCGGCGCATCCCTCACCTTCACGAGCCAGTACGGGCTGGTGCGCGTGGCCGACCTGCCGATCGTTCGGCCGCCGGAAGCAAACGCGGTCGACGCGCCCAGCGTTGTCGTTGCGCCGCCGGAGCCGCCCGAGCTCGTCAGCGAGCCGGTCGCGCCACCAGACCAGCACCTCGCCCCCGCGGTCGCCGTGACTTCATCGTCGGATGATCTATTCGACAAGATCGAGCGGCTTGCCGCGCTGCGCGCCAAAGGGATTCTGACCGAGGACGAGTTTGCGGCGAAGAAGGCGGAGCTGCTCGCTCGGCTCTAACTTGGGGTCGGCGCGTCGCGCTTGGCCAACCGCGCGCGCATGTCGTCTAGTAGCCCATCGATGCCACGCTGGCCGATCACGTCGGCGGCCTCGGAGCGCTGGGTGACGACGAGGCTGACGCCCTCGGCCAGGATGTCGATCAGCAGGTAGGCCCCCTGGTCCCGCCGCACGCGCCAGTCGACCATGATCGGCGGTTTGCCCGAGGTACGCAGGATTCGGGTGGATACCATCGTATCGCGCTCGTCGATCGGCTTGCCGCCGGTGATCTCGAAGGTCTGGCCATTGTACCAGCTGAGCCGCTCGGCCATGGTCTGCATGAGCAGCTCCTTGAACAGCCGGACGAACTCGGCTTGCTGCGGCGGCTTCGCCTCGCGCCAATAGCGGCCCAGCACCAGCTTGGCGATCAGCTCCAGGTCGGTCGCCTGGTCGAGTAGCTGCTTCAGGCCGGTGAGCTTCTCCTGCGGCGTGCCCGGCTGTTCCAAGATCACCAGCGTACGATCGCCGAGCCCTTGGATGAAGGCCTCGGCGCTCCCGTCGACCACGGCGGCCCGAGCACGCCCGCCAGTCACCGCCAGTACCGCGCCCGCCAGCAGCACGGCGCGCCGCGCCATCGGCGGTCCGGCATGGTCGGGGCTGCTCATGGGCTCAGTCCTGGTCCTTGAAGATATCGTCGTAGTCATTCTGGTCCGTAGGTGCGGCGCCGTTGCGGACGGCGGCGGCGCGGCTCTGAGTGTAGATCGTGCGCAGCGTCGCGTAGAGATCGATGCTGTTGGCGCGCAGATCGTCGAATAGCTCGATATTGGCCTCGCGTTCGCTAATTCCAGTCACAGCGAACAGGCCGAAGCGCTCGTCGGTAGTGATGCAACAATCGTTCAGCGGGTTGATGAAATAGTCGCCGACGCGCCCGACCGTGTCGCGGGCGTTGGACGGCCCGAGCAGCGGGAGCATCAGATAAGGCCCGTCGGGGACGCCGTAGACGGCCAGCGTCTGCCCGAAATCCTCGTCGTGCCGCTGGTGGCCGAACGAAGTGGCCGGGTCGAACAGGCCGAACACGCCGAGCGTGGTGTTGATCATGAACCGGCCGAGCGTCACGCCTGCCCGGTCCCGCTCGCCCTGCAGAATGTCGTTCGCGAAGATCACCGGCGAGCGTAGATTGTGGAGGAAGTTGCTGACAGAACGTCGGACAGGCTCGGGGGCGACGAACCGATAGCCACGGGCCACCGGCTCCAGCAGCCATTTGTCGACGAACAGGTTGAAGCTGAACACGGCGCGATTGACCGGCTCCAGCGGGTCGGCGACTTCCTGGGACTGTGGCACGGTGCAGCCGACGAGGCCGGTCAGCAAGATGGCCGCAGCAAACACGGCCCGCCACGGACGCCGCCTGCCTGCCTGCGCCACCGGTCGCGTGGCAGCCGTCATCCCCGCTCGCCTCTTGCCATCAACTCGCCGTCGAGCGGCACCTGTACCCGGACGCCGCGCTCTTAGATGGTGTCGACCGTCCTGGCAAGCGAGCCCGATCCGCGCCGCCCAGGGCGTGAAACAGGTTGACCTGACGATATAAAGACATCTACATATCCACCGAACAGCATGGTGATGCTCGCGTGGTCCAGGCAGCAGGTTCTCTCGACGATCTCCTCGACGGCATCCGTGCCGCGGCGGATCCGTCGCGCCTGCGCCTGCTGGCTATCTGCTCGCAGGGCGAGTGGACCGTGAGCGAGCTGTGCCAGATCCTGGGGCAGAGTCAGCCGCGCATCTCCCGGCATCTCAAGATCCTGGCCGAGGCGGGCGTGCTTGACCGCTTTCGCGAAGGTAGCTGGGTGTTCTACCGGCGTGCGCAGACCGGTGGCGGTGCCCGCCTGGCGCGCTCCTTGTGCCGGCTGTTGCCGGACGACGACGCTGCGATGCAGCTCGACCAGCGGCGGCTGGCAACGGTGCGGGAGGCGCGCCGGCGCCAGGCCGAGCAATATTTCGACGGGCGCGCCTTCGCCTGGGACAGCGAGCGCGACCTTGCGATCGACGGCGGTATGGTCGAGACGGCGCTGCGCGAGCTGTTCGCCGCCGAACGGCCGGCCAGCCTCCTGGACGTCGGCACGGGCACCGGCCGCATCCTGCAGGTTCTGGCGGGGCAGATCGGCTTCGGGCTCGGCGTCGACCTGAGCCACGACATGCTGGCGGTAGCCCGCGCCAATCTCGACCAGCGCGAGGCGCGCAACTGTCAGGTCCGTCACGGCGACATGTACCATCTGCCGCTGCCGGACGCGTCGTTCGCCGCGGCGACGCTGCATCAGGTACTGCATTTCGCCGACGATCCGTTCGCGGCTCTGGGCGAGGCCTGCCGTGTGCTGGAGCCCAATGGGAGGCTCGTCGTCGTCGATCTGGCGGCGCACCAGCTGGAACGCCTGCGCGAAGGGAACCGGCATCGCCGGCTCGGCTTCAGCGATGAGGAGATCGGCCGCTGGTTCGCCGATCTCGGCCTGGTGCAGGAGCCGCCCCGGCGGCTGCCCGGACCGGAGCTGACGGTGGTGCTCTGGACCGCCCGGCGTCCGCCCGGTGGCGCCGACGAGACGATGCTTGATGAGAGGGATGCCGCGTGATGCTGGCGACGAGCACGATTTCGGCGACCAGGTCGCTGCCACCCTTGAGCGAGCCGATGCCCGCGGTCGCGCTGTCGATCGAGGTGTTCCCGCCCAAGGGGCCCGAGGCGGCAGCCCGGCTCTGGGCCAATCTCGAGCAGTTCGTCGCGGTCCAGCCGAGCTTCATCTCGGTCACCTGCGGCGCCGGCGGCTCGGGGGTCGACGGCACGCTGCCGCTGGTCTGCGCGATCCAGGACCGCTTCGGGGTGCCGGTGGCGGCGCATTTGACCTGCGCCTGGTCGTCGCGCGAGGAGATCGACGATCTGGTGCGCGAATACTGGCGCCAGGGCGTGCGGCGCATCGTGGCGTTGCGCGGCGACGCGCCCAAGGGCAGCGATCGCTACACGCCGCGCGCCGACGGCTATGCCTACGCGTCGGACCTGATCGCCGGCCTGAAGGCCGTGGCCGATTTCGAGATCAGCGCCGGCTGCTACCCGGAAGTACACCCCGAGGCCGAGAGCGCCGAGGCCGACATGGACAACCTGCGCCGCAAGGTCGATGCGGGCGCCACGCGGCTGATCACGCAATACTGCTTCGACACCGACCAGATCCTGCGTTTCCGCGATCAGCTCGTCGCGGCCGGGATCACCACCGAGTACGTCCCCGGCATCATGCCGATCCACAATTTCACGCAGATCAAGCGCTTCTCGCAGGGCTGCGGCGCCGGCATCCCGGCTTGGCTCGAGCATGTGTTCGAGGGCGTGGACGAGACCTCGCCGACGCACGGCATGATCGCCGCCAGCGTCGCCGCCGACCAGTGCCGCCGCCTCGCCGCCGAGGGCCTGACCCGAATGCACGTTTACGCGCTCAATCGCGCCGAGCTGCCCTTGGCCATCCGCCACCTCCTTGGCGCGCCCACGGTCGCCGCAGCCGCTTGAGCTGCCGGCACCCGGCCGCGCGGATACTCGATCATGGCTGACTTTCTCGACTTCGTGCGGCAACGCGTGCTGCTCCTGGACGGTGCCATGGGCAGCCAGATCCAGGCCCGCGATCTGAGCCTCGATGATTTCTGGGGTCAGGAGAACTGCTCGGAGATCTTGAACCTCAGCAAGCCCGACCTCGTGCGCGGCATTCACCAGGGCTATCTCGAGGCCGGCGCCGATGCCGTCGAAACCAACAGCTTCGGCGGCTCGACGTTGACCTTGGGTGAATTCGGGCTCGAGGCACGGGCGCTGGAGATAAACGAACGCGCGGCACGCCTCGCCCGCGAGGCGGTCGAGAGTTTTGCCGGCGACGGAAGGCAGCGCTTCGTTGTCGGTGCCATCGGCCCAGGAACCAAGCTGCCCAGCCTGGGTCACATCGGCTATCGCGAGTTGGAGCAGTCGTTCACCGTCCAGGCCGAAGGCCTGATCACCGGCGGCGCCGACGTGCTCCTGATCGAGACCTGCCAGGATCCGTTGCAGATCAAGGCCGCCGTCAACGCCTGCCGCCATGCCTTCGTCCGCTGCGGCCACGAGCTGCCGCTCATGGTCCAGGTGACGATCGAGACCACCGGCGCCATGCTGGTCGGCACGGATATCGCGGCGGCCACCACCATCGTCGACGCACTGGGCGTGCCGGTGCTCGGCCTCAACTGCGCCACCGGCCCGAAGGAGATGGCCGAGCATGTCCGCCATCTGTCGCAGAGCTGGCGCGGGCTGATCTCCTGCCTGCCCAATGCCGGTCTGCCCGAGCTGCGCTGCGGCCATACCCATTATCCGCTGGGGCCGGACGAACTGGCGGCCTGGACCGAGCGCTTCATCGCCGAGGACGCGATCAACATCGTCGGCGGCTGCTGCGGCACCGGGGTCGAGCACATCCGGGCACTGGACGCCATGCTGCGCCGGATCGCCGAGGACGGCTACCGGCCCGTGCCGCGCGCCCGCGCCCCGCAGCACACACCGTCGCTGACCTCGCTGTTCTCGGCCGTGCCGTTGCGCCAGGAGAACTCGTTCCTGGCGATCGGCGAGCGCTGCAACGCCAATGGCTCGAAGAAATTCCGCCTGCTGCAGGAGTCCGGCGACTGGGACGGCTGCGTCGCCATGGGCCGCGAGCAGGCCCGCGAGGGCAGCAACGCGCTCGACATCTGCAGCGCCTTCGTCGGCCGCGACGAGGTGGCCGAGATGAGCGAGGTCGTCTCGCGCATGCGCGGCCAGGTCGACAGCCCGCTGGTGATCGATTCCACCGAGCTGCCGGTGCTCGAAGCTGCGCTGGAGCTGTGCGGTGGCAAGGCCGTGCTGAACTCGATCAATTTCGAGGACGGCGAGGCGCCGGCGACGGCCCGGATGACCCTGGCCCGCAAGTTCGGCGCGGCGGTGATCGCGCTGACCATCGACGAAACCGGCATGGCCAAGACCTGCGAGGACAAGCTGCGCATCACGCGCCGGCTGGTCGAGTTCGCCTGCGGCCGCTTCGGCCTGCCGCAATCGGACCTGCTGCTCGATCCCCTGACCTTCACGATCTGCACCGGCAACGCCGACGATCGCAAACTGGCCCTGTGGACCCTGGACGCGATCGAGGGCATCCGGGCCGAATTCCCCGAGCTCCAGATCATCCTGGGCCTGTCCAACGTCTCGTTCGGCCTCAACCCTGCCGCCCGGCACGTGCTCAACTCGGTCATGCTCGACCACGCCATGCGGCGCGGGCTTACCGGTGCGATCGTTCATGCCAGCAAGATCGTGCCGCTGCACAAGATCCCACCCGAGGAGGTCCAGGCCGCCGAGGACCTGATCTTCGACCGTCAGCGGGAGGGCTACGACCCGCTGCAGGCGTTCATGGCGCTGTTCGCGGACCGCAAGGCCGATGCCGGCGTCGCCAAGGTGCGGCCCGAAACGGTCGAGGAGCAGCTCGCCCTGCGCATCGTCGACGGCGACAAGCAGGGGCTGGAAGCTGATCTCGACACCGCGCTGCAGACCTACGCGCCGCTTGCGATCATCAACGACATCCTGCTCAACGGCATGAAGACCGTGGGCGAGCTGTTCGGCGCCGGCAAGATGCAGCTGCCGTTCGTGCTGCAGTCGGCCGAGACCATGAAGAAGGCGGTGGCCTATCTCGAGCCGCTGATGGAGCGCGTGGAAGGCCAGGAGAAGGGCACGATCGTGCTGGCCACCGTCAAGGGCGACGTGCACGACATCGGCAAGAACCTGGTCGACATCATTCTGACCAACAATGGCTACCGGGTGTTCAATCTGGGCATCAAGCAGCCGTTGACCGCGATCCTCGACGCCGCCACCGGCCACAAGGCCGACGCCGTCGGCATGTCGGGCCTGCTGGTCAAGTCGACCGTGATCATGCGCGAGAACCTGGAGGAGATGCGTCGCCAGGGCCTGAAAGTGCCGGTCCTGCTGGGCGGCGCTGCCCTGACCCGCGCCTATGTCGAGGACGATTGCTGGAAGGCCTATGGCGAGGGGCCGGTCGCCTATGCGCGCGACGCCTTCGATGGGCTGATGCTGATGGAGAAGGCGGTCTCGGGCACCTTCGACGGCTATGTCGCCGAGCGGGTCGGCAAGGCGAGCCAGCGCAGCGCCAAGAAGCCGCGCACCCTGGACTATGTGAACGGGGCCGCCGCGAACCCGGCGCTGCGCCCGGTCGAGGTCGAGGAGATCCGGCTCAAGCGCTACGAGCTCAGCAATGGCGTTGCCGTACCCGAGCCGCCGTTCTGGGGGCCGCGGGTGATCGAGCAGGTGCCGGTCAAGGCGCTCCTGCCCTATCTCAACGACCAGATGCTCTACCAATTCCACTGGGGCTACGAAAAGCAGGGCCGCAAGCTCGCCGAGTTCCTGGACTGGGCGCACAAGGAGTTGCGGCCGGTGCTGACCGGGCTCGTGGCCGAGGCCGAGGCGGAGCACATCTTCAGCCCGCAGGCGGCCTACGGCTACTTCAAGGCCGCGGGCGAGGGTAACGACATCGTCCTGTTCGACGATGCCGGTACCCGCGAGGTCGCCCGCTTCGCGCTGCCGCGGCAGCCCAAGGAGGGTGGCCTGTGCATCGCCGACTTCCTGCGCGACGTCGATGAGGGCGAGCGCGACGTGCTGGGCCTGCAGGTGGTCACGGTCGGCCAGCGCGCGTCCGAGGTCGCCCGCGAGTGGTTCGCGAAGGACCGCTACCAGGACTATGTGCGCCTGCACGGGCTGGGCGTGGAGCTGGCCGAGGCGTTGGCCGAGTACGTGCACGCGAAGATCCGCGCCGAGCTCGGCTTCGGCCACCGCGACGCGCGCGACTTCCGCCAGCTGCTCAAGCAGGGCTATCAGGGTTCCCGCTACAGCTTCGGCTACCCGGCCTGCCCGAACCTCGCCGACCAGTCGGCCCTGCTGAACCTTCTGGGTGCGGACCGGGTCGGCATCGAGCTCGGCGACGAGGACCAGCTCTGGCCCGAGCAGAGCACCAGCGCCATCGTGCTGCACCATCCGCAGGCGCGCTACTTCAACGTCTGACGCCGGACTTGCCGGCGCGCCCGGGCGCCGCCAACGTGGGGCCGCGAATGTGCGGGCACGGGCGATGACGGACGAAGCCGGCAAGGCGATGGTCGACAGCGGCGGGGACGCACCGACGCCGTTCAGCCTGCGCGGCCTGCTGCGCGACCTCTATTTCGGTGGCGGCCTGCGTGCCACCCGCTTTCAGCTGGCGCTGCTGACCTTCGACCTCGCCACCGTCACCTTCTTCCTGGTCGCGACCTTCCTGCCCTATTCCGAGTGGATCCTGGCCGCCGACGTCGTCATCGCGCTGGGTCTCGGGCTCGACTTCGCCGCGCGGCTCTATATCTCGCCGCGCCGCCTGCAGTATCTGCGCCAGCCGATGGCGATCGTCGATCTGGTCGTGTTGGCCTCGCTGCTGCTGCCGGCGCTGGCACCCAATCTGGGCTTCCTGCGTCTGCTGCGCGCGCTGCGCCTGGTCGGCTCCTACAACGTGCTGCTGGCGCTCGAGAAGGAGGTGCCCTGGGTCCGCCGCAATCTCAGGGCGCTCAAGGCCGGCGTGAATCTCGGGGTGTTCGTGTTCGTGGTCAGTGCGGTGGTCTATGTCCAGCAGCGTACGATCAATCCGCACATCAACGACTATCTGGACGCGCTCTACTTCACCATCGCGACCCTGACCACCACGGGCTTCGGCGACATCACGCTGGAGGGCAAATACGGCCGGCTCCTCGCGACCCTGGTCATGGTCTTCGGCATCTCCCTGTTCTTGAACCTGGTCGGCGCGCTGTTCCGGCCGAAGAAGGTCGACCATGCCTGCCCGCGCTGCGCGCTGCTCCAGCACGATCTCGACGCCGTATACTGCAAGGCCTGCGGGCAGATCCTGCAGATCCCCAACCCCGGCGACTGAGGTCTATCATGGCCGTGACCGCGCTCTACGCCGCCCTGCTCACGGCGCTCTATCTGTTCCTCACCTCCCGGATCATCCGTTTTCGCCGCAGCAATCGCGTCGACATGGGCGACGGCGGCGACCGGCTGCTGGAGCGATACCTGCGCGGTCACGGCAATCTCGCCGAGTACGGGCCATTGGGCCTTCTGCTCCTGCTGCTGCTCGAGCTGGGCTACTGGCCTGCCTGGCTGCTGCATCTTCTGGGCCTGATGCTGCTGGGCGGCCGGCTCGCCCATGCCTGGTCGTTCTCGACTGCCGAGCTGCGTTTGCCCTCGCGCACCGCCGGCATGGTGCTGACCATGACCATGCTGGGCATCGCGGCGGTGCTGTGCCTGCTCCAGGGGCTCGGGCTCGCCTGAGCGAGGAGGTCGGCAAGGCTCAGATGTCGACCACGCGCAGATTGTTGGTCGTGCCCGACCTGCCGAACGGGATGCCGGCCACGACCAGGATGCGGCCGCCGCGCTCGGCGAACCCCTCGCCCACGGCCGCGAGCCGCGCATGGTCGACCATCTCCTCGTAGCTCTGCATCACCGGCGAGCGCACGCTGTGGACACCCCACAGCAGCGCCATCTGGCGGGCGACTTCGTCGTTCGGGGTGAAGGCCAGGACCGCCACGTCGGGTCGTTGCCGGACGACGCGCGACGCGGTGACGCCGCTCGAGGTGTAGACCAGGATCGCGCTGGCGCCGATCGCAGCGGCGAGGTCGGCCGCAGCCGCCGCGACCGCATGCGGCGCGGTCGTCTCGGCGTCCGGCCGCAGGGCATGGATGATCGAGCGGTAGGAGGCGTGGCTCTCGGTGCGGGCGATGATCCGCGCCATCATCGTCACCGCCTCGACCGGGTAGCTGCCGGCAGCGCTCTCGGCCGAGAGCATGACCGCGTCGGCGCCGTCATAGATCGCGGTCGCGACGTCGGAGGCCTCGGCGCGGGTCGGCGTCGGCCCGTGCACCATGGATTCCAGCATCTGGGTCGCGACGATCACCGGCTTGCCCTGGAGCCGGCACAGCTGCACCAGCTCCTTCTGGCGGCCGGGCACGTCCTCGTGCGGGATCTCGACGCCGAGATCGCCTCTGGCGACCATGATCGCGTCGGACAGGCGGACGATGTCCTCGATCTTCTCGAGTGCCTGCGGCTTCTCGATCTTGGCGAGCAGGGCCGCCTGGCCGCCGATCAGCCCGCGCGCCTCGATCAGGTCGGCCGGCTTCTGGACGAACGAGAGCGCCACGAAATCGACCCCGAGCCCGAGCCCGAAGGCGAGGTCCTCGCGATCCTTGGCGGTCAGCGGCGAGAGGTCGAGCGCGGTGTCGGGCAGGTTGACGCCCTTGCGGTTGCTGATGGTGCCGCCGACCAGGACCCGAGCCTCGATCGACTCGGACCCGAGCGAGACCGCCTCCAGCCGCACCCGGCCATCGTCGATCAGCAGTGCCGCACCCGGCATGATCGCCTGGAAGATCTCGGGATGCGGCAGCGGGATCGCCTCCCGGCCGCCTTCCTCGCGCCCGAGCACGAAGCGCACGCTGTCGCCGGCCGCGACCTGGATCTTGCCGTCCTTGATCAGGCCGACCCGGATCTTCGGCCCCTGCAGGTCCTGCAGGATGGCGATCGGGCGCCCGGTCTCCTGCTCGAGCGCGCGGATCGCGGCGTGCACCTGGCGGTGGTCGTCATGCGCGCCGTGGCTGAAATTGAGCCGGAACACGTCGGCCCCGGCCAGGAACAGGTCGCGCAGCCGCTCCGGCGACGAGCTGGCCGGCCCGATGGTGGCGACGATCTTGGCGTGACGGTGACGGCGCATGGGATCAGATCCTCTCGTTCAGCCGCGGTCGGCGGGCTCGCCATCGACGGGCGCGCGCTGATGCGCAATGCGCCCCTTATCGGCCAGCCCCGCCTCGTGCTCAAGAGCCGGGGCGCTGCGCGGCACGGTCACAGATTGTCGCCGCGCAGCGCCTGGGTCACGGCGTCGGTGACCTGCCGGGTCGTGGCCTTGCCGCCGAGATCGGGCGTGTGCAGGTCGGTGTCCGCGGTCACCCGCTCGACCGCGCGCATCAGGCGCACCGCCGCCTCCTGCTCGCCCAGATGCTCGAGCATCATCGCGGCGGTCCAGAAGGTGGCGACCGGGTTGGCGACGCCCTTGCCGGCGATGTCGAACGCCGAGCCGTGGATCGGCTCGAACATCGAGGGCGTCGTGCGCTCGGGGTTGAGGTTGGCGGTGGGGGCGATCCCCAGCGAGCCCGCCAGCGCCGCCGCGAGGTCGGACAGGATGTCGGCGTGCAGGTTGGTGGCGACGATCGTGTCCAGCGTCTCGGGCTTGAGCGTCATGCGCATGGTCATCGCGTCGACCAGCATCTTGTCCCAGGCGACGTCCGGGAATTCCTTGGCGACCTCGGCCGCGATCTCGTCCCACAGCACCATGCCGTAGCGCTGCGCGTTGGACTTGGTGACCACGGTGAGCAGCTTGCGCGGCCGCGACTGGGCCAGCGCGAAGGCGTAGCGCATGATCCGGGTGACGCCGGCGCGGGTGAAGATCGCGAGCTCGGTCGCGATCTCGTGCGGCAGGCCGCGATGCGAGCGGCCGCCCTGGCCGGCATACTCGCCTTCCGAGTTCTCGCGCACGATCACCCAGTCCAGCTCCTTGTCGGTCACGTTGCGCAGCGGGCTGGTGATGCCGGGCAGGATGCGGGTCGGGCGGACGTTGGCGTACTGGTCGAGCGGCTGGCAGATCGCGAGCCGCAGGCCCCAGAGCGTGATGTGGTCGGGCACGTCCGGCGCGCCCACGGCACCGAAGAGGATCGCATCGAACCCGCGCAGCTGCTCGTGGCCGCCCGGCGGCATCATCACGCCGTGCCGCTTGTAGTAGTCCGAGCCCCAGTCGAAGCCGGTGACGTCGAGCGCGAAGCCGCCGTCGCGCTCGGCGCAGACCTCGAGCACCTCGAGGCCGGCGGCGATCACCTCCGGGCCGATGCCGTCGCCCGGGATCGCGGCAATCTTGTGGCGGCGCATGGCCGGTGGCTCCCTCTGTGCAGCGGCGCTGGCGGAGCGTCCGCGGCCCCGATCCGTGGCTTCCTAGGCCGGTCACCCCCAAATCGGCAATGCGCCTGCGGCGGCCGCCGCCCGACTGGCCGGGCTTGCGCAACCGTTGAGGGGTTGAGGCGGGCCGAGTTGTGTGCCTAGGTTGGGCGCACGGGATCGACGGGGCGGGCTCATGCGCTCAAGGAACTGGCTCGGCCTGCGTGTTGTCTTCGGATCGGCTTGTGCGAGATTCATGGCGCGGCGGCGACCACTGTTTCCCTGATTGGCCCCCGACAATTCCAGTTAAACTGAGACGCCTTTGGCCGGTGCGAGTAGCGGGTGACCTTAGTCAAACATTCGCATGGCCGCCCCGTGATGATCTTCGTAATGTTAAGCAGTATTCGTTTAAGGTTAATTCTCTAGTCAATCGACTGGAGAAGCTTCTTTGCAAGAGCTACTGGAGTTAGCAGACTGAGCGCACGTTGTAGAACATCGCAGATGCGTGGTTCCGTTGATATCGATCTTGTCAATCCGATCGATCCGTTACAAAATCAGGGCCGGGAATCCGGGCATCTGGGCCGGCCCGAATGCGGCTCTGACCGACAGTACAGCGGGCGGCTGATATTGGGTTCATGGCAAGGATGCGGGACGGGTGTAGGCTCGCCCTCGGCTGCTTTGCCCTTGGGAGGCGACGGGCGGTGCCAGCCATCCCTTGCCCCAGTGCGCCCCAGCCACCCCTGCGCAGATCACCATGCCGGGCCAGTATGTCGACAATGCCTGGCAGAAATACCGCCGCGCGCCGCCTGAGCATCACTGCTGCGCCAAGCCGCGCGAGCCGATCATCCGCTTCCCCGCCCGGATCGAGACCAACGCGCGGGGTGCGAATCTCAGAGAAATTGACCCCATCCGGCCATACTGGCCGGCGCAGGCTGGAGCATGTGCGGTCACCCCGAACATGCTCCAGCTTCCTCGGGCCTATCGGCCTTGGGTCTTCTTCCGCCCGCGCGTCTCCGCTGTCGCGGAATCGCTCTAGTCGCGCAGGTACTTCACCGTGTTCTTGACGCTTTTGCCACCTGCGAGGGTGCCGATATTGAACTGCAGGGTCACGCCATAGTCGCCCTTGACCGGGTTCGTCGCCGCAATGTTGGTCGGGTTGCAGCTCGAATCGAGGATGTTGTTGGTCACCTTGGCAAACGCCTTGGTCGGCTCGACCGCGACGATCGAGATCGCGTGCCCTTCGCCGCCCGAGGCGTTGGTCGGGTTCCAGGCGAACGCCGAATCGCGCTCGCCGGCGCCGAACCAGTTGATGAAGCTGCCGGTGCCCTTGGTCCCGCCGGTATCGACGTCGAGATCGGCCTGGCGCCGCAGGATGACGTTGCTGATCGGCCCGCCGGTCAGGTTCTTCACGGTCATCTCGAAGGTGGCGCTGCGCAGCGCGGTGCTGCGGCTGATGACCTGCTTCAGCTGCAGCTTGCCGTCGGCGGTGTTGCGGGTGATCGTGCAGGTGGCACCGCAGCTCTTCGTCTCCGCGCCGAAGCCGAACTCGGAGCTGCCGGTGTCGTAGGCGTTGACCGCGCCGTAACACAGCACGTAGCCCTCGCTCAAACTGCCGACGCCGATATGGTCGAAGCCGGTCGGGCCCTCGAAGCGGACGAGGTTGCCGTGGTTGGAGATCCCCACATGCGGCGCGCCCGGGAAGGTGTGGAAGGTGGTGGCGCTCTTGCTGGCGACGGTCGCCATCGACTGGCCGGCCGAAGCGCCGGGCGCCCAGCCGGACAGGGCCACCGCGGCGGTCACGGCGGACAGCAGCCGCAAGCGATGGAGCGAAGTTCCGGTCGTGGGCATACGGCTGCCCGAGACAATATTGCTCATGACGTAGGTCCCTGGATTGAGTTCAAGACTTCTTCGAAAGTGAAGGAGCCTATGTATAAAGTAAAATAGCTAAGATATATAGTCAACAAGTAATAATGCTTCGGAGAAGATTATCGGAAAAAATATATATTTAGGTATTTCAGAACAGAATCAGTGCTCTACCAGGCCAGTAAAAACTGACCTACAAGCCATCCCGCATTATTGACACGCAATAGGGGAGGCAGCGCAACTATGCCGTGCCAGACTTGGGTAATCCTGACGCTTACTACGCGAACTAAACTAGATCGGCTCGAAGTTCACCACCAGCGCCGGCTTCGCGACCGTGTAGTTGGCGCTGAACGTGCCTCTGGTGGCGAGTAGGCGATAGGTGACGAGTTGGTTGTTGTTGCAGGCGTCGACGCGCTGGATCGAAATCGGCATGCTCACGACGGTATCGACGAAGCCGAAGATGTTGTGCTGGAAGTCGGACTGCATCGCGGTCGAGTTGCGGCTCAGCGCGTAGACCACCGTGCCGGAGAAGGTGGGGTGGGTCGCGGTGTAGGTGATGCGGCCGGTGGCGTTGGCCCAGAGCCGGCCCTTCGCCGGGCACTGGACCGTGACGCTGCGCACGACGTTCGGGGCCGCGGTGCTGATCGTCGTGATCGCGGTGCTGCCGCCACTCTGCGAGAAGCCGAAGCCCTCGGCGGCCATGACGCCAGCGGAAAGTCCGGTCACGAGGCCCAGCGAGCAGAGTGCGAGGCGGGTGTCCATCGTCGTTTACTCCCGGTTGCGAGAAGGAGCCGATGCGGGGCGGGCCTCGGCCCGCCCCCACACACGCTTGGTCCGATGGTCAGTTTGTAGCGGCCGCGTGCGTGCTCGGCTGTGCGTTACCGCACAAACCGGGCGCTTTCACGACCAGACGGCGCAGGCGGTGCGGCCAGGGCGTCAACCCTGGACGGCGCGCCGGAAGCTGAAATGCCGAAATCCGTACAGCGCCGCCAGCGCCAGCACCCCCAGCACCACGATCCCGATCGAAGCGTCGTCGATCACCGCGACCAGGATCACGCCGATCGCCAGCACGAGGCCGACGATGCAAAAGCGCCAGTCGACGTAGACGCCGTCGAGGAAGGTCGCCAGCGCCAGCAGGAGCAGGACGACGATGCCGAGCGGGTCGCCGGTGATCACGTCGGTGACGAAGTGCGAGTGCAGCATCAGCATGGCACCGAGGAAGGCGCCCCAGTGCGCCAGCTGCTTGAGCGCCAGCAGGTGGCGCTCGGGTCCGCGCTCGTCGAGATAGATGCGCAGGATCACGAGGCCCGCGAACAGGACCGTGGTGGCCTGCCAGAACGGCACCGAGCGCAGGGGATAGAGATCGGTGTAGGCGAGGCCGGCGATGGCCCAGACCAGCATCAGGATGTACATCCACAACCGGCGCACGGCGCCCCACACCGGATGGCCGTGGGAGGCCGTGGCGGCCGTCGGAGGCGTTGGTTCGACCTGCTGCATGGCCCGTCATCCGCACCGCTCGGGGAATAGCCGGCGGCAGCTTAGCGCGGGCAGGGCGGGGTGGATAGGGAGCCGCGGCGGGAACGCGAGGATGGTGCGGGCCGTTGCGGGCGGCGTGATCGCGGCGGTACCGCCATCCGTATCGTGACGCGAACAGCTGAGGGCCACCAAGATGCGCAACCCGATCCTCGCCGTCGTCGGCAGCCTGGCGCTGGGCGCCTGCTCGGTGCTGGGCGTCCGCACCGGCACGGAGGAACCGGCCTACACGGTGGTGGACCGGCTGGGGCCGGACGTGGAGGTGCGCCGCTACGCGCCCAGGCTCGCGGCCGAGACCACGGTCGACGACGCCGACGACTGGCAGGCGCGCAGCACGGCGTTCAAGGCGCTGGCAGGGTACATTTTCGGCGCGAACCAGCCGCGGGCGAAGATCGCGATGACCGCGCCGGTGGCGGTGGCGGAGCCCGAGAAGATCGCGATGACGGCCCCGGTCGGGATGGCGCGCGGGCCGGACGGGCTGACGATGCGGTTCTTCATGCCGGTGGCCTACACGCGCGAGACGCTGCCGGAGCCGACCGATGCGCGGGTCAGGATCGTCGCGGTGCCGGAGGAGACGCTGGCGGTGCTGCGCTTCACGGGCTCGACCGGGCAGGCGGCGGTGGCAGCCAGGGAAGCGGAGCTGGCGGCATTGCTCGAGCGGTCGAGCTGGCGCGCGGACGGGCAGGCGATAGCATTGTTCTACGACCCGCCCTGGACGCTGCCGTTCCGGCGCCGCAACGAAGTCGCGCTGCCGGTGGTTCCCAAAAGCTAGAGCACCTCGAACACCTGGCCGGTGCGCGCGCCCTCGACGCTCTTGCTGTAGGCGAGCGCCACGCGGGCACCCGGGACCGGTCCGTGGCCGCGGAAGAACGGGCCGTAGGCGGGCATCGATTCCAGCAGCACGCCGGGGCTGACCGAATTGATGCGCAGGCCGCGCGGCAGCTCGATCGCGGCGGCGCGCACGAAGGCGTCGATCGCACCGTTGACCATCGAGGCCGAGCTGCCGGCGCGGACCGGATCGTGGCTGAGCACGCCGCTGGTGAGCGTGATCGAGCCGCCGTCATCGAGGAACTCGCGGCCGATCAGCGCGAGATTGACCTGGCCCATCAGCTTGTTGTTGAGGCCGACCCACAGATCGGCGTCGGTCATCTCGGCGAGCGGCGCGAACTTGACCTTGCCGACGGTCGAGACGATGGCGTCGCAGCGGCCGATCTCGGCGAGGCCGGCGCGGATCGACGCCGTGTCGGTGATGTCGAGCCGCACATCGCCGCTCTTGCTGCCCACGGCCACGATCTCGTGGCGGGCACCGAGCTCCGCCGCCACCGCCTGCCCGATCGTCCCCGACGCCCCCACCAGCACGATGCGCATCCAATTCTCCCGTGGCATGCCTCGCGGCGGAAGATGTCGCAAACCGCGGCCGCAGGCCAGCCCCGGCGCGCACGGGTGGGATGCGTCGGCGCCGGGCGAGCGGCTAGGGTGCGGCCGCGACCAAGGTGCAAATGACGGTTTGAATGATCGGGCGGCGCCGTGACCCCTCTCGTCTTCTCGGTGGTGCTGGGGGCCGCGGTGCTGCACGCGGTCTGGAACGCGCTGGTCAAGCATGGCGGCGACCCGTTCCTGCGCCTCGCGATCGTCAACCTGACCGGCTCAGCCATCTGCCTGCCGTTCCTGCTCGTGATCGATCCTCCGGTGGCAGCGGCCTGGCCGTGGCTCCTGACCTCGGTGCTGATCCATATCGCCTACTGCTCGTTCCTGTGCCTTGGCTACCGGCTGGGCGATCTGAGCCAGGTCTATCCGGTGGCGCGCGGCGTCGCGCCGCCGATCGTGGCGCTGCTCGGCTGGCTGGTGGCAGGGGAGACGCCGAGCGGCTGGGGGCTCGTGGCGCTGGCGCTGATCTCGACCGGGATCATGATCATCGCGCTGGGCAAGCGGGCACCGGGCCAGAGCATGCGGCCGCTGCTGCTGGCACTGGCCTGCGGCGCCTCGATCGGCGGCTACACGATCAGCGACGGGCTGGGCATCCGGGCATCCCAGGGCACGCTCGAGTACATCGTCTGGTTCTTCTTCCTCGACGGTTTGCCCTTCGGGCTGACGGTGCTGTGGGCGAGCCGGCGGCGGCTGGGGGCCGCCCCGCCCGCCGTGCTGCTGACCGCGATCGGCGGCGGGGTGCTGTCGTTCCTGGCCTATGGCCTGGTCATCTGGGCGATGCGCACGACGCCGATGGCCTATGTCTCGGGCCTGCGCGAGACCAGCGTGATCCTGGCGACGATCATCGGCACGCGGCTCCTGGGCGAGCCGTTCGGCCGCGAGCGGATCACCGCGGCCTGCATCGTCGCCGGCGGGATCGGGCTCTTGAAGCTGGTCGGTTAGGTTCGGCTGCTTCGCCACCATCACGGCTGCGTGCGGTCGCCCGGCTCGCGAGGCGGCCGGCGGTTCGCGAGGAACCTTATCTTCGCGGTTGGGTTGGTGCAGCGTGTCTCCCATGACAAAGGAATGAAGCAATGTCGGGCACGACGGACAAGATCAAGGGCACGGTCAAGGAAACGGTCGGCAAGGTCACTGGCAACGAGCGGCTCGAGACCGAGGGTCAGACGGACCAGGTCAAGGGCGAGGCGAAGAACGCCGCGCGCGACGTGCAGGACGCGGCCAAGGGTACCGCTGACAGCCTCAAGAAGTAGGCGTTGCGGTAACGGAATATGCGAAGGGGCGGCTGCGGCCGCCCCTTCTGTTTGCACTTTGGCAACGATCGCGGCCGCATTCTTCCCGTACGCATCTCGGCACATGGCCGAGGGGCGGCGAGCGGGTCAGGTAGGCGGCGGCGAACGACGAGGATGGAGCGCGCGATGAAGAATCCATTGATGAGCATGTGGCTGAGCCAGGCGAACGCCTGGTCCGGCATGATGCGCGGCTTCTGGACCGCCGAGATGCAGCGGCAGCAGACGCAGATGATGAACGAGATGACCAAGCAGATGATGCAGTTCTGGGGCGGCGCCTGGAATATGCCGAGCGCGTACGCGCCGATCCCCAAACGCCCCGCCGCCGACCGACGCTGAATTCGGCCTGCTCAGGGCGCGCCGGCGAATGGGCGCGGCCGACGGAAAAATTGGTGGCCGCCGATCCGCGCGGTGCACTGATACCTGTCGGCCCAGCCCGGCAGCGGCGTGCCTCGGGCCTCGAGCACGGCGGGGGCCAGGAAATGCGTGGCGCCGCCGGTAGGGTCTGGATTGCTTGACCTCTGGGCAAGGTTCCAGACCATGAGGCGGGCCATCTGCAGGGCTGCTGCGTCGACTGCGCTCGACGGTCGCGGAAACGGCGCCAAGGCGCCGCTGCGCAAGGCCGTTGCCGTGGTTCGGTAGCCGCTGAGGCCTACCGGCTCGAAAGCGCTCGGTTGGCCGACCACGGCGCACGGATGCGTCGGGTAGGCGGCGTCGCGGCTGCGATTGAGCACCACGGCGACCACGGCTCGCATGCCGGCAACGCCGTCAGACCGCGCCTCCGCCCAGGCCACGAAGGCAAGGCAGCGCATGGCACGCTCGCGCTGGCTGCCGTTGAGCTCGCGTAACAAGGTGAGCCCACGCAAGGCACGGCTCGAGAGAACGGGCCGTCGCTCGTCCGGGCGCCAAGCCAGCGTGCCGGTGAACGCACGGCAGTCGAGGTCTGCGATCGGGCAGGGTCGCAGGCCGGCGCGGGATGCCAGTTCGCGGTGGACGGACATGGACTTGGCGGCCATGGGCTCGGCGGCAGCGGCTGCCGTAGCCCAGGCGCCCAGTGCGGCGAGCAGGCGTAGCTTGGAGCTCAAGCTGCGGCGCAAGGCGATCTCTCGTCCCATGGCGGCTCTCCCGGTCCCGCTGGGTCGGACGATCTTGGCGACGGCGGGTCGACCGGGCATGCCAGCCGGCAGACACGATCGGCGTAGGGGATGCTCCAGCGCGCGCCCGGGTATGCTGCCCAGCGCGTTATCACCGGGGTGACAACACTATGTTAGGTATATGACCGGATCGCGAGGCCGCCCGGCCGAGACTGGAGGCCTGCATTCCAGGCGAGTGCCCCTACAGCGCCTCGGTGCCGTAATAGAGCGTGACCGTGTGGCGGGCCTCGGCGAAGAACAGCCAGCGCTCGATCAGAACGCCCAGCAGCGCGCTGACCGCGGCAAGCGCGGCCAGGACGGCGCGCGGGGTCGGCGTTACACTAGGCGCGAATTGCACCAGGATCAGGATCATGGGCAGGGCGAAGCCGGCAAGGCGGACGAGCCGGCGCAGCTTCGCGGCATGGCGCCTAGCCACCCGGTAGCCCATCTCGTGCAGCAGGTAGTTGATTTCGGTGTGCGGCGCGTCCAGCAGGCGCACGGTGCCGAAACGCGCGAGGCCGGTCGCGGCGGCCGCGGTCAGCCCCGGTGTGAGCGTGGCGGCATCGCGCCAGTATCGCTCCTTGGTGAGCCAGGCGCCGAGCACGGCCATGAGCGCGAGCCCATGCAGCAGCCTGACGTCCGTGCCGGCCAGGGCGAAGAGGGCACCCAGCAATAGGGCACCGGTGGCGAGCGCGAGCAGCAGGTAGATCGCGGGCACAGCCGGGTGGCGCCATTGCGGCACCGGCTTCAGCGAGGCGTAGATCATCGCGGTGCACGCGACGGTGGCCATGGCCAGCGCGGCGGTGGCGGCGCCAGCGACACGCGCGCCCCAGCCGGCCGGGCCGGCCGCGAGCAGGAGCCAGGCCAGGGGCAGGGCCGCCGCGTAGACGCTCAGCGCCGCGACGCCCTCGCGCGACAGCCACGATGTGCGCCACTGCGAGAAGGCGCGCCAGGCGCGCTCGGGGCGGCCGAGATGGAAAGTCGAGGCGACGAGGCCGACGGTGGCCAGCGCCAGGCCCAGGGCCACGGCCCCGGCCAGCAGCCAGGGCCGGTCCGGCGCCAGTCCGAGCAGCAATAGGAGGCCGAGCACCGCCAGCAGGCCGTAGCCGGCGCCGGAGGCAGTGGTGAACAGGATGACCGAGTAGGCTGGGCGCACGCAGGTCAGGCGCCGAGCGCGCGGTCGAGCCAGCGGAACAGGCGGTCGGCGGGCCGCGCCGGCGGCTCAGGCTGGGCCATCTGCACGAGATCGATCGGCTCGCGGGGTGGCAGATACTTGTTGGTCGGGCGGTAACCCAGCCCGGGCAGCAGGTCGCCGCCGCCGCGCTCGGCGACGAGCCGCGAGACGGCGGAGTTGGGGTCGCCGAGATCGCCGAAATGGCGCGCCCGCGTCGGGCAGGCCAGGACACAGGCCGGCTGGCGCTCGGCCTCGGGCAGGTTCTGGTTGTCGATCCGGTCGACGCACAGCGTGCATTTCTTCATCGTGTGCTGGACCGGATCGAGCTCACGCGCCCCATAAGGGCAGGCCCAGGCGCACAGGCCGCAGCCGATGCACAGGTCGGCGTTCACCAGGACGATGCCGTCCTCGGCGCGCTTGTAGGAAGCGCCGGTCGGACACACGGTGACGCAGGCCGGCTCGGCGCAGTGCAGGCAGGAGCGGGGGAAGTGGACCGTGCGGCCGCATGCTCCGTCGTCGACCTCGAAACTGTGCACACGATTGAGCCACGCGCCGTTCGGCTCCGCGCCGTAGGGATCGGCATCGGCGAGCGGGCCGGGATGGCCGCTGGTGTTCCAGGACTTGCAGGCGGTGACGCAGGCATGGCAGCCGACGCAGGTATCGAGGTCGATCACCAGACCCAGCTGCTTCTGGCCCGGCTGGACGGGGGCGTACTCGGTCATTTCCGGTGCTGCCCCGCGTCGTAGGCGAGCGGACCGGGCGGGGCGACGGGTGCCGCCGTCAGGGCCGGGATCCGCGGCTCCGGACCGGCGGCGGCCTTGGTGACCCGCACGCGCAGGTCGAACCAGGCAGCCTGGCCGGTGATCGGGTCGGCGTTGGCCTGGGAGTAGCCGCGGTCTTCGGGCAAAAGTTCGCCGATGACGTGGTTCATCAAAAAGCCGCGCTCGGCCTCCGGCGCGTCCGCCGCGAGTGACCAGGCGCCGGCGCGCTTGCCGATCGCGTTCCAGGTCCAGACCGTGTCGGCGGCACAGCCGTCCATCAGCTTGAGCTGGGCCTTGGTCACGCCATGCGGACTGGTCACCTCGACCCAGTCGCCGTCGGCGAGGCCCTGTGCGGCGGCGGTGCGTCGGTTCATGTAGAGGAAGTTCCGGGTCAGGATCTGGCGCAGCCAGGCGTTCTGCGAGCCCCAGCTGTGGTACATCGGCATTGGCCGCTGCGTGATCGCGTGCAGCGGAAAGTCTTCGCCGGCGAACGCAACCTGCTCGAACGGCTGGTACCAGATCGGCAGCGGGTCGAAATGCCGGCGGATGCGCTCGCGGTGGCTCTCGGGCGGCTGCACCGCGCCATGGCCTTCGGCCGCGAGCCGGAAGCGCTGCAGCGTCTCGGCATAGAGGTGGAGCGTGATCGGCGCCGCCGTGTCGACGAGGCCGAGTTCACGCGAGCGGGCGAGATAGGCGCGATTGACCGGCTTGAAATACTGCTCTTCGGGCGGCAGGTCGAACTTCCAGAAACAGCCGTTCGCGATATAGGCGTCGAGCTGCCGGTCGTTCGGCGCCCCGCGACCATGCTCGTCGCCCTTCTTGCCGCGCCAGCCGGCGAGCGGGCCGATGCCGGGCTTGCGCTCGTGATGAACCAGATAGTCCGGATAGCCGCCGGGATAGCGCGGCTCCCCGTCGGGATAGGCGAAAGCGGGCAGCCGCAGACGCGCGCCGAGGTCGATCAGCATGTCCTGGAACGGACGCACGTCGCGGTCGGGCTTCACCACCGGCTGCCGGATCGCGTCGCCCGGGCCATGCGCGGTGCCGATCGGCCGGTCGAGCAGCGAGATGCAGTCCCAGCGCTCGAGATAGGTCGTGTCGGGCAGGACGAGGTCGGCGTAAGCCACGGTCTCGGAATAGAACGCGTCGGCGTAGATGAACTTGGGGATGCGATAATTGCCGGTGGCCGGATCCTTGTCGGCCAGCATGCGCATGGTCTCGCCCGGGTTCATGCCCGAGTTCCAGGCCATGTTGGCCATGAACAGGAACAGCACCTCGACGGGGTAGGGATCGCCACGCCAGGCGTTGCCGATCACCGTCTGCAGCATGCCGTGCACGGCCAGCGGTGCGTCCCAGCTGAACGCCTTGTCGATCCGCACCGGCGTGCCGTCCGGATGGAGCAGCAGGTCCTCGGGCCCGCGCGGGAAGCCCAGCGGCGAGCCGGGCAGCGGCTTGCCGGGCACGATCTCCTCCGGCCGGCCGAACGGACGCGGGCCGGGCGGGCAGGGGCGCGGGTAGGGGGCCTTGTAGCGCCAGCCGCCCGGCACATCGACGCTGCCGATCAGGAGCTGGAGCAGGTGTAAGGCACGGCAGGTCTGGAAGCCGTTGGCGTGCGCCGAGATGCCACGCATGGCGTGCATCGCCACCGGCCGGCCGTGGAAGCCGGCATGCTCCCGCCCGTCGCTGTCCGTCCAGGGCTGGGCGATGAACACCGGCCGCTCGAACGCCACGTGGCCGATCTCGGCCGCGATCCGCTCGATCGTCGCTGCGGGAATGCCGCAGCGCTCGGCCACGGCTTGCGGCGCGTAGTCGGCGTGCCGATAGCGCTCCGCCAGCAAGGCGAATACCGGTGTCGCCCGCCGCCCGTCGGGCAGCTCGGCAGAGCCTCCGAGCCGCGCCCGCGCGGCGCCTTCGGCCGGCACCACGCTGCCGGTGGCTTCGTCGACGACGAGGTGGCGGCCCTGCTCGTCGCGAGCGTAGAGCCCATCCTCGGCCGTGCCGGGAGCGTCGACGACGAGATAGCCGGCGTCGGTCAGGCGGGCGAGATAGTCGAGGTCGACCCGGCCCAGGCGCAGCAATTCATGCACCAGCGCCAGGATGAACAGGCCGTCGGTGCCGGGCCGGATGCCCAGCCATTCGTCGGCGATCGCGGCGTAGCCGGTACGGACCGGGTTGATCGCGACGATCTTGGCACCACGCGCCTTCAGCCGGCTCAGGCCGAGCTTGATCGGGTTGCTGTCATGATCCTCGGCGACGCCGAACAGCAGGAAGTAGCCGGCATGCTCCCAGTCCGGCTCGCCGAACTCCCAGAAGCTGCCGCCCACCGTGTACTGGCCGGCGGCCGCCATGTTGACCGAGCAGAAGCCGCCATGCGCCGCCCAGTTGGGCGTGCCGAAGCTGGTGGCCCACAGGCTGGTCAGCGACTGGCTCTGGTCGCGCCCGGTGAAGAAGGCGAGCTTTCTCGGGTCGCTCGCACGCACCGGCGCGAGCCAGGACACGGCCAGCGCCAGGGCCTCCTCCCAGCCGATCTCCTTGAACTTGCCCTCGCCACGCTCGCCGACCCGCAGCAGCGGCGAGCGCAGCCGGGCCGGGGAGAGATGGTTCATGATCCCGGCCGCACCCTTGCCGCAGATCACGCCACGGTTCACCGGGTGCGCCGCATTGCCGTCGATGTAGCGGATCCTGCCGTCCAGCTTGTGCACCCGGATGCCGCAGCGGCAGGCGCACATGTAGCAGGTGGTCGGCACCACCTCGTCCGCCACTGGCGGCGACGGGTCGATCCGCTCGCGCGGGCGAAAGTAGCTCTCGAGCCATGCCCGCACGCGCCGGCGCCCTCCCGTGGTTGCCGCCGCATGCTAGCGGGAAGGCCGGTGACGGCAAGGCCGGCCGGTATTGTCAGCGCCGCTACCGGGTCCAGGGTGCGGCCAAGAAACAACGTGCGGGTCGATAAAAATGTCAGGGACCTCCACGGCTTGGCCGGCGAAGACGCGCGAGCTGCACAACCACCATTTCGATTCGACGATCTGGAACGAATTCGGGTTCCGCGAAGGCGACATCGTCATCGCGACCTACGCCAAGTCCGGCACCACCTGGGTGCAGCAGATCGTGGCGCAGCTCCTGTTCCATGGGGCCGAGGGCATGGACGTCGCCGAGATCTCGCCGTGGCTCGGACCTGCGCGTGCCGCTCAAGGAGGTGAAGCTGCAGGCGGTCGCGGCGCAGCCGCATCGGCGATTCATCAAGACCCACCTGCCGGTGGATGCGCTCGTGTATTCGCCCCTGGCCAAATATCTCTATATCGGCCGCGACGGGCGCGACGTGGTCTGGAGCATGTACAATCACCACGCCAATGCGAACGCGCTCTGGTACGAGCTGCTCAACGACACGCCCGGCCGCGTCGGCCCGCCGATCGAGCCGCCGCCGGCCTCGACCCGGGACTATTTCATCGACTGGCTGGAGCGGGACGGTCACCCGTTCTGGCCGTTCTGGGACAATGTCCGCTCCTGGTGGGCGATCCGCGACCTGCCCAATCTCCTGCTGCTGCACTTCGGCGATCTGAAAGCCGACCTGCCGGGCCAGATCCGGCGCATCGCCGCGTTCCTCGACATCCCGATCGACGAGTGCCGTTCCCGGCGATCGTCGAGCATTGCAGCTTCGACTACATGAAGGCGCACGCGACCAGGAGCGTCCCGCTCGGCGGGGCGTGCTGGGATGGCGGCGCGGCTACCTTCATCCACCAGGGTAAGAACGGCCGCTGGCGCGACGTGCTGAGCGATGCGGACTGCGAGCGGTTCGAGGCGATGGCGCGGCAGGAACTGGGCGACGAATGCGCCCGGTGGCTGGCCACGGGGCGAACGACGGGTGTGTGCCTGAGCCGCTCACGGCGCCTTATGGATCGGGTCGACCCAATGCACCGCCTCGGGCTTCTCGACCGGCTCGATGGCGAGGTTGACCACCACCGCCTCCTGGTCGCTGCGCACGAGGACGCATTCGAGCGGCTCGTCGGTGCTGGCGTTGATTTCCTGGTGCGGCACGAACGGCGGCACGAAGATGAAGTCGCCCGGCCCGGCCTCGGCGACATATTCCAGCCGCTCGCCCCAGCGCATCCGCGCCTTGCCGCGCACGACATAGATCACGCTTTCCAGGGCGCCGTGATGATGCGCGCCGGTCTTCGCGTCGGGGTGGATCGTGACCGTCCCGGCCCAGAGCTTCTGCGCCCCGGCCTTGGCGAAATCGATCGCCGCCGCCCGGTTCATGCCGGGGGTCTGCAGCGTATTGGTGTCGAGCTCGCCGGCACGGACCACCCGCACGCCGTGCAGGCGCCAATCAGGGACGGGATCGGTCATGGGCACACTCTCTGACAGGGGGCTGCGGCCCAGTCTAGCAGCCGACCCGCGACGTGTCAGGGAGGGCGCCGCGCCTAGACCAGCGCCGGCCGCGCCAGAATCGACGGCAGCTCGATGTTCAGCTCCAGCACCGAGATCTGATCGCCGCGCTCGATGTCGACCTTCACCTTGCGGGCGTCGACGTCGACGTATTTCTTGATCACCTCCAGCAGCTCGCGCTGGAGCAGCGGCAGGAACTCGAAGCCCCCGGCACCCTTGTCATGGGCGATCACCAGCTGGAGGCGCTGCTTGGCCGTGTCCGCCGAGGGCGCTCGGCGACCCAGGCCGAAAAACTCGAACAGTCTCACGCGGTCCTCCGGGTCAGCCATTGCACGAAGCCGCGCTTGGCCGGTGCCGTGAACCGCATCTCGATCTGCTCGCCGATCAGCCGGCGCACGGCGTCGGTGTAGGCCTGGCCGGCCTTGGACTTCTCGTCCAGCGTCACCGGCATGCCGACGTTGGATGCGGTGAGCACCGCATCGTCCTGCGGAATCACGCCCAGGAGCGGGATCGCCAGGATCTCCAGCACGTCCCCGACCTTGAGCATCTCGCCCTTCTCGACCCGCGCCGGGTCGTAGCGGGTGAGCAGGAGATGCTGCTTGACCGCTTCCTCGCCACGCTCGGCGCGGCGCGTCTTGCTGTTGAGGATGCCGATGATCCGGTCGCTGTCGCGCACCGAGGAGACCTCGGGGTTGGTGACGATCACCGCCTCGTCGGCGAAGTAGAGCGCCATCTGCGCGCCGCGCTCGATGCCGGCCGGGCTGTCGCAGATGATGTAGTCGAACTGCTCGCGCAGCTCGACCAGCGCCTTCTCGACGCCGTCCTGGTCCAGCGCGTCCTTGTCGCGGGTCTGCGAGGTCGGCAGGACGTAGAGGTTGTCGATCCGCTTGTCCTTGATCAGCGCCTGCTGCAGCCGGATGCCGTCATTGATCACGTTGATGAAGTCGAACACGACCCGGCGCTCGCAACCCATGATCAGGTCGAGATTGCGCAGGCCGACGTCGAAGTCGATCACCACGGTCTTCTTGCCGGTGAGCGCCAGACCGGTGGCCAGGGCGGCCGCGGAGGTGGTCTTCCCGACCCCGCCCTTGCCCGACGTCACTACGATGACCTTAGCCAATTCAACCTCCTCCTCTCGGGCCAACCGCTGCCTGCCGCGCGCGGGCTCAGGGCAGCGTGTGGATCACCAGCCGTTCGTGCTCCAGGGCGACGCGCGCGCGTCGGCGCAAATGCTTGGGATCGATCGCCTCGGCGACCAGATGGACGCCCGCGACCGACAAGAGTTCGGCCTCGAGCTGGTCGCAGAAGATCAGCGTGTCCTCGTCGCCCTCGATGCCGGCGAAGGCCCGGCCGCGCAGGGCGCCGTAGACGTGGATGTGCCCGACGGCGGCGAGCTCGGCGCCGGTGCTGACCGTCGCCATCACGATCAGATCGCCGTCGGCGTTGATCTGCTGGCCGCCGCGCACCGGCTCGCGGATCACCGTGGCCGGCCGCGCCCGCGCCGGGGCCGCCACGGGCCTGATCGCGGGCATCCTGGCGCCGGCAGGCGCATCGGGCACCGCACGCGGCGCGCTGCCGGTGCCGAACACGGCGAGCCCCGCAGCCATCGCGGCCTCGTTCCACGCCGGCGAGCCGTTCTGGATCCCGACCGGCATCAGCTTCTGCTGGCGCAGCTGCTCGACCAAGAGCTCGAAATCGAGCGGCGGGCCGCCCACGAGCGGCGCCACGTCCAGGACCAGCGGCGCATCGCGAAAGAAATCCGGCGAGTGCGCGATCTTGTCGAGCAGGAGCGGGAGGAAGTGCGGGTCGTCGGGTGCGATCAGGCGCAACGACAGCACCGTCTGGAGCGAGCCACGCACCTGGAACGGAGCCGGGCGCACGTCACCCGAAGCCTTGATTGCGGCCAATGTCACCACCTGACACCTCGGCCGCGGGCACCGCGGTGAGACCGGTGCCGGCGGTATGGGGTTCGTTTCGACCACAAGATATTGTGGTTCGGGGCAAGCCGAACACGTCTATGCGGTAGTCAAGGCATTACTAGTCATTTTCGCGCGGAAGGCAAGTGGGATATCGGGCCGGTCGAATCAGCCGGCCCAGTCGCCGAGTGCCGCGAGCGCCCGGCGCGCCATGGCGGGCTTGCGCTCGCTCTTGGGCGTGCCCTCGGGCGGCGGTGGGAACAGGCCGAAATTGACGTTCATCGGCTGGAACGTCTCGGCCACGGCACCCCCGGTGATGTGCGCCAGCAGCGCGCCATGCGCGGTCTCGGGCGGCGGCGGAACGATGGCCTCGCCCAGTGCCTCGGCCGCGGCGAACCGGCCGGCCAGAAGCCCGACGGCGGCGCTCTCGACATACCCCTCGCAGCCGGTGATCTGGCCGGCGAGGCGGACGTGCGGCGCCGCCTTCAGGCGCAATGTCGGGTCCAGCAAACGCGGGCTGTTGACGAAGGTGTTGCGGTGCAGCCCGCCCAGCCGCGCGAACTGCGCCTGCGCCAGCCCGGGAATGGTCCGGAACACGCGGACCTGCTCGGCATGCTTCAGCTTGGTCTGAAACCCGACCATATTATACAGCGTTCCCAAGGCGTTGTCCTGGCGCAGCTGCACCACCGCGTGAGCACGCCTGCCGGTGCGCGGGTCGGTCAGGCCGACCGGCTTCATCGGCCCGAAGCGCAGCGTCTCGCGGCCACGCTCGGCCATCACCTCGATCGGCAGGCAGCCCTCGAAATAGGGGGTCGAGGTTTCCCACGCTTTGAAGTCGCCCTTCTCGCCGGCCAGCAGCGCATCGATGAACGCCTCGTACTGGTCGCGGTCCAGCGGGCAGTTGAGATAGTCCGCCGTGCCGCCGCCCGGCCCCTCCTTGTCGTAGCGCGACTGGAACCAGGCAATATCCAGGTCCACGCTCTCCTTGTGCACGATGGGTGCGATCGCGTCGAAGAACGCGAGCTGATCCTGGCCGCCGATCCTGCGGATATCCTCGGCCAGCGCCGGCGAGGTCAGCGGCCCCGTGGCGACGATGGCGAGACCCTCCGCGATCGGCGGCAGCCCCGCAACCTCCGCGCGAACCAGCGTCACCAGCGGCTCGGCCGCCAGCGCCGCGGTGACCCCGGCCGCGAAGCCGTCGCGATCCACCGCCAGGGCCCCGCCCGCGGGCAGCTTGTGCCGGTCGCCCATCGCCATCACCAGCGAGCCCAGCCGCCGCATCTCCTCGTGCAGCAGGCCCACGGCATTGCCCATCGCATCGTCGGAGCGGAACGAGTTCGAGCACACCAGCTCGGCCAGCCGGTCGGTCTGGTGCGCGTCGGTGCCCCGCACGGGGCGCATCTCGTGCAGCACGACCGGCACGCCGCGCCGGGTCAGCTGCCAGGCCGCTTCGCTGCCGGCGAGGCCGCCGCCGATGACGTGGACGGGTGGAGGCATGCGGAGGCCTCGATCTTGGTGAGAGGAGGTTGTGGGTCTAGCGGCATCGGCCCGAGCGTTCCAGCCGCGTGCACGGATTGCAGATCCGCATCTTGCCGGATAGTATCCGGAAATACCCGGACGGAGTTCGAGCATGTCCACAAACCAGCCGTCCGCGGTGACCCGCCATCGCCAGCGCATGCAGCGGCAGGGATTGGTGCGGCTCGAGGTGCAGGTGCGCAAACAGGACGTCGCGCTCGTGCGCGGCGTCGTGGGGGCTTTGGCCGATCCTGGTCGCGAGGCCGCGGCGCGTGCGCTGTTGCGTGAGCGCTTCGCGCCGCGACCGTCGGTCGATCTCAAGGCGTTGCTTGCGGCCGCGCCGCTGGAAGGGGTCGACCTGGAGCGCCAGAGCGACGTTGGTCGGCCGGTCGACCTGTGAGCTGGCTGATCGACACCAATGTCATCTCGGAAGTCCGCAAGGGCAGCCGGTGCGACCCGCACGTCGCCGCTTGGTACGCTGGTGTCGACGCCGCCGACCTGTATCTCAGCGTCCTGGTCCTGGGCGAGATCCGCAAGGGCATCGTGCGGCTGTTGCCACGCGAGCCGGCCCGCGCGGCGGCGTTGGAAACCTGGCTGCTCGCGGTGGACGCCGCATTCGCTGGCAGGATCCTACCGGTCGATCTCCACGTCGCCGATATCTGGGGCCGCCTGTCCGCCTTGCGCCCGATCCCGACCGTCGATGCCCTGCTGGCCGCAACGGCGATGGCGTACCGAATGACTCTCGTGACCCGCAACGATCGCGACGTGGCCGGGCTCGGGGTCGAGGTGCTGAATCCATTCGCGGCTGCTGCCGGAATATAGATTGGGGCCCTCAGGTTCGGGCTGGCCAGTGATCTGCCACGCGAACGGCCTCATCCATGCCCGGCCAAGGCGGCATCGTGACAAAGGACGAACGGCTCGTCGCCTGGTTTGCGGAACTGGTATTCCGTCCCCGACGTTCCGAGCCGTCAGGTGCTGGGCCGCCTCGGCGCTGGCGAGGCAACCGCCGCCGGACATGGACGGGTAAGGGCACGATCAGGCCGATGCGTGCTGGCACGGGCCACACCGGCGCGGCCCTTCGCCCGGACGTGACAATCGTCACCGACCGCGACCGTCGCCGCACCGCAACCTCCCGCATCGCCCGGCATCGGGATGCCGGCATCGCCCGGGAGCGGGGACCATGATCGTCTACGTGCTCACCTTCATCGCCTGCCTCGGCGGCGGCACGGACCGTTGCCGGACCGTCGAGCTGCCCTGGGACGGCTCGCTCATGCAGTGCATGATCTTCGGCCAGCACGCCGCCGCCCAATGGACCAGCGAGCACCCCGGCTACGCCGTCGCCCATGGCTGGCGCTGCGCGAGCGGCCGCTCGGCCTGAGACGGGTCCGGCTCGACACCAGATAGCGAGGCCACTACCGTCGCGGCAATTGCCTCAGGTCGGAATTGATACTTGAGCGTTCCGCCTCCCGACATCTTCCTCAGCTACGCTCGCGAGGACGCGGACTGGGTGCGTCCGCTCGCGGACGAGCTGGAGCGACGTGGCTGGCGCGTGTTCTGGGACCAGCGCATCCCCGCTGGCAAAAGTTGGCGCAGCCATATCGGCGTGCGGCTGGAGAGTGCCCGCTGCGTGATCGTCGTCTGGTCCGCGCACGCGCTGCAGTCGAAGTTTGTGCTGCAGGAGGCCGATGTCGGACTGGAGCGCGAGGTGTTGATGCCGGTGCTGCGGCAACAGGTGCGCCCGCCACTCGGCTTTCGCGAGGTCCATGCCGCCGACCTTGCCGAGTGGCGCCCGGGTGAGCCCTCGCCGGAGTTCGAGACGTTCATCTCGGACCTTGGCGAGCTGCTCGCAACGTCGCCGCAGGTCCCTGTTGCATCGTCCCCGAGCAAGGATTCCGCCTCGCCTGTCGTGGCGCTTGACCCAGCGGCCGCGCCGCCGCCACCGCCCGAACCCGAACCCGAACCCGAACCCGAACCCGAACCCGTCGCGCAGCCGCCGGTGGCTGCCGCGCTCCCCGGTGTGGGCCTCGCCGAGATCGCACCATCGCCCGAGCGACCGGCCGCGCTGGACATCCCGGCCGCTCCAGCGCGCCGGTCCGATCCCGCGCCGGAGGAAGTGACAGCGGCCCCGGCGGCCCGCCGTCAGCCGCCGCCGGACTCAACAGAAACGCGTGCGGAGCCACCCACAGCGCGAACGAAGAGTCCACGCCGGCTCGGGGCTCTTGCCCTCCTCGTCCTGGGTGTGATCGGGGCCGGTGTCTACACTTTCACCGGCAGGAACTCCGAGCCCGTCCCGCCAATTCCCGTTCCGGAGCCCGCGCCCGCGCCTCCACCTGCAACGGAGCCGGCACCCGCACCACCGCCAACACCTGCCGCCACCAAACCCGCCCCAGCCGAAGTCGAGGCGGCGCTCGGCCTGTCACGCGGCGACTGGCAGGCGGCGCAGCTCGGGCTGAAGTCGCAAGGGTTCGACGCCGGCACCGCAGATGGGGTGGTTGGCGCGAAGACGCGGCAGGCGGTGGCGGCGTGGCAGGCGCGGGTCGGCGCGGAGGCCACCGGCTATCTCGCGGTCGGCCAGCTCGACCAGATCAGGCGTTCGTCGCGGACGGCAGGGCAAGCGTTCACCGACACGCTGAAGGACGGCAGCCCGTGCCCGTTCTGTCCCGAGATGGTCGTGATCCCCGCGGGCTCGTTCACCATGGGCTCACCCGCGAACGAGGCGGAGCGCGACAACGACGAAGGCCCGCAGCGCAAGGTCACGCTCGCTCAGCCGTTCGCGCTCGGCCGCTACGAGGTCACGTTCGCCCAGTGGGACGCCTGTATCGCGTCGGGTGGCTGCGCTGGTGACAAGCCGGGCGATTGGGGTTGGGGCCGGGGCTCGCGGCCGGTGATCAATGTCAGCTGGAACGACTCGCAGGCGTTCGTGTCCTGGCTGTCGCGCCAGACGGGCGAGTCCTATCGGCTGCCGACGGAGGCCGAATGGGAGTATGCGGCGCGAGGCGGGACCACGACGCCGTTTTGGACCGGGGCGACGATCTCGACGGCGCAGGCGAATTATGACGGAAATTACACCTACGGCCAGGGGGTGAGGGGCGTCTATCGAGGGAAGACGGTGGCGGTGGACGATCCGACGTTTCCGGCCAATCCGTTCGGGCTGTTCCATGTGCACGGCAATGTTTGGGAGTGGGTGCAGGACTGCTACCTCGACACCTATGACGGAGCGCCCACGGATGGCCATCTTGCGGTTGATAGGAAAAATTGCCCGGAGCGCGTCCTGCGCGGCGGCTCCTGGTGCGTCGACCCCAGGAACCTCCGCTCCGCCAACCGCGTCAGGTTACGCGCCGGACGACCGGGACAGCAATATCGGCTTCCGGGTGGCGAGGATGCTTACCCCTTGATTATTTACCTCTTTAGTTCTTGGGGGTCCGGGGGCGAAGCCCCCGGTGCGTTTTTTCGGGTCTCGACATGACTCAAGCCGCAGTGGACAATGCGCGGCAGACAGGTCCCGCTTTGGAGGCGATGTATCGGTTCATGTTGTGGCTGATTCCGACCGTCGAGAAGTTCCCGCGCAGCCAGAGGTTTTGGCTTGGCGACTGTATCTAGTCCGTTGCGGTATCGGTTCACTATCGAAACGGATTCACGATCGTCAGGCCCATGATCTGCCGCCCATCCTGCATATCCTCGGTCAGCAGCGTGTCGCATCCGGCATCGATCGCGGCGGCGACGATCAGGGCATCGTAGAAGGCGAAACCGTGATCGCGGGCAAGCCAACGCGCGGAGCGATGGATGTCCAAGGTCAGCGGCACCGGGTCGCCCAACAATGTGCCGAACTCGTCGACCGCGGCCTCGATCTCAGACCAACTCCGATGCAACTTGCGGCTCAGGACGTTGACCAGCTCGTTCAAGACCTGGACGCCGACCGCGCCGCCGTCCGCCAGCAGTTCTTGGGCACGAACGCTCCTCGGGTCGGCGGAGAGGGCATAGACCAGGACATTGGTGTCGAAAAACGGCTTCACCGTGCGTTCGCGTCGTCGCGATCGAAGCGATAGTCGGTCGGCAATGGCCAATGGCGTGCGCGGATCGCAGCCAGTGCCTGTTCGCGCCGCTCGTTCTTGACGATCGCGATGCCTCGGCCCTCTGCCGCGACGATGTCCAACTGGTCGCCGGGCCGTAACCCGAGCAGCTCAACCAGCCGCTTGGGTAGCCGAACGGCCAAGCTGTTGCCCCACCGTGCCACCTGCATGGTCCACCTCAGGATATCCAAGAGTCTATGTATATCCAAATTCGCCCGGCTGAACAACCCGGCTGAACAAGGAGCCCTAGCCCGCAGCGCGCGCTCCTCGCTGGCAGTCGATTGCCATCGACAAGGATATAAATCCTGTCAATCATGTGCTAACCTAGCTGGCATCGCCAACTGTCCGGAGCGCCGCCCATGCCTGACGCCACCGCCCGCTTGGCCACTAAGACCGACTGGGCTCGCCGTAACGGCGCTCTTTCCCGGGGGCCGATCACGGCCACCGGGAAGGCGCGTTCGGCCCGCAACGCCATTCGTCACGGACTGTGCGCCAGGATCATGGTCCTGGTGAATGGCGACGACACGGCGCTCGCTGCGCTGCGGGCAGCGATCGTTGCCCGTCACCGACCCCGGGACGAAGCCGAGCGTCGCTGCGTCGATGAGCTGGTGTCCGTAGCATGGCGGCAGCGCCGGCTGCTTGACCTTGAGGCCGCCGCCCAAACCGGGCTCGTGACCTCGGCTTCCGGTCCCCGCCGGCCATCGGCGTCGACGCTGCGCCGCTATCGCGCACGGCTCGCTCTCTCCGCCCGACGTGCGGAGGAGGAGTTGGATCATCTGCGCCGGATGCGCCCACCCGCCGCTGGCACGAACGAACCGACCGCTATCCTGTGCACGAACGAAATCCCTTCCGGCATGAACGAACCGACGCCGGTTGCGGCTGGCGCCATGCAGCCGCCTCCTGGCGGCGTCCGGCCGAAATACACAAACGAATTCGCAGTCGGCACGAACGAACCGACCGCGCCCTCTCGCCGGCTCAACCGGCAGCAGCGGCGCCGTCTTGCAGCGCTGGCGCGGCGCGTGCCCGGCTGCAGCCGCTCGACCAGGAAGTCGATGAACGCGCGGACCTTGGCCGGCAGGTGGCGGCGTTGCGGGTAGACGGCGTGGATCGCGGTGCGCTCGTCGACGGCGTGCTCGGGCAGCAGCGGCACGAGACGGCCGGTGGCGAGGTGGGGCAGGGCCAGGAAGTCGGCGGCGTGGGCGATGCCGAGGCCGCCGAGCAGCAGCTCGTACAGCGCGTCGCCATTGTCGCTGCGGAAATTGCCCCGCACCCGCAGGCGCTCGACCGTGCCGTCGGCGGCGCGGAACGGCCAGTGGTTCAGATATTCCGGCTGGTCGAACAGGATGCAGTTGTGCGACGGCGAGGTCCGCCGGCGTGCGCGGCGTGCCGTGGCGCAGGAGATAGGCCGGGGCGGCGCAGACGATGCGGCCATGGTCGGCGAGGCGGCGCGCGATCAGGGATTCGTCGTGGACCGGGCCCAGCCGGATCGCGACGTCGATGCCCTCGCTGACCAGGTCGAGGCGGCGGTCGGCGAAGGCGAGCAGCAGCTCGATCTCCGGGTGGCGGGCGCTGAACTCCGGCACCAGCGGCACGATGCGGCTCATGCCGAAACCGTGGCTGAGGCTGACCCGCAGCGTGCCGCGCGGCCGCAGCCGGCCGGCGCCGACCAGCTCCTCGGCGGCGTCGATCTCGTCCAGGATCTCGCGGGCGCGCTCGTAGAACAGCCGCCCCTCGGCGGTCGGCGTGACGCGGCGCGTGGTCCGCTGCAGCAGCCGCACGCCGAGCCGGTCCTCGAGCCGGCCGATCAGCCGGCTGACGCCCGACGGCGACAGGCGCAGGACCGTCGCGGCCCTGGTCAGATTGCCGTGCTCGACCACCTGCGCGAACACCGCCATCTCGCCGGCCCGGTTGACGCCGCTGATCTGTGCCATGGAGTCATCAATGCTGTGAGCTGGAGGTGGATTATCCTCTCGCAGTCAATGGCTAAGTTCAAGCTCCGAAGCGAAGGAGCAGGCCATGCACGAGATCCAGTCCCAGACGGCACCGATCCCCTACCAGCATTATCGGGCCGAGGCGGCGCGGTTGCGCAGCGAGGCGATCAGGGCGGCGTTCCAGCGCCTCGGGCGGTTCTTCCGGGGCCGCGCGCGGCAGGGCGCGCAGGGCTACGGCGCGTTGTCGGGCGCCGGCTGCGGCCAGTAATCGGCGACCCGCACGGCCTCGTCCATGCCCGGCCAGGGCGGCATGGTGACGATCACGAACCGCAAGGGCTCGGGGCCGGGATTGCGGAACTGGAAGTCGGTGCCGAGCGGGATCGAGTGGGCGGTGTGCGGCACCAGCGCGGCAATCTCCTCCCGCCCATCCTGGCGGCGCCAGAGCTCGCCAGTGCCGGACAGGACGTACCACAGCTCCGATACCGTGCGGTGGGTGACGGCGAGCGACACGCCGCCCGGGGACAGGGTGCAGTGGACCATGCTGCCGCCCGGAAGCTGGGGCAGGAAGCGAATCTCGGAGCCGTCGGGCGCCAGCACGTCGTAGGCGGGCGCCGGGCTGCTGGTGGCGAAGGGCGTGGTCAGCGCCGGCGCTCCCGGTCAGAGCTTGATGAAGTACCAGACGGTGAGCAGGCTGCCCACGGTGATCACGATCGCCCGGAACAGGCGCTGCGGCAGGCGGCGCGCGATCTTGGCACCGGCAAAGCCGCCCAGCGCTGCGCCCGCCATCATCGCCAGGGTCGCCGGCCAGACGATCAGACCCTGGCTGATGAAGATCGCGACGGCGACGCTGTTGACCAGGGCCGACATGCCGTTCTTGAGCGCGTTGGCGACGCGCAGCTCATCGAGCCCCGACACCGCGAGGCCGGCCAGCAGCATGATCCCGAGCGCCGGCGCCGAAATAGCCGCCATACACCAGGCACGGCAGCAGGATCGCCACGGTCCAGGCGTTCAGCTTGAGGCCACCGCCGTGGCCGGACCGTCCCGCCCGTACCAGCGCCAGCAGGCGCGGGCTGAGGGCGAACAGGGCCGTGGCGACCAGCAGCAGGAACGGCACCGCGATCATGAAGGCGGCGTCGCTGGTCACCAGCAGGAGCACGGCGCCGGTCACCCCGCCGACGATGCTGAGCAGCGCCAGCACCGGCAGCCGCCGCAGGCCGGCATCGGCGAGGTCGCGCCGCTGCGCCCAGGCGGCGACGAGGCTGGCGGGCACCAGTGCCGTCGCATTCGAGGCGTTGGCCGCCACTGGCGGGATGCCCACCGCCAGCATGGCCGGGAAGGTGAAGAAGCTGGCGCCGCCCGCGATCGCGTTCACCGTGCCGCCGGCGAACCCGGCGACGAGCATGAGCAGGACGTTGGACAGGGACACGCGCGCGCTCGCTCCGTCTTCACGGCCGGACCCCGAGGCCAGGACAGGGCGCCATCGGTCGCGGTCATCTCACGAACGCGTGAAGTACCAGATCGGCGTCGCTCAGACTACCGCCAGCGCCAGGAGCATCAAGGCGACCACCGCCCAGCCGGCCTGCGTCTGACCGGCCTGGAGTGCGCCGACGCCGGTGATCGGATAGAAGGTCATCGACTGAATCCCCGCCATAAGGTTCGCCGTTGCCGGCGCCGTGACGCGGTATTTGCCGAAACCGGCATCTTCGTTCTGTGACAAACCTCACATTGGAGCTTGATGTTGCGGCTCGCCATCCAATGCATCAATGGCCGCCGCATCGGCGCGGTAAAGCAGCCACCCGTCCTCCTTTCGCAGTCCCAGCTGCTCGTAGAACCGGCGCGCGACATTGCGCTCGGTCACGACCAGGTCGATCCGCGTGCCGCCGCGACTGCGGGCGATGCGTGCCAGCTCGGCCATGAGCCGGCGGCCGATCCCATGACCACGGGCCTCGGCGCGCACGTACAGGTCCTCGAGGAACAGGCCGCGGCGGCCGGTCCAGCTCGAGAAGACCGGAAAGAACAGGAGGAAGCCGACGGCTCGGCCAGCCATCTCGGCGATCAGGCACTCGAACGCGCCGTCGGCCAATCCCGCCGCAAAATCCTCGGTGCCGCCCGTGGCGGGCGGACCCTGCTCGAACGTCGCGTGCTCGCGGGCCAGCGTCGCGATCAGCGCCGCATCGGTGAGCGTGGCCGCGCGGACGATCAGGTCGGGCATGGGGTCAGGAGGCTGCGGGGGCCGGCCCGCGCGGGCGTGCCGGGATCCAGGTGGCGGTGAGGATGCTGGCAGCCATCACCACCGGCACCACGATGAACACGGCGCGCGGGTGGCCCGTGTCGAGCAGCGTGCCCATGATCGTCGGGGTGAGGGTGGCGCCGAGATCGAGCCCGGAATAGACGAAGCCGAACACCTTGCCGGAAGCCCCTGGCGGTGCGGCGGCGCGCACCAGCATGTCGCGCGAGGGCGTGGTGAGGCCGGCGAGCGCGCCGGCCAGTCCAACCGCGGCGAGGAGTATCGGCGTCGGCAGCTCGACCCGGCCGACCAGGAACAGGGTCACGGCCGCCAGCGCCAGGCCGCCGACGATGATCCGCTGGTGACGGCCGCTCCGGTCGGCCATCACGCCGCCGGCCATGGTCCCGGCGGCGCTGCCGAGCATGAAGGCGGTCACGGTCGCGGTCGCGGCCACCATGTCGAGCTGGAACAGCTGGTGCAGGGACAGCGGCATGAAGCCCTGCAGGGCGATGAACGAGGTCGCCTGCAGGGCGAAGAACGCGAAGCACAGCAGGATGGGCGCGGAGCTGAACAGCCGCAGATGGCCGGCGAGCGCAGCACCGGCGGAGAGATGCTCCGGCTCGCGGTGGCGCGGCGTCTCGAGGACGGAACGGTTGGCCAGAACCAGCGCCGCGAGCGCGAGGCCGATGCAGCCGCTGACCAGCAGGGCGGTCCGCCAGGAGGCCAGCGCGGCAATGCCGGCGACCAGCACCGGCGCCACCGCCCAGCCCAGCGTGCCGCCGACAGTGTGCACGCTGAAGGCCCGCGCCATCCGGTTGGGCGCCACGTGATGCGCCAGGATGGCGTAGTCCGCCGGGTGGAACACGCTGTTGCCCAGCCCCATGATCACGGCCGCCGCGAGCAGCGCCAGATAGGACGGCGCCAGGCTCGCCAGCACGCCGCCGACGCCAAGGAGGGCCAGCCCGACCGCCAGCACGCGCGCCGCGCCGATCCGGTCGACCAGGAAGCCGACCGGGGTCTGGCACAGGCCAGACGCCGCGAAGAACATGCTCATCAGGAAGCCGAGCTCGGCATAGCCGACGCCGAACGCCGTCTTGAGCAGAGGGAACAGCGGCGGCAGGACGAGGTGGAAGAAATGGCTGCCGCCATGCGCGGCACCGACGACGCCGATGACGCGCATGTCGTGCTGGAGAGGGAGGGCGGCGGTTGCCATGCTCGGCCCGGACTGTTGTGGCGCCTCGTCGAGGCTTCTGTGCGGGTTCGGGGGTCAGGTTGGCAAGCGGTGACCACGTACCGCAGCCATGCGGCCGACAGCGTCGGAGCGCTTAGGGACGGCGTCGCGGACCGAGGCAAGGAAATTCCCGACCGCGTTGGCGCCGATAACCGCCTCGCCGATCAAGAGGCCGTGCTGCTCGACGATGCGTCGGCTCTGGACAACGTTCGTCGGAGTGACGATCATGGCGCTCCCTCGGTATCCTGTCGGTTGGCGTTGCCACCGTAGGTGCATGTACGGCCTGACAGCGGATTTCAAGAGAGGAAGAACATGAGGCGAATCGCCCAACTGCTTGCTCTGGCGACATGTCTGCTCGCCGGTCCGGCTTTTGCGATCACGGCGCCACCACCCAACCCGTCCGATATCCTTGCCATTCGAGGGGTGATCGAGGCGCAGCTGAAGGCGTTCCGTGCCGACGACGGGGCGCAGGCCTTCGCCGCCGCGTCGCCGGCGATCCAGAGCATCTTCAAGGATCCCGACACCTTCATGTCGATGGTCCGTAACACCTACCAAGCCGTGTACCGGCCGCGCGAATTCGAGTTCCGCGACCTCGTGCCCGTCGAGGGGCGATGGACCCAGCGCGTCCTCGTGGTGGGTGCGGACGGGGTACCGGTGGTGGCGGAATATGTGATGGAGCGTCAGCCCGACGGCAGCTGGCGGATCGACGGCTGCGTCATGGAACGTTCCACCGAAGCGACCACCTGAAACGGGTCAGCCTTCGGCAGGAGTGGCATTCGCCGCGCCGCTGCGCAGGGGCAGATCCTGCATCATCGACAGACAGGCGAGGCTGGCGGCAAAGCCGATCGATGCCGCACGAAACAGCTCTCGAAACACATGGGCGAGTTCGGCCGGCACGGCCGCCCCACTGGCCGGAGCGCCACCGGCGGTGATGCCGCCGACCACGATCGCGCCGAACCCAGCGACGGCGATGGCACCGCCCAGTGAGCGGAAGAAGCTCATGGCACCGGTGGCGGTTCCCAGCTGGTGCATCGGAACCGCGTTCTGGATCGCCACCGTGGTCACCGGTAGCACGGTGCCGATACCGGCGCCGATCAGCGCCAGCAGCGGCACCACGATGCTCAAGGGCATCGTCGCCGGCTGGAGAGAGAGCGCGAAGGCTCCGGCCGCCGCCACCGCGAGGCCTACCATGGGCGGCCGACGGTAGCGTCGCAACCTGACCATCAACCGGCCGGAGAGCGTGGCTCCGGCGATCACCCCGCACATCAACGGCAACAGCGCCAGGCCCGATTGGCTGGCGCTCAGACCGAGCACCAGTTCGAAATAGACCGGGACGTAGATCGACAGGCCGATGAACGTGCCCATGGCGAAGCAGGCGGCGGCCGTGCCCCAGGCGACGACGGGATGGAGCAGGACGCTGAGCGGCAGGAACGGTTCTTCGGCGGTGGCGAGGCGCAACCCGAACAGAACCGTCAGGCCGGCGGCGACCGCGAGCAGACTGAGGACAGGAAGCGAACTCCACGGGTAGTGGATGCCGCCCCAACTCAAGGCCGTCAGGAACGCGACCGTCGCCAGGACGATCAGGGCCGCGCCGATCAGGTCCAGTTTGTGCGGTCGCTCGTGACGCGGCAGCCGCCGCAGCGTGCTGTCGGTCATGCGCAGTGCCGCGAGGCCGAGCGGCAGGTTGATCCAAAAGATCAGCGACCAGTGCAGATGCTGGGCGAACACCCCGCCCAGGATCGGGCCGGCCACGCTCGAGGCGACGAACACGGCGGCGAAATAGGCCTGGTAGCGCGCGCGCTCCATGGGTGCCACGATATCGCCGATGATCGTCTGGGCGAGCGAGATCAGGCCGCCGCCGCCGATGCCCTGCAGACCGCGGGCCAGGATCAGCATGAGCATGGTGGGCGCCAGCGCGCAGGCGATCGAGCCCAGCACGAACATGCCGATGCTGACCAGCATCATGGCGCGACGGCCGTGGATGTCGCTGAGCTTGCCGTAGAGCGGGGTCACCGCGGTCGAGCTGAGGAGGTAGGCGGTCACCACCCAGGGCAGCTGGTCGATGTCGTGCAGCGCACGGCCGATCGTCGGCAGCGCCGGGGCGACGATGGTCTGGTCCAATGCACCCAGGAACATCGCCAGCATGATGCCGATGACGATGGAGCGGATCGCCGCGTGATCGAGCGCCGCCGGCTGCGCGTGGTCTGGACTGGCGGCGTTCATCGGATCCCCTACGGTCAACCGTCGCACGCGCTGACGTGGCGCCGCACTCGCCGGCGTCAAGCGCCACCGCCGGCGCGCAGGCCAGCCATGCGCGGCTCGACCGCGGTGAACGTCACCAAGCGGCGCTGATGTACTCGCGCAGATCGTTGGCTTCGCGCTGGATCTCGTCCAGGTGGTTCTTGACCACGTCGCCGATGCTGACGATGCCGCACAGCCGGCCATCCTCCTCGACCACCGGAATGTGCCGGATGCGGCGCGCGGTCATCGCCGCCATGATCGCCCCGATCCGGTCGCTACGCGAGCACGTGAACACCTCCGCGGTCATCGCGGCCCGCACGCTCTGCTCGACCACGGCGATGCCCTGGTCGGCGATGGTGTTCATGATGCCGCGATCGGACAGGATGCCGGTGATGGTGGCGCCGTCCTCGGAGACCACCAAGGCGCTGATCCGCTCCTGGCGCATCCGGCGGATCGCCTCCGCGATCACGGTCTCGGGCCGGATGGTGCTGACCTCGCGGCCCTTGCTGGCCAGGATCGCTTCGATGTTCATCGGACCACCTCCCCCAGATGGCCGGCTGGTCGGCCCGGCCGGCTAGAATGGAATATCGTCGTCCAGCTCGTCGGCGATGCTGGGCGTCTTGCCGCGCCCGCCGCCGCCCGGACCCGATGACCCGCGGCCGCCGGGTCCCGAGCGTGGGGCAGGGGTCGACGCACCGTGGTCGTCGCCGTAGTCGGACGGGCCGCTCAACTCGCCGCCGCTATCGCCGCGCCCGCCGAGCAGGGTCAGCTCGCCCTTGAAGCGCGAGAGCACGACCTCGGTGGAGTAGCGCTCCTGGCCGCTCTGGTCGGTCCATTTGCGGGTCTGCAGCTGGCCCTCGACATAGACCGAGCTGCCCTTGCGCAGGTAGCGCTCGGCGATGTCGGCCAGATTCTCGTTGAAGATCACCACGCTGTGCCACTCGGTGCGCTCCTTGCTCTCGCCCGATTGGCGATCGCGCCACCGCTCGGAGGTCGCGATCCGCATGTTGACGATCTTCTGGTTGTTCTGGGTGTGGCGGACCTCGGGATCGCGGCCGAGATTGCCCACCAGGATGACCTTGTTGACGCTGCCGGCCATGACGCGCTGACACCTTGCTCCGGAGAACTGTTGACCGCATTTAAGCGTACATCGCCGCTGCGAGCCAGAGCGCACGGCGACGCTTGTGCGAACCCCGTTCCGATTGAGCCGAACGCATGGATGACTTCATTCGGATTCGCGGCGCGCGCGAGCACAATCTCAAGGGTATCGACGTCGACATCCCGCGCCACCGGCTGGTGGTGATCACCGGGCTGTCGGGCTCGGGCAAGTCGAGCCTGGCGTTCGACACGATCTATGCCGAAGGACAGCGGCGCTACGTGGAGAGCCTCTCCGCCTATGCGCGCCAGTTCCTCGAGCTGATGCAAAAACCCGACGTCGACCTTATCACCGGCCTGTCGCCGGCGATCTCGATCGAGCAGAAGACGACCTCGAAAAACCCGCGCTCGACCGTGGCGACGGTGACCGAGATCTACGACTATATGCGCCTGCTCTGGGCGAGGGTCGGCATCCCCTATTCGCCGGCAACCGGCCTGCCGATCGAGGCGCAGACGGTCTCGCAGATGGTCGACCGGCTGCTGCAGATGCCCGAGGGCACGCGCCTGTTCCTGCTGGCGCCGATCGTGCGCGGCCGCAAGGGCGAGTATCGCAAGGAGTTCAGCGACCTGCTGCGGCAGGGCTTCCAGCGGGTCAAGGTCGACGGCCAGCTCTACGACCTCGACGACGTGCCGGCGCTGGACAAGAAGCGCAAGCACGAGATCGAGGTGGTGGTCGACCGCGTGGTGACCTCGCCCGACCTCGCCCAGCGTCTGGCCGAGTCGATCGAGACGGCGCTCGGCCTCGCCGATGGCCTGTGCATCGCCGAGAACGCCGACGGCGGCGAGCGGCTGACCATGTCGGCCAAGTTCGCCTGCCCGGTCTCCGGCTTCACGCTGCCCGAGATCGAGCCCCGGCTGTTCTCGTTCAACAACCCCTACGGCGCCTGCCCGACCTGCGACGGTCTCGGCAAGAAGATGCTGATGGACCCGGAGCTGATCGTGCCGGACACCGGCAAGTCGGTCGCCAAGGGTGCGGTCGAGCCGTGGTCGTCGACCACGATGAACTGGTATCCGCAGACGCTGATCTCGATCTGCAAGCACTATGGTGCCAGCCCCGACACGGCGTGGGCCAAGCTGCCGGCGAAGGTGCGCGAGGTCATTCTCTACGGGTCCGGCACCGAGCAGGTGCGGATCGAGCTCGAGGACGGGCTGCGCCGGTTCGAGACCAACAAGCCGTTCGAGGGCGTGGTCCACAATCTCCAGCGGCGCTGGCGCGAGACCGAGTCGGCGTGGATGCGCGAGGAGCTGTCGCGCTACATGAGCTCCACGACCTGCGAGGCCTGCGGCGGCTACCGCCTCAAGCCCGAGGCGCTGTGCGTCAAGATCGCGGGCCGGCACATCGGCGAGGTCACCCAGCTCTCGATTCGCGATGCGGTCGCATGGTTCGCGGGTCTGCCGGCCCAGCTCACGGCCAAGCAGCAGGAGATCGCCGCCCGCGTGTTCAAGGAGATCCGCGAGCGCCTGGGCTTCCTCGACAAGGTCGGGCTGTCCTATTTGACGCTGGCGCGCGACAGCGGCACGCTATCGGGTGGCGAGAGCCAGCGCATCCGGCTCGCGTCGCAGATCGGCTCCGGCCTGACCGGCGTGCTCTACGTGCTGGACGAGCCGTCGATCGGCCTGCACCAGCGCGACAACGACCGGCTGCTGGAGACGCTGCGCAATCTGCGCGACCTCGGCAACACGGTGATCGTGGTCGAGCATGACGAGGACGCGATCCGCTCGGCCGACCATCTGATCGACATGGGGCCGGGAGCTGGCGTGCATGGCGGGGTGATCATTGCCGAGGGCACGCCCGACGCGGTGATGCGCGAGCCCGCATCGCTGACCGGCCAGTACCTCTCCGGCATCCGCGCGATCCCGGTGCCGGCCAAGCGCCGCAAGGCCAAGAACCTGCGCTGGCTCGAGTTGAACGGCTGCCGGGCCAACAACCTGCAGGAGGTCAACGCCCGCTTCCCGTTGGGTTGCTTCGTCGGCATCACCGGCGTGTCCGGCTCGGGCAAGTCGAGCCTGGTGGTGGACACGCTCTACCCCGTCCTGTCGCGGCGGCTGATGGGCGCGCGGGCGATCCCGGGCGACCACGACGCGCTCACCGGGATCGAGCATGTCGACAAGGTGGTCGATATCGACCAGTCGCCGATCGGGCGCACGCCGCGCTCCAATCCCGCCACCTACACCGGCGCGTTCACCCCGATCCGCGATTGGTTCGCCGGGCTGCCGGAGGCCAAGGCGCGCGGCTACGGCCCGGGCCGGTTCAGCTTCAACGTCAAGGGCGGCCGCTGCGAGGCCTGTCAGGGCGATGGGCTGATCAAGATCGAGATGCATTTCCTGCCCGACGTGTTCGTCACCTGCGACGTCTGCCAGGGCAAGCGGTTCAACCGCGAGACGCTGGAGGTGACCTACCGCGGCAAGTCGATCGCGGCCGTGCTCGACATGACCGTCGACCAGGCGGTCGACTTCTTCGAGTCGGTGCCGCCGGTCTACAACAAGCTGGCGGCGCTGAAGCAGGTGGGCCTGGGCTACATCCATATCGGCCAGCAGGCGACGACGCTCTCCGGCGGCGAGGCGCAGCGGGTGAAGCTCGCGAAGGAGCTCAGCCGGCGTGCCACCGGCCAGACCGTCTACATCCTGGACGAGCCGACGACGGGTCTACACTTCGAGGACGTCAGGAAGCTGCTCGAGGTGCTGCACGCGCTGGTCGATACCGGCAATACGGTGATCGTGATCGAGCACAATCTCGAGGTCATCAAGACCGCCGACTGGCTGATCGACATGGGCCCGGACGGCGGCTCGGGCGGCGGCCGGATCGTGGCGGAAGGGACGCCGGAGCAGGTCGCGGGCACGGCCGGCAGCTACACCGGAGGCTATCTCGAGCGCCTGCTGCCGCGGGCAAGGCGACGCGAGAGCGCGTGAGCCCGCCGGCTGGCCTGCCGCTCAGCCGCCCGCCGGCACGAACGGTGCAATTCGCGTGGTTCGGGTCGATTCTTCGAAGCCCTTCGAGTTCGGCAAGATGTTCGAGACGAAGCAATTGCCGCGTAACACATAGTCGCCCGCGCCCCGCACCAGCACCCCGACGACCTTGTCGTTCGTGGCATTGAAGACCGGCGAGCCCGAGTTGCCACCATAGGTATCGAGATTGGCGCGGAAGAAGTCGGCATTGCTCGCGAACACGTGGGCGCCGGTGGCGACCTTGGCCGGCAGGCCGCTCGGATGGCCGATGACGTAGAGCGGCGTGTTGACGGCGACCGCGCCGGAACGCTGGATCGGCAGCGGGACCTGCGGGCTCACGTTGCGGTCGAGCCGCACCACGGCGAAATCGGCGGCGGCCTCCTGGTCGGCCAGGATCTGGACGCCGCGATAGATCGCGCTGTTGGGGATCCTGTTCTGCACCTTCCCCGAGGCCAGCAGCCGATAGCCGAACACGAAGCGCGTGCTAGCAAGGCTGCCACGGTCGACGCAATGACCGGCGGTCACCACAATGTTGTTCTTGATCAGGAAGCCCGAGCAAAACGCGGCCGTCGGCTGGCTCCGGAACCGTTCGCCCGGACAGACGGCGTAAGCGGCGGCCAAGGTCGGCGCGACCAGCCGCGAGGTGCCGTCGCCATTGCTGCGGACCGTCGCCGCCTCGACCAGGGCGACCGTGCTCGCGGCATTGCGCGCGTCGAGGCCGGTCAATCCGCGCACCTCCCGGCGATTGTCGGTGCCATAGATGACGTTCGGCTCGACTTCGGCAGCCTGCACGATGCTGTGGTTGCTTAAAGCCACAGCCGTCAGCGCAGCGGCCAACCAGCGCCGGAACGGTTCAGGATGGTTGCGCATGAGTAATTCCTTCAATGTAAAGATTCTACGAGAAGATAATCAAATACTGCAGCCCGCTTGGCCGCCGACCAAAGGAAGCAGATCGGGTACTTTGGCGATGCGGCTCTCCACATTGATTCGCCATGGACCTAGGGCCGAATATGGATAGCTGGTCGCAATCTCGGGTTCGACCTCTGCCCAGTCCAAGGCCTGAAACAACTTGAAGTAGAGTGCAGTCTTCGCGTAGGTTTCCATAAACCAATAGGCATTGAACATGAGCGCCTCCTGGTAAAGCTCGCGCTCATCGAGGCCCTGAGTGACGCCGAGCTGAAGTAGTCCCAGCATTGCAGAGCCGTGGTTACAGTCTTGGGCGAAGGTCGAATTGTCGCAGCACGGCCGATATATGGTTTCGGCCACGCGAACCACGAGAGCTTCCTGCTCCGGGCTAAGCGAGACTATCGGATAGCGATTGAAGTAGACCGAGCCATTGGGCGCGTCGCCCAATGTCCAGTTGGCGGTCGTGGCCAGCCGGTCGAGATTCTGCCCGTTCACCGGGCTGCGCTCGTTCGCGCGCATCCGATTGGCCAAGCCCAGTGGCCATAGGGCCAAGAGATAGAACGCTGCGGTGTCGCGATTCAGCAAAATGGGTTGGGGCGATGGCCAGTGCAGCGCATTCCACCGCTCCGGACCTGGCTCAGCCTTGGCGGCGGCCGCTGGCGGGAGAGCTGGCATCGGGAAGTGGGACGGGGCCTGGTTGTCGGCGTCTCGGTTAGCATAGGCCTCCGCTAGCCTGTCGGGATTGAGAATGCCCGCCGCCACCAGCCGTGGAACGCTGTCCCCGAGCGAGATCCTGCTCTGGAAGCCGGCCACGGGTGCGGTGCGTTCCAGGAACATCTGCAAGGCGCTGTGCCCTGGAAGTGACCGCTCCGGCGATGCCGTTGGCGGTGTCGCGGAACCGGCCCGAACTGCCACCATCTGGCCGAAGGCGCCTATCGCCACCGCTGCTCCGAGACGTGTCAGCTGGCGTCGGCTCAGCCCGGTGGCAGTGGCTGGCGGCGCCTGTCGGTCATGACACGAAGCCGTGTTGAGGAGCGTAGTCGCTGGCATCGCCGCTTCTCCTTGGTAGACGTTTCATTGGGCAGGCCCACGACCATCGGTCCCGTGGACCAAGCCATCATGCTCCCGCGCGCGGTTCGGTCGCAGACCCTCGACGCCGCGAGAACCAGTATGGATCTCAGCTCGCATCGATCTATTCATGTCGGCGGCACGGTGAAAACCCTCCGACAAGATCGCAATTCCGTATTCGCATTTTTGGCTTTTATAGAATGTGGCATTCCTCACAGATTTTGTTTTGAATTCTGCTACATCAGAGAACGGTAGCTATGGTCAACCATTGTTGATCGACAGCGAGCGCTGAATGCGCTGGATGTCGGGATTTCGAGGCTCTCAGGGCCGTCTTGCTAGGAAAAAGTCGATCTTAGCTACAATATCTATCATGTTCAAATGGAGCGAACGCCATGTCTAAACTTTACGCAACTGTTGCTCTGGGTCTAGCACTTGCGATGCCAAGCGGTGCGTGGGCTGCGCCGGCGCCCTCCGGGCCGGTGGCAACTCCGGGCAACAAACCGTTGGCCTCGACCGCTATCGCGCCGAAGGTCACGAATAAATACGTGATCCTCTGTTATACCTGTGGCGGCAACTACCCGAACCACGTCGCCACCGGTAGTCTCGGAGGGTATAATAATGTTTGGGAATGGGGTTCGGGTTGTGGTGGCTCGGTGGGTTGGCGGCGGGATAGTGCGCCTTATTTCTGTGCCCACTGATAAGTGACGAATTTTGATGTCACTGCTGGACAAGGAATGAATAATCCAGGCTAGGTCAAACCCTCCAAATTGAACTGCCGGGCTGCATCGCAAATCCGCAGGACAATGGTGATCGGTTGACATTGTCGTTATTTTAGTCGCTTGCACAGTGACATGCCACGGGCTCGCGCGGTGCTCACCACCGCACGAGCCCGTGGTTTTCGTCGTCATGCAAGTCGGCAGTGACCGTATCCGATGCAGTGGGCATGCTGGCGCCGGCTTGGGGCCGAACTGCGCGACCACGGCGCGCTGCTGTGTTTGCCGGATGCGAATGAGCGAGGTCGTGGCCGGCACCGCGAAATCGGCGTTGGGCGGGATGTGGTGGCGCCCGGCCGGGCCGACCCGTATCAGCGCTCATTCGCGGTCCGTCGCCTCTGCCTCGGCCACCGTGGCCCGCGCATGCCGACGGTCCTCGCGATCGGGCTCGGTCAAGGGCTGGGCCGCTGCCGCGCGCGGGCGGTACTCGAGCTCGATCAGGATCGGGAAGTGGTCGGAGCCGAAGGCGGGCAGGCGCGCCAGGCGGCGGAGCAGGAAGTCCTGGCTGTAGAACACATGGTCCAGCGGCCAGCGCAGCCAGCGATGGTCGGCATGGTAGCTGTTGTAGAAGCCGCGGCCGACGCGCGGGTCGATCAGCCCGCTGAGCCGGCGGAACAGCCGGCTGGTGCGCGACCAGGCGACGTCGTTGAGGTCGCCGGCCACGATCACCGGCTCGTTCTCGCCGGCGACCTCGCGGCCGAGCATGACCAGCTCGGCGTCGCGCGGCAGCGAGGTGTCGGCCTCGCTCGGGCTCGGCGGCTTCGGATGCACGCCGATCAACCCGATCTCGTCGCCCGAGCGCAGCCGCACCCGGGCGCGGATCGACGGGATCTCGGGGTCGAGCAAAAAGCGCAGCTCGGCCCGGGTGAGCTCCAGCCGCGAGAGCAGGGCCATGCCGTAGGTATTGTCCAGCGGGTGCAGCAGCCGGTGGCGGTGCTCGGGCAGCAGCTCGCCCAGCCGCTCGGTCCACCAGCGGTCGGTCTCCAGCGCCAGCACGATATCGGGTCCGGTCGCGGCGAGGCTGCGGGCTAGTCCATCGACCTTGCGGTTGGTCATCAGCACGTTGACCACCACCAGCCGGACCGAGCGCGCATCCTGGCCGCGGCCGGCCACGCCCTGACGCGGCCACAGCCGGGTGTAGGGCAGGATCATCGCCAGCTGCCAGGCCAGGGCCGCGGCCAGTGCCGCCAGCAGCACCATGTCCCACCCCTGCAGCCAGGACCACAAAGCCAGGAGGCCGGCTGCGGCGAGGCCGCCCAGGACCGCGATCTGCTGGCGCGGGAAATCGCCGGCCCGCACCCACCACAGCTTCGAGCGGGTGAGCGGCAGCAGCGTGGCCAGCGCGCAGGCCCCGGCCAGCAGCCGGCAGGCGGCCAGAGCCACCATGGTCAGGATCTCGAGCACATGCCTCCCCCTCGCCGCCGCTTCCGATGCCGCTCGCGGGCACTCGACGTCAAGCCCAAGGCCGCCGATAACCGGCGCAACAGGGACCACATGGGGAGGCAAGCATGGCTCCGGCATTCGTCGAGCGGTTCAGCCTGACGGGCAAGCGGGCGCTGGTGACCGGGGCGTCCAAGGGGATCGGGCTCGAGATCTGCAAGGTGCTGGCCGATGCCGGCGCCGACGTGGTGGCGGTGGCGCGCGACCGGCCCGGGCTGGAGGAGGCCAGGACCGCCGTTGAGGGATTGGGCCGGCGCTGCCTCGTGCTCGAGGCCGACATGGCGACGGTCGACGGCCCGCGCGGGGCCGCCAAGGCGGCGCTGGACGCCTGGGGCGGGATCGACATCCTGGTCAACAATGCCGGCATGTCGTTCGTCGAGTCGATCCTGGAGACCACGCCCGAGCACTGGGACCTGACCCAGGCGGTCAATCTCCGGGCACCGTTCCTGATGGCGCAGGCGCTGGCACCGGGCATGATCGAGCGGCGCGCCGGCAAGATCGTCAACATCAGCTCGCAGACCAGCTCGATCGTCATCCCCGACCACGCCGCCTACGCCGCGTCCAAGAACGGCCTGAATGCGCTGACCAAGTGCATGACGATCGAGTGGGCGCCGTTCAACGTGCAGAGCAACGCGATCTGCCCGACCGTGATCCTGACACCCATGGGCGACCGGGTCTGGGGCGACCCGGCCAAGGGCGATCCCATGAAGGCGAAGATCCCGCTCGGCCGCTTCGGCAAGCCGATCGAGGTCGCGGACCTGACCCTGTTCCTGGCCTCGTCGGCCTCGGACATGATCACCGGCGAGACGATCTATCTCGATGGGGGGTACACGTCGCTGTAGCGCCTGGATGGCCAAGTGGTTGATCTTGAACGCGGAAGCCGAATTCGTTCGTGCGTTTTTGAACCAGCGCTCGGGTTCGCGCGTGCACGCGGCGGCGCTCCGCGGATCAGCGGCGGCCGGGTTCGTTCCGCGTTGGTGATGGCCATGGCTTGGGTTCGTATGTGCACGCGGCGGAATTCGTTCGTGCGGAATCGAATCCGTGCGTGACGCTGCTCCAGGCTGAAAGGCTGGGGATGATCGTAGGAATGACATCCTTGCATGGTCGCCGGTGCTGGCGGTGGTGTCAAGCGTGGCGTTAACCGGGCGTTGGTGATCTTCGGGTTATCGTGCGGATGGTGGAGCAGGGGCCGCGGCGAGCCTGGAGCCCGAGCGGAGCGAGGGCGGCAGGTGAGGGGGAGCGGGCTGAAAGAGTGGCTCGTCGGGAACGGCCCGATCGGTCGGGCGGCGATGCCCGGTGCGCCGCGGAGTGCGTCCGGATAGGGTCAGGGTCGGCGGCGGCGGGTCCGGTCGGGGCGGCGGCGAGGCGCTCGCTCCAGGGTCGTCGACAAGTCCCGGCGTCGCGGGGAGCGAGGCGGCCGGTGGCGGCGAGGTCGCGGGCGATCGCCAGCGCCTGCGCCTAATGGCCGGCGGCCTTGGCCGCATGCGTCGGGCATCCGCTCCAGCAGGCCGCGCGAGCTTCGCAATGCGAGACGATCAGGTCGCGCTGCCACTGGGCGTTGCCGGGGTCGGCGGTGGCGAGCTGGTCGGCGATGTCCTTGCCGGCGGTGAAGGCCTGCAGGGCGCCGGCGAGGTTGCCCTGCGCCACCCGCACGTCGCCGAGCTTGTCCCAGCTGACGGAGAGGTCGCGCTGCCACTGGGCGTTGCCGGGGTCGGCGGTGGCGAGCGGTCGGCGATTTCCTTGCCGGCGGTGAAGGCCTGCGAGGGCGCCGGCAAGGTCGCCCTGCGCCACCCGCACGTCGCCGAGCTTGATCCAGCTGACGGAGAGGTCGCGCTGCCCCTGGCGTTGCCGGGGTCGGCGGTGGCGAGGCGGTCGGCGATGTCCTTGCCGGCGGTGAAGGCCTGCAGGGCGGCGGCGAGGTCGCCCTGCGCCACCCGCACGTCGCCGAGCCTGATCCCAGCTGACGGAGAGGTCGCGCTGCCGCCTGGGCGTTGCCGGGGTCGGCGGTGGCGAGGCGGTCGCGGATCTCCTTGCCGGCGGTGAAGGCCGCAGGGCGGCGGCGAGGTCGCCCTGCGCCACCCGCACGTCGCCGAGCTTGATCCAGCTGACGGAGAGGTCGCGCTGCGCACTGGGCGTTGCCGGGGTCGGCGGTGGCGAGCGTCGGCAATGTCCTTGCCGGCGGTGAAGGCCTGCAGGGCGCCGGCGAGGTCGCCCTGGGCCACCCGCACGTCGCCGAGCTTGCTCCAGCTGACGGAGAGGTCGCGCTGCCACTGGGCGTTGCCGGGGTCGCGAGACGTAAGGGCCAAATTCGCACGATGCGCGCGTGAATACTGATTCAGAGGCAAGACTGACGCTGCCCAGCGTCTGCCGGGCGTCGCCGATGCAAATCCATTGCGAAGCGCGGCGAGCGAGTGCCGGCACGTCTCCGGCCAGGTCCTGCACCTCGAGGACGGCCTCGATGTTGGCGAGTTCGGCGCGCGCGTGTGCTTCGGCGGCGGGGTCGGCGGCCCGTTGGCCCGCCCACGGCAACGCGTCGGCGAGGGCTGCGAAGTGGTCGGTCAGCGCGGCGGCCTCGGGCTCGGGCAGAGGCTGGTCCGCGGCGTACTCGCGGACCGGAACCAGCAGTGCGCAGCCGCTCGGGGTCGCGCAGCACCAGACCGGTCGAATGGAGCGTGCTGGCTGCCGCCTCGCCCCCGGCCGGCATCACCGCCAGCAGGTCCGCCCGGGCGAGGCCGTGAGGCAGGCGGCCGAGTACGGCGAACAGGCGGCGGCCGGGGTCGGTCATGCGCGGGCTGGCGAGTGAAAGGGCAATCGAGACGGCAAGGTCGAGGTCCTTGCGGCCGCCCTGACCGCGGCGGAGGAAGGCGAACTGCTCCTCGTCCCAACGGCGCAGGACGGTGGTGGCGTCGGGCTCGGCCTGGGCGCGGTGGGCGACAAGCTCGATCGCGAGCGGCAGGCCGTCGAGGCGGGCGAGCAGGGCAGGGAGGTCGGCGGTCGGCGGCGTAGAGCGTCGCCGGCGATGGCGATGAACAGCTCGCGGGCGGGGTCCACGGGCAGCGGCTCGAGCAAATCATCGGGCGCCAGTCGGCGACGCCCGGCAGCTCGAAGCCGCGCAGCGAGACGACGAGGCCGGCGTTCGGCAGCTCGCCAGCCGCGCGAAGGCTTGCTCGGCACCTGCAGATCGGCGTCCCAGGGGGTCTCGGCATTGTCGAGCACGAGCAGGGCCGGCGACCCACGCAAGGCGGCGGCAACGGCTGCGATCGGCCGGACGTCCGGGTCAACGCCAAGCTCACGGGCGATGGCGCGGTAGATGCCGGCCTCGTCGCGCACGTCTTCCAGCCGCACGAATAGCCGGCGGTCGCCGAACCGGGCGACGCACGCGCGGGTCATGCAGGGCAGCGATGGTGAGCTTGCTCTTGCCGATGCCGCCGGGGCCGAGGACGGCGATCGGTTGCGGCGCGTCGTCGAGTATCCAGCGCGACGAGCTGGTCGAGATCGGTCTGCCGGCCGATCAGGCGGCCGCGCGGCGGCAAACCTTCGGTCGCCGGTGGCTCGGGGGTGGGGGCCGGCGCCGTGGGGTCGGGTAATGGCAGGTGGGTCGTCGTCAGCGTGCCGAGGTGCCCACCGAGCAGCGGGGCCGACGAGGCCGGCGAGCTTCGCGGCACCCCAGAAGGCCAAGCGTGCGGCCAGGTTCGGCGTGGCGGCGACGGGTGGCGTCGGCGGTGGCGGCACGGGCTGGGGCTCGGCTGCCGGCGGTGGCCGGCGCGCCTCGACCAGGGCGCGGATCTTGGCGGCGCATTTGGCGAGCGGCAGGTTGGGGTTGGGCCAGTCGACGAGCGGCTTCAGATCGTTCTGCTCGTCCTGCGGCAGGCACTGATGCGCGGCGAGCGGCAAGGCGCCGAGGTCGACATGGTCGCAGACGATCGGGACCAGGTCTGCGCTGCCGTCGCGCTGGCGCTGGATGGCGCGCAGCAGTTCGTCGACCGAGCAGTAGCGCGAGAAGACGAAATCCGGGGAGATCAGCGCGATGACGATGTCGGCGCGCTCCAGCTCCCTGCCGATCCGCTCGTCCCACAGCTCGCCGGGCTTCAACTCGCGGTCGTCGAACGTGTCCAGCTGGTGGCTGTGCGAGAGCCAGCCGATATGCTTGAGCACCGCGTCGCGCCACGCATGGTCCTCGTGCGCGTAGGACAGGAAGGCGCGGACCGGGCCGGGCGGGGCCATGGGGCTGATATCTCTCCGGTTGCTCCCGTCATGAAGCCGCAAGCGTTGGGCGGTGGCAAGCGCGGTGCCAGCTAACCGTACCTTCCGCGCCGGAAGGTGTGCAGACAACTCAGTCTCTCTTAGCGCCCGCGGCAAAGAGGCGTCGACCCCGGCGCGGACAGGCCGGTGCTGGATTTGCACGATATACAGGCGGTCGTGCGTCTGACATGCGCTGTTCGGGGTCTTACTCGTTCACGCGAGTTCCGGTGCCGGACGACGTGCGTCAGAAGTCCACTTCAGCCGCAGGACTGACCGACAAACCCCAGCCGGTCGGGCGGGATGCGGTCCGCCTGGGTGACGAAGCCCACCAGCCCGTCGCCCAGCCCGTTCACCCACTCCCAGACCAGCTGCGTGCCGCCATCGCCGCGGGCGAGCTCGAACACGCGGCCGGCCAGGGCCTCGGTGACCAGGATGTTGCCGTTGGGCAGGGCCTGCAGCTTGCCGCGCTCGTTGCTGTAGAACGGTTGCCGCTCGCTGCCGGTGAAGCTCCAGACCAGCTCGGTGGTGACCGGATTCTTCGGGTCGATCTCCACGATGCGGCTCTCGCCGAAGCGGTGGTCGCGGCCGCCCAGGCGGTTGTCGAACACCAGGATATGGCCGTTGGGCAGGAAATCGGGGTCGTGCTGGCGCAGGAACGGGCCGGTCCGCCACCACTTCACCAGCAGCGTCTTGCCGTCGAGCACGGCGATCGCGTTGATGTTGCGCATGGACACCAGCAGGTCGCCGGCCGCGAATTGCGGGAACGAAGCCGCCATGTCGTCGCGCAGCACCTCGACATCGTTGAGATGCAGCGGGTCCTCGTAGTCGGGGAGTTCCGGAATCGCCTGGGCATTGGCGTAGAGCTCGGCGGCGTGACCGCTGGCGAGCAGGCGTTCGAGCAGGGGCGTCTCGGCCAGAATGCTGCCATCCGCGGCGAGCCGCACCACGGTGTCGCTCCAGACGAAGCCGTCCTCGGCGGTCCGCACGCCCGGCAGCTCGGGCCCGACCTGCCATAGCTTGCGGCGGGCCGGCGCGAAGATCTCGCCGTTGGGCGCGACATCGACCGCGTGGTGCGTCTGCAGCGGCACGCGCCAGACCAGGCGCGAGCAGCGGTCGATCTTGACCATGCCAGCACCGTCGAAATTCATCACCACGCTGCCGTCGGGCAGCAGCGCGGCGCCGTGAACGGTCGTCTCGTAGTCGGCGGGGACCTCGTCCAGGTGCGACGGATCGGGCCAGGCCTTGCTGAACGGGAAATTCCATTCGTGGACGATCTTGCCCTGCGGGTCGATCAGGAACGGGTGGAACGATCCGCCGCGATAGGCCGTGACGAAGGTGAGGCCGGGGGCCATCAGGGCCGGCTGATGCAGGGTGACGCCGTCCGCGCGCGTCGAGAACGAGCTGTAGCGCGAGCGGAGCTGCAGATAGTGGCGCCAGTTGGCCTTCCAGTCCCAGGCCGCCTCGTCGGCCTGGCGCAGCAAGGGATAGGGAAAGACCCGATAGTGGGCGACCAGCATGCCGCCGACGAAGGACAAGACGATCAGCCCCGCAACGAACGCCAGCATTTCCGCATTTCTGGCGACACGGCCGAGGATGCCGGGACCAGTCTTGCCAAGCATGGCGCGTTAGTCAGGCATGTCGCGCCGCGCGTGGGCCGATGCGGCGCTGGCGACCGCGGGGGCTCGCATACCGGTGCTCAGGGGTGGGTCAGGGCGAGTCTGCATGGGAGGTGGGCCCCCTGATGGCGATACCATGCTACGTGTCACGTCCTAGGAGCGCCGTGCGCGGTCGAAGGTCACAGTGTCCCATGCCGGGTCGAGCCAGCAGCGTCAAGCAGCCAAGGCGCGGGTGCCCGCATTCGGCTCGCCGAGCTCGGGCTGGGCCGGGCCCGACGGTGCCGATTTGTGGCTCGCCACCCCGGCAATGGCCTCCTAGGCTGCGCCGGTCACAGCGGGGCCGGCCGCTATGGCGACGGCCAGAGCATGGGAGAGCCGCGGCATGGGTCGCGTCGTTGCCGCTTATGCCTATCGTTGCGGCTGCCGGGTGGCCGAAATCCAGCTCGGCGACAGCGCCGCGTGGGCGCGCGAGAAGGGCGACTTCGTCTGGATCGGCTTCCACGAGCCGACCGAGCAGGACCTGCGCATCCTGCAGGCGCAGTTCGGGCTGCACGAGCTCGCGATCGAGGACGCGCTCAGCGCGCATCAGGTCCCCAAGCTCGAGGTCTACGGCGACTCGCTGTTCGTGGTGCTGCGCACCGCCCAGCTCGATCAGGGCAAGGTGGTGTTCGGCGAGACCTGCATCTTCGTCGGCGAGGATTACATCATCAGCGTCCGGCATGGCGCGTCGCAGTCCTACATGCCGGTGCGCGTGCGCTGCGAGGCCTCGCCGAAGCTGCTGACCCACGGCGTCGACTACGTGCTGCACGCGCTGCTCGACTTCGTCGTCGACAATTACATGCCGGTGGTGGCGGCGGCGGTCGAGGAGGTCGACGCGATCGAGGAGCGGCTGCTCGAGTCGCGGCTGACCTCCGACGACATCCAGCGGATCTACGAGCTGCGGCGGGAGCTGGTGCGGCTGCGGCGCGTGGCGGCGCCCATGGTCGAGGTGTGCTCGCGGCTGCGCCATGTCGAGCTGCCGTTCATGGACAAGAACATGCGGCCCTACTTCAAGGACGTGCTCGACCATGTCACGCGGGTCAACGAGACCATCGACGGGCTGCGCGAGGTCTTGAGCTTCGCGTTCGAGGCGGCGCATCTGCTGGAATCGTCCCGGCAGGGCGACGTTTCGCGGCGCTTCGCCGGCTGGGCCGCGATCCTGGCGGTGCCGACCGCGATCGCCGGCATTTACGGCATGAACTTCGAGTACATGCCGGAGCTGCATTGGCCGCACGGCTACTACATGGCGCTGACGCTGATCTGCGGCGCCGCCGGGGTGCTGTACTGGCAGTTCCGGCGCTCGGGCTGGCTCTGAGCGGCCTCGGGCTCAGCCTGGCGCGTCACTGGGTGCGAGCATGGGTGCGAGCCGGCTCGGGGCGGTGCCGGCGGGACCCTCGAGCACCAGGAACTCGCCGTCGCGCGTCAGCCGCTCGGTTGCCGTCAGCGCCGCGAGGAAGCGCTGCTCCTGCTCCATCTGTGCCGCCGGGCAGGCCATCATCGTCGAGGCGAGCTGGCCGAGCCGCAGGCGGCCCGCGCTCGCGTCGACGGCACCGGCGAAGCGGTTGCAGCCGCCACTGCCCGCCACCTTGCCATCGGGCAGGAACGAGAGCGTCGATTCGATGCCGCCGTCGACCGGTCGACCGGCGATGGTGACGGCGCGCCAGCTGGTGCCGACCAGCTCCGCCGGCGGTGCCGGGCCGCCCGGCGCGGCGGCGGCGCAGGCGCTCACCAGCAGGCCGACGGCGAGCAGGGTGCCCGCCGGGTAGCACCGGCCGCGCCTGCGACGCCCAGCTGACGGCGATCGCTGCTGCATGGAGTTCAACGTGCCAAGGGCTCGAAGCGGACTTCGCCGCCTTGCCGGTCAAAGAAGACGAGCGAGCGTGGGCCGAGCTCGGTGCGCCAGGCATGCTCGAGCACAGAAACCAGCTGCTGCTCATGCGCGGTCTCGGGCTCGGCGCAGGGCGTGGGGCTCAGCCGGAACAGGCCCATGGTGACCTTGTCGGCGCGCGAGGCGAACGGCCCCTCGAAGTGGTTGCAACCCGCCTGACCGGCGACCTGATCGCCCGTGGGCAGGAACTCGAGCGTCATCCGGCCCGGATTGGCGACGGCCGCTCCGTCCAGCGACACGGCCTGCCAGCTGGTTCCCTTGAGCGCGTCACCCACCGGTGCCGGTGGCCCGTCCGGCCTCACTTTGCGTGATTGCTGCTGGGCGCCCGCGGAGCAGGCGGCCAGCAGCAGCAGGGAAACGAGGAGTAGTGGCGTGCTCGCCTTGCGCATGGATCGGCCAGTCCGGCTGGGAGGCTGCTCAGCCGTCACCGGTAGCCGCCGCGCCCGTCACTGGCAAGCCTCGGCGGCGGGTCGACCTGCGCGCTACTGGAAGCTGCCGAAGCCCGATTGCGGCCAAACCGGCGCTTCGTCCGCTCGCGGCGCGATCCGCTCGCGCAGGGCCTCGGCGCCACCATCGCCGAGATCGCAGCGAATCAACCGCTCGTGCTGGCCCAGGTTCTCGAGGAGCGGGTCGATGTCGATGCCGTTGGTGAGCGCCAGCAAGGCGGATCGCCCCGGCTGCAGCGCAGCGGCGACCCGGCGGACATAGTCTGCCGGCAGTGTGGCGGCCGCATCGGCGGCGCCTGGCGCGCCATCGAGCCCGAACTCGCCGACCAGGCGCACCCAGAACGGGTCGTCGGTCGCGCGGTCCGAACTCGTCGACGTGAACGGCGCCACGCAGATCGCGCGAGACGACGCACGCGTCCTCCAGCGCTGTGGCGTCCGGGTCCGCCGACAGCCGGTCGAGCACCACGCGGGCGGCATCCGGCGTGGCGAAGGTGACGGTGAGCAGATGATCCATGGTGCTCTCCAACCAAGGCGGCGATCGCTGCTCGCCGCCCGCTGGCGGCGCGATCTTGAGTCGGCAGAAAACGTCAGGATGCGCTGCAATGCAATACCGCAAATGCGAATACCCGATCGCCCCGGCTTATCGCCCTGGCCGCCCGAGTCGCCACGCGTAGAGGGTCACGGCGACCGCGGTGGCGAGATTGAGGCTGGAGACGCCCGGGCGCATCGGGATGGTGACACGCCGGTCGGCAAGGTCGAGCAGGGCCGGGCTGAGCCCGGTGCGCTCCGTGCCGAACGCCAGCAGCGCACCGGGCGGGATCCGCGGCCGTCTCCAGCCGCTCGCCGTCGGGGTGCAGCGCCAGCACCGGGCGCGGCGTCGTCGGCAGCCCCGGCAGCGAGGCCACCGGCAGGGCGAAGTGCAGCCCGGCCGAGCCGCGCAGGGCCGCCGGATGCCACGGATCGTGGCGGCCGGTGGTAACCACGCCGGCCGCACCGGCCGCGGCCGCGACGCGCACGACGGCGCCGATATTGCCCAGATCGCTGGGGTTCTCGAGCAGCACCAGGGGTGGCCCGGTCGGATCGGCGAGCAGTGGTGCCGGATCCGGCGCAGGTCGACGTGCCAGCGCCACGATGCCGGTCGCCGGCGGCAATGGCGTCAGCTTGGCGAAGATGTCTGCCGGCACGTGCTGCAAGAGAGTGGTCAGCGAGGCACTGACGTCGGGGGCGAGAGTTGCCGCCAGCCGCTCGACGCCGGTGCGGTCGCAGGTGACCGCGCTCTCGATGACGGCACCGAAGCGCAGCGCGTGCTTGACGGCGTGGAATCCTTCCAGCACGGCGAGGCCAGCGTCGGTGCGGGCAGCGCGAAACCGGGTCACGAGTTCGTGTGAGGCCGCAGTCATGTCATGCTGCGATGCAGCACAAGCAATTCATCCGACCTGTTGCGGCGCGCGCGCGATGCGATGATCGAGCCGCGCGTCCTCGACGCCGGCGGGCTCCTGGTGAAGGATCACCTCGGCGGCGGGGAAGGCTGCGAACAGCTCCGCCTCGATCGCATCGGTGACGTCATGCGCGTCGCCGATGCTCATCGTGCCGTCGATTTCGACATGGAGTTCGATGAACTGGGTCTTGCCGGCTTCGCGCGTACGCAGGTCATGCAGGCCCTGCACCTCCGGATGGGCCAGCACGATGTCCTTGATCCGCTGGCGGGTCGTCGGCGGCAGCTCGTGGTCCATGAGCACATGCACCGCGTCCTGGCCGATCCGGTAGGCGTTCCAGGCGAGATAGAGCGCAATGGTGGCACCCATCAGCGGGTCGAGCCACAGCCATCCCAGGCGGTGGGTCAGGACCAGGGAGGCGATGATCGAAAGGTTGGTGAGCAGGTCCGCACGATAGTGCAGGCTGTCGGCGCGGATCGCCTGTGAGCCGGTCTGGTTGATGACGTGGTTCTGGAACACGACCAGGAGCAGGGTTGCGACGATCGCGAACGCCATCACGGCGATGCCCAGCGTGGTCGAGCGGACCGGCTCGGGGTTGCCAAGTCTCCGGGCGGCGTCGATGAGCACGAATACGGCGGTACCGGCTACCAGGGTCGCCTGTGCCAGCGCGCTCAGGCTCTCGGCCTTGCCGTGACCATACCGGTGCCCGCGATCGGGCGGCAGTTGGCTGATCTGCACCGAGACGAAAGTGATGGCCGAGGCGACGATGTCGGCCATGCTGTCGATCAGCGACGACAGCACGGCGAGCGACCCGGTCTTCACCGCGGCGATGAGCTTCAGCAGCGCCAGCAAGGTCGCGAGACTCAGGCTCGCGCCGGCCGCGAACCGTCGCAGCAGCGCCGGGTCAGACGGCAGCAAGTTTCTCATTTCCGCTCCCGGTGGCGGCTGTCGCGGGCGTTCTATCGAACTGCGTGGGCCCCGCAAACCATGACGGTTTGTCGCCCACCTCGTGCTCACTCGGCACGGCGATGCCGGCAGGGCAGTGCCGGCGGGTTACGCGCGGGCCGGCCGCGGCCCTGTGCGAACGAGCATGGCGCCGGCCGTGGCCGGGAGGTGCTCGCCGGCAAGCCAGCCGCAAATGTCGTCGAGCACATCTTCGAAGCCGTGCGTCTGCAGCAGCAGATGTGGCGCTTCCGGGTAGCGGATGGCCGTGACCAATGGGTTGAGGTCGGCGATCGCCTGCTCGAACAGATGTTGCGGGATGATCCCGTCCGCGCGACCGAACAGAAACAGGGTCGGCAAGCGAAGGCGGCGGGTGCTGGCCGAAGCGGCGTCCGCCAGGGACAGCAGACCCTTGTAGGCATCCGCGCGGATCGTGCGCACGATCCTGGGGTCGTGGCCAAGGCGCCGCTGGGCCGCGGGCGTGAAATGCGCGTTCGTGCCGCGGGTCAGGCGCCGGGAGTAGCCCGGCGCCAGCAACGCCAGAGTACCGACCGCCAAATCCCACATCAGCCGCCAGCGCACGCCGCGCCGGACGGCCGGCTCGACCAGGATCAGGCCATCGACGCCATCGGGGCGAAACCGGGCCGCAGCAACCAACGCCACGCCGCCGCCCAGGCTCTCGCCGAGCAGGAAGGTGCGAGAAGCGTCCTTCGGACGCAGCAATTGAATCACGGCGCGAAGGTCGCGGACCAGACGGCGGTAGCCGTGCCAGCGGCCGCGACCGTCCGTGTCGCCGAATCCGCGTTGATCATAGGCGTGGACACGAAAGCCGCGTCGCGCCAGGGCGGGGCCGGTCTCGCCAAAGGCCAAGCGGAAATCGCCAAAGGAATGCACGGCGATCACGGTAGCAAGTGCCGGTCCGTCGGGCTCCCAGGTGATCACCGGTAGCCGATAGCCGTCGGGCATCAGCATGACGCCTTCGCGCGTCCTGACCTGGGCAGGCTCGCGGTGTGAGGCGCCCCACGCCAAGGCCGCTATCGACCTGCCGCAACTCCATCACTGTCGTCACCACCTCAGCAGGGCGCAGGGAGAGCGCACATAGTGCATATCGACGCTCCGGCCAAGGGCGCTGTCGCGCGCGGCTCCTTGCGGCACCGACAGATCGGCCAATCTAGTGCACCAATATTCCTCGAGTTCGACGGTGCGCGACTGCCGCAGCCCTGGGCTGTGCCAGCCGACCTACATGCTCGACCTTTGGGCAGGCACGGCAAGTCATCGATCGGTCCATGCTACCTGCAGGAGCAGGCGCCGGGCGGCGGGGGCGGCTGCCCGGTCCTTGACTAGCTCGACGCGCCACACGCCCATCCCGGCGCCGCCGTGCTCGGTCGCCACCAGGGTGACACCGAGGTCCGGCTGAAGCTGCTCAAGGACGACGTCGCGCGCACCTTCGAGCTGCCGTTCCCGGTGAACCTGACCCCCGACCTGTTCGGCGAGCTGAAGAGCCTGCTCGGACCCCGCTGCCTGGTGTAGGAGCGTCGACCATGGCCGGTCACCGGATCTTCCGGACGCCCGTCGCGGACGTCTACGGGCACTACCTGGCGAAGGTGGAGCGGAAGGGCCACACGAAGGCGGAGCTCGACACCGTCATCGAGTGGTTGACCGGCTTCGACGACCTGGCGCTCGCGCAGCACCTGGCCGACCGGACCACGTTCGAGGACTTCTTCGCCGGCGCGCACCTCAACCCGAACGCCCCGCTCATCACCGGGGTGATCTGCGGGGTGCGGATCGAGGAGCTCGACGACCCGCTCATGCGGCAGATCCGATACCTCGACAAGCTCGTCGACGAGGTCGCCAAGGGCCGGCCGATGGTGAAGATCCTGCGGACCGCGTGACCGACGGGCAGCCGGCACCGCACGTCCTCCGGGCGTTCGGCGTGCACGACCGGCCGCTCGAGCGCCTCGGCGGCGGGCGCGGACTCACGTGGCGCGCCGGGGACGTCGTCCTCCGCCCGTCCGGTGACCGCCTGGAGGCCCGGTGGCGGTCCGCCACGCTGGCTCGGCTCGACCACACGGCCGGGTTCCGGACGCCGCGCCCGGTGGCCGCCGCGTCCGGAGACTGGGTCGTGGACGCCGGCGCCGCCGCTGCCGGCGACGCCGCCGGCGCTGGCGCCGGCACCGACGTCAGCACCGACGACGACGGTTGGGAGGCCTGGCGGTGGATCGACGGTCGGACCGACCCGACGCGCGTGGACGACGTGATCGCCGCGGGTGCAGCGTTCCACCGGGCGATCGCCCATCTGCCACGCCCGGACTTCCTCGACGACCGCGACGAGCCCTGGAGCCGGGCGGACCGCATGGCCTGGGGCGGAGCAGCCCTTCCCGACGACCCGACGCTGGACCGCCTGGCCGCGACGTTCCGGCCGGTGACGTCCCCGTCGCAGCTCGTCCACGGTGACCTGCTCGGCAACGTGCTCTTCACGCCGGGGGAGCCGCCCACGGTGTTCGACTGGGCACCGTACTGGCGCCCGGCGGGCCTCGGCGCCGCGATCGCCGCGGTCGACGCCGTGTGCTGGCACGGGGTCGCCGTCGGTCGGCTCGGCGCGCTCGGCACCGGCGTCCCCGAGTGGCCGCAGCTGCTCGTCCGTGCGCTGGCGTTCCGGATCGCCACGCTGCACCTGCTCGACGCGTGGGACGCCGACCAGACGGCCCGCCACCGGCCTGTGGTCGACGCCGTCGTGCAGCACGCCGCCGGTACGCTGGAGGCCTCATGATGCAGCGAATCGACCTCCGCGGCGGCCTCCCCGCCCGTGCCGAACTCCTCCGACTCATGCCCCGCGCCGCGGGTGACGTGTCGCACGCGGTCGACGCCGCGCGCGAGTTGATCGAGGACGTCCGACACCGTGGGGCCGCGGCCCTGCACGACCAGGCCGAGCGCTTCGACGGCGGGGCCCCCGCGAACGTCCGGGTCCCCGCTGCCGAGATCACCGCCGCCGTGGCGCGGGCTCACCCCCGAGGTCCGAGCAGCCCTCGACGAGGCCGATCCGCCGGGTCCGGGCCGCGAGTGCCGCGCAGATCCCCGCCCCGTCCGTGACGACCCTGGCCGACGGCGCCGAGGTCCACCAGCGCTGGCAGCCGATGCGCCGCGTGGGGCTCTACGTGCCCGGTGGCAAGGCCGTCTACCCGTCCAGCGTCGTGATGAACGTCGTCGCGGCCCAGGTCGCGGGCGTGCCCTCGATCGCCCTCGTGTCGCCGCCGCAGCGCGACCACGGCGGCGCGGTGCACCCGACGATCCTCGCGGCGGCGGGGCTGCTCGGCATCGACGAGGTCTACGCGATGGGCGGCGCCGGAGCCGTCGGTGCGCTGGCGTACGGCGTCGCCGAGATCGACCTCGAGCCGGTCGACCTGGTCACCGGGCCGGGCAACAACTACGTCGCCGCGGCCAAGCGCCTGGTGCGCGGGGTGGTGGGCATCGACTCCGAGGCCGGGGCGACCGAGATCCTCGTGATCGCGGACGACACCGCCGACGCCGGGTTCGTGGCCGCCGACCTCATCAGCCAGGCTGAGCACGACGAGCAGGCCGGCAGCGTGCTGGTGACGACGTCCGCGACGTTCGCCGACGCGGTCGAGGCGGCCATCCCGGAACGCACGGCGGTGCTCGGGACGGCTGCGCGCCTCCAGGCCGCCCTGGACGGACCGCAGTCCGCGATCGTCCTGGTGGACTCCCTGACCGACGCGGCGACCGTGAGCAACGCGTACGGGCCGGAGCACCTCGAGATCCAGACGGTCGACGACGACGCGGTGCTGGCCGACATCGACGCCGCCGGTGCGGTGTTCGTCGGACCGAGCACGCCGGTGAGCCTGGGGGACTACCTGGCGGGCTCGAACCACGTGCTGCCGACCGGCGGCCAGGCCCGCTTCGGGGCCGGGCTGTCGGCGTCGACGTTCCTGCGGCCCCAGCAGATCGTCCGGTACACGCCCGAGGCCCTGGCCGAGGTCGCCCCGCACATCGTCGCGCTGTCCACCGAGGAGCAGCTCCCCGCGCACGGGGCCGCCGTGACGGAGCGCACGAACCGATAGGCCTGGGGAACGACATGTTCTGCCCCTTCTGCCGCCACCCGGACTCCCGCGTCGTCGACTCACGGACGAGCGACGACGGAACCTCCATCCGCCGCCGTCGTCAGTGCCCCAACTGCGGTCGACGGTTCTCGACCACCGAGACCGCTTCGCTCAACGTCGTGAAGCGCAACGGCGTCACCGAGCCGTTCAGCCGCGACAAGATCGTCTCCGGTGTGCGCAAGGCGTGCCAGGGACGCCCGGTCACCGACGGTGACCTGGCCGTGCTCGCGCAGCGCGTCGAGGAGACCGTCCGGTCCTCCGGATCCAGCCAGATCGACGCGAACGACATCGGCCTCGCGATCCTCGCGCCCCTGCGGGAGCTCGACGAGGTCGCCTACCTGCGGTTCGCGAGCGTCTACCAGGCGTTCGACTCGCTGGAGGACTTCGAGGACGCCATCGGCCAGCTCCGCCGCGACCACCACGGGGCATCCGACACGGCCGCCGGGTCGTCCGCACCGTCCGGCACGCGCGCGTGAGCGGCATCGCCGAACGGATCGTGCGCGGCGGCTACCGCGTCGTGTTCCGCTCCGTGTTCGCGAACATGGACCCGGAGCGCGCACACCACCTGGCGTTCGCCGTCATCGCGGGGCTGCCCCGCGTGCCGTTCCTGAGTGGCGTCGTCGAGCGGTACTGCCGTCCCGCGGCGTCCGACGGCATCACCACGATGGGCATCCACTTCCCGTCGCGCTTCGGCCTGGCCGCCGGGTTCGACAAGGACGCCCGCGGCATCGCCGGTCTCGGTCTGCTCGGTTTCGGCCACGTCGAGGTCGGCACCATCACCGCCAAGCCGCAGCCCGGCAACGAGCGCCCGCGCCTGTTCCGCCTGATCGGCGACCGCGCCCTGATCAACCGCATGGGCTTCAACAACCACGGCGCCGCAGCGGCCGCCCGACGCCTCGAGCGCGCCCGCCGCAACCCCGGCCGACCGGTCATCGGCGTGAACATCGGCAAGAGCCGGGTCGTCTCCGTCGAGGACGCCATCGACGACTACCTCGAGTCCACCCGTCGGCTCGCCACGTTCGCGGACTACCTGGCGGTCAACGTCAGCTCGCCGAACACGCCCGGCCTGCGCGGACTGCAGGAACTCGACCAGCTCCGACCGCTGCTGTCCGCGGTGCGTGACGCCGCCGGCCGGACGCCGGTGCTCGTCAAGATCGCACCCGACCTGACCGACGAGCAGATCGACGCGATCGCGGGCCTCGCGGTCGAGCTCGGGCTGTCCGGAGTGATCGCCAACAACACGACGATCTCCCGCGAGGGCCTGACGGCCGATCCGTCCGACGTCGAGGCGATGGGTGCCGGGGGCCTCTCCGGTGCGCCGGTCGCCGCCCGCTCGCTCGAAGTCCTGCGTCGCGTCCGCGCCGCGGTGCCCGCCGACTTCTGCGTCATCGCCGTCGGCGGTGTGACCACCGAGCAGGACGTGCAGGACCGCATCGACGCCGGGGCCACGCTCGTGCAGGGCTACACGGCGTTCCTCTACGAGGGACCGACCTGGGCCGCGCGCATCAACCGGCTGCGCCGTCGGCGGCTGCGTCGCGCCGCGCGGTAGACGCGACCACCTGACGGACGGGAGGCCCGTGGCGACACCGCCACGGGCCTCCCGCCGTCGTGTGGGTGCGCCCACGGCCGCTTCGTGAGCAGACGGGAGCGGGAACGACGAAGCGCCGCCCCGGCCGGGCGGCGCTCGTCGTGTGCGTGTGGCTAGAGCTCGGGTACTGGCCGCGCCGGACCTGGGGCTTCGGCAGCCGCAGGAAACGCAGCTGCCACGCCCGCGTGAGGATGTAGAGGAACGTGCCGCGCTGGAGCTCGCCGAACTTGGTGGTGAGCTTGCGGCGGAGCGACAGCCACAGCACCACGCAGTCGATGATGAACAGCGCCACGAACGCCCACACCAGCAGGAGCGAGTAGGACGCGATCACGGTCTGCGCGGCGGCGAACCCGACGATCAGGAACAGCACGAGCACGGGCATCATGACCTCGCCGACGTTCCAGCGGGCGTCGATCCAGTCGCGGACGAAGCGTCGCTGCTCACCGCGGTCCTTCGCCGGCAGGTAGCGCTCCTCGCCGTTGGCCATGCCGACCCGGGCACGCTCGCGCTCCGAGTTGAGACGAGCGCGCGCGGCCTTCTTGTCGACCGGCGTGTTGCCGACGAGGGGGCGGCGGTTCGCTGCCTCTCGCTCGCGGCGGGACGGCGTGGGGCGGCCCTTGCCCTGCTCGAGGAGCTCGGCCTCGGTCGGGTTGACGGTCGTGTTGGTCTTGGGGGCTGCCTTCGCCACGATGCGTTCCTAACGGCGGTGTGCGTGCGGGATCTCCTCTAGATTACCGGGCATGACCGACAGCGAACAGCACAGCCCCGCGACCGACCCCGCGCTCCTCGACGCCCTGCGCGAACACGTGCAGGGGGCACTGCCCACGACGATCGCCGACCTGTCCGCGCTGGTGCGCCTGCCGTCGGTGTCCTGGTCGGCCTTCGACCCGGCGAACGTGCGCGCGAGTGCCGAGGCCGTCGCGGACCTCGCCCGGTCCACCGGGGTGTTCGGCGTGGACGACGTCCGGATCGTGCGGTCGGCGGTGTCCGGCTCGACGGCCGACGTCGCCGAGGCCGACGCCGAGACCGGACTGGGCCAGCCCGCGGTGCTCGCGGTGCGCCCGGCGCGGAACGGCAAGCCGACGGTGATGCTCTACGCCCACCACGACGTGCAGCCGCAGGGCGACGATGCCCTGTGGGAGACGCCGCCGTTCGAGCCGACCCTGCGCGGTGACCGCCTGTACGGCCGCGGCGCCTCGGACGACAAGGCCGGTGTGATGACGCACATCGCGTCGCTCCGCGCGGTCGCACGCCCAGTTCGGTGACGACCTCGACCTCGGGATCGTGCTGTTCGTCGAGGGCGAGGAGGAGTTCGGCTCCCGCTCGTTCCGCACGTTCCTGCGCGAGCAGAAGGAGCACCTCGCCGCCGACGTCATCGTCGTGGCGGACAGCGACAACTGGTCGACCGAGGTGCCGTCGATCACGGTCTCCCTGCGTGGCAACGTGACCTTCAAGCTCACCCTGACCACGCTCGAGCACGCCAGCCACAGTGGCATGTTCGGGGGAGCGGCCCCGGACGCGATGATCCCCATGGTGCGGCTGCTCGCCTCGCTGCACGACGCGGACGGTTCGGTCGCCGTCGACGGGCTGAGCTCGTACGAGGCCGACGTGCCGGAGCGCACCGAGGACGAACTCGCCGTCGACGCCGCGCTCGTCCCCGGTGTGCGCCCGATCGGCACCGGCGCCGTGCTGTCCCGCATGTGGTTCCAGCCGTCGATCACGGTGACCGGCATGGACGTGCCGAGCGTCGCGAACGCCTCGAACACCCTGCTGCCCACGGTCTCGGCGCGGGTCTCGGTCCGCGTCGCCCCCGGCCAGGACGCCGTCCAGGCGTCCGCGGCCGTCGAGCGGCACCTGCGCGAGCACGTCCCGTTCGGTGCGCGGATGGAGATCACCGAGCCGGACAGCGGCGACGGGTTCCTCGTCGACACCGCTGGCTGGGCCGTCCAGGAGGCCCGCACGGCGATGCGCGAGGGGTGGGGTGCCGAGGCGGTCGAGCAGGGCATCGGCGGGTCGATCCCGTTCGTGTCGGACCTGGCGGCGGAGTTCCCGGACGCGCAGATCCTGGTCACCGGCGTCGAGGACCCGGACACCCGCGCGCACAGCCCGAACGAGTCGCAGCACCTCGGTGTCCTGCACCGTGCCATCGCGTCGGAGACGATCCTGCTCGCCAGGCTCGCGACGCGCAGCTGAGGGTGCTTACAATCGACGCCAGGCGCGGTGACCAGCACCGCCCGGAGGGAGACGCGCGATGAGCGACACCATCACCGAAGCACCGGCGACCGAAACCCCGTCGCACGGCGTCCTCCTGAGCGACGCCGCTGCCGGCAAGGTGGCGAGCCTGCTCGAACAAGAGGGCCGCGACGACCTGCGCCTGCGCCTCGCGGTCCAGCCCGGTGGCTGCTCGGGCCTGATCTACCAGCTGTACTTCGACGAGCGCCTGCTCGACGGTGACGTCACCGCCGAGTTCGACGGGGTCGAGGTCGTCGTCGACAAGATGAGCGTCCCGTACCTCGACGGCGCGACGATCGACTTCGAGGACACGATCCAGAAGCAGGGCTTCACGATCGACAACCCGAACGCGCAGGGCAGCTGCGCCTGTGGTGACAGCTTCCACTGATCACCAGCGATCCGACACGCGAGCGGGGAGCGACCGGAACGGTCGCTCCCCGCTCGCGTTCGTGTGGCCGGACGTGGCGCGCCGGGGCGCGGCGTGACCGGGCGAAATGATGCCCACCGACGTGCGGATCGAGGCCAGAACCGTGTCGTGTGTGCGCGAGCGGTGCCGAGCTGCGAGTAAGCTAGGAGTGTTCCAATCAAGCTGGGAGCCAGCCATGCGCCGCCTTCGTGCGGCTCGCCGTCGGACTCGACGGGCTGACCTCCTGAAGCTCACGTCTTTTGCGAGAGGTAACAGTGCGTTCGAATCGCCGTATACGTTGGGCGGCCGTCCCGGTGGCCGTCGGTCTGGTCATCGCACTGGCTGGCTGCACGCAGCAGCAGATGAACGGATGGCTCCCCGGCACGGAGGAGACGAAGAACGTCACCAACCACACGAGTCGCATCGTCGGCCTGTGGACCACCAGCTGGGTCGTTCTCCTCGCCGTCGGTCTCATCGTGTGGGGCCTGATCATCTGGGCAGCGATCGTCTACCGCCGCCGGAAGGGCCAGACCGGCCTGCCCGTGCAGATGCGGTACAACATGCCGCTCGAGATCTTCTACACGATCGTGCCGCTGATCCTGGTGCTGGGCTTCTTCGCCTTCACCGCGAAGGACCAGGCCGCGATCGAGAAGCCCTTCGCCGACCCCGACGCCACCGTGCACGTGTACGGCAAGCGCTGGGCGTGGGACTTCAACTACATCAACAAGGACAACCCCGAAGAGAGCGTCTACTACCAGGGCATCCAGGCCCAGGAAGAAGAGAACGCCAACGGGGCGATCGACGAGTCGCAGCTGCCGACCCTCTACCTGCCGAAGGGCAAGAAGGTCGCGATCGAGCTCTCCTCGCGCGACGTCGACCACTCCTTCTGGGTCATCGACTTCCTCTACAAGAAGGACATGCTCCCGGGCAAGACCAACTGGGAGTACTTCATCCCGGAGAAGCTCGGCACGTACCAGGGCAAGTGCGCGGAGCTCTGCGGTGAGTACCACTCGCTGATGCTCTTCCAGGTGAAGGTCGTCACGCCGGCGCAGTACCAGGACTACCTCGACACCCTGAAGGACCAGGGCAAGGTCGGTCTGCTCGGTGACGAGTACAACACCAACACCAACGAACCGAACAACAAGGCGCCGGTCGAGGCGTCCAGCGAGAACAAGTAGGGGCTCGTCAGATGACAACGTCACTCGTCGGCCAACCGACCCAGACCTCGTCGCCGGACTTCCAGGCGTCGAAGGTGGGTCGGAAGGGCAACATCGTCGTCCGGTGGATCACCTCCACCGACCACAAGACCATCGGGTACATGTACCTGATCGCGTCGTTCATCTTCTTCCTGCTCGCAGGTGTGATGGCGCTCGTGATCCGTGCCCAGCTCTTCGAACCCGGCCTGCACGTGGTCGCGACGAAGGAGCAGTACAACCAGCTGTTCACGATGCACGGCACGATCATGCTGCTGATGTTCGCGACGCCGCTGTTCTCGGGCTTCGCGAACGCGATCATGCCGCTCCAGATCGGTGCGCCGGACGTCGCCTTCCCGCGACTCAACGGCTTCGCCTTCTGGCTCTACCTGTTCGGCTCGCTCATCGCGGTCGGCGGCTTCCTCACCCCGCAGGGCGCTGCCTCGTTCGGGTGGTTCGCCTACGCGCCACTGAGTGACACGACGTTCACACCAGGGCTCGGCGGCACACTCTGGGTCTTCGGGCTCGGCATGACCGGCTTCTCGACGATCCTCGGCGCGGTGAACTTCATCACCACGATCATCACGATGCGTGCCCCGGGTCTGACCATGTTCCGCATGTCGATCTTCACGTGGAACACCCTCGTGACGGCGCTCCTCGTCCTGATGGCCTTCCCGGTCCTCGCGACGGCGCTGTTCGGCCTCGGGCTCGACCGCGTGTTCGACGCGCAGATCTTCAACCCGGCCAACGGCGGGGCCCTGCTCTGGCAGCACCTGTTCTGGTTCTTCGGCCACCCCGAGGTCTACATCATCGCGCTGCCGTTCTTCGGCATCGTCTCCGAGGTCTTCCCGGTGTTCAGCCGCAAGCCGATCTTCGGGTACAAGACCCTGGTCTACGCGACGATCTCCATCGCGGCCCTCTCGGTCACGGTGTGGGCGCACCACATGTACGTCACCGGTGGCGTCCTGCTCCCGTGGTTCTCGCTCATGACGATGCTGATCGCGGTCCCGACCGGCGTGAAGATCTTCAACTGGGTCGGCACCATGTGGCGCGGTTCGGTCACGTTCGAGACCCCGCTCCTCTGGGCCCTCGGCTTCCTCATCACGTTCACCTTCGGTGGTCTCACCGGCGTGATCCTGGCGTCGCCGCCGCTCGACTTCCACGTGTCCGACTCGTACTTCGTCGTGGCGCACTTCCACTACGTGGTCTTCGGCACCGTCGTGTTCGCGATGTTCTCCGGCTTCTACTTCTGGTGGCCGAAGTGGACCGGCAAGATGCTCAACGAGCGTCTCGGCAAGATCCACTTCTGGCTCCTGTTCATCGGGTTCCACACGACGTTCCTCATCCAGCACTGGCTGGGCGTCATCGGCATGCCGCGTCGGTACGCGACCTACCTGCCGAACGACGGCTTCACCTGGATGAACCAGCTGTCGACGATCGGCTCGATGATCCTCGCGATCTCGTTCCTGCCGTTCATCTTCAACGTCTACGTGACCGCCCGGAACGCACCGAAGGTCGCCGTGAACGACCCGTGGGGCTACGGCCGCTCGCTCGAGTGGGCGACCTCCTGCCCGCCGCCGCGCCACAACTTCACGTCGATCCCGCGTATCCGTTCGGAGTCCCCGGCCTTCGACCTGAACCACCCCGAGGCCGGTGTGCCGATCGGTGTGGGTCCCGCGAAGGACGCCCCCGATGCCCCGACCTACGACGCCGCGAAGGGCGAGGTGAAGTAACGCCATGCGCGCGAACACCAACCTGTTCTGGATCCTCTTCGGGTTCTTCATCCTGGCGGACGCCGCCTACACGACGTGGGCGATGATCTACTACGGCGAGCCCGAGTGGGTGGGCACCGTGGCGATCGGCCTGACCGGTCTGATGTCGGCGTTCATCGCCTTCTACCTCGGCAAGGTCATGTCGTCGCAGGGCGGGGTCCTGCCCGAGGACCGTCCCGACGCCAACATCGAGGACGGCGACGCCGAGCTCGGGCACTTCAGCCCGTGGTCCTGGTGGCCCATCCTGCTGGCCGCCGCGGTCGCCGTGTGCTTCCTCGGCGTGGCCGCCGGCCTGTGGATCGTCCCGATCGGGCTCGTCCTCGTGGCGATCACCCTGGTCGGCTGGGTCTACGAGTACTACCGCGGCAACTTCGGGCACTGACCCGGCGCTGCAGCGCACCTGACACTTCGGGCGGCACCAGAACGGTGCCGCCCGAAGTGCGTCCAGGAGACGAACTCCGGTCCCGATCCGGAACAAACGGGCCCGCCCGCGACTTGACTGGAGCGGACCTCCCACCACAGCGAAAGGAGTCACCTCAGGTGACCGACAAGCGCACCCTCATCATCTTCGGCGCAACGGGCGACCTCGCCTCCCGCCTGCTCCTGCCGGGCCTCGGCACGTTCCTGCAGAGCGGCCGTGCCGTCGCCGTGCAGCTGATCGGCACGGGCCGCAGCGAGCGCAGCCCCGAGAAGTGGAAGGACATCGTCACGCAGTCCTTCGCGCGCAGGACGTCAAGGGGCCGCGAGGTCGACGCGACCATCGAGTCGAGCCAGTTCATCCAGGGCGACCCCACCGACCCGAAGCACCTCAAGGCGCTCCTGGCCGCGGCCGACTGCGAGCCGATCCTGTACTTCGCCCTCCCGCCGCAGATCGCCTCCGACATCTGCGAGGCGCTCGAGCACATCGAGCTCCCCGAGGGCACGACCCTGGCCTTCGAGAAGCCCTTCGGCACCGACGTCGCCAGCGCCCAGGCCCTCAACGAGACGGTGCTCAAGCTCGTCCCCGAGGACCGCATCCACCGCACCGACCACTTCCTCGGCCGCTCCACGGTGCTGAACATCATCGGTCTGCGCTTCGCGAACCGCCTGTTCGAGCCCATCTGGAACACCGAGAACATCGAGAAGGTCGACATCTTCTACGACGAGATCCTCGGTCTCGAGGACCGCGCCCAGTACTACGACAAGGCCGGCGCGATGGTCGACATGATCCAGACCCACCTGCTGCAGATCCTCGCCATCGTCACGATGGACGCCCCGGCCGCGATCGACGCGGTCGAGTTCCGCTCGAGCTCGCCCGCGTCCTGCGCTCCACCTGGGTCAAGGGCGACGACGCGAAGATCGCCTCGCGCCGCGCGGTCTACACGGCCGGCACGATCGACGGCAAGGAAGTGCCGTCGTACCACGACGAGGACGGCGTCGACCAGTCGCGCCAGACCGAGACCCTCGCCGAGGTCGAGTTCGAGGTCAACACCGTCGCTGGGCCGGCGTGCCGTTCATCCTGCGCTCCGGCAAGGGCATGGCGAAGTCCGCAAGGAGGTGCTGATCACCTTCAAGCCGGTCCCGCGCCTGCCCGCCGGTCTGAGCGGTCGCCCGAAGCCCGACACGCTGCGCATCGAGATCAGCCCGGACGAGATCGAGCTCGGTGTCGACCAACGGCGAGGGCAACCCGTTCGAGATGGGCCAGGTCACCATGTCGTCGTCGTTCAGCCGGCGAGCTGACCCCCTACGGCGAGGTGCTGAACGGCATCTTCCACGACGACCCGACGCTGTCGATCCGCGGCGACGTGGCCGAGCGCTGCTGGGCGATCGTCGAGCCGGTGATCGACGCCTGGAAGGCCGACGAGGTGCCGCTCGAGAAGTACCCCGCCGGTTCGCCCGGCCCGGCGGACTGGGAGCGTCGTCCTGACGGACGTGACCGTCGCGTCCTGAACGGGCGCCCTGCGACGGGAGGCCCGGTGCCAGCTGGCACCGGGCCTCCCGTCCGTTACGTGGTCAGGCCACCGCATCAGGCGGGCCCGCCGGCGCGCTCGCCCTCGCCGGTCCACGAGCGCGTGCGAGCCGTCGTGCACGGGCAACCGCGTGCGGTGCCCGATCGACGCGCCCCGTGCCGGTCGATGGCGTCCGCCGCGCGGACGAGCGCGAGGTGCGACAGCGCCTGCGGGGTGTTGCCGACGTGGCGTCCGGTGGCGACCTCGATCTCCTCGGAGAGCATGCCGACGTCGTTGCGCGAAGCCGACGAGCCCGTCCATCAGGCGCACGGCGTCGTCGACCCGTCCCGAGGCGGCGTACTGCTCGGCGAGCCAGAACGAGCAGGTCAGGAACGGGTTCTCGGCGCCGGCCAGCCCGTCGAAGCCGGCTCGGTGCGGTAGCGGAGCAGGAGGCCGTCGTAGCCGAGGCAGGTCGTCCTCGATGGCGGGGACGGTGCCGAGCATCCGGGGGTCGTCGGCGGCGACGAACCCGACCTGCGGCAGCTGCAGCAGGGACGCGTCGACCTCGTCGGTGCCGTAGTGCTGGCGGTAGCGAGCCGCGCTCGGCGTTCCAGCCGTGCTCCTCGATCTCGGCGCGGACCTCGTCGCGCAGGGTGCGCCAGCGGTCGACGGGGCCCTCGAGGCCGAACTGCTCGACCGCCGCGACCGCGCGGTCGAGCGCCGCCCAGATCATCACCCGCGAGTGGGTGAAGTGCTGCCGCGGGCCGCGGATCTCCCAGATGCCGTTGTCGGGCTCCTGCCAGTTCTCCTCGACGTAGCCGAGTAGCGCCCGTTGCAGCGCCCAGGAGTCGGCGTTCTCCTCGACGCCGAGCTCGCGCGCGTCGTGCAGTGCCACCATCACCTCGCCGAAGACGTCGCCCTGGTACTGCGTGGAGGCGCCGTTGCCGACGCGCACGGGAGTCGCCCCGGGTAGCCGGGCAGGTCGTCGAGCTCGCGTCTCGGGCAGCTCGCGTTCGCCGGCGAGGCCGTACATGATCTGCACGTCGGCGGGGTCGCCTGCGATGGCGCGCAGCAGCCAGCCGCGCCAGTGCGTCGGCCTCGTCGCGGTAGCCGTGCGGCGATGAGCGACTGCGAGCGTCATGGAGGCGTCGCGGAGCCAGACGTAGCGGTAGTCCCAGTTGCGTTCGCCGCCGAACTGCTCGGGCAGGCTCGTGGTCGCGGCGGCGACGATGCCGCCGGTGTCCTCGTGGGTCATCGCGCGGAGGAGCAGCAGCGACCGGCGTGCGGCGTCGGCGTAGCGACCGGTCGGTGCGCGCAGGGGCGGCCCACGTCCTGCCACCACGAGACGGTGTCGGGCGAGCGCCGCGTCGACGTCGAGCGGCGCCGGCGGCTCGCGGTGCGACGGGTACCAGGTGAGCACCGTGTCGAGCACGTCGCCGTCGGGGACGTCGTGACGGCGGTGTGCGGGTGGTCGTCGGCGCGGAGCCGGGGCCCGCGGACGATGACCGCGCCGGGACCCGCGGTCGCGAGCGAGCGCCGGTCCGTCGTCGTCCCCGATCTGGCGGATCCACGGGAGGGCGCGCGAGTAGCCGAAGCGGATGCGGAGGTCTGCCGGCAGCTCGACGGTGCCGCGGAGCCCGCGCACCCGGCGGACGACGTCGGCGCGGTGGTCGCCGAAGGGCATGAGGTCGGTGACCTCGACCACGCCGTCACGCGGTGGTCCAGACGGTCGACGAGCACGAAGGTGTCGTCGAGGTACCGCCGGTCGGCGGTGGCGTCGTCGTCGGCGGGGCGCAGGGTCCAGTGCCCGTGGTCCTCGGTCGCCGAGCAGCGAGGCGAACATGGACGAGCAGTCGAAGCGCGGCAGGCACAGCCAGTCGATGGTGCCGTCGCGGCCGACCAGGGCGGCGGTGTGCAGTGTCGCCGATCAGTGCGTAGTCCTCGATGCGGTTCGGCGGTGTCTTCGGTGCGGCTGGGTGCGGTGCGGCTGGGTGTGGTGCGGTTTCGGGCGGTGCGGCCGGCTCGGTGCTCATGGACCGATCGAACACCCGATGCCCGAGCGCCGCGGTCGGCGACGGGGGCTCCGGGCCGAGATCGTGATGAAGGGTCGCTCAGGCCGGGTCGGAGGCGTCGGACTCGATGATGCCGACCCGCGCGAGCTCGCTCCACAGGCCGGCGCCGTCCGGTGCGTACACCCAGGGCGCCGACGAGTCACGGGAGCGTTCCTGCGCCCGCGAGCGACCACCGGCCAGGACCGCTTCGCTCGTGGACAGCTGCCGGATGGCGACGCCCGCGACGTTGTCCGGGTGTTCGCGCGCGAAGTCCCCGTAGAGGCTCTCGTCGTGCTGTCCGTCGTCGCCGACCAGGAGCCAGCGGATGTCCGGGAAGTCCTTGGCGAGCCGCCGCAGGTTCTCCTGCTTGTGCAGCTGGCCGCTGCGGAAGAACCGGTCGTGGGTGGGACCCCAGTCGGTGAGCAGGAGCGTGCCGGACGGGTACAGGTTGCGGGACAGGAAGCGCTGCAGCGTCGGGGCGACGTTCCACGCCCCGGTCGACAGGTAGACCGATCGGGGAGCCGGGGTGCTGCGCGAGGAGCCGCTCGTACAGCACGGACATGCCCGGCACCGGGCGGCGGGCGTGCTCGTCAGCACGAACGAGTTCCAGGCGGCGAGCATGGGGCGGGGGAGCGAGGTCACCATGACGGTGTCGTCGATGTCGGAGAGCAGGCCGAAGCGGGTGTCCGGGTGCGACGACGAACACGGCGGCCTCGACGGTCGCGCCCGCCGCCTGCCGACAGCCGCACCGTGCGCCAGCCGGGCTCGAGGTCGATCGGGACGATGGTGTCGACGACGCCGCCACGGTCGGTCTGCACCACGTGGGAGACACCGCCGGCGGTGACGGTGACCTCGGCGTGGTCGACGGCCACGCTCGTGAAGCTCTTCCAGCCTCGGACGCCCGCGTAGGAGACGTCGGAGGCGAGACCGCGGCGGGTCAGCAGCACACGGCACAGGATGCGCACCCAACCGGGCGCGCCGTAGCCGGTGTACGGGACCACCGTCGGCACCAGTCCGCGACGGCGTGCACGGTGCTCGCGGAACTCCTGGACGGCGTCCTCGATGCGGGCCGCGCGGTGCAGGAGCGGCTCGGCCAACGACGGCTCGTGGGACGTCGGGTCGGGCATGGCGCCATCATCCCATGTACGGCTGACGAAACCGCGCGCTGGGCGGAACTGGTGAGTCGCAGCCATGTTCCAGGCGCGTTCTGCGAAAGTTGTCCCCGTCACACCAACCAACCGCGCTGGAGCGCAAGAGGAGAACACGTGCTCGTCACCGAGGTAACGAACGCTCTGCCGGGGGGATCATCACTGCTCAGGAACGAGCCGGTCCAGGCCCGCAGTTCGGCGCGCCTCGCCGGCCTCCTCGACGCCGCTGCCGCGGTCATCGACGAGATCGGGTTCGAACGGCTCACGACCGCCATGGTCGCCGAGCGCGCGGGGGCGTCGATCGGCACCGTCTACCGGTACTTCCCCGACCGCATCGCCGTGGTCGAGGCACTCGCGATCCGCTGCACCCAGCGGCTCGCCTCCCGCTTCGTCGAGGCGCTCGACGCCAGCGGCGCCGAGACCTGGCAGGACGCCAACGACGCGCTCATCGACATGACCGGCCGAGATGTACCGCACCGAGCCCGGCTTCCGGGCGATCCGCTTCGGCGACCCGGCGGACACCGGGACCGGCGACGCACGAGGACCGCATGGGCGCGCTCGGCGCGACCGTGGGCCAGATCATGCGCGACCGCTTCGGCCTGCCGGACGACGAGCACATCACCCGCGCCTGGTCGTCCTCGCCGAGTCCGGCCACGCCGTGCTGGCGCGGGCGCACCGCGACCGCGAGCACCCCGACACGGCGCTGATCGAGGAGTACCGCCGGATGAACCGCGCGCACCTGGAATCGGTGATCGCCGCGTCCTGACCATCCACTCGTCGGCGCGACACGCCGGTGACCGATCCGATCCGCCCGCGCCTCCGAACACCGAGGCGCGGGCGTCGTCGTCCCCGCCGATCCCGTCGTGCCCGTCGGTGTCCGCCACCGCCCTGCGCATCGCCGCAGGACGGTCACGGAACGTCAGAGCGAACCGTGTCGGTACCCCCGGGTACTCTCATCCGGAGTCGGGCTACCTCCGAACAGAAGGGCACACCCATGATCGAGTTCCGCTCGGTGACGCAAGACAGTACCCCGACGGCACCGACTGCGGTCGAGCGAATTCGATCTCGTCATCCCGTCCCGGAAGACCACGGTCTTCGTCGGATCCAGCGGCTGTGGCAAGACCACGATCCTCCGCATGATCAACCGCATGGTCGACCCGACCTCCGGCACCGATCGAGATCGACGGCGACGACATCGGCGGCGCTCGAGCCCGTCGAGCTCCGTCGCAGCATCGGCTACGTCATGCAGAACTCCGGACTGCTGCCGCACCGCAAGGTCGTCGACAACATCGCGACCGTCCCGCTGCTGAAGGGCGTCGTCCAAGGAGCGATGCCCGCGAGCGCGCCCTCGAGCTGATGGACACCGTCGGACTCGACCGTGCGCTTCGCCGACCGCTACCCGAGCCAGCTCTCCGGCGGCCAGCAGCAGCGCGTCGGCGTCGCCCGCGGGCTCGCCGTCGACCCGAACATCCTGCTGATGGACGAGCCGTTCGGCGCCGTCGACCCGCTCGTGCGGACCGACCTGCAGGAGGAGCTGATCCGCCTGCAGCGCGACCTCGACAAGACCGTCGTCTTCGTGACGCACGACATCGACGAGGCGTTCTAGCTCGGCGACCAGGTCGTCATCCTCAAGAAGGGCGGCGAGATCGCCCAGCAGGGCACGCCCGGCCGAGATCCTCGCCGAACCCGGCCGACGACTTCGTCGCCGACGTTCATCGGCGCCGGACCGCGGGCAAGCGCGCGCTGCACATCGAGCAGACGCCGACCGGCCCGATCGTCGTCGACGACGACGGCCGCGCCGCCGGCGTGCTGACCGGCCCGGACGGTGTCGACGCCGCCGAGCCGTGCCGACCGATCCGACGCGAGGCCGGAGCGTCGACGAGGCACCGGGTGCTCCGGCGCAGGGTGGAGCCGCGGTGAACTGGGTCCTGGCGAACCTCGACACGATCTGGGACGACACGCTCGCGCACCTCGCGATCGCGCATCCCGCCGATCATCCTCGCGTTCGTGCTGTCGATCCCGATCGGCTGGCTCGTGGTCCGGCTCAGCGCCCGGTGGCGCGTTCCGCCGGGCGTCGGCAGCTGCATCGTGACCTCGCCGGTCTGCTCTACGCCATCCCGTCGCTGCCCTGTTCGTCGTCCTGCCGAGCATCATCGGCACCGGCCTGCAGAGCCCGATCAACATCGTCATCGGGCTGACGCTCTACGGCGATGGCCCTGATGGTCCGGTCGACGGCCGACGCGCTCGACGTCGGTCGACGCCGACGTGCCGCAGTCGGCCGACCGCCGATGGGCTACTCGCCGGCTGGCAGCGGTTCTGGCGGGTCGAGCTCCCGCTGGCCGGTCCGGTGCTGCTGGCCGGCCTCCGGGTCGTCGTCGGTCCGCACGGTCAGCCTCGCCACCGTCGGCGCGGTCCTCGGCGTCAACGGCCTCGGGCCTGCTCTTCACCGACGGCCTCCAGCGCGACATCATCGCCGAGATCGTCGCCGGCATCGTGATGGTCGTCGTGCTGGCCTCGTCCTCGACGGCCTGCTCGTGCTGCTCGGCCGCGCTGCTCATGCCGTGGACCCGGCGACCGCCGTGTCACGACGCCAGGCCCGCCGGGTCGCTGCAGGCACGGAGGTCGCCTCGTGAACTTCTTCGCGCAGGCCTTCGCCTGGGTCTTCGACCCCGCCAACTACGGCGGCTCCAACGGCATCCCCGCAGCGCGCTCTGGCGAGCACCTCTGGATACACCCTCGCTCGCGGTGCTCATCGCCGTCGGTCATCGCCGATCCCGGTCGGCTATCGCGATCGGCCACACCGGCCGTGGCCGTGGCTTCGCGGTCGCCGTGTCCGGCGGCGTCGCGGGCGCTGCCGACGCTCGGCGTGCTCATCGCTGCTCGCGGCTGCTCGCTCGGCATCGGCCTGCACGGCGCCGCTGATCGCGCTTCGTCATCCTGGCGATCCCGTCGGTGCTCGCCGGTGCCTACTCGGGCTTCGAGTCCGTCGACCGCGAGACCATCGACGCCGCCCGGGCCATGGGCATGACCGAGTGGCAGATCCTGACGAAGGTCGAGGTGCCGCTCGGGCTGCCCCTCCTGATCGGTGGCATCCGCGCCGCGCGTGCTGCAGGTCGTCGCGACGGCGACGCTCGCCGCGTACGTCGGCGCCGGCGGCCTCGGCAGCTACATCTTCCTCGGGCTCGACCCAACGACTACGCCGAGATGCTCGGCGGCTCGATCCTCGTGATCGCCCTCGCGATCGTGCTCGAGATCGTCTTCTCGCTCCTCCAGCGGGTGGTCGTGCCCGCGGCGTCACCGCCGGACGCCCTCGGACGACCGGCAGCGGTCAGCCCGTCGCGCGAGCGAGCCCGCAATCCCACTCCCGGAAGGAACACACGTGATCACAGCAACCAAGAAAGGCCGGCTCGTCGCCGGCGCGGTCGCGGTCGGGCGCCGTGGTGGCCCTGGCAGGGTGCTCGTCGAGCGACCCGCTCGACAGCGGCTCGCAGCGACTCGTCGGCGACTCGAAGACCATCGTCATCGGCTCGCAGCAGTACTACTCGAACGAGATCATCGCCGAGCTCTACGCCCAGGCCCTCGAGAAGCGACGGCTTCACGTCACCGCCAGTTCAACATCGGTCAGCGCGAGGTCTACCTCCCGCAGCTCGAGAAGGGCGAGATCGACGTCATCCCCGAGTACACCGGCAACCTGCTGCAGTACTACGACACGAAGACGACCGCCAAGACCGCCGACGAGATCGACGACGGCCCTCGAGGACGCCCTGCCGAGGGTCTCCGGGCCCTCGACGCCGCCGACGGCGACCGACCAGGACAGCTACACCGTCACGAAGGAGTTCTCCGAGAAGAACGACGTCACGAGCCTGGCCGACCTGAAGAACGTCAACGAGCACGCTCACCCTCGGCGCGCAACTCCGAGAACCAGACCCGCCCGTACGGCCCGCGGGGCTGAAGAGCGTCTACGGCGTCGACGTCGACTTCAAGGCGATCGAGGACTGCGGCGGAGCCGCTGACCGTCAAGGCGCTGAAGGACGACACCGTCCAGCTCGCCGACATCTACACGGCCGACCCGATCATCAAGGCGAACGACTTCGTCACGCTGAAGGACCCGGAGAACCTGATCCTGCCGCAGAACGTCGTGCCGGTCGTCTCGAAGCAAGGTCGAACGCGAAGGCCGCGGACGTCATCGACACGGTCAACGCGAAGCTCACCGCCGACGGACCTCATCGAGCTCAACTCCAAGAGCACGCCGACAAGGAGTCGGCGGCGACCATCGCCAAGGACTTCCTGAAGGCCGAGGGCCTGCTGTAGCGACAGCTCCACGAAGGAACAGCGACAGGCGTCGGGTATCTGCCCGGCGCCTGTCGTCGTTCGCACGGGGCGCGCGACATCGGTGCCGCACGGTTGTGCCGTGCAGAGGCTGTGCACGTTCGTGCACGGGAGGTTCTACAAGTTGTCGAACCGGTGTGCGTAGCGATACCGTTGGAGTGTCCCGAGGGCTGTGACACCTGATGTATCCGTTCCACAGGAAGCAACTGACGTGCACGAACAGCGCGCGGCTACCCGTCTCGGAATCGCCGCATGAACGACCTCCTCGATCCGCTCTGTCCTGTCGCGCTGGCAGTTCGGCCTCACGACCCTCTACCACTTCCTCTTCGTGCCGCTGACGATCGGCATGGCGCTCACGGTCGCCGTCTTCCAGACCGCCTGGTACCGCACCGGCAAGCGTGCAGTACCTGCAGCTGACCCGGTTCTTCGGCAAGATCTTCCTGATCAACTTCGCGATGGGCGTGGTGACCGGCATCGTGCAGGAGTTCCAGTTCGGCATGAACTGGTCGGACTACTCCCGCTTCGTCGGCGACGTCTTCGGCGCCCCGCTCGCCTTCGAGGGGCTGCTGGCGTTCTTCTTCGAGGCGACCTTCATCGGCCTGTGGATCTTCGGCTGGGACAAGCTGCCGCAAGAGGCTGCACCTCGCGACGCATCTGGTGCGCGGCGATCGGCAGCGATCCTCTCGGCGTACTTCATCATCGCCGCGAACGCGTTCATGCAGAACCCGGTCGGCTACGAGATCAACGAGGCCAAGGGCCGCGCCGAGCTCACCGACATCTGGGCGGTGCTGACCAACAAGGTCGCCCTCGCCGCGTTCCCGCACACGATCTTCGCCTGCTTCATGGTCGCCGCCGGCGTCATCATCGCGGTCGCGGCCTGGCACCTCGCCCGCAACCAGCACCTCGAGACGATGCGCCCGGCGCTGCAAGTTCGGCCTGTGGATGATCGTCGCGGCCGGCGCGCTGCACCGTGCTCACGGGCGACCAGCTCGGCCTCGCGATGGTCGAGACGCAGCCGATGAAGATGGCGGCGGCCGAGGCGATGTACAACACCGTCGACGGTGCCGACGCCTCGTTCTCGATCTTCACGCTCGGCACGCCCGACGGCGTCGCACGAGCTGTTCTCGATCCGCGTGCCCGTACCTGCTGTCGTTCCTGTCGACGCACACCTTCGACGGCACCGTCGAGGGCATCAACGACCTGCAGGCGCAGTACGCGCAGCTCTACGGCCCCGGCGACTACACGCCGATCATCTGGGTCACCTACTGGTCGTTCCGCTGGATGATCGGCCTCGGCATGGTCGCGGTCCTGGTCGCCGTCGTCGGTCTCTGGCTCACCCGCAAGGGCCGCATGCCCGCCGCAGCGCTGGATCTGGCGCGTCGCGATCTGGGCGTTCCCGCTGCCGCTCGTCGCCATCATCGTCGGCTGGGTCTTCACCGAGATGGGCCGGCAGCCCTGGATCGTGTTCGGCCTGATGATGACCGAGCGACGGTGTCTCGCCGAACGTCACCGGGCTCGAGGTGCTGATCTCGCTGATCGCCTTCACCGCGATCTACGGCGCGCTCGCCGTCGTCGAGTTCGGGCTGATCATGAAGGCCGCGCAGAAGGGCCCGGCCGACGCCGACCGAGGTCGACGACGAGACCGGCGAGCGTCAAGCACGAAGCGACGGTCTACTAGGAAGGACGCGTCATGGATCTGCCCATACCTCTGGTTCTGGATCGTCGGCTTCCTCTTCGTCGGCTACTTCGTGCTCGACGGCTTCGACTTCGGCGTCGGCATGTCGCTGCCGTTCCTCGGCAAGGACGACATCGACCGCCGCCTGCTCATCAACACGATCGGCCCGGTCTGGGACCTCAACGAGACCTGGGTGATCGTCGCCGGCGCCTGCCTGTTCGCCGCGTTCCCCGAGTGGTACGCGACGCTGTTCAGCGGCTTCTACCTGCCGCTGCTGCTCATCCTGCTCGCGCTCATCCTCCGCGGCGTCTCGTTCGAGTACCGGCACCAGCGCGAGCAGCGCGCGTGGAAGCGCGCGCTTCGACCGGATGATCGTCGTCGGCTCGGCCGTGCCCGCGTTCCTCTGGGGCGTCGCCTTCGCGCAACATCGTGCAGGGCGTGCCGCTCGACGCGGACCACAACTTCACCGGCTCGCTTCTTCGACCTGCTGAACCCGTACGCGCTGCTCGGCGGGCTCACGACGCTGCTGCTGTTCTTCACGCACGGCGTCGTGTTCGTCGCGCTGAAGACCGACGGCGACATGCGCGAGCGCGCCCGGCGCCTCGGCGACCCGGGCCGGGCTCGTCACGATCGTCGTCGCGCGCCGCGTTCCTGCGTCGCGATGGCCATCGCTCACGGGCACCCGCGCTCTCGCTGGTGCTCTCGGTCGTCGCCGCGCGTCGCCCTGATCGCTCGCCGTGCTCTGCGAACGCTGCGCGGCCGCGAGGGCCGGGCGTTCGCGCTTCATGGCCGTGACCATCGCCGCTGGCCGTGCTCAGCCTGTTCACCGCGCTGTTCCCGGACGTGATGCCGGCGACTCAACGACCCGGCGAACAGCCTGACGATCGACGAACGCCTCGAGCGCGGCACGTACACGCTGCACGATCATGAGCTGGACGGCGCTGATCTTCCTGCCGCTGGTCCTCGCCTACCAGGGCTGGACGTACTGGGTGTTCCGCAAGCGCGTCACCCGGCGCGCACGTCACCGCCGCGGCGCACTAGGCGGACCCGTCGATGAAGCCGCTCGATCCGCGACTGCTGCGCTACGCGCCGCCGCGCGCGGCGTTCCTCGCGGCTCGGCGCCGTCATCGGCGCTCGCCCAGACGGCGCGCGATCGTCGCGTTCGCCTGGTTCGTGATCGCAGCGGCCGTCGTCCGCGGTGGTCGACGGCGCACCGCGTCGGCGTCGTCCCGGCGGCTTCGTGCCGGCGCTCGGCGCTGCTCGGTCGCTGCGTGCGCTGCGTGCCGTCGGCCTGGGCGCTCGAGGCGACCTGGCCGCGCGGGCGGCCGCGCGGGTGAAGAGCAGCTGCGCGCGCGCGTCCTCGAGCGCCGTCGCGGCCGCGGGCCCGGCGTGGCTCGCGGCGCAGCTCGAGCGCCGGCTCGCGACACCGTCGGGCCCGGGCTCGACGCGCTCGACGCGTACTTCGCGCGGTACCTCCCGCAGCTCGTCCTGACCGCGATCGCGACGCCGGTGCTCGTCGTGGTCGTGATCGGCCTCAGGACTGCTCAGCGGGCTCGATCGTCGCTCGTGACCCTCCCGCTCATCCCGCTCTTCATGATCCTGATCGGCTGGCGACGCGAGCGGTGCAGCGACGGCAGTGGACGCGCCTCGCGCGCCTCGCCGGCGCGTTCGCTCGACACCGTCGAGGGGCTCGTCGACGCTGAAGGTCTTCGGACGGCAGCGCCGGCAGGCGGCCGCATCGCGACGGTCACCGACGAGTACCGCGTCGCAGACGATGAAGGTGCTGCGGGTGTCGTTCGTCAGCGGCTTCGCGCTCGAGCTCGCCGCGAGCCTGTCGGTCGCCCTCGTCGCCGTGTCGATCGGCTTCCGGCTGGTCGACGGCTCGCTCGGCCTCGGTCGGCGCTGTTCGTGCTGCTGCTCGCCCCGGAGGCCTTCCTGCCGCTCCGTCAGGTCGGCGCGCAGTTCCACGCCGCGCGGACGGCGTCGCGGCCGCCGACGACGTGTTCGACGTCCTCGACGACGACGACGACGTGCGCGCCGGACACGACGACCGACAGCGCGACCGACCGGCACCGCGCCCCGCCCTGCCCGCCGCCGACGCCCTGGTGCTCGACGCGGCGTCACCGTCCGCCGACCCGCGTCGTCATCGGCCCCGTCGACCTGCGCGCCGAGCCCGGGCACGGTCGTCGTCCTCGCCGGCCCGAGCGGCTCCGGCAAGTCGAGCCTCATCGCCGCGACTCCGCGGGGTCGTGCCCCACGACGGCGAGGTCGCCGTGCCGGGCGCCGGCCGGCACGACGCGGCGACCGACCGCATCACCTGGGCGGACCAGCGGCCCGCGGCTCGTCCGCGGGACGGTCGCCGAGAACGTCGCGCTCAGCGCGACCCCCGACGCACGCCGCCGTGCGCACGCGCGCTCGGTGCGCCGCGGGCTGGGACGTCGACCCGGGCCTCCAGGTCGGGTGCCGGCGGCGCCGGTCTCTCCGGCGGCCAGGCCCAGCGGGTCGCCCTCGCGCGGGCCCTGTACCGGCACGACCGCGCCGGCACGCGCCTCGTGCTGCTCGACGAGCCGACCTCCGCGCTGGACGCCGACGCCGAGGCCCGCGTCGTCGCGGACCTCCGGCGGCTCGCCGACGACGGCGCCGTCGTCGTCGTCGCCAGCCACCGGCCCGCGGTCATCGCCGCCGGCGACGTCCGCATCGACGTCGGCGCGCCGCGCCGGTCAGGGCGGCGCGCGCATGAGCCGCGCTCACCAGCCGGGAGGCCCGTGGCCGGCGCCGTCCTGCGGCTCGCGCAGCCGCCGTGCTCCGGTTCGGGCCGGGCGGTCGCCGCCGGCGCGCTGAGTGCGCTCTGCGCGGTCGGCGCTGCTCGCCGCGAGCGGCTACCTCATCACCCGTGCCGCCGAGCAGCCGCCGATCCTGTACCTGACGCTCGTGATGGTCGGGGTGCGCGCGTTCGCCCTCGGCCGGGCGGCGCTCCGCTACGTGGACCGGCTCGCCGGGCACGACGCGGCGTTCCGGCAGCTGGCCGTCGTCCGGACGGAGATCTACCGGCGGCTGGCGTCGGTCGCCCCGGCGGGGCTCGGCTCGCACCGGTCGCGGCGACCTGCTGACGCGGCTCGTGACCGACATCGACCGGCTGCAGGACCTGCCGCTCCGCGTCGTCGGGCCGCTCGTGTCCGCGGGCGTCGCCGCGGTGCTGTCGGTCGTCGCGGTCGGCCTCGTGTCGGTGCCGGCGGCGCTCGTCCTGCGTCGTCGCGCTCGTCGTCGCGGCGGCGCTCGTCGGCCGTCGTCGACGGCGGTCGATCGCCGCGCTCGGAGCGACGCCGAGACCGCCGCCGACCGGGGCCGCGTCGCCGACCTGGTGCTCGACACCGTCCGGACGCTCGACGTCTTCGCCGCGTACGGCACGCTCGACGAGCGGCTCGCGCACATCGACGCCGCTCGACGCCCGGCGTGACCCGCGCCGTCCGACGTCGTGCGCAGCGGTCGAGGCCCTCGTCGGCGCACTCGTCGGGCTCGTCGGCGGCGGTGCCGTCGTCGGGATCCTCGCCGTCGGTGCGCCCGCCGTCGTGTCCGGGGCGCTCGACGGTCCGCTCTGGGCGCTCGCGGTCTTCGTGCCGCTCGCCCTCTTCGAGGTCGTCGGGACCGTCCCGCTCGCGGTCCTGACGCTGCGCCGGGTGCGGGCAGCGGCCGACCGGGTCGAGCGTGTCGTGCCCGCCGAGCATGCCCGTCGGCATCGTGCCGCGAGCCCGACGCCGACGCCGCACCGCGGCGACGCTCGTCGTCGACGGTCCGGTCACGCTCGCGGTGCGGGACCTCGACCGTCCGCTGGCCCGGGCCGCCGAGCCCGCGGTCGACGGGGTCTCGTTCACCCTCGCGCCCGGGCGAGGTCGTCGTGCTCGAGGGGCCGAGCGGCGCGGGCAAGTCGACCCTCGTGCGACGCGCTGGTCCGGTTCGTCGAGCACGACGGGCTCGCTACACGCTCGACGGCGTCGAGGCCCGCAGCGATGCACCCCGACGCCGTGCGGGCCCGGGTCGGCCTCATCGAGCAGGACCCGTTCGTGTTCGACCAGTCGGTGCGGCAGAACCTGCTCTTCGCCCGCGAGACCGCGACCGACGAGGAGCTGCTCGCCGTGCTCGACGCGGGTCGGGCTCGGGAGTGGGTCGACGCGGCGGGGCGGGCTCGACGCCCGCGTCGGGGAGCGCGGCGCGCTCGTGTCCGGCGGGCAGGCGCACCGGCTCGCGCTGGCCCGGGCGCTGCTGCACGCGTTCCCGGTGCTCGTGCTCGACGAACCGACCGCCGACGTCGACCCCGACCTCGGCGACGCGCTGCTCCGTGACCTCGTCGCCACGGCGCGCGCCGCGGGCCGGACCGTCGTCATCGTCTCGCACGTGCCGGTGCGCGCCGGAGCTGGTCGACCGGACCATGCGGATGCGGGACGGCCGCCTGCTCAGCCGGTGTCCCGCACGCCGACAGGCTTTAATCTGGGGACCGGGACGTCCGGCCTCCCGCGCCTGCAGACCGATTGAGAGCCGTGACCACCGAGCAGCACGCCGAGGACCCGAACGCCTACGACTTCCGTCGCATCCAGGAGAAGTGGCAGCGCCGCTGGGAAGAGCTCGGGCTCTTCACCACCGACCCCGACGACAAGCGTCCGCGCAAGTACATCCTCGACATGTTCCCGTACCCCTCGGGCGACCTGCACATGGGGCACGCCGAGGCGTACGCGCTCGGCGACGTCGTCGCGCGCTACTGGCGGCAGCAGGGCTTCAACGTGCTGCACCCGATCGGCTGGGACTCGTTCGGGCTGCCCGCCGAGAACGCGGCGATCAAGCGCGGCGTCGACCCGCGCGAGTGGACCTACGCGAACATCGACGCAGCAGAAGGCGTCGCTTCAAGCGCTACGCGCCGTCGTTCGACTGGACCCGCGAGCTCCACACCTCGCGACCCCGAGTACTACAAGTGGAACCAGTGGCTGTTCCTGAAGATGTACGAGAAGGGCCTGGCCTACCGCAAGGACAGCTGGGTCAACTGGGACCCGGTGGACCAGACCGTGCTCGCGAACGAGCAGGTGCTGCCCGACGGCACCTCGCGACCGCTCCGGCGCCGTCGTCGTCAAGAAGAAGCTCACGCAGTGGTACTTCAAGATCACCGACTACGCCGACCGGCTGCTCGACGACCTGAACCAGCTCGAGGGCCGCTGGCCGGCCAAGGTCATCGCGATGCAGCGCAACTGGATCGGCCGCTCGATCGGTGCCGACGTCGACTTCGTGATCGAGGGCCGCGACGAGCCGGTCACGGTCTTCACCACGCGTCCCGACACGCTCTACGGCGCGACGTTCATGGTCGTCGCGCCCGACTCCGACCTGGCCGCCGAGCTCGTCGCCGGTCGACGCCGACGACGTCCAGGCCGCGTTCGACGACTACCTCGTCGACGTGCAGAAGACGACCGAGATCGAGCGGCAGAACGCCGACCGCCCGAAGACCGGCGTGTTCCTCGGCCGGTTCGCGATCAACCCGGTGACGGGCGAGCGCATGCCGATCTGGGCCGCCGACTACGTGCTGGCCGACTACGGCCACGGCGCGGTCATGGCCGTGCCCGCGCACGACCAGCGCGACCTCGACTTCGCCCGCGACGTTCGACCTGCCCGTGCGGGTCGTCGTCGACACGAACGCGCCCGTCACCGGCGCGATCCCGGTCGATCTCGACGAGACGGTCGCGACTGCCCGACGACTCGACTGCCGACGCTCGACCCCGCCGCGACCGGCGACGCGCTGACCGGCGAGGGCCGCCTGATCAACTCCGGGCCGCTCGACGGCCTGTAGCAAGTCGAACGCGATCACCGCGGTCGATCGAGCTGCTCGAGGAGCGCGGGCACCGGCCGCGCCGCCAAGACCTACCGCCTGCGCGACTGGCTGATCTCGCGCCAGCGCTTCTGGGGCACGCCGATCCCGATCATCCACGGCGCCGACGGCACCGAGATCCCGGTGCCCGAGGACCAGCTGCCCGTCGTGCTGCCGCCGACCGAGGGCCTCGACCTCAAGCCGAAGGGCACGTCGCCGCTCGGCGCCGCGACCGACTGGGTGAACGTGCCCGAACCCGCGTCGACGGCACGCCCGGCGCTCCGCGACGCCGACACGATGGACACCTTCGTCGACAGCTCGTGGTACTTCCTGCGCTTCCTCGTCCGCGAACGACGACACCGCAGGCGTTCGACCCGGCGGAGGCCGACAAGTGGGCCCCCGTCGACCAGTACGTCGGCGGCGTCGAGCACGCGATCCTGCACCTGCTCTACGCGCGCTTCATCACGAAGGTGCTGTTCGACCTCGGCTACGTCGACTTCACCGAGCCGTTCAGCGCGCTGCTGAACCAGGGCATGGTGCTCTCCGGCGGCTCGAAGATGTCGAAGTCGAAGGGCGGCGTCGTCGCTCGGCGACGAGCTCGACGCAGCACGGCGTCGACGCCATCCGCCTGACCATGGCGCTTCGCCGGCCCGCCCGAGGACGACATCAACTGGGAGGACGTCTCGCCGGCCGGGCTCGGCGAAGTTCCTGGCGCGGGCCTTCCGCCTCGCGAACGACGTCACGCTCGCGCCCGACGTCGTGTGGGCCGACGGCGACCGGGCACTCCGCCGGGTCACGCACCGGTTCCTCGCCGACGCCCCCGGGCTCGATCGAGGCGTTCAAGTTCAACGTCGTGTCGCGCGCCTGATGGAGCTCGTCAACGCGACCCGCAAGGCGATCGACTCCGGCCCCGGCGCCGGCGACCCCGCCGTGCGCGAGGCCGTCGAGACCGTCGCGCTCGGCGCTGAGCGCTCTTCGCGCCGTACACCGGCGAGGAGATGTGGGAGAAGCTCGGCTACGAGCGCCTCCGTCGCCACGTACGGCTGGCGCAAGGCCGACCCGACGCTGCTCGTCGAGGAGACGCGTGACCGCCGTCGTGCAGGTCAACGGCAAGGTGCGCGACCGGCTCGAGGTGTCGCCGAAGATCGATCGAGGCGACGAGCTCGAGCAGCTCGCGCGCGCGTCGGCGGCCGTGCAGCGCGCCATCGGCGACCGCGAGATCGTCAACGTCATCGTGCGCGCGCCGAAGAGTCGTGAACATCGCCATCAAGGGGTAGCGACCGTCGCTGGCATCGTCGCCTCACAGCAGGGGCGTTCGCGGTACCCGTCCACGGGTGTGACCTCCGGAGCCCGGCCGATCGGCCGGGCTCCGTAGCGTTCGGGGCATGTCGCCCGTCGTCTCCCGGACCCTGGTGGTCCCGTCTCGCGTTGTCACCGCGGGCTGCCGTGGTGCTGGCGGCGGTCGTGGTGGTGGTCGCCGTCGTGGTGGTCCTCGTCGGGGCGCTGGTGTCGGGTGGTGCCGGCGGAACGGGCGAGGTCGTCGTGCGTGGGGCGCCCACGGCCGGTGCGGCTACGGGCGCGCCGTCGCCGTCGGCCTCTGCTGGTACTGACGCCGGTGCCGGCGTCGGGGCTTCGTCTGCTCCGGGTCGTCGGCGCGGAGACCGGTGCGGGGCGGTCGTCGTGCACGTGCTCGGGGCGGTACGGCGGAGCGGCGTGGTACGAGCTGCCGGCATCGAGCCGGGTCGGTGACGCGCTCGAACGTGCCGGTGGGGCCACCGACGACGCCGACCTCGACCGCCTGAACCTTGCCCGGGTGCTGACGGACGGTGAGCGGTTGTACGTGCCGCGGGTCGGGCAACAGGAGGTGCCCGAGGCGCTCGGGCCGATGGCAGACGGTGCTGCCGCCGGGCCGACCGCGCCGCCGGGGCCGGGGGCGGCGGTGGCGCCGCGGGCACCGGGGGCGAGGAGACCGCCGTCGTCGACCTGAACACCGCCGACCAGATCGCGCTCGAGACCCTGCCCGGGATCGGACCCGGGCTGGCCGGGCGGATCATCGCCTGGCGTGACGAGCACGGCCGGTTCACCGCGGTCGAGGACCTGCTCGACGTCAGCGGCATCGGGGACGTGCGGTTCGCCGAGCTCCGCGATCGTGTGCGGGTCTGAGGGGCGACCGTGCAGCTCGCGCCGAGTGCGATCGACCTGCGGTTCGCGGTGCCGGTCTCGGTCGCCTGGATCGCGACCGCCCTGCTCATCGGCGTGCCCGACGCGGCACCCGCGGTCGGTGGGGCCGGGGCACTCCTTGCCGGCGTCAGCGGCAGCGCGCTCCGGTGGCGTCGGGGCGCCGGGGTCGTGCCGACCGTCGCGGGGCTGCTGCTCGTCGCGGGGGCCCTGACGACGCTGCTCGCGGTGTCGGTCACCGTCGGGGGAGTCCCGGCGGGCCCCCGAGCCGCTCCGTGCGCTCGTCGCCGGTCCGGGCGCGGGGCACGTGGACGTCGAGGCCGTGCTGACCCGCGACCTCGTACCGGCGGACCGGTCCGTCACCGCGACGCTGGTGCGTGCGGACGACCTCGACGGGCTCCGCGTGCCGGTCCGGCTCGTCCCCGACCAGCACGGTGACGCACCGGGCAGCGTGCTGGCAGCCGGTGCCCGGGTCACCGTGACCGCCGCCGTGCAGCCGGACGAACCCGGTTCCGCGACCGCGTTCGTGGCGTTCCTGCGCGGGACGCCGTCGTCGGTGCCGCCCGACGGGCTGCTCGGCGCCACCGACACCGCGCGACAGGCCTTCGTGCGGGCCACGGCCGACCTGCCGCAGCCCGGGGCGGCGCTGCTGCGCGGACTCGCGATCGGGGACCGCTCCGGCCTCGACCCGACGACCGAGGCGGCGATGGAGACCTCGGCGCTGACGCACCTGACGGCGGTGTCCGGGGCGAACTGCGCGGTGGTGGTCGGGCTCGTCGTGGTCCTCGGTCGAGCCTGTGGTCTGCCGAGAGGACCCCGGGCCGCGGCGGCCGTCGGCGTGCTCCTGGTGTTCGTCGTGCTCGTGCGCCCCGACCCGTCGATCGTCCGGGCCACGGTGATGGCGATCGTGGTGCTCGTCGTGCACCTGGCCGGTCGACCGGTGCGGGGTGTCCCGCTCATCGCCCTCGCCGCGGTCGGCATGCTCGTGGTCGACCCCTGGTTCGCGCGGTCGTTCGCGTTCGCGCTGTCCGTGCTCGCCACGAGCGGGATCGTGGTGCTCGGTCCGCCGCTCACCGAGCTCCTGGCGCGTCGTGTGTGGCCGCCGGTCGCCGCCGCACTCGCGATCCCGGTCGCCGCACAGGTGGCCTGCTGGCCGGTGACGATCCCGCTGTCGGCGGCGCTCCCGACCTACGCGGTGCCGGCGAACCTGCTCGCGGAGCCGTTCGCGCCGGTCGTCACGGTGATCGGGCTCGCCGCGTGTGGTCTCGCTCCGGTGTGGCCGGCGGGTGCGCAGGGGCTCGCGGCCGTCGCGTGGGTCCCGGCCGCCGCCGTCGGGGGCATCGCGCACGGGGCGGCCGCCCTGCCACACGCGTCGGCACCCTGGCCGGCCGGCGCACCCGGTGTGGCCGCCGCGGTGCTGGTGTGCGGCTGCATCGCGGTCGCCGTGCTGGTCCGCGGGCGGCTCGGCGTACGGTTGCTGCTCGCCGCAGGGGTGGTGGTCGTGGTCGGTGTCGCAGCGGTCACCGTCCCGGTGTTCGTCGTCCGGGGATCGGTACCGGGCGACTGGTCGGTCGCCGCGTGCGACGTCGGGCAGGGGGACGCAGTGCTGCTCCGCGGCGATGACGCCGTCGCGCTCGTGGACACCGGCGACGACGAGGAACGGCTCCGGGCGTGCCTGGAACTGCTCGGGGTCACCCGGATCGACCTGCTCGTCCTGACGCACTTCGACCGCGACCACGTCGGCGCGGTGGGCGCTGTGGCGGACACGGTCGAGACCGCCCTGGTCGGACCCGTGGGACGTGCGTCGGACGAGCGGGTGGTCGACGACCTCCGGCGTGCCGGTGTCGACGTCCGGACGGCGGACGACCGGGTCTCCGGCACCCTCGGGCCGCTCGCCTGGCGCGTGGTGTGGCCACGGGGCGACGACCGTGCCGACGGGAACGACGCGAGCATCGTGCTCGTCACGGGGCCGGCGGACGGAGACTCCTGTGCGGCGTGCCTGACCGGGGTCTTCCTCGGGGACCTGGGGGAGTCGTCGCAACGTCGGCTCCGGAACGCCGGTGGTCTGCCGGCGGGGCCGATCGACGTCGTGAAGGTGGCGCACCACGGCTCGGCGGACCAGGACCCGCAGCTCTACCGAGCGCTCGCCGCGCGGGTCGGGCTCATCGGGGTCGGCGCGGACAACACCTACGGGCACCCGACGCCGTCCGCGCTCGGCATGCTCGACGGCGGCGGGCACGCTGCCGCTCCGCACCGACGAACGGGGACCGTGGTGCTCGCCCGGTCCGGCAGCGACGAGGTGCGGGCTGTGGACGGAGCGCTCGTCGTCGGCGGCCGCCCGTAGGCTCGTCGGTGCACCACGTCGACCCGGCACCGTCCGGGCCGGCACCACCGGAAGGACCGCATGGCCGCGAAGAAGCCGCGCAGCGCCGCAGCGAAGATCGACCAGGTGCGCTGGGATCGGGATCCGTCCCGCGCCCGTCGTGCTCGTCAGCGGGCCCGAGACAGTTCCTCGCCGACCGGGCCATGCGGCAGCTGCGCGACCTGCTCGTCGCCGAAGACCCCAGCCTCGAGGTCGCACGACCTCGAGGCCGACCAGTACGCGCCCGGGCGAGCTCGATCACCCTCGCCAGCCCGTCGCTGTTCGCCGAGCCGCGACTCGATCCGGGTCGCGAACGTCGAGAAGTGCACCGACGCGTTCATCACCGAGACGATCTCGCTACCTCGAGCACCCCGCCGACGACACCTACCTCGTGCTGCGGCACGGCGGGTGGCGTGCGCGGCAAGAAGCTGCTCGACGCGATCCGCGGCGGCGTCGGGCGGCGGCATCGAGGTCGTCTGCGCCGAGCTCAAGAGAGACACCGAGAAGCTCGACTTCGCCGCCGCCGAGTTCCGCGCCGCACGGCGCCGGATCGCGCCGTCGGCGCGCTCCGGGCCCTGGTCACCGCGTTCTCCGACGACCTCGCCGAGCTCGCCGCCGCGTGCCAGCAGCTGATCGCCGACGCGGCGGACGAGATCACCGAGGCCACGCGTCGAGAAGTACTACGCCGGCCGGGTCGAGACCAACGCGTTCAAGGTCGCCGACGCCGCGATCGCGGGCCGGCAGGGCGAGGCGCTCGTCGCTGCTGCGCCACGCGCTGGCCATCCGGTGCCGACCCCGTGCCGATCGTCGCGGCGTTCGCGAGCAAGATGCGCACGATGGCGAAGGTCAGCGCGCGTCCGCGGGTCGGCGGGCAGCTCGCCTCGCAGTTCGGCCTGGCGCCGTGGCAGGTCGAGCGGGCGCAGCGCGACCTGCGCGGCTGGAGCGAGAGGGCTCGGCGAATGCGATCGAGGCTCGCCGAGACGGACGCCGCGGTGAAGGGCGGCCGGCGCGACCCGGTCTACGCGCTCGAGCGCATGGTCGCGCGTCATCGCCCGACGCGGCGAGCCCCGCTGACGCTGAGTCGCGCCTCCCGGCCGTCTCGCGAGCCGTCGTCGGTGCTGCGCGAGCCGGTCGGGTGCTCGGTCACGACCCGAACGCGCTCCGGGCCCCGACGCACGCCACAGCGCACGCGCCCCGCTCCCGCAACGACGGAGGCCCCGCACCGAACGGTGCGGGGCCTTCGGAGAGTCAGACTCAGAGCGCGTGACCTGCTTGGCGATGGCCGACTTGCGGTTCGCGGCCTGGTTCTTGTGGATGACACCCTTGCTGACGGCCTTGTCGAGCTTCTTCGCCGCGAGCGGCAGGGCGGCGGTGGCCTTGTCCTTGTCGCCGGCGGCGATGGCGTCGCGGGTGGCGCGGACGGCGGTCTTGAGCTCGCTCTTGACGGCCTTGTTGCGCTCCTGGGCCTTCTTGTTGGTGCCGATGCGCTTGATCTGCGACTTGATGTTTGCCACGTGAATTACTCCTTCTCGATCTCGTACGGGTGGTGCTGCGACCGCCGGGTAGAGGGACCCTCGGTCGCATCGCGTTCCGACCCGTGAGGCGGGGACACGCGCAAGCCAGCCAGGCAACATTACCAGGCAAGCGGCTGCGACCAAAGCTCGCAACACCGCCGGCATCGGCGGAAGCCCGCGGCCGACGCGTGCCGAACCGCACGGCAACACGCACCGGATACCGTGACGCATGCCCTCGCTCGCCCCGCACATCGACTCCGTGCCCGCCTCCGGCATCCGCCGCGTCTTCGAGATGGCGCCCTACTGCAGTCACGACGACGTCACCATGCTCGTCGTCGGCGAGCCCGACGTCCCGGTCGCGCCGCACATCGGCGACGCCGCCCGCCGCGCCTGGGCGCGAAGACCGCACGAACTACACGCCGAACGGCGGCATCGCGCCGCTCCGCGAGGCGCTCGTCGACGAAGCTCGCGCGCGAGAACGACGATCGCACGTCGACGTCGAGCAGGTCTGGGTGACGGTCGGCGCGACCCAGGCCCTGCACCAGGCGATGGGGCTCACGCTCGGCGCCCGGCGACGAGGTGCTCGTGCCCGACCCCGGCTACACGACCTTCACGATGAACGCCCACATGCTCGAGCGCGATCCCGTGCCGTACCCGCTGGCGCCCGAGCACGGGTTCGTGCCCGACCTCGCAGGAGCTCGAGCGCGCTGCGTCACCGAGCGCACCCGGGTGATCATCGTCAACTCGCCGTCGAACCCGCTCGGGGTCGGTCTTCCGGCGAGGCGATGCTGCGCGCGCTGCTCGCCTTCGCGAAGCGGCACGACCTCTGGGTGATCAGCGACGAGGTCTACGAGTACTTCACCTACGGCACCGCGGCACGTCAGCCTGGCGGCGCTCGACGACGGACGACCGCGTGTTCAGCGTCGTTCTCGCTCAGCAAGACCTACGCGATGACCGGCGTCCGCGTGGGCTACCTCGTCACGCCGAAGGGGCTCGCCGACGACGATGCGGACGTGCAGGAGGCGACGATCAGCTGCGTCGCCGAGCCCGACCAGTACGCCGCCCTCGCCGCGATCGTGGGCGACCACCAGCGCGGTGCGCCGATGCGCGCGAGCACTACCGCGCGAACCTCGAGCTCGCGACGGCGACTGCTCGACGAGCGCGGCATCGGCTACCTCGACCCGAGCGGCGCGTTCTACCTCTGGATCGACGTCGTCGCACGCCTCGCGACGGCGACGTCGCCGAGTGGGCCGAGGAGTTCCTGCTGCGCGAGCGCGTCGCCGTCGCGCCGGGCAGCGCGTTCGGCCGCTCGGGCGAGGGCTGGATCCGCGTGTGCCTCGCCGCGACCGCGGACGACCTCGGGCGCGGCCTCGGCGCGCTGCCGGCTCCGGCGCCGCGACCGTCGACCGGCGGCCGGCGCCGCGCATCGTCGACCGGACCGCCGCTCCGAGGCCGACCCGCGTCCGTCCGCACGTGGCGGACGCGGCCGTGCTCCGGCGGGCGAAGCGTGGGAGACGTCGCGACCGTCCGACCCACCTGAGGATCCGTGAGCCCCCAAGCATCCGCTCCGCTCGAGCCCGCCGTCGACCGCGCCCGACGCGATCCGCAACTTCTGCATCATCGCGCACATCGACCACGGCAAGTCGACGCTGGCCGACCGCATGCTCGGCATCACCGGCGTCGTCGAGGACCGCGCGATGCGCGCGCAGTACCTCGACCGCATGGACATCGAGCGCGAGCGCGGCATCACGATCAAGAGCCAGGCCGTGCGCATGCCGTGGGAGCTCGACGGCAAGACCTTCGCGCTCAACATGATCGACACCCCCGGGCACGTCGACTTCACGCTACGAGGTCTCGCGCTCGCTCGCCGCGTGCGAGGGCGCGATCCTGCTCGTCGACGCCGCGCAGGGCATCGAGGCGCAGACGCTCGCGAACCTGTACCTGGCGCTCGAGAACGACCTCGAGATCATCCCGGTCCTCAACAAGATCGACCTGCCCGGCGGCCGAGCCCGACAAGTACGCGGCCGAGCTCGCGCAGCTCATCGGCGGCGAGCCCGAGCGACGTGCTGCGGGTGTCAGCGGCAAGACCGGCGTCGGGCGTCGAGGAGCTCCTCGACCGCGTCGTCGAGCCGCATCCCGGCGCCCGACGGCGACGCCGACGCGCCGCCCCGCGCGATGATCTTCGACTCGGTCTACGACAGCTACCGCGGCGTCGTCACCTACGTCCGCATGATCGACGGCACAGCTGCAGCCCGCGCGAGAAGATCCAGATGATGTCGACCAAGTCGACGCACGAGATCCTCGAGATCGGCGTCTCGCGCCCGGAGCCGAAGCCCACGCAAGGGGCTCGTGCGTCGGCGAGGTCGGCTACCTGATCACCGGCGTGAAGGACGTCCGCCAGTCGAAGGTCGGCGACACCGTCACGACCGCGGCGAAGCCCGCGACCGAGGCGCTGCCCGGCTACACCGAGCCGAAGCCGATGGTGTTCTCGGGCCTGTACCCGATCGACGGCAGCGACTACCCGGTGCTCCGCGAGGCGCTCGACAAGCTCAAGCTCTCCGACGCCGCACTCGTCTACGAGCCCGAGACCTCGGTCGCGCTCGGCTTCGGGTTCCGCTGCGGGTTCCTCGGCCTGCTGCACCTCGAGATCATCACCGAGCGGCTGGAGCGCGAGTTCGGCCTCGACCTCATCACCACGGCCCCGAGCGTGATCTACGAGGTCACGACCGAGGACAAGCAGCACGTCACCGGTCACGAACCCGTCGCGAGTTCCCGACCGGGCAAGATCGTCGAGCGTGCGCGAGCCGATGGTCAAGCGCCGCGATCCTGGCGCCGAAGGACTACGTCGGCGCGATCATGGAGCTCTGCCAGCAGCGCCGCGGCTCCCTGCTCGGCATGGAGTACCTCGGCGAGGACCGCGTCGAGATCCGCTACGAGATGCCCCTCGGCGAGATCGTCTTCGACTTCTTCGACCAGCTGAAGAGCAAGACCGCAGGGCTACGCGTCGCTCGACTACGAGCCCACCGGCGACCAGGAGGCGGACCTCGTCAAGGTCGACATCCTGCTGCAGGGCGAGCAGGTCGACGCCTTCAGTGCGATCGTGCACCGCGACAAGGCGTACGCCTACGGCATGCTCATGACCGAGCGGCTGCGAGAAGCTCATCCCGCGCCAGCAGTTCGAGGTGCCGATCCAGGCCGCCATCGGCGCCCGCATCATCGCCCGCGAGGCATCCGCGCGATGCGCAAAGACGTGCTGGCCAAGTGCTACGGCGGTGACATCACCCGCAAGCGCAAGCTCCTCGAGAAGCAGAAGGAGGGCAAGAAGCGCATGAAGACCATCGGCCGGGTCGAGGTCCCGCAGGAGGCGTTCATCGCGGCGCTCTCCGGCGACGTCGAAGAGAAGAAGAAGTAGCGCCGGTTCAGCCGGTCCGCCCGGCGCGCGCCCGCAGGGCCGCCAGGCAGAGGGCCGGGAGGCTCGCTGCGGCCAGTCCCGCCAGTGCGGTCCGCAGGATGGCCCAGTGGGCAGCCGCGTCGAAGTCGGTCTGCTCGCCGGAGGCCACCCCGGCGACCACGGCGCCGACGACCATCGCGAGCGTCACGACCGCGAGGACCAGCGGCAGCCGACGGCCGCGCTGACGCCGCACCGCCGACACCAGTGCGGCACCGAACAGCAGCACTCCGGCACCAGCGCAGCTCGCCCCGACGGCGGCGATGACGTTCGCGGTGTCGAAGCCGTTCCACGCGTCCGGGGCCAGTGCGACGGTGGCGTACCGGGCGGGCGACGCCGCGGCCGACGTGGTCACGTCCACCAGCACCCGGCGGTCGCCGCCACGCCGAACGCGACGAGCGCGAGCACGGCGAGGACGGCGGTCCGGCGGTCGACGGACCGCGGACGAACAGGGGTGAGGTGGGGCACCTGCTGACGATAGCCCCGGGGCGGGCGGTTGTCGGGCCTCCAGTTCGGGGTGCACGGCGGGTGGGCCGATCCGACGGAGGTGAGCGCGGATCGGTTCGATCCGGGCGGCCCGCCCAAGTAACATGGCGGCATGAGCATCCGCGGGAGCTACCGGACCGCCCTGACGTACGGCGCGGTGGGGGCGACCCAGGCGTCGGACCTCATGACCTACCCGCCGGACGGCTTCACGCCGGCCGAGTCGCGCGCGCGGATCGGACACGGCGACCAGCGGTTCGAGACCGCCGTGGTGCAGGCGCTCACGTGGCAGATCCAGGAGCGCAGCGGGGTCCGCGTGCGCGTCGAGGAGCAGCCCGACGACGACGAGGTCCGGTACAACCCGGTCACCTTCGACGACGACGGTGTGCCGATCGCCCCGGCGTCCATCGGGACGCCGCGGGTCGAGAAGTTCGCGCCCGACGGCACCCCGCTGCTGACAGCGGGCACCAGCGCGACGCTGACGATCCACGCGTTCGGGCAGACCGTGCTGGCACCGGTGCGCGTCGTGTCGATCATCGACGAGCACGACCGCAAGGGGTTCGCCTACGGCACGCTCGAGGGGCACCCGCTCTCCGGCGAGGAGTCGTTCGTCGTCGAGCGCACCCCGGACGGCTCGGTGTGGCTGCAGGTCCGGCAGTTCTCGCAGCCGGCGAGCCGGAAGTGGCGCTTCGTCGCGCCGTTCGTGCGGCGGCAGCAGAAGGTCATGGCGGAGAAGTACCTGGCGGCGCTGCGGGGGGACTAGGCGCCTGGTCGCGCGGTCGCGGTCTCGCCCGCGGTCTCGCGACTGCGCCCTCGGTCTCGCGCGCGCTCCTGCTCCTCAGCGGAGCGGTGGGAGTGCCGCGATCGCGTCCTCGATGAGGGCGGCGTCCTGCTGGCAGTCGCGTGCGACGGTCACGGCGTTCGTGTGCCGCAGCGCGTCCACGTCGTAGACACCCGTCGCCACGGCCAGGAAGGGGATGCCCGCGGCGTCCGCGGCCTCGCCGTCCCGCGGGGTGTCGCCGACGATGACCGCCCGGGTGCCGACCAGTTCGGCGGCGGCGCGCAGGGTGACCCCCGCCCGCTCGACCTCGGTGTCGCCGAAGTACGAGTGCTCCCAGTCGAAGACGTCGGCGTCGAACCCGGCGCCGGTGAGCTTCACCCGGGCGCGGTACTCGGAGTTGCCGGTGAGCAGGCCGTTGCGCCACCCGAGTTCGGCGAAGCGGGTCAGGAGCGCCTTCGCCCCGGGGACGGGGCTGCGGTGGTCGCCGGAGGCGTGCCGTTCGGCGGTCAGGTCGTGGAGGTGCCGGCTGACCGTGGGGATCAGGGTGTCCTCGAACGCGTGGGCATGCACGTGCTCGGCGATGAGCCCGGCGTCGGTGCGGCCGTGCTGGTGCCCGACCCGCAGGGTGAGGTCGCGGCCCACCGCCCGCTCGAGGGCGAGGTGGTAGAGGTTGCCCGGGGACGACGCGTTCATCACGAGGGTGCCGTCGATGTCCCACAGGACCGTGGTGGGGACGGGATGGTGCTCCATGGCTCCATCATGACGGAGAATGGAGCCCATGCCGAGTGCTCTCCCGATCGCCGATCCAGCACCAGCGGACGGCCTGATCACCCCGTGGGCGGCAGCGGGCTCCGCTGCCGGGCCGGGGGCTGGTCCCACCGCCGGTGACGTGCCCTTCGGCGTGTACGTGCACGTGCCGTTCTGCCGCGTGCGCTGCGGCTACTGCGACTTCAACACCTACACGGCGTCGGAACTCCGCGGCGTCCGCCGTGACGACTACGCCGGGCACGCCGTGCGCGAGATCGAGTGGGCCGCGACCGTGCTCGACCGTTCCGGTGTGCCGCGGCGGCCGGTGTCGACCGTCTTCTTCGGCGGCGGTACCCCGACCATGCTGCCGGCGTCCGACCTGGCGATGATCCTCCGTGCGATCGACGACACCTGGGGCATCCTGCCCGGGGCCGAGGTCACCACCGAGGCGAACCCGGACTCCGTCGACGCGGCGTCGCTCGAGACCCTGCGGGCCGGCGGCTTCAACCGGATCAGCTTCGGCATGCAGTCCGCCGTGCCGCACGTGCTCGCCACGCTCGACCGCACGCACGACCCGCTCCGGGTCCCCGTCGTCGTCGACCTCGCGAAGCAGCAGGGGCTCGACGTCTCGCTCGACCTCATCTACTCGACGCCGGGGGAGTCCCTCGCCGACTGGCGGACCTCGCTCGACGCCGCGATCGCCTGCGAGCCCGACCACGTGTCGGCGTACTCGCTCATCGTCGAGGACGGCACCGCGATGGGCCGCAGGTCGCCCGCGGCGAGCTCCCCGCCCCCGACGACGACCTGGCCGCCGACATGTACGAGCTCGCCGACCAGGTGCTCGGCGACGCCGGCTACTCCTGGTACGAGGTGTCGAACTGGGCACGCGGTGACGCGCACGCGAGTCGCCACAACCTGTCCTACTGGAAGGGCCACGACTGGTGGGGCGTCGGCCCCGGCGCGCACTCCGCCGTCGCCGGCACGCGCTGGTGGAACGTCAAGCACCCGGCCGCGTACGCGAACCGGGTGCTGTCGGGCGAGTCGCCGGCCGCCGGCCGCGAGACCATCGACGACGAGACGCGGTACGTCGAGCGCCTGCTGCTGGCGGCGCGGGTCCGCGGGGAGCTCGCGACGAGCGAGATCCGCCAGGAGGCCCGTGGCCGGGTCGCCGGCCTCATCGCGCGCGGACTCGTGGACGGGGCGGCCGCGGTGCGGGGACGGATCGACCTGACCCTGCAGGGTCGCCTGCTCGCCGACGCGGTGGTGCGGGAGCTGCTCGACTGAGGAGCCTGCGCACTGCCCGCTGCGCAGTGCTTGCCGCTTACTGCTTGATGAACTCGATCGAGAGCGGGTAGCGGTAGAACTGGCCCTGGTTCGCGGCGATCGCGGCCATGATGCTGAAGATCAGCGACACGATGCCCGCTGCCAGCACGATCAGGACCCCGACGCCGAACACCGACGTGAGCGAACCGACCACGTAGGCGATGCCCATCGTGATGTGGAAGTTCAGCGCGACGCGGGTGTGCTCACGGACGAAGCCGCCGCGGTCGCGGAGGACCAGGTAGGCGACCAACGGTGCGATGAAGTTGAAGAAGATGCCGCCGATGTGCGTCAGCGTGGCCCACAGGCGCTGGTCCTCGGGGCTCATCGGCCGGGGCGGGGTGTATCCGGCGGGGTACTGCGGTCCGCCGGGGTACTGCGGTCCGCCGGGCTGCTGGGGGCCACCGGGGCCGTGGCCGTACTGGCCGCCGGGCTGCTCGGGTCCGGGGCCGTCGGGCTGCTGTCCGTAGGTCATGGCGGAAGCGTATCGGCCGACCGCCCGGAAGTCCCGGGCCGTCAGCGGTCGGGCGTAGGATCAGCAGTCGACACGTCCGAGTGCCAGGTCGATCGGGAAAGGAGGCGCTCGTGGTCAGTGAACGCAGCCTCGAGGTCCTCAAGGCCATCGTGCGCGACTACGTGGCGTCGCGCGAACCCGTCGGGTCGAAGACCATCGTCGAGCGGCACGCCTTCGGGGTCAGCGCCGCGACGATCCGCAACGACATGGCCCTGCTCGAGGACGAGCAGCTCATCGCCGCGCCGCACACCTCGTCCGGGCGCGTGCCGACCGACAAGGGGTACCGCGTCTTCGTGGACCACCTGGCGGGTGCCCGTCCGCTCTCCAGCGCGCAGCGGCACGCCATCGAGACCTTCCTCGGCGCCCCGAACGACCTCGACGAGGTCCTCGGGCGCACCGTCCGGCTGCTCAGCCAGCTCACCAACCAGGTCGCCCTGGTGCAGTACCCCTCGATGGTGCGCGCCCGGGTGCAGCACGTCGAGCTCGTCCGGCTCGGTGACGCCCGGTTGATGGTGGTGCTCATCACCGACACCGCCCGCGTCGAACAGCGCGTGGTCGAGACCGACGTCCCGCTCGACGAAGACTCGCTGGGCGAACTCCGCACCGTGCTGAACGGCGCGACGGTGGGGCTCCTGCTGCAGGACGTCCCGACCGCGCTCCGAGCCGTGCCGCAGCAGCTCCGCCCCGACGCCCAGACGCTCGGCGGGGTCGTCGTCGCCACGCTCATCGAGCAGGTCGCGGCGAACCGGCAGGACCGCCTGCTGATGGCCGGTGCGGCCAACCTGGCGAAGAGCGAGCAGGACTTCTCCGGCGGCCTCTTCCCGGTGCTCGAAGCGATCGAGGAACAAGTCACCCTGCTCCGGTTGTTCGGGGAGATGCAGGTGGACGACATCGCGGTGGCGGCCAGCATCGGCGTCGAGAACGCCGAGTACGGGCTCGACGCCACGAGCATCGTCGCCGGCGGCTACCTGGCCGGTGGCGAGGTGGCCCGCCTGGGCGTCCTCGGACCGACCCGCATGGACTACGGCACGAACATGGCGGCCGTCCGCGCCGTCGCCCGCTACCTGTCCAAGCTCCTGGGCGAACACTGACCAACCGACCGAACCCAACCGACTGAGGGATACGTGGCAGACCACTACGACGTCCTCGGCGTCCAGCGAGACGCCTCCGATGCCGACATCAAGAAGGCCTACCGCCGCCTGGCGCGTGAGCTCCACCCGGACGTGAACCCGGCACCCGACGCCGCCGAGCGCTTCAAGGACGTGACGCACGCGTACGACGTGCTGAGCGACCCCGAGCAGCGGCGCCGGTACGACGCCGGGCCGCAGGCCGACAGCCCCTTCGGCGGTGGCGCCGGTGGCTTCAGCGACATCTTCGACGCCTTCTTCGGCGGCGGCGGTGGCGGCGGCCGTGGATCCGGCCCGCGCAGCCGTGCCGAGCGCGGCCAGGACGCCCTGCTCCGCATCGAGGTCGACCTCGACGAGGTCGTCTTCGGCACCCACAAGGACGTCGAGGTCGACACGGCGGTGCTGTGCGAGACCTGCCACGGCTCCTGCTGCGCACCGGGCACCAGCCCGCGCACGTGCGACATCTGCGGTGGCTCCGGGCACATCCAGCGCCAGGTCCGTTCGCTCCTCGGCAACGTGGTGACGAGCGCCCCGTGCGGCACGTGCCGCGGCTACGGCACCGTCATCCCGAGCCCCTGCCCGACCTGCCAGGGTCAGGGCCGCGTCCGCGCGCGTCGCACCGTGCCGGTGGACGTCCCCGCCGGCGTCGACTCCGGTCTCCGCCTGCAGATGCCCGGCCAGGGCGAGGTCGGTCCGGCCGGCGGCCCGTCCGGCGACCTGTACCTCGAGATCCGCGTGCGCCACGACGACGTCTTCAGCCGTGACGGCGACGACCTGCTCGCGACGCTCGAGGTCGGCATGACCGACGCCGTCCTCGGCACGACCACCACGATCGACGGCCTCGACGGCCCGGTCGAGCTCGAGATCCGTCCCGGTGTGCAGAGTGCCGACGTCCTCGTCATCAAGGACCGCGGCATCACGAAGCTGCGCGGGAACGGCCGTGGCGACCTTCGGGTCGGCGTGCAGGTCGTCACGCCGACCAAGCTGTCCCACAAGGAACGGCAGCTGGTCGAGCAGCTCGCGAAGTCGCACAAGACCACCGCCCCGCAGCTCGCCCGGTTCCAGCAGGGCATGTTCGGCAAGCTCCGCGACCGGTTCTTCAACCACTGATGGCGTCGCTGTACCTCGTCGACTCGCTGGACGGCGTCGCCGTCGGTGACCCGGTCGTCGCTCGACGGCGCCGAGGGCCGGCACGCGGTCTCCGTCGCGCGTGTCCGGGTCGGCGAGGTCCTGCGGATCGCCGACGGTCGGGGCACGGTCGTGTCCGGTCCGGTGACGGCACTCGGCAAGGACACGCTCGAGCTCGCGGTCGAGACCGTCGAGCACCAGGACGCACCGCGCCCGTCGCTGACGCTCGTGCAGGCCCTGGCCAAGGGCGGTCGCGACGAGATGGCCGTGCAGGCGGCGACCGAGATCGGGGTCGACCGGGTCGTGCCGTGGTCGGCCGCGCGCAGCGTCTCCCGGTGGGACGGCGCGAAGGTCGAGAAGGGCCGTACCCGATGGGCCGCGATCGCGCACGAGGCCGCGAAGCAGGCGATCCGTCCGCGCGTGCCCGTCGTCGCGCCGCTGGTGACGACCGGACAGCTCGTGTCCGCGCTCGGCGACGGGACCACCCTCGTCCTGCTCGACCCGACCGCGACCGTGCGGCTCGCCACCTGGGGAGCCCCCGACGACGCCGAGGACATCGCCCTCGTCGTCGGGCCCGAGGGCGGCATCGACGGCCGCGGAGCTCGACCGGCTCGAAGCCGCGGGTGCCGTGCGGGTCCGGCTCGGCGACAGCGTGCTGCGCACGTCCACCGCCGGACCGGCGGCACTCGCTGTCCTGCAGGCGCGACTCGGCCGCTGGTGAGCCGCGCACCACGCCGTCGGGCGCGTCCTACGATGGAGCCATGAGCAGCAGCACGCCCAGCGTCTTCTCCAAGATCATCGCGCGCGAGATCCCGGCGACCATCGTCGCCGAGGACGACCGTGTGATCGCGATCGAGGACATCGCCCCGAAGGCTCCCGTCCACGTGCTCGTCGTCCCCAAGACCGAGCAGTACGCGAACGTCGGCGAACTCGCAGCCGGCGACCCCGATCTGCTGGCCCACGTCGTCGCCACCGCGCAGCGCATCGCCGACGAGCGCGCCGACGGCCAGTTCCGACTCGTCTTCAACACCGGCGAAGCCGCCGGTCAGACCGTGTTCCACGTGCACGCGCACGTACTCGCAGGTGAACTGCAGGAAGGCACCCTTGCCAGCTGACGAACCAGTACAGCCCACCGCCGCCGACGACGAGCCGTCTCCGTCTCGCTCGCAGGTCGACGGCATCGCCATGGTGCAGCTGCTCGGCCCCCAGGACCGTCTGCTGAAGACCGTCGAGCGCCAGTACCCGGGCGTCCGGGTGGTCGTCCGTGGCAACGAGGTCACGCTGACCGGGCCCGAGCGCGACGTCGCCCGCGCGAAGGCGCTCGTCGACGAGCTCGTCGGCATGGTCAGGCGCGGGCAGGAGATCGGCCCGTCCGACATCCCGATGTCCGCACGCATCCTCGACGACGACCGCAAGCCGTCCGAACGTTCGGCACCCCGATCGTGTCGAGCCGCGGCAAGTCCGTCCGCCCGAAGACGGACGGGCAGCGTGCCTACGTCGACGCCATCGACGAGCACACCATCACGTTCGGCATCGGTCCGGCCGGTACCGGCAAGACGTACCTGGCGATGGCCAAGGCCGTACAGGCGCTCCAGCGGCGCGAGGTCAACCGGATCATCCTCACCCGTCCCGCGGTCGAGGCCGGCGAGCGGCTCGGCTTCCTGCCGGGCACGCTCACCGACAAGATCGACCCGTACCTGCGCCCGCTGTACGACGCCCTCAACGAGATGATGGATCCGGAACTGGTCCCGAAGCTCCTGGCGGCCGGCACCGTCGAGGTCGCCCCGCTGGCGTACATGCGTGGCCGGACCCTCAACGACTCCTTCGTCGTGCTCGACGAGGCGCAGAACACCACGCCCGAGCAGATGAAGATGTTCCTGACCCGGCTCGGGTTCGGTTCGAAGATGGTCATCACGGGTGACATCACCCAGGTCGACCTGCCGGGCAACGTCTCCGGTCTGCGGCTCGTGACGCGCATCCTCGACCAGGTCGAGGACATCCACTTCGCCCGTCTCGGCAGCGAGGACGTGGTCCGCCACACCCTCGTCGGCCGGATCGTCGACGCGTACACGGTCTACGACGAGGAGCGCCTCGCCGAGCAGGCCGGGCAGCGCCCCGGTGGCCGTGGCACCGCCCCGGTCGGCAACCCCGACGGAGCGAACCGCGCCGAACGCCGTGGGCGCCCGCCGCAGGACCGCGCACGACCCCCGTACCCCCAGAACGACGCCCGAGGAGGCACCCGGTGAGCATCGAGCTCAACAACGAGTCCGGCGTCGAGGTGGACGAGGCCGCGATCCAGCGGCTCGCCGCGTTCGCCCTGGACGCGATGCACGTCCACGCCGATGCCGAGCTCGCGATCGTGCTGGTCGACGAGGGCGCGATGGAGCAGCTGCACGTCCGGTGGATGGACGAGCCCGGACCGACGGACGTCCTGAGCTTCCCGATGGACGAACTGCGCCCCGGCACCGAGGACGACCCCACGCCGGCCGGGCTGCTGGGCGACATCGTGCTCTGCCCGCAGGTGGCCGAGGAGCAGGCGAAGACCGCCGGGCACTCGAGCACCGACGAGATGCTGCTGCTCACCTGCCACGGCATCCTGCACCTGCTCGGCTTCGACCACGCCGAGCCCGACGAGAAGGCCGAGATGTTCGGCATCCAGGGCGAGATCCTGGCCGCCTTCGCCGCCCAGCACCGAGGGCGGTAGCCGGTGGTCGTCGTCGCCGGACTCCTCGCGGTGGCGCTGGGGCTCGTCGTGCTCGGCGGGCTCCTCGCCGCGAGTGATGCCGCACTCTCGGTGGTCTCCCGTGCCGACCTCGAGGAGATCGCCAGGGGCAACAAGCGCCGCCGCGCCATCGAGGCGATCGCCGACGACGTCGGGGCGCACGTCAACGCGCTGAACTTCTTCCGGGTCCTCGCCGAGACCGCGGCTGCGGTGCTCGTGACGATCGCCCTCGTGCGCGCCTTCGACAGCTGGTGGATCGCGCTCGTCGTCTCCGCCGCGATCATGACCGCGGTGTCGTTCGTGCTGGTCGGGTCGAGTCCGCGCAGCGTCGGACGCGCGCACGCCGAGCGGCTGATCGGTGCGACCGGCGGCATCGTCCGTGGGGTCCGCATCGTGCTCGGCCCGCTGGCCGGGCTGCTCGTCCGGATCGGCGACCGCGTCACCCCCGGTCGCGGCCGGAGCGCCTCCACCGTGTCGAGCGAGGAGCAGCTGCTCTCGCTCGTCGACGAGGCCACCGAGAGCAACGTGCTCGAGGACGAGGACCGCGAGCTCATCCACTCGGTGTTCGAGTTCAGCGACACCCTGGTGCGCGAGGTCATGGTGCCCCGCACGGACATGCTCACCGTCGACGGCGCGGAGACACTGGCCGCGGCCATGGAGCAGTTCCTGGCCGCCGGGGTGTCCCGGATGCCGGTGACGGGCAAGGACAGCGACGACGTGCGGGGTGTGCTCTACCTGCGCGACGTCGCGCGGTCGCTGTACGAGCAGACCGGCGTCCCGCAGTGAGCGGGTCAGCCGGCTGCTGCGGCCCGCCGAGTTCGTGCCGGAGTCGAAGCACGCCGACGACACCCTGCGGCACATGCAGGTCGCCAAGAACCACCTGGTGCTGGTGGTCGACGAGTACGGCGGTGTCGCCGGGCTCGTCACCATGGAGGACCTCATCGAGGAGCTCGTCGGCGACATCTCCGACGAGTACGACCGCGCCGTCGTCGACCGGACCGAGGTCGAACCGGGCATCTGGCGGATCTCCGCCCGACTGCCGATCGACGAGCTCGGCGACCTGTTCGGCATCGAGCTCGACGACGACGACGTCGACACCGCCGGTGGCCTGCTCACCAAGGAGCTCGGACACCTGGCCGTCTCCGGCGACACCGTCACCGTGTCCGGGGTCGTCCTGACCGCCGACCGGGTCGAGGGCAAGCGCCGCCACCTCATCACCGTGCTCGCCGAGCGCACCACGCCCTGGCCGACGTCGAGGACGCCTTCGACGACGCCGAACCCACCACGACGGGAACCACGCACGCATGACCGACCCCGACACCACCCAGGCCGGCTCGAGAAGCCCTACCGCGCGGGCTTCGTCTCGTTCGTCGGCCGTCCGAACGTCGGCAAGTCGACGCTGACCAACGCCCTGGTGGGCGAGAAGGTCGCCATCACCTCGTCGAAGCCGCAGACCACCAGGCGCGCCATCCGCGGGATCGTGCACCGGCCCGACGGCCAGGTGATCATCGTCGACACCCCGGGCATGCACCGTCCGCGTACCCTGCTCGGCGAACGGCTCAACGACCTCGTGCAGTCCACACTCGGCGACGTCGACGTGATCGGGTTCTGCGTGCCGGCGAACGAGCCCGTCGGTCCCGGCGACCGGTTCATCAACGACACGCTCGACCAGTACCCGCGCGCCAAGAAGATCGCGATCGTCACGAAGATCGACAGCACCTCCAAGGACCGCGTCGGTGAGCAGCTGCTGGCCGTCTCGAAGCTCCGCGACTGGGACGCCGTGGTGCCGACCTCGGGCACCAGGGGCATGCAGCTCGAAGACCTGCTCGGCGTGATCACCGCCCTGCTCCCCGAGTCGCCGCAGCTGTACGACTCGAGCGCGGTGACCGAGGAGACCGACGAGGAGCGCATCGGCGAGCTCATCCGCGAGGCTGCGCTCGAGGGTGTCCGTGACGAGCTGCCGCACTCGCTCGCCGTGGTCATCGAGGACATCGTCGAGCCCGACGCCGACGACGACGCCGACGGCCCCCTGCGCATCTTCGCGAACCTGTTCGTCGAGCGGGACAGCCAGAAGGCGATCGTCATCGGACACAAGGGTGAGCGCCTGAAGGACGTCGGTTCCCGGGCCCGCGTCGAGATCGAGTCGCTGCTCGGCGGCCGGCACGTCTACCTGAACATCCGCGTGAAGGTGGCCAAGGAGTGGCAGCGTGACCCGAAGCAGCTCGGACGCCTCGGCTTCTGACCGTCGGCCGCTCGCACCCCGGGTCATCCGGGCGAGGGACGCGGGGACGAGCGACCCGCCGTACCGTGGACGGGTGTTCCGTCCCATGCTGCGTGCGCAGGTCATCACCGACCTGCTGATCGCCGTGCTGCTCGGCGGCCTCGTGCTGGTCGCCAGCGGGCGCGGGCTCGACGGGCCGCTGTCGGTGGTCACCGTCGTCGGGATGACCGGTGCCCTGGCAATCCGGCGCCTGTCACCCGGGCTCGCCCTGGCCGTGGCGTGGGTGTTCGCGGTCTTCGAGATGGTCACCCTGCAGGTGCCGGACGTGTCGAACGCGTTCATCGCCGGCGTCATGTACACGACGAGTGCGTACGGCAGCCGCCGTGTGCGGCTGGCCGGGCTCGTGTCGGCGATCCTCGGGTCCGTGGCGGCGGCGGCGTACATGGGCTTCGACGACTACCAGAACCGCCTCACCTACGAGACCGCCTCGACGCCGCTGCAGGAGTCGCTGCAGGTCACCCTGTCGTTCTTCGCCGTCGTCCTGCTCCTGCTGCTGCTGCCGTGGCTCGCCGGACTCGTGGTCCGGACCCGTCGCTCGGCGAGCATGAGTCGCGAGGCCCAGCTGCTTGCCGAGCGTGACGCCGCGCGGGCCGACCGGGCCGTCGCGGTCGAGCAGGAGCGCATGCGGATCGCCCGCGACATGCACGACATCGTCGCGCACTCGCTCGCGGTCGTCATCGCGCAGGCCGACGGTGCCCGGTACGCCCTGAAGGCCGACCCCGCGGCGGCCGAGGAGGCCCTCGGCACCATCTCGGCCACGGCCCGCGTGCCCTCGCCGACGTGCGCGTACTGCTCGGCGCAGCTGCGGCACGAGCAGGGGACCGCGCCGACGCCCGACGATCGTCGACCTCGACCGGCTCGTCGACCAGATGCGCGCAGCTCGGGCTCGACGTGCGGCGTGGAACGCGAGGGCGACCCCGCCGGGCTGCCGCACCACCACGCAGCTCGCCGTCTACCGGATCGTGCAGGAGAGCCTGACGAACGCGCTACAAGCACGGACGAGCCCGGCAGCCCGGTGCGTGCCGCCCTGACCTACCGGCCGGACACGGTCGAGATCGCCGTCGTGAACCGACGTGCCGACGACGGTCGACCGCGGACCCGGCACGGGCCACGGTCTGGCCGGCATGCGCGAGCGCGCCGCTGCTGATCGGCGGCACCTGACCGCCGGCGCCCGAGGGGACGACTTCGCGGTCGCCGTCCGGATGCCGACCGTCCCGGCCAGCGGGCAGATGCCCCGCGGCCGGATCACCCAGACCGAGCAGGAGCGCACCGCCCGATGACCACGATCCCGACCGACGAGCACTCGATCCGCGTCGCGCTGGTCGACGACCAGGCGCTGTTCCGCACCGGCATCCGGATGCTGGTCGACTCCCAGCCCGACCTGCGCGTTCGTCGGCGAGGCGGGCAACGGTGCGCGACGGCGTCGAGCTCGTCCGACGCGACCCGCCCGACGTGGTGCTGATGGACATCCGGATGCCCGTGATGGACGGCATCGAGGCGACCGAGCGCATCGTCGAGCAGTCCGGCACCGACGGCGCGACACCGCGCGTCATCGTGCTGACCACGTTCGACCTCGACGAGGCGGCGACCCGCGCCATCCGCGGCGGTGCGAGCGGCTTCCTGCTCAAGGACGCCGATCCCGAGTTCCTGCTCGCGGCGATCCGCGACCGTGCACGCCGGCACCGCGGTGGTCGCCCCGTCGGCGACGCGCGAGCTGTTCCGGCATTTCGACGACTCGCGTCGGACGCGCTGCCGCCGACCCCGAGGCGTTCGGCGCCCTCACGCCGCGCGAGCGCGAGGTCTTCGACGCTGGCCGCCCGGGGGCTCAGCAACTGCCGAGATCGCCGCAGCACGAGTTCCTCAGCGAGGCGACCGTGAAGACCCACATCAGCCGCATCCTGTCGAAGCTCGTCGCTGCGCGACCGGGTGCAGCTCGTCGTCTTCGCCTTCGAGCACCGGCTCGTCGACTGAGGCCGACTGATGGCGAGTCATCCGCGGGGATGATCCTCCACAGGCAACTGACCCGAGCGGACGATCCACAGGCCGAGCGGCGCGACGCGGCGACCGGACGCCTGACCGCCATCGTGGATGCATCACCACGAGCCACGGCCTCGTCGCCCGCGTCCAGAACCTCAGCAAGAGCTACGGCGACGAGCGCCCGACGTGTCGACGCGCTCGACGACGTCAGCCTCGGCATCCGGCGCGGGGAGTTCACCGCGATCATGGGCCCGTCCGGCTCCGGCAAGTCGACGCTCATGCACATCATGGCCGGCCTCGACGCCCCGACCGGCGGCCAGGTCTGGCTCGGCGACGCCGAGATCGACGGGCCTGGGGGACGCGCAGCTCACCGATGCTGCGTCGTCGCCGGGTGGGCTTCGTGTTCCAGTCGTTCAACCTCGTCCCGACGCTCGACGTCGAGGGCAACCTGCTGCTGCCGTTCGAGCTCGACGGGCGCCGCCCGACGCACGAGGAGACGCGCCTGGATCGACGAGCTGGTCGAGCATCGCTCGGGCTCGGCGACCGGCTGACGCACCGCCCGCACGAGCTCTCCGGCGGGCAGCAGCAGCGGGTCGCGATCGCCCGCGCGCTCGCTACGCGGCCCGAGCTGGTCGTTCGCCGACGAGCCGACCGGCAACCTCGACTCCCGCACCGGGCGCGAGGTGCTCGCGCTGCTGCCGCGACGCCGTCCAGCGAGTACGGGCCAGAGCATCGCGATGGTCACCCACGACCCGATCGCGGCCAGCTACGCCGACCGCGTGCTGTTCCTGGCCGACGGCCGGATCGTCGAGGACCGCCCCGCATGGACGCCGCCGACGATCAGCACGTACATGCTCGCGATGGAGGCAGCAGCGTGAACGGCGTCCGATCCTTCGCCCCCACCGTCCTGGTGGCCGCCCTCGGCACCACGTTCGGCTCCGCCCTCGTCATCGCACCGGGGATCGTGACCGAGGCGCTCCGAGCCGCAGGGGTCGCCGACCTCGGTCCGATCAAGGCGATCCTGTCGGTGGTCGGGTGGCTGTTCCTCGGCATCGCGCTCTACGTCGGCGCGATCGTCACCGCGAACACCTGCGCCACCCTGATCGCCGGGCAGACCCGGATCATCGCGCTGCAGCGGCTCGTCGGTGCGACCGGTGCGACCCTCCGTGCGCGGATCACCCGCACCGGCCTGGTCGTCGGCGTGCTCGGCGGCGTCGTCGGCGCTGTCGTGGGCACCGCGCTCTCGGCCCTGTTCGTGGTCGTCCTGCGGGGCAACGGGGTCCTGCCCGACGCCGAGTACACGTACGTGCCGTGGGAGCTCGTCCTGCCGGTCGTGGCCGTCGTCCTCGCCACCTGGGGTGCCTTCGCTGCCGGGTCGCGCCGCGTGCTCACCGTCACACCGCTCGAAGCCCTGTCGTCGTCCGTCGAGCCGAGCCACGACGACGTCCGGTCCGGTACGGCCCGCAAGGTCTGGGCCATCGTGCTCATGGCCGGCGGCGCGGTGCTGATGCTGCTCGGGCTCGCGGTGAGCTCGCTGTCACCGGTCGCGGTCCTTCCGGCGGCGCTCGGCGGGTTCGTGTCCTTCGCGGGGGTCGCCGTGGGGGCGACGATCGTGATGCCGCCCGTGCTGCAGCTCATCGGCCGCATCGGCTCGCACGACCCCGTCGTCCTGCTCGCCGGACGGAACGCGATGCGGGCGCCGGGGCGGTCCTCGCGGGCGACCATCGGGCTCGTCATCGGCGTCACCCTGCTCGTCACCTTCGCGGTGGCGCTCGGCATCATGCAGCACGTGCTCGAGACCGAGATGCGCGCCATGAGCGCGGGGAGCGCCACCCCCGGGATGATCGAGGCGCAGCGGGACCTCTTCGTGCAGATCGACGCCGTCGTCAGCGTGATCGTCGGGTTCTCCGCCGTGATCGCCGCCGTCGGGGTCGTGAACGCCCTGGCGCTCGGGGTGCTCCAGCGTCGACGCGAACTCGGGCTGCTGCGGGTGCTCGGCCTGACCGGCGCGCAGGTCCGACGGATGATCGTGACCGAGGCCGTGCAGATGGTCGTCGCGGCCGTCGTCTCGGGGCTCGTACTCGGCACGCTGTACGGCTGGGTCGGCGGGCAGACGCTGCTCGGCTCGCTCGGGACGCCCGTGGCACCGGTGCTGCCGCCGCTGACCATCGGCATCGTGGTGATCGGCGCGCTGGTCCTGGCGGTCGTCGCCACCATCGCCCCGGTGCGGCGTGCGATGCGCGTCCCGCCGACCGAGGCGCTCGCGGTCGACTGACCCGTCGCCCTGGTCGCACCACGCGACGACACGGGAGGCCCGGTGCCAGCTGGCACCGGGCCTCCCGTGTCGTCGCGTGGTCGCGCCGACGTGCCCTGCCCGCCTCCGCCACGCCGCTCACGTCCGCCGAGGTGTCACGAGCCGTCGTCCGGACGCGGCCCGGGCGACAGAATGTGACCGCTCGGTCGACCGGCCCGCGGCAGGTCTCGACCACTCGGCACCTCACCCCGCGCCTCACCCGGCACCCACTCGGCACCCTCGTTCGACGGCACGGGCGGTCCCGCGTCACACGCTTGCGCCAGCCTGGTACACCGGTGCTACCCTGGGTCCCGTGTACTCGGCACTGCTCCTCCTTAGCTGCCGCGACGAGGCCTAGACTCAGGCCTCCCTCGTCGCGGAGTTCGTCGTTGGCCGCACCACACGATCCGAACACGACGAGAACGACAGACCATGAAGAACACCCAGCAGCCCTCCGGGATGCCGATCCACAAGTACCGGCCCGTTCCACGAGCAGATCGCCGTCGACCTGCCCGACCGCACCTGGCCCGACAAGCGCATCACCGAGGCCCCGCGCTGGTGCGCCGTCGACCTGCGCGACGGCAACCAGGCCCTCATCGACCCGATGAGCCCCGAGCGCAAGCGCATCATGTTCGACCTGCTCGTGCGGCATGGGCTACAAGGAGATCGAGGTCGGCTTCCCGTCGGCGCAGCCAGACCGACTTCGACTTCGTCCGCCAGCTGATCGAGGAGGGCGCTGATCCCCGACGACGTCACCATCCAGGTGCTGACCCAGGCGCGCGAGCACCTGATCGAGCGCACCTACGAGTCGATCGACGGCGCCAAGCAGGCGATCGTGCACCTGTACAACTCGACGAGCATCCTGCAGCGCGACGTCGTGTTCCGCACCGACAAGCAGGGCATCATCGACATCGCCCTCGCAGGGCGCGCGGCTGTGCAAGCAGTACGAGGAGACGGTCCCCGAGCACGAAGGTCTACTACGAGTACTCGCCCGAGAGCTACACCGGCACCGAGCTCGAGTTCGCGCGTCGACGATCTGCAACCAGGTGATCGAGGTCTTCGAGCCGACGCCCGACCGCAAGGTCATCATCAACCTGCCGGCGACCGTCGAGATGGCGACGCCGAACGTCTACGCCGACTCGATCGAGTGGATGCGCCGCCACCTCGCCCACCGCGAGAACGTCATCCTCTCGCTGCACCCGCACAACGACCGCGGCACCGCGATCGCCGCCGCCGAGCTCGGCTACCTGGCCGGCGCCGACCGCATCGAGGGCTGCCTGTTCGGCAACGGTGAGCGCACCGGCAACGTCGACCTGGTCGCGCTGGGCATCAACCTGTTCACGCAGGGCATCGACCCGCAGATCGACTTCAGCGACATCGACGAGGTCAAGCGCACGGCCGAGTACTGCAACCAGCTGCCGGTGCCCGAGCGCAGCCCGTGGGCCGGCGACCTCGTCTTCACGGCCTTCAGCGGCTCGCACCAGGACGCCATCAAGAAGGGCTTCGAGGCGATGGAGGCCGAGGCCGCCGCCGCAGGGCAAGGACGTCGACGAGCTCGAGTGGGCGGTGCCCGTACCTGCCGGTCGACCCGAAGGACCTGGGCCGCAGCTACGAGGCGGTCATCCGCGTCAACTCGCAGTCCGGCAAGGGCGGCGTCGCCTACCTGCTGAAGACCGACCACGCGATCGACCTGCCGCGCAGGCTGCAGATCGAGTTCTCCGGCGTCGTCCAGGCGCAAGACCGACGCCGAGGGCGGCGAGGTGACGCAGCGACCAGATCTGGTCGATCTTCCAGGACGAGTACCTGCCGGCGCGCCGACGGCCGACGCCAAGTGGGGCCGGTTCGAGCTGCTCGCGACGCGCGACGTCGAGCGACATGACGGGCACGACGTCGTGCTCGACGTCGCGCTGCGCGACGGCGAGGCAGCGGTCGACGGCGCGACGGCGTCGGCAACGGGCCGATCGCGGCCTTCCTCGACGGTCTGCGCCGGGCAGGGCGTCGAGGTCACGCTCTACGACTACGTCGAGCACACCCTCAGCGCCGGCGGCGACGCGCAGGCCGCGGCCTACGTCGAGCTCGCAGGTCGACGGCGAGCGCCTGTGGGGCGTCGGCATCGACGGCGACATCTCGACGGCCTCGCTCAAGGCCATCGTCTCGGCGGTGAACCGGGCGGTGCGTGCGGGTGCCGCGGCCGGCGCGCCGGGGAGCTGGTCTCGGCCTGACGACGGAACCAGGCCTGGAGGCGCGGTGCGGGTCCGTCCCGCAGCGCGCCTCCCCGTCTGTGCCCGGTCTTTCCCCCGTCACGCGCGATGGCAGGGGTCGAATCGGGCGTACCTGGTCGATTCTTCCGACCAGGTACGGCCCGATTTACTCGGTACCCCCGAGCCCCCGCCCGTACCGCACGCGGCTGTCGGCGGGGCGGGGGATACTGGGGGCATGCCGCTGTACCGGGACGAGTGCGTCGTGTTGCGCACCCACAAGCTCGGTGAAGCCGACCGCATCGTCACGATGCTCTCGCGGCAGCACGGCAAGATCCGCGCCGTGGCCAAGGGCGTGCGGCGGACGGCGTCGAAGTTCGG
>CAWCSG010000020.1:0-13603 GCA_963798145.1 uncultured Alphaproteobacteria bacterium
GAAATATTCTCTCCGAGAAGTTAGGTTTTGGTTGGCTTTTCGGAGGACGCATGCTCGTCGGCTATGCTCGGGTCTCGACCCAGGAGCAGGATCTCGCTTTGCAGCTGGATGCGCTCAAGGCGGCTGGCTGCACCAAGGTCTACGAGGAGAAGGCCTCCGGCGCGCAGCGTGAGCGGCCCGAGCTCAAGGCGGCGCTCGGCTACATGCGCCAGGGCGACACGCTGGTGGTCTGGAAGCTGGATCGCCTGGCGCGCTCGCTCAAGCAGCTGATCGAGACCGTCGAGACCATGGGTGAGCAGGGCATTGGCCTGCGCTCGCTGACCGAGGCGATCGACACCACCACCTCGGGTGGCAGGCTGGTGTTCCACCTGTTCGCCGCCCTGGCCGAGTTCGAACGCGGCGTGATCCGCGAGCGCACCATGGCCGGCCTGCAGGCGGCCCGAGCCCGCGGCCGCACGGGCGGCAGGCCCCCTGCCCTCAAGCCCAAGGACATCGCCGCCGCCAAGGCGCTGCTGCGCGACCCCGAGATCACCGTGGTCGAGGTCGCAAGGCGGCTGGGCGTGGTGCCCTCGACCCTTTATCGCCATTTGCCCAGGGCGCGCACCGCCGCCCTGGAAGTTCAGAGCTGAGCCCTGCGATGCCGATCAAGCCCGAGCTGCGCTACTACTACCCGATCGATTGGCCGCAGATCAGCCGCTGGGTGCGGTTCGTGCGCGCCAAGGGCTGTTGCGAGGCCTGCGGGCGGCCGCACGGCCAGGTCGTGCGCCATCTGGGTGATGGCCGCTGGTGGGACGAGGTGCGGCAGACCTGGCGCGACGGCAGCGGCCGTGAGATCCCCTGCCCTGCTGATGCCGCGCAGCAACCGGATCGAACGACCAAGGTGGTGTTGGCGGCGGCGCATCTCGACCACGACCCTGGACACTGCGGCCGTCGGCACCGCAACGTCAAAGCGCTCTGCCAGCGGTGTCATCTGCTCCATGACCGACCGGAGCATCGCCGCCGCATCCGCATTACGCTGCGCCGGCGCCGGGCTCTAGGGGACCTGTTTTCGGGTCCTTACTCTTCATGCTGACGTCAAATCCCCACCACTGTGCCGATCGTTGATGTCGATCGGCTCGGGAACGGGACCCCAGATTGGAGTGCGCCCCTGGCGGTGGACGAAATCAGGCTGGAGTTTTGACCCGCTGCGGGGCGTGTTGATCCTCGAACTGGGCTGGGCTGAGATAGCCGAGCGCTGAATGCAATCTCGTCGTGTTGTAGACTTGGTCGATGAACCGGGGAAGGTCGGCGGTGACGTCCTCGAACGTCTCGTAGGCAACCAGATAGTGTCGTCGGTCGGCGAGCGAGGCACGCCGTCTTAGGGGAGCCTCGAACTGCCCGAAATAACTGTTCTGTGCAGTTCCCCTCGACCGCGACTCTGCTGGGGCTGCACCCGCTCGGGGGGTGGTTGGCCGCTGGTGAGGGTCCGCATTGGGGTGAGGCGCAGGGGTTGACTTCTGTCTTGTCGTCCCCACCATGACATTTTGTACAGAAACGCCTCCGGAGTATGCCAGATGGAGCGCGTCACGTTAATTCGGGCTCGAATGGGTCTCGCGACCCTTGTCTTTTTGGGCTCAACTCTCGCCGCCCCAGGGGCTGGCCACAGCGAGGCGTTCGTCGAGCCGAGAGTGACAGCCAGCGACGGTGCCGAGGACGAGCATTTCGGGCATGCCGTGGCCGTCGACGGTGATGTGCTCGCTGCTGCCGCCCTCTACGCCGACAGCAGCAGTGCTCCAGCGTCGGGCGCGGTTTATGTTTATCTGCGCGACGAGACGACCGGTGCCTGGGTCGAGCGGAAGAAGCTCGCTCGCTCAAGCGGCGCGTCCTACGAGCGATTCGGGGCCAGCGTTGCCGTGGCCGGTGACCTTATCGCGGTCGGGGCCCCGAACGCCAGCGTCGGTGGCGTCGCCGGCCAGGGTGCGGTCCACATCTACGCGCGCAATGCCGGCGGGACCGACAATTGGGGCGAGATCGTCGAGCTGACCGATGCAAGCCTCGGCACCCTGGGCTGGTTTGGTGCCGCCGTGGCGTTCGAGGACGACCTGCTCGCCGTCGGCGCCAGCCGCCCCTACGAGAATGGCGGTCGAGTTGTGTTGTTCGAGCGGAGCCGAGGCGGCCAGAACGCCTGGGGAACGGTCACGACCATTCTGGATAGCGACGTCGGCGGACCGGGCGCCGGCGGTGACGGAAGCACTAGGGCCGCGTTCGGCGCGGCCGTCGCGTTCGACGGGGACCAGTTGCTGGTGGGCGCCTCGGGCGCCGACGTCAGTCACTACGACCAGAACGACGGCGCTGCCTATCTCTTCGTACGGGACACCGGCGACCGCGATCGTTGGACCTATCTCAGCCGCCTTGTCTCGCACGAGGCGGCGCTCTGCTTCGGCGGGCGATTCCTCTCCGAGCTCGCGCAAGAATCGCCAGAGGTGCAGGCAGAGGTCGAGCGCTGCGCTCGCGAGGACAGCTCAAGCGAGTATGACGGTTTCGGTGGCGCGGTGGCGCTCGGGAACGGGATGGCCGTGGTGGCGGCGCGCGCGGCGGACACATCCGCCGATAACCGCAACACGGGCGCCGTATACGTGTTCACGCCATCGGCGGAAGACAGTGGCGGATGGCGTGAAACCGCCAAGCTCACTGCGAGTGAACCACAGGTGTCGAGCTCCTTCGGCAACGCCATCGCCCTAGCTGGTGGCGACCTGCTTGTGGGTGCCGAAGGTGCGACAATAGGGGCGAAGACCTATCAGGGGGCACTGTACCATTTCGCGCAGGACGACTCTGGGGCGTGGGAGGAAATCGCCAAACTGCTCGCCACCGACGGGTTCAGCAGCGACCGGTTTGGGTCGGCCGTGGCCGCGGGCGAGGAGACATGGTTCATTGGCGCACGCGGCCGCGAGGACTATCGGGGTGCCGTCTACATGAACGGCCCGCGCACAGAGCCGCCGCCTCCCCCATCCGCCTGCAATCCGGCTGTGACGCCGACTGCCGAGCTGCACGATTCCGCCATCGTGCAAGGTCCCTCGGGCGTCAGGCTGGGCGCCGTCCAAGGAGCGCTCAGTGAGACACTGTCGGTCTGGATGGTCGAGGTGCCTCCGCCGGCCGAGCCGCTCTTCAGTGGTGCAACGCCCGTCGGCGCGTATTTCAACATCGGGGCGGAATGCACGGTGTACGTCGCGCAGGAGACACCGTTCGTCGTCGCTCTCCCCGTACCTGGAGGCACGGATACCACCAATCTAGCGGCGGCGCTTTTGGTCCCAGCAAGCTCGATCATTGACGGACCAGCGACCGGCGCATTCTGGCAGCCGCTCACCGGCAGCTACGACGCGGCCAGCAATCTTTATCTCGTCGCGCTCACGGCGCTCCCGGCCGAGGGCGCGACGGCCGTCCTCGTCAACGACCCGGAACTCCAGCCCCTCGAGCTCGCTGGCACGCCCCAGCCGGCAGCGGCAGCGGGTGGGGTCGGAGCGCGCGGAGCCGGGGCGAATGCCGTTCTCTACTTCGTGCGCTGCGTGGGGTTCACCTCGTCGCAGCCAGTCTGCGACGATCTCGTCGCGACCCGTTTCCAGATCGCGCTGCTGCAGGCGCATCTAGACTATCAGGCGCAAGGCTTCCCCATCTCAAGCGCGTCCTATTTCAAGCTGACTTTCCTGCCTGACGAGGAATTGTTTAAGACGCTACGCGTGCCATACAAGCTGGTCAACCTTATGCCAGACTCGGATATTCTTTGTCGGTCAACCGCCGGTGGCCATACTGGTGATGGAAAAATTGATACGACTAGCCAAGCCATGACGTTGTGCCTTGGCGCACAAGGGATCGTCTCCGACCAATGGCTACACTACGTCGTGCGTCATAGTCTCTTCCATCTGATACAGTTGACCTACTACCCCGCTCTCAAAATCAGTTTTAGCCAAACTGTGGCCGGCATCATGCCCTATGATGACTGGGTAATCGAGGGAACGGCCGACGCGGCTGTGGAATCTAGTGCGACAATGCAGCGGACAGACGGTGATGGCGTCAACCGTCGCGACTTGCGTCAGGTGGATGTTCGCCTCACCTTCGAGCAGGACAATGTGACCAGTCATGCCTTGGAGACGCAGGATTTCTGGGTCTATCTGCTCGCCAACAATCGACACAGTTTTGGCCTCGGTGAGCTGGACTCTTTCTTCGAGCGAGGCGCTTCGACGACGGCGGTAGCCGACCGGCTCGTCAATCCGCCCACCGTCTTCTACGGCACACTTGGCCAGGAGTATTGGTCGTGGGTGAAAAATCAGGTGATGGAGAAGGCAGTCACGTTGCAGTCGATGCCTCCGCCGGGCACCGTACTCGCAAATCCGTGCCAACTTGAGCATCAGCTGCTCGGCCGCCAAGCCACCGACCCAGCGGACATTTCCTGGCCGACATTGGATCACGTCTATGGCGGTCTGGAGCGTCTGCAAGCCGAACTGGTCAAGGTGGAGTTCACCGAGGAAGCCCGTGCCGTCACCGTTCTTGCCGAAGGTGGGGGTGGCCCGAGCCAGATTTCCTACAAGGTCTACCTCGAGGGCGAAGAGGCCTGCGACGATCCGACGGTCGTTCCGGACAGCAGCCCACGCACGTTCCTGAGCCTTCCCGCCGGAACCATCGTTTACGTGGTGCTGGCAAGTACCGAGCCCGCGGGCGTGCTGCCGCCCCTCTATCGGGTTCTGGTCAGGTTGTTGGGCTGACCGCGCGCGTGGCGCAATCTTCGGAGGGAGACCCCAATGGCGTCCAGACAGACAGGCTGCCGACGAGTGGCCATGGCCATCGTCCTGACCACATCGCTGGCCGGCTCCGCGACGGTGTGGGCGCAAGGTGCGGGCCCGGCGGGACTGTCGGCCCGGCTCGACGGGCTGGCCGCACAATTGTCGCAATATCTGTCGGACCAGGCGGCGCGGACGGCGGTCCTGGGCCGCGTGCGGGCGACCAAAGAGGGGGTCGTCCCAATGCGGGACGCCCTAGGCGCCGCTCTCGCGCAAAAGTCGGGTCGGGACGCTGCGGCGGTGCATCAACTGCTGGCCGCCGTGCAGCGGCTCGAGGCCGAGCTGGCGCGTGCCGGAGCACCAGTGCCGCGCTTGGACCTCAAGCTGCCCGTACCCTCGCACGGCGAGCAGCTGGGTACCGCTAGCACGATCAATGTCATTGCGGCGCCGCTCGCCGACGAGAGCGAGGTCCAGACTGTTACCGCCTTCGTGGGCGCCAAACGCTTCGTCCTGGACCCCGCGAAGCCATTGCCGGAGCCGACACTGGTTATCGTGCCAGCGGAGAGCCAGTTGCTGGAGCCATCTTATCCACTCTCGACGTCGACCGATTCCACCGAGGAGGAACACCCCCGGCGGGTCGATGATTTTGTAGGTGTCGTGAAGATCCTCATTCGCGACGATCATGAAAACGCGGTAAGTGGCAAACCTGAGATCTACGTTCAAATCTTTCGCAGCCAGGGATCGTCGGGAACTATAACGAGCCATGACCTCAAGAGCGTCAACGATGAGAATGTATGGTATCACTTGGGTGATCCCAATAGTACCTATGAATATTACGATTTGTCTGTCGATCCACTCACCACTATTGCCGTATGGGAAGAAGACAACTTTGCACATGGAGCCGATGATTTCTTGGGCTCTGTGACCTTTGATTGGACTGCGTTGACATATTCAGGATACACGACGTTCCGCAATGGCGACATGGAAATTCAAGTGGATCGCGACTGACCTGCCTCGTCCCTCTGCCGAACGCCGCGCTCACCGCCCGGTCCATGATATCTGACACGGCCAATCCTAGCCGGGGGTTTCCACCACACTGGCTCACGCCGCGATGATCGCCGCGATCGCGCGTTGTCTCAGGCCAGATCGCTCTCATCGGAGTTCGTCGAGCAGCGCCGCGGCCTCTTCGAGGTCAGGCGTGCCGAAACCCTCCGTGAACCAGGCGTGGACCGGCTCGAGCAGGGTGCGCGCCTCCCGCGGCTTGCCCTGGGCCTGCTGGAGTCGAGCGAGGTCGGTGGCCGCGCGCAGCTCCCAGAGCCGCGTCTTCTGTCCCCTGGCGACGGCCAGCGCCCGCCGGAGGCAGGTCTCGGCCTCGCTGGTCGACGATGGCGTCCGCGACAGCAGGACCGTGGCCCTGAGCCGGTGCAGCTCGGCCTCGTACACCCGCTGGTCGGTCAGCTCCACCTCCTCCAGCGCCTCACGGAGCACCTCCAGCGCCTGATCGCCATCAGCCACCCGCCGATGCGCGTCGGCCAGCAGCGCCATGTAAAAAGGGGACCAATACCGCGCGCCGGTGGCGCGCGCCGCCGCGAGCGCCTCCTGCAGCTGCGACAGGCTTTCCGCCCCGCCGCCAGCCTCGGCGGCGAGCCAACCCCGCCAGATCCGCGCCCACTCCGTGAAGTGCGCGAGCGTGTGCTCGGCGGTCAATGCCACGTACTCGTCCACCCACGCCTGGAGCCCGACATGGTCTCGCAGGACAAAGGCCGAGAAAGCGGCCAGATGCAGGTTCTGCGCCAGCGTGAGGCGGTGCGCCGCCCGCCGCGCCAGCTCGAACGCCTCGGTGCGCCGGGTCTGGGCGCGGTCGGGATAGCCGAGCAAGAGCAGGTTGGGGAACAGGTGGGCCAGGAGCGTGGAGTATGGCTCGACGGTGAAGGCCCGCTCCCGCACGGGCTCCTGCGCCGGGGCGAAGCGGGCCAGCCCCCGGTCGAAATGCCGCTGGGCCGGAACGAGGCGGCCGAGCTGCTGCAAGGCGCCGCCGATCCGCCGCTGGGCCTCGACATAGGTCGCCGGGTCGGCGCCGCGGCGGCTGAGGCGCAGAATGTCCCGGCCCACCCGCAGTGCCGCCCGGCTCTCCGAGCGCATGTAGTGGTAGGCGCCGATCCCGGACAGCAGTGACACCTGCAGGGCCGTGTCCGCCGCCGTGGCGAGTTCGCGTGCCCGGGCGAAGGCGTCGTGGACGGCGGGGACGCCGTAGCCGTTCGCCGCGATCAGGGCGTGCCCGAGCGCGACCTGGAGGTCCAGCTCCAGCTGGTGCCGGTCGTCGTCGGCCACCCTGGTCAGCAGTCCGAGGGCACGGCGGAGGTGGACCACCGCCTCGGTCACCGCCGAACGGCGGAACGCGGCCCGTCCGGCCTCCAGCCCGTAGACCGCCGCCTTGTCCGGCAGGCCGGCCTCAGCGAAATGGTGAGCAAGCAGCTCAGGCCGCGCTGCCTTCACCTCCGGCCAGCGCCCTTCCAGCTCCCGGGCGATGCCCGCGTGCAGCTGCTGGCGCCGGCTCCTGAGCAGGCTGGAGTAGGCCGCGTCCTGCACCAGGGCGTGCTTGAAGGTGTAGGTCGACGTTGGCGGCGTGCCCCGGACAAACACCAGCTCGGAGGCGACGAGCTGCTGCAACGCCACGCGGAACTCGCCCTCCGCGAGCGGGGTGATGGCGGCCAGCAGCTCGTATCCGAACTCGCGCCCGACCACGGCGCCGATCTGCGCCACCTCCTTGGCTCCTGCTAGGCGGTCCAGGCGGGCCATGAGGCTGTCCTGGAGGGTCGCCGGTATCGGGGGCGTCAACGACCCTGCCGGCCCGCGCCGGTCGGCATGGGGTTCTAGCGGCTCGTTCGCCGCCTCCAGCACGGTCTTGGTCAGCTCCTCGAGGAACAGCGGCACGCCGTCGGCCCTGGCGATGATCTGCTGCAGGATGGCGGCGGGCAACGCGACGCCGCCTGCCACCGCCCCGACGAGGGCAGCGCTCTGCCGGCGAGGCAGGCGGTTCAGCGAGACCAGCGTCGCGTGCGGCCGGCCGCGCCAGGGCGGCGGAAACTCGGGGCGGAAGGTCAGCAGCAGCAGCACCCGCTCGCCCGGGATTCGCGCGACCAGCCGGTCGAGCAGCTCCAGCGTAGTCGGGTCGGCCCAGTGCAGGTCCTCGAAGACGCTCAGCACCGGCCGCCGATGGGCGAGGCCGGCGACTTGCTCGACCAGCAAGTCGATCGTCGCCTCCCGCTGCTGCTGCGGCCCCGCGGTGAATGGGGAGTAACGCCCCTCCGGCGGGACGGACAGGAGTGCCGCGATCAGCGGGGCGGCCTCGCCCGCCCGATCCGTCCCTCGCGCCAGCAGGTCCTCGAGCTTGTCCAGCCTGGTGGCCGGCGGGTCGTCCCGTTGAAAGCCGGCAGCCTGTTCCAGGTGCTCGATCACCGGGTGGAGCGCCGTGTCGACATAGTAGGGCGAGCATTGATACCAGAGGGCCACGTGCGGCTCGCCGGCGAGACACTGGCCGAGTGCGCGGGCGATGTGGGATTTGCCAATGCCGGGCTCGCCCGCGAGCAGCACGACTTGGCCCTCGCCGTCGCGGGCCTGCCGCCAACGGTCGAGCAGGAGCGCGACCTCCTGCTCGCGCCCGACCAGCGGTAGGAGCCCGGATGCGCGCGCCTCGAACCGGCTGCTGATCCTGCGCTCGTCGACCAGGCGCCACACCCGGACCTCCTCGGCGAACCCCTTGATCGACCGCGGCCCGAGATCCTCGAGCTTGAAGCGCGTCCCGATCAACCGCCGCGTCGACGCGGCGATCAGGACGGTGCCGGGCTGGGCCAGGTCCTGCAGGCGGGCGGCCAGGTTCGGTGTCTCGCCCGCGACGGTTCGCTCGCGCGCCGAGCCCTCGCCGACCAAGCCGCCGACCACGACCAGCCCGGTGGCGATCCCGACGCGCGCCGCCAGAGGCTCGCCGGCCGGCGTCGTCAGGCGACTGACAGCCGCGACGGCCGCGAGCCCGGCCCGCACCGCCCGCTCGGCTTCGTCTTCGTGCGCCTGCGGCCAGCCGAAGTAGGCCAGCACGCCGTCGCCCATGAACTTGGCGACATGGCCCTCGAACCGAGCCACCTCGCCCGCGACCGCACTCTGGTGGGCGCGTAGCAGCTCGTCCGTCTCCTCAGGGTCGAGGCGGCCCGAGAGCGCGGTCGAACCGACCAGATCGCAGAACAGGACCGTGAGCTGGCGGCGCTCGGCCTGAGTGGCGGGAGCCGACACGGTCGGGCTCGGTGCGTCGGGCCCGGCCCCTACGCGCAGGGCTTCGATGGCGTCGAGCAGCCTGCGCCTGTGGCCGACGGCGGTGACGCCCACGTCCTTGAGGTCGTTGACCGTGAGCCTGGGCAGGACCTCGGCGTCGATCTCGTTGTCGCGAAACGCCTGCTCGTACCGGCCCAAGCCGAGCCCGCGCAGCCAGGCCCCAACATCCACCGCCGTCCCCTCGATCGGGCACGCTCGCCCGCGTGGGCGCAATCTATCCCAAGCTGTGCCGGACCAACACGACCGATGGCCCGGCGTCCGTCCGATTGCCTTGGTCCTGTCCAGCTTAGATCGAACACCGCACCGCAGGACGGCAGAGGATGGGAAAACAGGCGAAGTCATAAACGGGCACCGCTGCTCTGGCACATCCACTTCGTGTCCCATTCGGGCTTGGCTTCTCAGCCGCCTGAACAACCCGCTCGGAAACCACCCCCAAGACGGCGAAGCCTGCTGCAGCGCAACGGAACATCCCGCAGCGCAAGGCGTTCGCCTTTGTATCGGGGTGCCGCCATGGCGATGCCTCGGACCACATCGGAGGAAAACCCATCATGGCCAAGCCCAACGTGCACACGGCAAACCGTGACCAGCTGGTCGAGGCCGGCATCCGTGCGGAGCTGGCGGACGAGATCCTGAAGCTGCGCCGCAAGGGCAAGATCAACCTCGAGGCACTGGACGCGGTGCCGGGCGTCGGCCCGGCCACGCTCGAGCTGCTGCGCAAATCGCTCGATTTTCGCGACCAGCCCCAGAATGAGGACCGCGGCGAGCGTGGAGGCAAGGATGCTGCCGACAAGGCCACCGAGGTCGGCAAACGTACGGTCGATCGGGCGGCGGAAACCACCGCGCGTGTAACCAATCAGGTTGCCGAGGCTGGCAAGCGTACGGTCGATCAGGCCGTTGAAGTCGGCAAGAACGCCGCCGACCAAGTGGCGGAGGTCGGGGCGCGCGGCGCGGACCAGGTTGTCGAGGTTGGCAAGCGCGCTGTCGATCAGGCCAGTGAGGTGACGCGCGAGTTGGCCGACCGGGCCGGGAACGTGGTCCAGCAGGGCCTGCAGCTCGTTCAGGGCACGGCAGGTGCCACACGTGAGCTACCGCGTGAAGTGGCACGTCGCTCAACCGAGGGCACGGCCGAGATCGGTCGGACGCTGCTGAGCCTGGCGCACGAGCAGGCCCGGCAGAATCTGGAGATCCTATGGGGGCTCACCGCAGCGATCGATTGGAACAAAGGCCTTAAGGCGGTTGACTGGGAGCGGGTCGTCCAGCTTCAGGGCGAGTTGCTCCGCGGTCATCTGGACCGCTCGGCGCAGCTCACGCAGCGCTATCTCGAGGTCACCCAGGCCGTGATGACGGCGACCGCATCGGCGGCCCGACGGGAGGCCAGGAAGGCAGCCTAGACTCTATTTCCCCGGTAACTGAAAGCGAAGGCCGGCAGGTCGTTCCTGCCGGCCTTTTGCATTTGTGCGTGGGCTCGGTGCCAGGTTCTGCCGCGATGGCCGGACTGCGAGGTCCCCTGCCCTACCCGGCCGACGAACAGGCAAGCCGGACGACCAAGGCTGTTGGCGGCAGCGGATCTCGACTACGACCACGACCCCGGGCACTGGGGGCTTCCGTGGCTCTCACTCTGCGCAGCACAGGTCCCTGTGGACCTGTTCTCGGGCGTCTTTCCGCTCTGATGCTATGAGGTATCCAAGGGGAAACGGATGACGGAGGTGTCATCGGCACGCCTAGTGCCTGACTTCTCGATTCCGCACTAGGCGACACCTACATCAGCGAAACGGGCCGAGTGTGACCAGCCTTCGTCAGATGCTCGACCTCAAGACCGGGGATCGGCTGCAGGCCGATCTGGTCGATGGCGCGATTGTGCTACGGCCGGTGCGTGGGAAGAGCGCGCCAACTAAGCCTGAGCAAGCGATCGAGCCACTGGCGGTCACCTCGGCTCCAGCACCTTCGCTCGAGACGGCAGTGCCGCAGAAACGGCCCCGTGGTCGGCCCCGCAAAGTGCAGACTACCGAGCGCCCCGCCGAGCTGACGCCGGCGATAGCGGGAGATCCCTTACCCTCGCCCAAGCGCAAGCCCGGCCGACCGCGGAAAATCCGCCTCGAAGAGGTCGAACCTGCCGCCGAACCGGCACCCTCCTCCATGGGCGGCGAAAGCCCGCTATGGAAGCTGCGACCAAAGGCTGAGTCGACGGCGAAAAGCTCTGACCCTGCTCCGTCGCCACCCCGCCGCCCCGAGCCTTCCCGGCTCGCTGGCAGCCATGAGCGCGAGGAGCGGCGGCCGTTCCAGAACGTCGAGGTTCGCAAGCTCGGTACGGGGCGAAGGCACCATCGGCTGTAGCGGGTGATGAACCTCACCAAACCGGGCTGAGTGGTACCACCCTCGGTGGCGCTTGGCAGCCCCGTTACGTGGTTTGAGAGCGGGACGCAGTTCCCACAAATGAGGCCAGGATCCGCGCCCCCTATCCAACGGATTATCGGCTGGTGCGGCCCTGGGCGCCACGCGATCATCCTGCCGCAGCCAGGATGCGGTATACGCTCGCAACACCGATGCCGCATGCCTTGGCGATCGCTTCTCTGGTCTCCCCGTCTGCCGCCAGTTCCTGGACCTTGCTGGCCTTAGCCCGTGCGGTGGGTGCGCGGCCCTTGTACCGGCCATCGGCCTTGGCCCTGGCGATCCCCTCACGCTGGCGCTCCAGCATCAGGTTGCGCTCGAACTCGGCCACAGCGGCGAGCATGGTGATCATGAGCTTGCCCGTCGACGAGCGCGTGTCGACCTGCTGTCCGCCCAGGCTGAGCACGACCAGACCGACACCCTTGGCCTCCAGCCGGTTGACGAGGGCGAGCAGATCGCCGGTCGAACGTGCCAGCCGATCCGGCTTGGCCACGGTCAGCACATCGCCATCGCGCACGAACTCGAGCGCCGCTTCCAGCTGCTCGCGCTTCGCCACCGACGACACGCGCTCGGAGAACAGCTTCTCACATCCGGCTGCCCGCAGGTCGCGCTCCTGGGCTTCGAGGCCGGCGAGTTGGTCGACGGTCGAGGTGCGCGCATAGCCGACATTCATGGAGGTGCTTCCTATCAATGATCGCTAAGACATGGTGATAGGCGTCCTACCAAAGGTCAATACTGATATCAGTGATAGGCTTTCAGCCAATCCCGGAATACGATCACTAGGGCTTGCCCTATCGATCGGTTCCAGCCGCGGCGGCTCACAGGCCGGCTCGGCTGAACCAGGCGAGGCCATTGCCGTTGGATGTCCCCGCCAGCTGCGTCAGCGTGGTCTCGAGCATGGCCTGCGCCTGCCACGGCGGCCCTGGCGCAGCAGTGCCGCTGCCTTGGCCGCAGCAGGATGATCGACGTCGTGCAGCCTGTTCGCGATCCAGATGTCGCTGTCGCCCAAAGCGAGCAGCCGCAGCGCACGCTCGATCTCGAGATAGCCCGTCGGCGGCGATGCCTGCACGTGCCAATTCTCCTTGTCTATGTGAAGTTTCCCAAATGCGCGGAGGTCTCGCTGGTTGCATGAAAAGCAACTGCCCAGACCGTCACCCTGCCCATGTGGTCAGGTGATCTCGATCAGTTCCCCCGCCTCGCGCACCAGCTCCCGCATCGCACGACGGAACTCGATCGCCTCGTGACTGTACCTGCCGTGCTTCAAGGCGTTGCGATTGCCGGCGGGCGCGCCGCTGCCCCTGGCGCCGCCATGCATCCGGCAGCGTTGCTTACCCGACACCGCCGGCGACCGGCAGGCGCTTCCGGTTCGGGTCCGCGCCCCGCATCTCGGGCTCTGGTGTATGGGCAAGTGCATGGGGTCGATCCTCGCTTTCCTTGTGGCCCCCTCCCCCACCCTGGGTCACGGCGCCGACGATGGCCTGGCCGCCGGCCTGCACGGTGACGTGCTCGACCCGGACCACCTGCTGGCCCTTGCCGCGGTGTCGGTTGAGCGCGTCGGTCAGGGCCGCGAACGAGCGCACCAGCCGGTCGCCGTACTTCGGGCCCAGCTCGCGGCCGGCGAAGGTCTGCTCGGCCAGGGCGGCCCGGCGGAAACACTCCATGGCAGCCTCGTGGGTTGCCACCATCTGCGCCCCCAGCATCGCCTCAATGACGTCACGTGGCGCGATGTCCGACAGCCGCCGACGCGTCTCGGCGTCACACTCCAATCCTGGCTCCTATTCCACCCTGTTTTACAATTGGCCCCTCCCCTGCCCCAGGGGCTCGCCCCAGGAATGCATTGAACGGCACGCCTTTACGCATGTCGTCATGATTAACGATATTTCTATCGGCCTACTTATCACCACTCATGCCATCATGTCCGCATGATGACAGGCTTGCCGCAACGCATGAGGGACAGTGCGCATAGCCAGCGGCGTACCTTTCCGCATAATTGCATGCACTCAGCTAATCATGATCACATGCTCACCTACTCAACGGCCGGCATGAGCGCCCTTGTCAGGACAGCTTCCTGCGGCGGCTATTCAACTCCTCCTTCGGCACCTCGATGCCGAGGCTCTGGATACCGCGTAAGATCAGCG
>CAWCSG010000021.1:0-34378 GCA_963798145.1 uncultured Alphaproteobacteria bacterium
GCGCCGCGCGGCGGCGCCCCGTGAATCCATTAGATTGGTCAACTATGCCGACGCTGCCGACGTGGGCTCAAAGCCACTCAATTTGCGCTAGGGGCCGGCTCCGCCGGCAAAGAGTTCGCGTTGCAGGCTATCTGGCGGCAGCGACAGCTGGCTGGCCCCGATAACTTCGATGCCCAGCTTGCGCGCGCACCGCACAATGTCTTCGTCATTCGCCGCCGCGACGCTGACCGCCGCCACGGCGGCTGGTTGCCGTCCGCCGGTGCCGCTCGCCTTGGTTGTGGCCAACGGCACCGCCGACCCGCTGTTCCCCTATGCGGGCGGCATGGGGATGGTGAACGGCCGGACCGGTGAGCCGATGCTGTCGGCCGCGGCGACAGCGAATTATTTCGCCGCCAGCAACGGCTGCGGCGCACGCCAAGCGTTGGCGGCGTCGGGCGAAACGATGGGCCGAGGCAGCGCTGTGGTGGTGAACGGGTATGCGGGCTGCCCCGCAAACGGCTCGGTCGTTCAGGTCGCCGTGATCGACGGCGGACATCGCTGGCCGCCCGGATCGGTGGCGGCGCTGGGTACGGCAGCCGGCTCGGGCGGAACGGCGTCGCTGGCCGGGCTCGCTTGGTCCATGTTCAAGTCGCCATCCGCTGGCCGGCAGGCTGGCGGCGACCCCTCGGCTACTGCACCCGGCCCCGGGCCTCGACCTTGAACACGCGCTCGACCCGGTCGCCGCGCACGCCGTAGAGCACGTCGTGCAGGTTGGTCACGGCGCAGGCGTGGTTGGGGATGATCGTCACCCGCTCGCCGATATGCGGCCGGGCGTTGCTCGCGCTGCAGTCGACGTGACCGTGCTCCTCGCTGAACTTGGCCAGCACCAGCTGCGGGTACTCGACGATCACGCCAAAACCGTCGAGGCCCACCGTGTCCGAGGACAGGGTCTTGGAGCCGGTGTCGAGGATGGCGCGGCCGTCGGTCGGCCGGGAGACGACCGTGGCCAGGACCCGCATCGCGCAGTCGTCGAGATTGCCGGTCTCGCGCGCCTGGTCGCGGTCGCGGAAGATGTACGTGCCCGGCCGGTGCTCGGTGGCGGCGGTTACCTCGTGGGCACGGAACAGGTCGGGCGTGCCGCCGGTGCTGACGACGGCGGGCTCGATGCCGGCGGCGCGCAGTCCGGCGACGGCGGCGGCGAGCCACGCGGCGGTGATTTGGGTCTGGCCGCGGGCGGGATAGGTCATCAGGCCATCGAGGCGCAGCCCCTTCAGGCCGGCGACCAGCCGCGCGAGCTCGACGGCTTCCTCCGGTGTCTGCACGCCGCAACGCTCAGCACCGGTATCGCACTCCAGCAGCACGGGCAGGACCAGCCCGGCCTCGCGCATCGCGGCGTCGAGCTCGCTGGCGACGACCGCGTTGTCCAACGTCACCGACAGGCGCACCCGGCGGGCCAGCGCCACCAGCCGGTGCAGCTTGGCACGGCCCAGCAGGTTGAAGGTGAGCAGGATGTCGTCGATGCCGGCGTCGGCCATCACCTCGGCCTCGCCCAGCTTCTGACAATTGATGCCGACGGCGCCGAGCGCCACCTGCCAGCGGGCGAGTTCGGGGATCTTGTGCGTCTTGATGTGCGGCCGGAGCTTCAGGCCGTGATCGTCGGCGTAGGCCTGGGCGCGGGCCAGGTTGGCCTCGACCCGATCGAGGTCGATCAGCACGGAAGGGGTGTCGAGCTCGTCGATCGTCCAAGGCATTCGGCCGGCCTCCCGAGGGCGCGGTCAGCGCGCCGTCATCGGCCCGTCATGCACGCGCCGCCGACCGGTTGACAAGCCCGCTAGCCGGCGAATCCCGGCAGGCCTGCGCGAATCCGCTGCGAGAAGTCGGCGGCGTCGATGCCGGCGGCTCTGGCGGCATCGTTGACGCGCGAACGCCGGCGCAGCTCCGCGAACGGCAGCGACTGGTCGAGCCGGCCATGCTCGTAGACCAGCTGCGGCAGGTAGCCGCTGAGCAGGATCTTCCAGTTCAGGAGCGAGATCGCGCCGTTCACCCGGTTGTTGATCAGCACCATGGTGGTGCAGTTGGTGGTGGCGGTGTTGTAGAACTGCGGCTGCTCGCGCAGCTCGTTCATCTGGTGGATGTATTCCAGGAACAGTCGCCGGGCATTCTCCTTGGGCGCCTGGACCCGGTAGAGGTAGACGTCCTCGGGCGGGTCGGCGCGGACATTGGTGCGCACGCCGATCAGGTCGCGCTCGTCGGCCACCACATAGACCAGCTCGTAGCGCTTGAAGAAGCCCAGCACCGTCGAATAGGCCTCGCCGACCTCCTTTCGGGTCTCGATCGAGATGGCGAGCGGCGGCGCGTTCGCGAACTCGAAGCTGACCAGGACATGCGCGATGGCGTCGCCCATCCAGTACGAGGCGACCAGGTCGACGCCCGCCAACTGGCTCAGATCGACGGTCCGCGTCTCCCAACGCGGCGTGAAATCCGCCTCGGTGCGCCAGGCGAAGTGGCGCACGTTGTGGACGGTGATCAGGTCGCCGTCGATCGTCGCCCACGGTGCCTGTGCGACGTCCGGCGTCCACGCCCGGTCGCCGGCCGGCTGGATGGTGGCGTACCAGACCAGCGTCGACGCGACGGCGACGGCGAAGACCAGCAGGAGCCAGCGTCGCCCACGCGCGAGCAGCACCGACACGCTGGCCGCAACCGTGACGCAGGCCAGCGCCACTGCAAGGCCGCGTCGCACCAGGCCGGCGTCGGAACCGGCGTCCAGAAGAGTCAGTCCTATCCAGGCGCCGACCGCGAGCAGAAGAATGGCGAGTGCCGCGCGCGCCAGCCAGCGGACAATGGTCATGAACAGGTGACATCCATCACATCTTGTCGAGGCCTGCATACTCTATGGCAACAGTCCGACGGTCAACGCGGCCCGCTCCCGCCCAGTCCCCGTGTCCCAGGTTGACAGGCCGGGCGCGGGCACGGAAATGAGCAAACAAGGGCCGCAGTCAGCGGAGTTGCCCAACTGACTCGAGAGACGCTCCATGAATCCGCCGCGGAGGACGTGCCGGCGATGACGCAGCTGCAACGGCGCGAAGTGCTGCTCACCGCCGGGGCGATCGGCTCGCTGCCCCTGCTCAAGCTGTGGCCCGAGGCACAGGCGGCGGAGCCCGGCCTGGCTTTCGGTCCAGCCGAGCCGTTCAGCTTCGAGTTGCTCATCGAACGCGCGAAAGCGCAGGCCGCTCGACCTTACGTACCGCCGCCGCAACCGGCGCCCGACGTGGTGCGTCGGATCGACTACGACGCACATGGCAAGCTGCGCTTTCGTCCCGAGTACGCGCTGTTCGGTGACGGCCCGGGCGCCTACCCGATCACGTTCCAGTTCGTCGGCGGTTTCTTCCCCAAGACCGTGCGGATGCACGCGGTCGAGGACGGCCAGGCGCGGGAGATCATCTACTCGCCCGACTACTTCACCGTGACGGAGGACAGCCCGGCCCGCGAGCTGCCTGCGGACGCCAACGCATTCGCAGGATTCTGGATCCAGGAGAGCAGGCTCCAGGGCGACTGGGCCAAGCGCGAGCCCTGGGCCACCTTCCTGGGTGCGTCCTACTTCCGGGCGGTGGGCGAGCTGGGCCAGGTCGGCATGTCGGCGCGCGGTCTGGCACTCAACGTCGCCAGCAGCACGCCCGAGGAATTCCCGGATTTCGTCGCCCACTGGATCGCGCCCGCGGCCAGCGAGAGCGACCCCGTCGTGGTCCATTCCCTGCTCGATGGCCCGAGCATCTGCGGGGCCTTCCGCTTCATGATCTACCGGGACCGGCGGGTGGTCATGGACATCGAGAACCATCTGTTCCTGCGCCAGGACATCGAGCGGCTGGGCATCGCACCGTTGACCTCGATGTTCTGGTACGCGGAATATGGCCGCGAGAAGATGGCCGACTGGCGGCCCGAGGTGCACGATTCGGACGGGCTCGCGATCTGGAACGGCGCCGGCGAGCGGATCTGGCGCCCGCTCAACAACCCGACCCGGATCTTCCACACCAGCTATCTCGACCAGACGCCCAAGGGCTTCGGCCTGATCCAGCGCGATCGCGTGTTCGACCACTATCTCGACGGCGTCGGCTACGACCGCCGCCCGTCGACCTGGGTCGAGCCGATCGGCGACTGGGGCAAGGGCATGGTCCAGCTGGTCGAGATCCCGACCGACGACGAGATCCACGACAATATCGCCGCCTATTGGCTGACCGCCGAGCCGACCAAGGCCGGCGACAGCTTCACCTATCACTACCGGCTGCACTGGGTCGCCAGCCAGCCGGGCTTTCCGGATGCGGAGCTCGCGCATGTCGTGGCAACCCGGATGGGGCGCGGCGGCCAGCCGGGCAAACCGCGCCCGCGTGGGGTCTACAAGTTCACGGTCGAGTTCCAGGGCGGCACGCTGGCGAACCTGCCGTTCGGCGTCTTGCCCGAGCCACAGATCTGGGTCAGCCGTGGCGAGGTCTCGCTGGTCCAGATGGAGGCGGTCCCAGACGACGTGCCCGGCCACTGGCGGCTGTTCTTCGACCTGAAGGTCGACGAGGGCGAGCCCGTCGACATGCGCGCGGTGCTGAAGCAGGGCACCACCTTGCTGAGCGAGACCTGGCTCTATCTGTTCGAGCCGAAGAGCCTGCACGGGCTGTGGCCCGCCTGACAGTGGGGCAGCCGCGCTAGCAGCGATGGTTGGCGAGCCGATTGAGGGACGCGGCATCCATGTCCGGACACAAATAGACCATCGTGTCGGGAATAGGGGGAGCCGCTGATCCGCCGGCACCCAGCAGGAAGAGCCCCCTCACGCCGGGTGGCGCCAGCTGCCGCCAGAGGTCGAGCCCCGCCGCAAGGTCAGGCGGGCGATCGGGCTGGGCGGCCGCCAGCGCGCACAGGCCGCCTCGAGCCTCGAACAGCAGGGGTGCCGCGTGCAGCAGCGGCAGCAGGGCGCCACCGCCGACCGGCCATCGGACGAGGATCTCGCGATGACTCTCGCCCGAGATCTGAACCGCCGCGCCCCAGGCGCGCTTGGTGCGAAACACCCCGTCGCGTAGCGAGGGGGCCGTGCCGCCGAGGTCGACGCCAGCGACACCGAGCCGCGACGCCACATCGAACGTGGCGATGTTGACCGCGAATTGCGGGCTGGGCTTGACCTCCTGCCGCCAATCCGGATGCACGGCCTCGACCAGGGCGCGCAGCTCATGCCCCCGTTGCCGGACCAGACCGCCCGCGACCGTCCTGCCCGCCTGCCGGACCCAGATCACGCCGCCGTCATGGCGAAAATGGCGGCGCAGCTCGGCAGGCTCGCGCAACACGGCCAATGGCCCGAACCGGCCCCGGATGAACGGCCGGTAGAACTCGTGGTAAAATCGCTCGAAGTCGTCGAGATCGCGCGTGTATGACCAGTCATACCCGGATTCGACGACCCGGCGCGCATCACGGCGGACATTGTAGGTGGCGGGCGCCAGCGTCGCCTCGAGCGTCCCGCCCACCGCCTGACGGAAGGTGACCAGGGCGGGAACCCGCAGATAGCGCTGGCCGAACCAGCCCGCCAGCGCGCGCGGGACGCAGGCCAGCGTCAGGTCGGCCGGCGCGCCGAGCCGCTCCAGCGCGTCGGGCAGCCGTGCCAGGGAGACCCTGCCGAGCCGCTCGATGGCCGGAGCATCGGCGAAGACGCGCTTGACCAGGAAGTCCAGCGTCATGGCGGCGCCGGCCGTCAAGACCGTGACCGTCCGCCCCGACGGGCCGGTGGCACCGGTCAGGCGGCACAGCTCCAGCCGATGCCGCACCAGCGGGGTGGCGTAGCGGCGCCCGAGCTGAAACAGGGTGTCGAGATCGCCAGGTGCGCGCTCATAGGCCCACCAGAGTGCGCGCTCGATCAAGCGCGGCACCGGGCTGTCCGCGTGGCTGTGGTCCATCCGCATCCCGTGGCATCGTTGGGCCGGCTCCCAATCCCACACGTCTCCAGGACTCGGCGGCGGCCCGTCCGGTATGGCGGCACGACCCTTGCGAAAGCGTGAAGATCGAGCCGACAGAATAGCCGGGGTCATTTACCTCCCGGCAAGCTGCGCCGCCGTAGAGCTTGCGCATGGCGAGCACCCCATCCGCAGCGAAGCGCAAGTTCCCGGCCGGTGCCGCCGACGCACCGCTGATGACAGCCACGGATGCGCGCGTGCTGGCCAAATTGCCGTTGGCCGCGCTGGCCGCCTGGTGCCTGCCGGAGCGCCATTGGGACGGTCTCGCCCATGGCGCCGCTGGCCTCGAGACCAGGGCGATCGACCGGCTGGCACGACGGATCGCGGCCATGGCGGGCCCGGAGCGACTGGCCGAGCCCGCGGCCGTCCTGGCCCGGCGCCAACTCGCCCACATTCGCTTGGACCAGCTCTGCTTTCTGCGCAGCCATCGCCCCGGCGGCTGGCGCCCCACCCTGCGGCTCGAAGGTGAGCAGCATCTCCGGGCCGCGCTCGCAGCCGGCCGGGGCGCCATCCTCTGGGTGGCCCCGACCGTCTACCAGTGGCTGGCCACCAAGCGGGCGCTGCACGCGGCGGGCTATGCGGTGCATCATCTGAGCAGCCCCAACCACGGCTTCTCCACCGCCTCGCGGCTGGGCATCCGGCTGCTGAACCCGATCCGCACCCGGATCGAGGACCGCTACCTCGCCGAGCGCGTGACGCTGGCGGCGGACGGTGGCGCGCAGGCGGCACTGCGCCGGCTCACCGCCGTGCTACGGGAGAACGGCATCGTCTCGATCACGGTGGCGGCATCGGGCGCCCGATCGCTCACCGCGTCGTTTCTCGCGGGCTCGCTCCGTGTGGCCAGCGGCGCGCCGCATCTCGCGGCACGCACCGGCGCCGCGTTGCTGCCGGTGGTGACCCTGCGCCATGGCGACGTGTTCGTGACCCAGATCGAGGCGCCGCTCGTCCGCCCCGAAACCGAGCCGGCGGACCCGCATCTGGCGCTGCTGGTCGGCGGGCTGGCAGCCCGACTGGAACCCCGCGCGCTCGCGCATCCCGACCAGATCGCCTGGCGCCTCGACTGCATCGACACCCTGCCGCCGGCCGGGGCCGGCAGCCTCGTCACCGGCTGAAGGTGCGAGCCATGCCCGAGGCACGGCGGAGCGTCCGTTCCAAGCTGGAGGATCCGGTCGGGCTGCAGGCCCATGCTTGAGGCGGCGAGCGGATCCGCCGCCACCGCCGCAGCCATGCGGCCTGGCGGCCGCCTGAGCCGGATCCTGGGCTACGGTGCGGCACGGAGCGCGGTCGAACTGCTGCTCGGCGCGCGCGGCGTGGCTCTGGCGGCCCTGCTCGGCCCCGGCGCGCTGGGCGTCTGGTCGCTGCTGCGGGTGGCGCAGCAATATCTGATCATCGCCGGTCTCGGCGTGCAGCGCGGTCTGGAGGTGGAGGCGGCGGCCCACCGTGATGTGGGCGGCGGGACGCGTAACGCGATGGCCGTGCGCTATGCGCAGGCGGGCAATGCGTTCCTGCTGTTGAGCTACGGAGCCGTCGCCATACTGGCGCTCGCGGCCGCGGCGATGACGGCCGACCCTGTCTGGCGGGTGGTCCTGGCCGGCATCGCGGCCACCGCCATGGTCGAGCGGCTTTGGTTCCAGGCCGCGACGTTCCTGCGCGCGCAGGCCGACGTGCGAGAGTTCGCGACGCTGGAGCTGGCACACGCCGTCCTGCAGCTGGTCGTCCCGCTGCCGCTGGCCCTGGCATGGGGCCTGAACGGCGCCGTTGCAGGGCTCGCGCTGGCCTATGGCGGGGGCATCGCTTTGCTGTGGGGCCGAGTCCCGCTGCGACCGGTCTGGTGCTGGCGCTCGACCCGCGCCATGATCCGGATCGGTCTGCCGGTCACGATCGGCATCCTGCTGCAGGTCCTGCTCGGCAGCACCGACCGGCTGGTCGTGGCGGCGATGAGCGGCGTCGAGACCCTCGGCCAGTACGCGTTTGCCGTGTCCGTCGCCAGCATCGGCGCCGCCGCCGGCTTCATCGTCCGTACCGCCGTGTTCCCGGAGGTCTTTCATGCCGCGCGGCATGGCGCGCCCGAGGCCTGGGTACGCGATGTCGAGCGGCTGCTGGTCACCCTGTCCTGGAGCCTGTCGCTGCTGCTCGGGCTGCTGAGCCTCGGCATCGGACCCATCGTGGGGCATTTCCTGCCCGAATACACGCTGGCGGTAGGTGCTGCCCGGATCTACGTGTTCACCGGCGTGGCGCAAGGGCTGATGACGGTGGCCATGCTCGGCAGCCAGGCCGCGGATCGCCAGCAGCTGATCCCGCCGGTGACCGCACTGGCCGTAGCGATCAGTGCTGTCCTGTCGTGGGCGGCATTGCGGCTGGGTCTGGGACTCGAAGGGCTGGCGGCCACATCCCTGGCCACCCGCCTCGTCTATGCCGTGGCGCTCGCCGCCCTGGGCCGGCCGATGGCGTCATGGCGGCGCGAGCTGCGCTTCGCTGGCCACCTCGTGCTGCCGGTGGTCACCGCCTGTGGCCTGGCACAGCTGATCGCCGGCTAGAGCGGGCTCGGTGTGACCGAACCCGCTCTTGCCTGGCTGCTGCTACCGGCCTCCGGGCCTACTTGAGGCGGGCGTCTCCGCTCAGCGCGGAAGCGCTTTAGCCATCCGTCGATGGGCGGTACCGCGCGCGATCGCCATTCGTCTACTTGAGCCTGAGCATGTCGCCGTTGGCGCCGAACTGCTCCCGTCCGGGCGGGCTCGCCGCAGTTTGCGGCGCGGATTGCGCGATCGCCCGGCCGTAGCGCGCGATATGGTCCGCCGCGACCGCGTCCCAGCTGCGGCCCAGGGCCAGCACACGCGAGCGGCGCTGATGCTCGGCCAGCAGCTCGGGATCGCCGAGGTAGCGCTCGATGGCCGCAGCCAGTGCTGCGGGATCGCCCGGCGGCACCAATTGGCCGTTGCCGTCGATGATGCCGCCGGCGCTGGTCTCGGTGACGATCACCGCCATGCCGGCGGCCATGCCCTCGAGCACCACGTTCGGCATCGCGTCGTTCACCGCCGGCAGGACCAGGATGCCGCTGCGACCGAGCAGGTCGGCGAGGTCGGCGCGGCCGAGCTGCCCCGCGAAGGTCACCTGCGCGGCTAGCCCGAGGCGATCCGATTGGGCCTGCAGCGCGCCGCGTTCCGGGCCGTCGCCGGCGATCGTCAGCCGTAGGTCAGGGTGTCGCGCCGCCAGTGCCGCCACAGCGTCGAGCAGGAACTCCACGCCCTTGCGCGGAATCAGCCGACCCGCGAACACGAGCTCGCGGTTCCCGCCATTGGCGCCGGGCCGGAAATGCTCGGCATCGACGCCGTTGGGCAGCACGCCGATCGGGATGTCGGCGGCGGTGCGCTGCGCCAAGGCGCGCAGGCTGCGGCTGACCGCGAACACGCCGGCACTGTCGCGCCACACGCGCCGCGCGAGACGGCCCAGCAGCAGCGGCTCCAGCAGGCGCAGACGCCGGTTGTAGCCCGGGACGTCCGAGCCACGCAGCGAGACCAGATAGGGCTGCCGGTGGCGCAGCCACCAGCCGACCAGCCCGGCGGGGAACCCGGACCAGCAGTGGCAGAGATCGAACGGCCCGTCGCGCAGCAACGTCTCCGCGCGACGCGCCGACCCGACCATCCAGCGCAACAGCTCGTCGGGTTGCCAGTGATTCAGGTCGCGCTTGCCGACGGGCAGCAGATGGATGGTGGCGGAACCCTGCCGAAGCACCTCGATCTCACGGCCGAGCCCGCTCGAGATCACGTCGATGCGCAGGTCCGTCCGCCGGGCCATGACCCGCAGGACCTGCGCGCACGCGACCCCCGTTCCGCCACCCATGGGCGGCGTCTCATAGCACAGCACCAGCAGGCGCAGCGGGCGGCCGAGCAGGTCGATGAAGCTGCCCGCACCCGCCGCGTCGAAGGATGCCGCACCAGACACGGCGGCATCGGACGCCTGCCTGGAGCCGGCCGGGCGCGCGCCGGCACCCGCCAGCACCTCGCCCACGACCTCCCGGCCGATGGTGATCCCGTTCACGCACGCCACCGATCTCGGCGGCCGGGCCAGGCGAGCCTCATGATCATGGTCCCCTGCCTTGCCGGAAGCTCAATCGCGAGTCCCGGCCGGATCAGGGTCGTGCGCCCGATCACGTATGTCGGCGCGGGACGGTCACGACCCGGAACCCACCATAGCCGTGAAATCGCAGCGCCGAAAAACCGATCGCAACCCGCGGCACCGAGGTACCGCGAACGCGGCCCGTCAGGCGGCCTTGGGCATCACCTGGTCCAGAGGCGGGGTGCGCTCGATCACCGCGAACGCGTCATGGCGGACATGGTTTGCCGCCATGTGCTGCTTGACCAGCTCCTCGCTGACCAGCCCGCTGGCCAGGCATTCCTTGAGATAGCCGAAGAACAGCTGCGTCTGGCGCTCGTCGGGATGGTCCTTGTAGTTGCCCAGCATCGCGTACTCGCCGAACAGCTTGCGGCGGATCCGGTTCAGCAGCATCACCGGGTTGAGCAGGTTGTTCTCGGCCGGGATGAAGTCCACCGGCAGGCCCGACTTCCAGGGCTGGGTCTTGCGCCGGGTATTGTGGATCATCTTGGTCTTGGGCGTCAGCTTGTCGAAATCGTTCCACTCGGGCTCGATCTGGCCGATCGTCGCGGGATCCTCGTAGCCGAGGTTCATCCACTTTTTGTACTCGCGCTGACCGGTGAACAGCGCGTCGAAATCCTTCTCGAGCTTCCAGTGCGCGAGCTTCGCGCAATCCATGAGCATGACGCTGGAAGCGTTGTGCGGCGGCGTGCCACGCTGGCGGCACATCACGGCCTTGCCCTGCATGTCGCGCGTCAGCAGCTCCCAGACGTCCTGCACCGCGAACACGTCGGGGTCGACCACCACGGCCCGGCCTTCATACCCCATCAGCTCGGGCGGCATGAAGCGCAGCGGCGTGAACGACTGCAGATCCTCCTTGTCCCAGATCCGGCTGTCACCGTCGCGGCTGTAGCTGCGGCCCTCATATTTCGCGAAGAAGTCCTGATAGGTCTCGTACTCGATCAGCTTGACGTCGAACTCGTCGGCATGGCGCGAGTTGCGCCGCATCGAGTGCATCGACACCAGCGCACCCAAATACTGCTTCTGGTTGGTATGGATGAAAACGCACGGCTTCATGACGGTCGACCTCCCGGTGCCCGCCCGTGGGGAGCGGTCAAGTGATAGCATAACGCGGCGCCGCTCGCGACCACCGCTCAGGCCGAGGCGGCCGCCCGCGGCTCCGCCTGCTCGGCGGCGAGATAGCCGAAGCCCGGCAGCAGCCGCTCCGCGGTCAGCTCGTCGAGCTGCACGAGCTGCGCATCGTCGAAATAGTCACGGTATCCGCCGACCTTGGCGCGACGCACCTTGAACGAGTCCGGGTTCGCCTTGTCACCGGCCTTCATGCGCGAGCCCGCGAGCCAGAAAGTGCCCTTCTCCTCGAGCTTGCGCATGTTCTCGACGCTGGCGAAGGCGACGCAATCGGCAAGCTCGACCGCGGTCGGCTGTTGACCCATGAACTCAAGCACCCGGCCGAGCTGGCCAGCCGTGTCGCGCCGCAGGTCCTCGTAACGCACGATCAGGATCTGCTCGAGGTTCGGCAGCTCCCGGGCCCAAGCGTTCATGAAGTCGATCACCTTGGGCAGACCCGCGGCCTCGTCCATCACGAAGCTGAACACGTCGACCTCGCGGCCGTGCTCGGGATACTGGTTGAGGCCCTTCTTGTGCGGCCGCATCCGGAACTTCCACTGGTGGAACTGCGACACCGCGACATCGGCCGGCTGGCGCACGAGCAGCACCACCTTCTTGCCGTAGAAGTCCTTGCGGTTGTCGACGTTGCCGGTGAAGTCACGCAGGTAGTTGTCGTGGGTGAAGAATACCCGTGGGATGCCGTCGTTCTTGCGGTGCAGGTTGTCGAAGCCGATGAAGGCCGACGGGCTGAGCCCGAAGCGCAGCTGGAAGAAGCGCGACAATAGCATCCGCAGCCAGGTGCGGCCGCTCTTGCCGAACGAGACGATCACGACGTCGGCGAGCCCGAGCTTGCGGAACTCTTCCTTGCCGCGCAGCCAGCGCTCCAGCCGCCGCTTGCGCTCGGGCGGCAGGAAGAACGCGCACAGCAGGATCACCTCACGGCTGACCCGCTTCCAGAGAGTATAGAGCATACCGGCTCCAGGAACCGCGGTGACGAACGCGGCTTCATAGCAACCGACGCCGATCACGGCAACGCGGCGGCCGGTCCGGCGCCGCTCGTCCTCTATCTTGGTCTGCCCACCAAGCCGTTCAAGCAAGCAAGGCGCGGATGCGGGCGACCACCGGCTGCAGCTCGTCCTCCAGCGGCCTGGCCGAGCTGCGGAACGGCTGCCCCAACGGCACCGCCAGGCCACGCTCGATCAGCCGGTCCTGGATCTCGCCGAGGTCACGCGCATAGCCGGCGATGCCCAGGCGATGGAGGAGATGGGCCAGCGGGCCGAGCAGGCCGCCGGTGCCGATCTGGGCGAGCCCGGCCCGGACCCGATCGGCGAGGCCGCGCCCGACCGGCAGCGCAAAGATCGCGAGCGGTCTGCCGAGGCTCGCCACCTCGACCATCATCGAGACGCTGTCGCCGGTGACGACGAACCGGTCGGCGCAGGCGAGCAGACCGAGATAGGGGTTGTCATCGCCGCTGCCCGCCGTCCAGCGGTGCAGCGTGGCACCCGGCGGCAGCCCGGCGTCCAGCGCCGCCACGACGTCGGGCCGCGTGCGCCGGCTGGTCGATAGATAGAGGCTGCCACCGTCGCCCGCCTGCAGCTCGCGCAAACGTGCCAGCAGCGCGCCGGCGACTTCGGCATCGAACCGGAACGGCTTGGTCTCACCGCCGACCAGCACCGCGGTCAGCGGACGCGGGAGGCCGGCGAGGCGCTCGCGCCAGGTCTCGGCCGCCCCCGCCACTGCCTCGGGGTCGGCGCGCATCAGCGGCAGGTCGAGCTGGAGCAGGTTGTCGCGCGGCGGGATCTTGAACTGACTGGGAGCCACGATCAGCGCAAACCGCTCGGCCCAACGCTTCGGCCGACCGACGAGGACGATCCTGGTCCGGCCGCCGCTCTGGTCCTGCACCCACAGGGCCGCCATGGACGGCCGCCGGCCGATGGTGAGGATCAGGTCGGGCCAGGGTGGTGCCAGCTGCGCGGAACGGACCGGATCGAGATGCTCCAGACCCGGCGCGAAGGTCGGCTTACCCAGGACCCACTCCGGTTTGGGGAAGAGCTGGCGCACTTCGCACCGCCAGCCCAGCGCGTCGGCCAGCACCTGCACCTGCGCATTGTCGCCGAGCTTGTCGCCGATCAGCAGCCAGATGCGTGGGGTCGGGTCGGGCATGGCCGTCGGCTACCACACGGCTCGCCCGCCGGCCATCGGCGCATCGATCCCGTTGTTGCCGCCAGGACGCACCGCTAGCATGCGAACCGTGGTACCGAGACGCCGCTCGCGATAGAGCGACGCCGGTCTGCGGCGGACAAGAACGGGCCGGGAAGCCATGGCGACGGCGATCACGCGCGGACCGGAATCTCCACCTTCGCCGGCACCCGGCGAGGAGGTGATCGCGTGCCACGAGTGCGGCACGGTCCACCACCTGCCGGCCATGCCGGACGACACCGTTGCGCGCTGCGTCGCCTGCGGCGCCAAGATCTTCATCCGCTTCGAGCGGTCGGTGGAGCGCACGCTGGCGCTCTACATTGCGGCGCTGGCTCTGTTCCTGGTCGCCAACGGCTTCCCGATCCTGTCCATGTCGATCGGCGGGCAATCCAATGCGAGCACGATTCTGGACAGCGCCATTGCGCTCTACGACGACAACATGTGGCCGTTGGCGCTGGCGGTGGGTCTGGCCGGTATCTTTCTCCCGCTCGCCAAGATGCTGGGCATGCTCGCCATTCTCGTGCCTTTGCAGCTCGGACTCCGACCGCGCTGGATGGTGGCCGGCTTTCGTTGGGTCGAGCGGCTACAGCCCTGGGCGATGATGGAGGTCTACCTGCTGGGTGTGATCGTCGCCTTCGTGAAGCTGCAGGATCTCGCCACCGTCCATCTCGGTATTGCGCTCTATGCCTTCGTCGGCACGATCATCTTGCTGGCCGCCGCCGATGCGCGGTTCGAGCCGCACGCGATCTGGCGCCGGATCGCCCCGCAGGCGCGTTCCGATGTGCTGGTTCCGGTGCCCGGCACCACCTTGCTGGCATGCGAGCAATGCGATCAGGTGGTGCGCGCCGACGACACGCATCTGCATGGCCTGGCATGTCCACGCTGCGGCGCGCCGCTCCACCGCCGCAAGCCCGACAGCCTCAACCGCAGCTGGGCACTCGCGCTGACCGCCGCCGTTCTCTACATCCCGGCCAACGTGCTGCCGGTCATGACCGTGACGTCGTTCGGCAAGGGAGCGCCCGACACCATCGTCTCGGGTGTGATCGAGCTGCTGCACGCCGGCATGTGGCCGATTGCGCTGCTGGTGTTCTTCGCCAGCATCACCGTGCCGGTGCTCAAGCTGATCGGCCTCGTGTTCCTGCTGATCTCGGTGCACCGCCGCTGGAGCACCCGGTTGCGCGATCGGACGGTGATGTACCGGATCATCGAGGGTGTCGGCCGCTGGTCGATGGTCGACGTGTTCATGATCGGGATCCTCTCCGCCCTGGTGGCGCTGGGCAACCTCGCGACGATCGCACCCGGACCGGGTGCGATCGCCTTCTGCAGCGTGGTGATCGTCACCATCCTGGCCGCGATGGCCTTCGATCCACGGCTGATGTGGGACGTATCCGATGACAGAAACGATGGCAGCCAGCCGCTCCGGGTCTGAGCCGCCGGAAGCCTTGATCAAGAAACCGCGCGGGATCTCGATCGTCTGGGTGATCCCGATCGTCGCCGCCGTCATCGCGGCCTTCCTCGCCTATCGGGCCTATACCAGCGAGGGTCCCACGGTCACCATCAGCTTCGAGACCGCCGAGGGCCTCGAGGCGGGCAAGACCAAGCTGCGCTTCCTCAACGTCGAGGTCGGTACGGTCGAGACGGTGATCATCGCCGAGGATCATCGGCACATCGAGGTCACGGCGCGGATGGTCCCCAGCGCCGCGACGTTCCTGCGGGAGAAAACCACCTTCTGGATCGTCAAGCCGCGCATCGGGGTCGGCGGCGTGTCCGGTCTCGGTACGCTGCTCTCCGGCGCCTATATCGGGCTCGCCCCGGGCGACGGTGAGGACACCCGCGAGTTCGTCGGCCTTGAGGACCCGCCGCCGATCAGCGCCAATGTCCCGGGCCGGGAGTACACGCTCACTGCCGCCACGCTGGGCTCGGTCGGCCCTGGCGCGCCGATCTACTACCGGGGCATCGATATCGGCCAGGTTCTGTCCTATGAGCTGACGCCGGACGCGCGGGCGCTGGACATCAAGATCTTCGTCAAGGAGCCCTTCCACCAGCTCGTGCGCACGACCAGCCGCTTTTGGAACGCCAGCGGGATCTCCATCGCCACCGGCGCCTCCGGCATCGACGTGAATGTCGCCTCAGTGCAGTCGCTGCTCTCCGGCGGCATCGAGTTCGACACGCCGCTGGGCACGACCACCGGGGCGATGGCCGAGGCCGGAACCAGGTTTCCACTGTTCCCGACCCAGAACGCGGTCGGCGATGCCAGGTACACCGACAAGATCCCATTCGTGGTCTATTTCGACGGCTCGGTCCGGGGGCTCAACGCGGGCGCGCCGGTCGAGTTCCGTGGCATCAAGATCGGAACGGTAACCGGCGTACACCTGGAGTTTGATCCGGCGACGCGACGCATCCGCATCCCGGTGAGTATCGAGATCGAGCCGCAGCGGCTGCTGACCGATGGCGCGACGGCTGCCGATGCCCAGGCCAACGGGAACCACGAGACCATGGCCGACTTCGTGAAGGGGGGCCTGCGGGCACAGCTGCAGACCGGCAACTTACTGACCGGCGAGCTGTTCGTCGATCTGACGATCATCCCGAATGCCCCGCCCGCCGAGCTCGACGTGAGCGGGCCGGTCCCGGTAATCCCGTCGGTGCCGGCGACCCTGGAGGCGCTACAGGCGTCGGCGACGACGATCCTCAACAAGATCGCGGCACTGCCGATCGAGCAGCTCGTCGGCAGCCTGACCAAGACGGCGGCTGGCGTCGAGACCATGGTCAACTCGCCCGAGCTGCGCGACGGACTGCGAGCCGTCGGGCCGGCCCTGAAGCAGCTGGAGCAGACCATCGGCCGGGTCGACGCCGACGCCGCGCCGCTGCTCGCGAGCCTCAAGACGACGTCCGAAAATGCCGCCGCCGCCTTGCGCCAGGCGCAGGCGACGCTGGCCGCGGTGCAGCGCACGATCGGACCCGACTCGGCCCTGACCGACGGCGCCGACACCCTGATGTCGGAGCTGACCCGGGCCGCGCGCTCGATCCGGGTGTTCGCGGACTATCTCGATCGCCACCCGGAGGCGCTGATCCGCGGCAAGACCGGAGGTGGAGGCCAATGAGGACGATCATCATGCGGCGGCGGTCGCTGCTGGCCGGCTGCGTGCTGCCGGCGCTGCTGGCCGGGTGCGCCGCGACCCAGGCGACCCGCTTCTACACGCTGACGCCAACCAGCGAGCCCACGGCAGCGGCGGCTCGCTCCCGCAAGGGCCTGGTGATCGGGTTAGGCCCGGTCACGCTGCCGCCCTATCTCGACCGCCCGGACATCGTCACGCGCCAGGGTGCGAACCAGATGCGGCTGCCGGACGTCTATCGCTGGTCCGAGCCGCTGCAGCCGCTGATGACGCGGATCATGGCCGAGGATCTCTACGCGCTGCTGGACGCCAACGACGTCATCCCGCTGCCCCAGCGCGGCGACCTCAGGCTCGACCGCGCCATCGAGGTCGAGGTCGGCCGCTTCGACGCGACCCAGGCCGGCGAGGTCACTCTCGACGCACGCTGGCGGATCTACGGCGGCGACGAGCAGACGCTGATCAGCAGCGGCCGCTCGATCCTGACCGAGGCCAGCGAGCCGGTACCCGACTACGACGCCATCGTCGCCGCGATGAGCCGTGTCGTCGGCCGCCTCAGCCAGGAGATCGCCACGGCGGTCGCCGGTACGGCGCCGGTCCCCGGCCCTGCCCCGAAGCGCGCCCGGCGCTCGTGACGGCGATGCGCGGCGCGTGGCTGCCGGCGCTGCTGCTGATGGCCACCGCCGCCCAGGCGGACCAGACCGACCCCCGGCTCGGACCTTTGTTCGACCAGCTCAAGGCGGCGCCGGACGCTGCCGCCGCCGGCACGATCGAGAGCGAGATCTGGCGCCTCTGGAGCACGACACCGGATCCCGACAGCGAGGCGCTGCTGGTCAGGGGCAGCGCCGCCATGGGGGCGGGCGACATGCGCACCGCCCGGGCCGCGCTCGATCTGCTGGTGACGCGCGAGCCCACCTTCGCGGAGGCGTGGAACAAGCGTGCCACCCTGCTCTATTTGATCGGCGACGATGAGGGATCGGTCGCCGACGTTCGCCGCACGCTGGCGCTCGAGCCGCGCCATTTCGGCGCGCTGTCGGGGCTGGGCCTGATCAATGCGCGCCACGAACGGCCGGAAGCGGCGCTGCACAGCTTCGAGGCGGCACTGGCGATCCATCCGTTCCTGCCGGGCGCCCGGGCCAACGTCGAAGCGCTGCGCGAGCAGCTGAAGGGCGATCCGACCTGAGATCGGGATCATTCGTGGGTCGGGCCGCCCGACGAGCCGGGCCGACCCGCGACCAGCACGACGTGCAGATAGCCGGGCCCGTGCGCGCCGCGGACGTAGCTGCCCTCGATGTCCGTCGTCCCACTGGCGCCGGTGATCAGCACCGCGTTGCGCGGGGCCGGGTCGGCCAGGGCGGCGTAGTCCTCGAGCCAGGGCAGGATCGTGTCGACCCGCAGCGCCACGATGTGGTGCAGCGGCAGGAAGGCGGACAGGATCGGCATCTCGGGGCCGGAGTGGAACACGAGCGAGCCGGTCTCGGCGATGCCCCAGCGCGCGATGCCGACACCGACCGGCTCGTCCGCGGCCATGCCCTTGTGTGTCGCGAGCCCCGTCCAGTCCAGGCGCTCCAGCTCGGCTGCCGGTTGCAGCGCGACGGATTCCGGCAGGTCGTGGGACGCGAGGTAGCGGCGCACGGCTTCCGGCAGGTCGGCGAGGCTGGCCACCCGGTCGACCGTGGTGCCGACCTTGGGCACCGAGGCCCGCTCGATGAAGCGCTCGACCAGCCCGATGTCGGGGCGGTTGGGCCGGATCAGCTCCGGGTCGGCCAGCAAGGCCATCGCCTCGGCACCGATCGCCGCTGGCGTCTGCCGGGCGCCGCCGAGGCCGGTACGCACCGCCTGCAGGATCCGCTCGCGAGTTCCGGTCACGAGCGCTTCTCCGCCTGCCGCGCGCGGTATTGAGCCATGAAGGTCTGCGCCGGTGGGGTCGGGAAATCGCGCTGCGCGGTCCAGGCACCCGCCAGCGGCAGCGAGCTGATCCACCCGGCGCGGCCGAACAGCCGCATCGCGCGCACGCCCAGGCTGCTGGCCAGGCGGTAGAGGCTGGGGTGGCGGGCGACGAAGGCCCAGAGCCCGATGCCCAACCGCATGGTGGTGGGCTCCAGACCTTCGCGCCAGCTACGGTCGCGCCAGCCGCGCAGCAGGGTCGGCAGCGGAATCGCCACCGGGCAGACCTCCTCGCAGCGACCGTTCATGGTGCAGGCATGGGCGAGTTCGCGCGCCTTGGGCAGGCCGACGAACACGGGCGTCAGCACAGCACCCATCGGCCCCGGATAGACCGCGCCATAGGCGTGGCCGCCGACCTGCCGGAACACGACGCAGTGGTTCATGCAGGCGCCGCAGCGGATGCAGCGCAGCATCTCGCGCAGACCCTCGGCCAGCATCCGTGTCCGGCCATTGTCGACCAGGACGATGTGCATCTCGTCCGGACCGTCCGCGTCGCCGGGCCGTTTCGGCCCGCAATGGAACGTCGTGTACTGGGTCAGCTCGCCACCCGTGGCGGAGCGGACCAGCAATCGCAGCAGCGCCATCGCGTGCGCGGTCGACGGCACCAGCTTCTCGATCCCGGCGGTGACGATGTGGACCCTGGGCGGGGTCGTGGTCAGCTCGGCATTGCCCTCGTTGGTGACGGTGCAGACAGCACCAGTGTCGGCGACCAGGAAGTTGGCGCCCGAGATTCCGACCTCGGCCGAAAGGAACTTGTCGCGCAGCTCGCGCCTGGCGCTCTGCACCATGGCCGGCACGTCCTCGCTCGTGTGCGGCTGGCGGTGGGCCGCCTTGAACATGACCGAGACCTGCTCGCGGGTGCGGTGCATCGCCGGCCAGATGATGTGCGACGGCGGGTCGCCGGCGAGCTGGATGATGTGCTCGGCGAGATCGGTCTCGACCCGCTCGATGCCAGCCTCGGCCAGCGCGTGCGGCAGCCCGATCTCCTCGCCCAGCATCGACTTGGCGCGGGTCACCCGCTTGGCCTGGACCGACCGGGAAATCCCGACGACGATCCGGCAGGCCTCGTCGGCGGTGGCGGCCCAGTGCACCTTGGCGCCGGAGGCCAAGGCGTTGCGCTCGAACTCCTCGAGATAGTGGTCGAGATGGGCGACGACATGATCCTTGATCGCCTTGCCACGTTCCCGCGCGGCCGCGAACTCGGGGAAGTCGGCCATGGCTGCGGCGCGGTTGCGCTCGGCCGTGCCGGTGGTCCGGTCGATCGCCAGCTTCAACGTGCGGTCGGCCAGGGCCGCGTCGGCGTTGGCCGTGAAATGGTCGGAGGTGAGCGCGTTCATCTCACGCCTCCTCGCCGATCGCAGGTCCATCGCCCATCCCGGCCAACACTTCGATGGTGTGGAAGCAGCGCACGGCCGAGCCGCGCCGGTTCAGCTTGCCGGCCATGTTCATCAGGCAGCCGAGATCGCCGGCCAGCAGCAGCTCCGCACCGGTCCGCTCGATCGCCGCCGCCTTCTCGTCGACGATCGCATTCGAGATCGCCGGATACTTGACGCAGAACGTGCCGCCGAAGCCGCAGCAAACGTCCGCCCCATCCAGCCGCGTCATCTCCAACCCGGCCACGGCCGCGAGCAGCCGGCGCGGCTGGGTGTGGACGTCCAGCTCGCGCAGGCCGGCGCAGCTGTCGTGGTAGGTGCCGGTGGCGGCGAGCGCGCGCCCCTCGGGCCGGAAGCCACGCACGTCGACGAGGAAGCTCATGATCTCGAACGTCTTGGCCGCCAGCGCCTTGGCGCGCGGCGCCCAGGCTGCATCGCCGGCCAACGCTTCCGGGTAGTGCACCTTGATCATCCCGGCGCAGGAACCGGACGGGACCACCACATAGTCGTAGCCCTCGAACGCGGCGATCACCTGCCGCGCCAGCCCGTTCGCAGCCTCGGTGCCGCCGCTGTTGAAGGCGGGCTGGCCACAGCAGGTCTGCGCCTCGGGGACCTCGACGACGCAGCCCGCCTCCTCCAGCAGCTGTAGCGCGGCGAAGCCGATCTGTGGCCGGATCGCGTCGACGAGGCAGGTCACCAGCAGCCCGACCCGCGGCGCGGGACGGCGGTCAGGCAGATCGGGCATCGGCAACCTCTCCCGCGCAGTCCATCCTGGGGTGATCCGGCGGCTCAGGACGACGCCGTGGCGATGGCGGGGACGGCGGCACGGCCACGGTTGAAGGCCATGGTCACCAGAACGAGGGTAGCCCAGACGATCACGGCGAGCCACCAGCCGTTCAGCCCGCCCTTGATCAGCGCGGTGCCGATCAGCCCCGCCTGGACCACGTAATAGCCCATTGGGATCAGGGTCCTGCGGATCATCTCGCCTTCCCGGTCGACGAGGCCGACGGTCGCCGATGCAGCGACGACGTTGTGAACGCAGATCATGTTGCCGGCGGCGCCGCCGACCGCCTGCAGCGCCACGACGAGGCCAGCGCCGACCGCGCCGAGGCCGATCTGCTCCGCGGTCGAGAACTGAAACAGCGAGAACATCATGTTGCTGATCGTGTTCGAGCCGGCGATGAACGCGCCCATGGCGCCGATCAGCGGCGCGAACAGCGGCCAGGAGTCGCCGGCCACAGCGGAGACCCCCTGCGCCAGCACGATCGGCATGCTCGGGTAGCTGGCCGAAGCCGAGTTGAGAAACACCTGGACCATCGGCACGGCCAGCATCAGCGCCGGTGCCGCGGCCAGCATGGTCGTTGCCGACGAGCGCACCGCGGTAGTGTACTCGCCTGCCGACATGCGATGATAGAAAAAGGTGATCAGCGAGGCGAGGATCAGGATCGTCCCCGGCAGGTAGAGCGGCTGGACGGTGGCATTGATGCCCGAGCCGAACAGGTCGCGGAACGCGATGGTCATCGCCGGCGAGGTCAGCCAGGCCTTGAGCGGTGCGATGGTCCGCGACGCCACCAGCAGCAGCACGACCAGGACGTAGGGCGCCCAGGCCTTGAGCAGGGGCATGGTCGCGGCATCGCCGCGACGGTCCTTGAGATCGTCGAGCTTGCCGACCCAGGCCGCGTCCCAGTCCGCGCGCGGTGGGAAATCGAACTGCTCGGCGGGCACGAACCAGCCGCGCTGTGCGGCCGGCACCACGATCAGCAGGCCGATGATGCCGCCGACCAGGGAGGGGAACTCCGGGCCCAAAAGCGAGGCGATCACGTAGTAGGGGATGGTGAACGCGAGGCCCGCGAACAGCGCGAACCGCCAGATCTTGAACCCGTCGATGAACGAGCGGTTGGCGCCGAAGAACCGGGTCATCATGCCGACCATGATCAACGGGATCAGGAACCCGATCAGGGCGTGGATCATCGCGACCGTGGCCGCGATCCCGAGCAGATAGTCGAAGAACGGCATCGGCGCGATCGTCGCCTCGACCAGGGGCTGGTCGAGGAGGCCCGTGCGCACGCCCACGAGGATCGGGGTGCCGACCGCCCCGAACGATACCGGCGTGCTCTGGATGATCAGCGTCACCATCACGGCCGCCATGGCAGGGAAACCCACCGCCACCAGCAACGGGGCGGCGATCGCCGCGGGCGTCCCGAACCCCGAGGCGCCCTCGATCAGCGAGCCGAACAGCCACGCGATGATGATCACCTGCACCCGGCGGTCCGGCGAGACGCTGGTGAAGCCGCGCCGAATGGCGCGGATCGCGCCGCTCTCCTCCAGCGTGTAGAGGACCAGAATCGCGCCGAAGACGATGTAGAGGAGGCTGATCGCGGTCACCAGCCCGTTCACCGAGGCGCCCAGGATCTTGGCGAGGTCCGTTCCCCAGAGGGTGAGCGCGGCGATGACGGTGACGACGTAGGCCACCAGCATCGACAGCTTGGCCGACCGCTCGAGCACCACGAGCAGCAGGAACACGGTCGCGATCGGCAGCAGCGCCAGGCAGAATTGCAGCACCGGGTGCATCGAGGCTCCTCCCCTTGTTCTGGGCATCGATCACACGCGACACCGCCGTCACATTCCTCAGCGACGCCGCTACGTTAAGCCCAGGTGCGGCAAAAGCCGTCAGATGCTCCGCTGGTGCGACGATGAGTCTGCAGCCGATACGGCCCGATTGCTCGCGTGCGCGCCGATTGGCCGGCTCACGGCGCTGGACCCGGTACAGCGCCGGCGGGCTGGCTGAAACCGGCAGGCCAGCACATATCGGAGTCGCGGCACGGGACGGCGGCTGGCGTATTGCTGGGCAGCGCCGCCGAACGCCCGGATTCGCCCGCGACACGAACAGCGCCGCTCAGACAACCGTCCCGACCAGCGCGCCGATGCCGGCCGTCAGCGCCATGGCGAGCGCGCCCCAGAACGTCACCCGCAGCGTCGCGCGCCAGACGTTGGCGCCGCCGACGCGGCCGCCGATCGCGCCCAGCAGGGCGAGAAACCCCAGCGACGCCCCCGCCACCACTGGCACCAGCAGCGCCGGCGGCGACACCACGACCATCAGCAGCGGCATGGCGGCGCCGACCGTGAAGCTCGCCGCCGAGGCCCAGGCCGCCTGGATCGGCCGCGCCGTCATCGCCGCCGAAATCCCGAGCTCGTCGCGCGCATGGGCGCCCAGCGCGTCCTTGGCCATCAGCTGCAGCGCCACCTCGCGCGCCAGGGTCGGCTCGAGCCCGCGCTTGACGTAGATCTGGGCGAGCTCGGCCCGCTCGGCCTCGACATCGGTGCTCAGCTCCATGCGCTCGCGCCCGAGATCGGCCTCCTCCGTGTCGGCCTGCGAGCTGACCGAGACATACTCGCCGGCGGCCATCGACATGGCACCGGCGACCAGCCCAGCCACCCCGGCCAGCAGGATGTCGCTGCGGGCGGCCGATCCGGCGGCGACCCCGACGATCAGGCTGGCCGTCGAGACGATGCCGTCATTGGCGCCGAGCACCGCGGCCCGCAGCCAGCCGATCCGCTCGACGAGATGGCGCTCGAGGTGCCGTGGCATGCTGGAATTCCCTCTCCGCCAGTCCGCACAAGCATTCGGCGATATCGCCTGACATGCTGAAGTCCGAAGTCCTATTCGGGATGGGATTGCGACCATCTGCCATGCGTGCGGGCAATGTGTCGCATGAATTAAGCCCGTACTCGGCAAGTGTGGCGCTGATCTGGATCAAGTTGTCCGCGTTTCACCTGGGCTACGCTGCCTAGGTTCGATCCTCTCAAGAGATCGAGCAATCAAAAGTCGTGGAGCAACGCGCGCGACAGTTCGCATCGGAGATCGATGATCATGCGCCCATTCGTCATCTCGCCCCTTCTCGCCTTCGTGGCGCTCGCCACGCCGGCACTCGCCGCCGACCCGCTGCGCGATCAGGCCAAGGAGCTGTTCCAGCCGATCCCGACGGAACCGCCTGCACTCCCCGGCAATGCCGCCACGCCGGCCAAGGTCGATCTCGGCCGGATGCTCTACTTCGAGCCGCGGCTCTCCCAGAGCCACAATATCAGCTGCAACACCTGCCATCTGGTCGGCATGGGCGGCGCCGACGGCCGCCCGACCTCGCTCGGCCACAACTGGCAGCTCGGCGGCCGCAACGCTCCCACGGTCTTGAATGCCGTGTTCAACACGGCCCAGTTCTGGGACGGCCGGGCCGCCGATCTGGAAGCGCAGGCGGGCGGGCCGATCGCCAACCCGGTCGAGATGGGCATCACCAAGGAGCACGCGGTCGGCCAGCTGCAGGGCATTCCGGGCTATGTCGACGAGTTCAAGGCGGCCTTCCCCGGCGACGCCGACCCGATCACCTATGCCAACATCGAGGCCGCCATCGCGGTGTTCGAGGCCACCCTGCTCACCCCCGGCAGCCCGTTCGACCGCTGGCTCGCGGGCGACGATGCGGCTCTCGACGCCGTGCAGAAGCAGGGTCTCGCGACCTTCATCGAGAAGGGCTGCAGCAACTGCCACAACGGGATCAACATCGGCGGCGGCATGTACGCGCCGTTCGGCGTGGTCCAGAAGCCGGGCTGGGAATTCCTGCCGCCGGCCGATCGCGGCCGCTTCCAGGTCACCAAGACGGTCGAGGACGACTACGTCTTCAAGGTGCCGACCTTGCGCAACATCGAACTGACCGCACCCTATTTCCACAGCGGCCACGCCTGGGACCTCAAGCAGGCGGTGGCCGTGATGGGCCAGTCGCAGCTCGGCGAGAATCTCACCGAGCCCGAGATCGACCAGGTCACGGCCTTCCTGCGCGCGCTGACCGGCGAGCAGCCGCGCGTCGAGTTCCCGCTCCTGCCACCGAGCGTCGCGACCACCCCGCGCCCGGAACCCTGAACGCCCGACTGTCGCAAGTCGGCACTCGGTCGTTCAGGTAAGGTTTAGCTTGGTTCGACTAGATCTGGGCGGAATGTCTGGCACGAATATTCGACGGCGGGCAAGATTCGGGATGGACCGGTTCGAGAGCAGTCAATTGCCGGCCAACGGCAGCGACCCCGCCGCGCCGACCTCGGCCACCCGGCGGCTGTTCTATGTCTGGGACTTGCCGACCCGGCTGTTTCACTGGCTGCTGGTCGCGGCGGTTGCCACGGCACTGCTGACCGGGTTTGTGACGCCCGAATCCTGGATGGGTGTCCATCTCGCGGCCGGTTACCTGATCGTCGTGCTGCTGGTGTTTCGGCTGATCTGGGGTCTGCTCGGCCCCGAGTACAGCCGGATCGCCAGCATGGTGCGGGCCACCCGCCGGCTGCCCGAGCATGTGCGCGGCCTCCTGCTGCTCCGCCCGCCGGACCATCTCGGTCACAACCCGGCCGGGTCGGTGATGATCCTGGCGCTGTTCGGCGTGCTGACAGCGCTCGTCGTCACCGGCCTGATGGTCCAGGGCGGTGAAGAGAAGCAGGGGCCGCTGGCCGGCATCGCCAGCTATGCCCTCGGGCACGGGGCCAAGGGGATTCACGAGGTCCTGGTTTGGCTGCTCCTGGCGATGATCGCGGGCCATCTGGCGGGCGTGCTGGTCGAGACCTGGCTGCTGCGATCGCCGCTGGTGCGGGCCATGATCACCGGCTGGATCCCGCTGCCCGCCGGCACGCCCTTGCCAGAGCACGCGCGCGTCGCCCGTCCCGCGGCAGCTCTTGCCTGCCTTGCCGCATTCACCGTCGTCTCCGTCGTCGCCCTGGCTGTCCTGTCGCGGCTCCCCCCGCTGGGGATGCCGGCCATGCCCATGGACCGAGCGTGGGCCGCCGAATGCGGCGACTGCCACCAGCCCTTCCATCCGAGCCTCCTGCCACGCGCCTCCTGGGCTGCGCTGATGGGCGACCTGGGCGACCATTTCGGCGAGGACGCCAGCCTGCCCGAAGCCAAGGCGGCGGAGATCGCGGCTTTCCTCGACACCTACGCCGCCGAGGCCTGGGACACCGAGGCGGCGCGCCGCTTCGCCGTCGTCTCGCCTGGCGAGCCCTTGCGGATCACGGCCACGCCGTTCTGGGTCGCCAAGCATGCGGACGTGCCACCCGAACAATTCAGTGCCGCACCCGTGCAGACCAAGGCCAACTGCGCCGCCTGCCATACCGATGCCGCGAGCGGCCGCTTCGACGACCAGGCCATCCGACTGCCGCAACCGACCGCCCCTGGAGCCAGCCCATGACCCGAATCCTGCCGGTGCTGACCGGCGCCGTCCTTGCCCTGATCGCCGCCGACGCAGCGGCCGATCCCGGCCGCGACGCCATCCTCGCCACGCTGGCGACGGAAGCCAAGCAGGCGGACCCCACCTTTGCCGGCTTTTCCGCGGCGCAGGGCTAAGACCTTCTGGAGCGCCAGCCACACCGGCGGCAAGCCGGACACGCCATCCTGCACCACCTGCCACACCGCCGACCCCACCAAGGCCGGGCAGACACGCGCCGGCAAGGCGATCGAACCGATGGCGGTCTCGCTCACGCCCAAGCGGTTCACCGACGCCGAGACGGTAGCCAAGTGGTTCACCCGCAACTGCAACAGCGTCCTCGGGCGCGAATGCACCGCCGCCGAGAAGGGCGACGTGATCACCTACCTGTCCAGCAAGTGAGGCCAATCATGACCCGTCTGACGCTGCTGCTCGTCGCCGCTGCCATTGCTCCGCTCCATCTGGCGCATGCGGAGGGGGGTGTGTTCGTGCCGCCCGTGTCCGACGCGACCGTGACCAAGGAGTGCGGCGCCTGCCACATGGTGTTCCCGCCGCAGTTCCTGCCGGCACGCTCCTGGCAGAAGCTGATGGCCGACCTGTCGTCGCATTTCGGCGAGGATGCCAGCCTCGCCGACCCGGCCCGGCAGACGGTCACGACCTATCTCGTCGACCACGCCGCCGACGCGACGGGCACGAAGGGCGGCAACCGGTTCCTGCGCGGCCTGTCGGCAAGCGCGACACCCTTGCGGATCTCCGAGACCCCATTCTGGCAGAACGCCCACGAGGAGGTCTCGGCCCGCCAATTCGCCAGCGCCACCGTGAAGACACCCGCAAATTGCGTCGCCTGCCACACGGCGGCCAATCGCGGCGACTTCTCCGAGCCGGAATAGCAAAGAGCATCATGCTGAATCGTTACTGATATCTTCTGAAGATATGAGCAAAGAATGTTGCACAAGGAGCCAGTGATGGCAGAATCCAAGCTAAAGACCGTACTCCTGACAGTTGTCGCCTGCGCCGTTGTCGCGGTGCTCGGCGGCATCGGCTTCATCTATTCCGGGCTATACAACGTCGCCGCCATCGTGCCCGACAATCCGGTCGTCGCATGGGCGCTGCACGAGGCCTCCGACAGCTCGGTCGCTGCCCGGCTCGGCGATATCAAGGTGCCGGACGGCCTCGACCAGCCGGAGATGATCAAGGCCGGCGCCAAGCTGTTCGGCGAGAACTGCATCGTCTGCCACGGCGGCCCCGGGCTCAAGCCCACGGGCGTCGCAATGGGGATCAACCCGGCACCGGCCAATCTCTTCGAGGCGGATCGCGACGCGGAGATGGACGAGACGTTCTGGTTCGTCCGCAACGGCGTCAAGATGACCGGCATGCCGGGCTTTGCGAAGAGCCACTCAGACGCCGAGATCTGGTCGCTGGTGGCGTTCCTGGGAACCACGCCCGGCATGTCGCCGGAAAAGTTCGCCGATCAGACCGGCATCGGAGCGCCGCTGCCGGATGCGAAGCAGCTCGGCGGTTGACCTTGGGCCGACGGGGCGCGTCGCTGGGCCATGCCGGCCAAGCCTGGCCGTCATTGTTCGATGCGTCCTTGTCGTTCTCACGCCACCACTTCGCGGGATAAGAAGCCAATGCAAGCCTCATCGTTATCGCGCGCGATCGGCGCCCCACAGCAGCGCATGGTCCAAGTGTGGGATCCGCTGGTGCGGGTCTTCCACTGGACCCTCGTGATCGCCTTCGCCGTCGCCTATCTCAGCGGCGAGGAGTCCCTGGCCTTGCATGTCTGGTCGGGCTATGCGGTCGGCGGCCTCGTCGCCCTGCGCATCCTCTGGGGCTTCTTCGGCCCGCAACATGCCCGCTTCAGCGATTTCGTCTTCGGGCCCTTCGCCAGCTTGCGTTACTTGGTCGACCTCGTCCGCGGGCGTGCCCGCCGCTACCTCGGGCACAGCCCCGCCGGTGCCGCGATGGTCTTCCTGCTGCTGGCGTCGCTCGTGGCCTTGGTCGGCTCCGGCCTGCAGCTCTATGCGATCGAGGACCATGCCGGGCCGCTGGCTGGCCTGACCACGGCGGCCCCGGGCGCCGCGGCGACGTCGGGGGAGATCGCCGGCGACGACGACGAGGCGGGCGGTCAGATGCTGGGCGGCGAAGCCGGTGGCGACGGCATCTGGGGCGAGGTGCACGAGACGCTGGCGAATCTCGTGCTGGTGCTGGTGATCCTGCATATCGCCGGCGTGCTGCTGGCGAGTTTCGCCCATCGGGAGAATCTGGCCCGGTCCATGGTCACCGGCACAAAGCGCCCGGAGTAAGCCTTAGCCTCAGCCCCGCGTCACCAGCACGTCCTGCGGCAGCGCCTCCAGCAGGCTCTCAGCGACGCTGCCCAGCAGCAGGCCGGAGAGGCCCGAGCGACCGTGCGTGCCCAGCACGACCAGATCCGGGTTCAAGCGTGCCACTTGCTCGTTCAGGGCATGCGCGGCGTCGCCGCCGGCGAAGATCAGCGCCGGGCCGTCCGGTGCACCCGGCACAGGCCTACCGAGGGCCGTGCATGCGGCGGTGACCAAGTCCGTGATCTGACGCCGGCTTTCGAGTTCCGCCGCGTCGAGGGTGGCGTCCGCAGCCCGCTCCGCGGGCGCCGCCTCGTCGACATGGACGACGGTGAGATGGGCGGACGGGAACAGCCGCAGGGCCAGATCCAGCGCCCGGCGCGACGCCTCGGCCGGATCGAACGCCACGACGACGTTGGCGTAAGCCCGCCTCGCGCGCGTCTTGGCCACCAGGACCGGGCACGGCGCGCCGCGCACCACCTTGTCGACGGTCGTGCCGCGCGCGATGCTGGTCAGCGTGGAATCCTGCGACAGCCCCATGACGACGAGATCGGCCGGCATCGCGCGGGCTTCGTCGATCACCACCTGATCGGCAGCGCCGCTCGCGACCTTGATCGATATCGCCAGATTCTGGTCGGCGCCGCTGTCCTTCACCTCGTGGTCGAGGGCGGCCTCGGCGTCGCGCAGGCCGCGGCGGACGTAGCTCGCCGGCAGCACGTTCGCGTCAAATGCATGGAGAACACGAAGCGCGGCGCCCTGCGCCTCGGCGAGCAGCACGGCACGATCGAAGGCCCGGTCCGCATAGGCGGTCAGGTCCGATGCCATGAGGATGCGGCGCAGAGCGCCCTGGCGGGCGACGCGCTCTGGTTCTCCGGTCGTCGATGTCGCGGCGACGGCAGGCATGGCTGGTTCTCCCTGTGCTGCCGCAGCGATCTCGCTGTACGGCGCTAGACCCAGCAAGTTGCCACGCGTCGGGTCGGGTGACATTGATCTGGATCAGCCGGCGCCAGAATCGGCGTTACTACATAACCCACCGATCAGGACACGAACGCGTAGTCGCCCTTGACCAACTCATCGGCCCTGGACGTCTTTTCGCCTGCCATCTGCTAACGACCGACCGTTCTTGCCGGGTGCGGCGGTTAGCGATGCCCTTCTGGATCAGCTCCTTGACCGCACCGGCCACGTCCTCGATCGGCACCTCCGGGTCGACCCGGTGGCCGGTAGAACAGGTCGATCACGTCGGTCCGCAGCTGCTTCAGCGAGGCCTCGGCGACCTGCTTGATGTGCTCCGGCCGGCAGTTCAGGCCAAGTCGTCGCTGGTGAACGGGCCGTAGATCTCGGCGGTGTCGAAGAAGGTCACCCTCTGCTCGACCGCCGCCCGGATCAGCGCGCTGCCGTCCGCGCTGGCGACGGCAGGCCTGTGGCCGCTCGTGCCGAGTTGGCGCTTGTGCGTCAATCTCGCTCCCGTCAGGCTGGATATTGCTCGTCGCTGACCTGCTCCAGCCAATCGACGGCCCTGCCGCCCTGCAATTCCGCGATGGCGATGTGGGTCATGGCGGTGGTCGGCGTGGCCCCATGCCAGTGCTTCTCGCCAGGCGCGAACCAGACGATATCGCCGGGCCGGATCTCTTCGATCGGGCCGCCTTCGTGCTGGGCCAAGCCGCAGCCCGCCGTCACGATCAGCGTCTGGCCGAGCGGATGGGTATGCCAGGCGGTGCGGGCGCCCGGCTCGAACGTGACGATCGCTCCGCCAACGCGCGCCGGCTCGTCCCGCTGGAAACGGGAATCGATCCGGACAGTGCCGGTGAAATACTCCGCCGGCCCCTTTGCAGATGGCTGCGAGCCGGTGCGCTTGATTTCCATGACAGCTCTCCTTCGATCTCGGTTTGTCTTACCTGTTCCGGTATCCTGGCAGCGCAGAGGCGGCCGGCTGGGGCAGAAGCAGCAAACCGCTTCGGCCGAGTACGCGCGTTTGCATCTGATCATAACTTTGCGGTGCGGCCGGCAGGACGAAGCCGCGACAGATCAGCAGATGGAAGGTGCCACCCAAGACGATTAGCCCGAGCGCCGCGCACGGGCTTATGAATGCCATTCATGAATGCCGCTGTGGCTCGACGGCCTTCACGCTTCCGGCAGGCGGTCGAGCAGCTTGTCCAGCGTGATTGGATAGTCGCGCACGCGCACGCCGGTGGCGTTGTGGATCGCGTTGGCGATCGCGGCGGCGACGCCGCAAATGCCCAGCTCGCCGACGCCCTTGGCCTTCATCGGCGAGGAGATCGGATCGGTCTCGTCGAGGAAGATCACCTCCTGGTGCGGGATGTCGGCGTGGACCGGCACCTCGTAGCCGGCGAGATCGTGGTTGACGAAGAAGCCCCGCCGCTTGTCGACCGCGAGCTCTTCCATCAGCGCGGCGCCCGCACCCATGGTCATCGCGCCGATGACCTGGCTGCGCGCCGATTTGGGGTTGAGGATGCGACCGGCCGCGCACACGGCCAGCATGCGCCGGATGCGGATCTCGGCGGTGTCGGCATCGACGCCGACTTGGACGAAATGCGCGCCGAAGGTCGATTGCTGGTAGCGCTCGTCGAGATCGCCATATTCCATCGCATCCTCGGCCACGAGGCCGCCGTCGCCCGCGGCCGCGGCCAGCGGTGCGCTGCGATTGCCCGAGCGGACCTGGCCATCCGCGAACGTGATGTCGGCGGAGTTGAAGCCCAGCTTCTGCGCCACGGCCTCGCGCAGCTTGACACAGGCCGCATAGACGCCGGCGGTCGAGCTGTTCGCACCCCACTGCCCGCCCGAGCCGGCCGAGACCGGGTAGCTCGAATCGCCCAGCCGCACGACGACCCTGTCGAGCGGCACGCCCATCATCTCGGCCGCGGTCTGGGCGATGATCGTGTAGGTGCCGGTGCCGATATCGGTCATGTCGGTCTCGACCGTCACCACGCCCTGGCCATCGAGCCGGACGCGTGCCGCCGACTTCATGACCATGTTGTTGCGGAATGCGGCGGCGACGCCGATGCCGACCAGCCAGCGCCCGTCGCGCGCCTTGCCGGGAGCGATGCTGCGCTCGCCCCAGCCGAAGCGATCGGCGCCGATGCGCAGGCACTCGACGAGATTGCGCTGGGAGAACGGCCGCTCCGGCTGCTCGGGATCGACCTGCGTGTCGTTGCGGATGCGAAACTCGATCGGGTCCAGGCCGAGCTTCTCGGCCATCTCGTCGATGGCGATCTCCAGCGCCATCATGCCCGACGCCTCGCCGGGGGCGCGCATCGCATTCCCTTCGGGCAGGTCGAGCACGGCGAGCCGGGTGGTCGTCAGGCGATTGGCGCCGGCATAGAGCAGGCGCGTCTGCTGCACCGCGGTCTCGGGCTTGCCGCCGGGCAGATCGCCCGACCAGCTCTCATGCCCGATCGCGGTGATCGTGCCGTCGCTGGTGGCACCGATGCGGATGCGCTGGATCGTTGCCGGCCGGTGGGTGGTGTTGTTGAACATCATGGGTCGCGTCAGCGCCACCTTCACCGGGCGTCTGGCGGCACGCGCACCCAGGGCCGCCATGAGCGCATCCGCGCGCAGGAACAGCTTGCCGCCGAAGCCGCCACCGACGAACGGCGACATCAGGCGCACCTTGTCCTTGGGTATGCCCAGCGTCTTGGCAAGGTCGGCCGTGGTCCAGGCGATCATCTGGTTGGAGGTCCAGAGCCTGAGCTCGTCCCCGCTCCAGGCGGCGATCGAGGCATGCGGCTCCATCATCGCGTGCGCATGGTCGGGCGTGGTGTAGGTCGCATCGAGCCGGATCGGTGCCGAGGCGAAGGCACCGGCGAAGTCACCCACCGCACTATCGGGCTTGTCCTCTTCCGGCTTGCCGGCGGATTCCAGGACGGTCGCGAGCTCGAACGCGCCATCGGCGCCGACCGTGTCGACCCGGACCAGCTGGGCCGCGGCCCGCGCCTGCTCGAACGTCTCGGCGACCACGACCGCGATCGCCTGGTGGTAGTGCTCGATCTCGGGGCCGCCGAGGAGCTTGGCCGTGTTGAGCCGGCCCTGGCCGAGCTTGCCGGCATTGGCTGCGGTGACGATGGCGAGCACGCCGGGCGCCGCCTTGGCTTCGGCCAGATCCATGCCGGTGATCCGGCCCTTGGCGATGGCCGAGCCCGACCACATAGCCATAGGCCTGGTTCGGCACGACATCGTGCCGCTCATAGGCGTAGGGGGCGGTGCCGGTGGTCTTGAGCGGGCCGTCGATCCGGTCGGTGGGCTGGCCGATCACCTTCAGCTGGTCGATCGGGTTGTCGGTGGCGGGGGTGTCGAATTTCATGGCTCAGGCCCTTGCTTCGGCCAGCACAGCACCGAGCGTGCGCTCGACCAGTGTCAGCTTGAATGCGTTCTCTTTCGTGGGCTTGGCGCCTGGCAGCAGCCGCGCCGTCACCGCCTTGGCACCGCGCGGCAACTCGTCCTCGGCCGCCTCGACGCGCCAGGGCTTGGGCGCCACGCCGCCCAGGGCGACGCGCCCCGTCCCGTCCCGCTGCACGACAGCGGCCACCGAGACCAGCGCGAAGGCGTAGGAAGCGCGGTCGCGGACCTTGCGATAGATCTGCGTGCCGCCGAGCGGCTCGGGCAGCGTGACCGCGGTGATCAGCTCGCCCGGCTGAAGCGTCGTCTCGACATGCGGCGTGTCGCCGGGCAGCCGATGGAATTCGGCGATCGGGATGGTCCGCGCCGTGCCGTCCGGTTGCACCGTCTCCACCACCGCGTCGAGCGCGCGCAGCGCCACCGCCATGTCGCTGGGGTGGGTCGCGATGCAGGCATCGCTCGTCGCCGACCACGCGCGAGCTGGCCGGCTGAACCCGCCAATGGCCGAGCAGCCGCTGCCGGGCTGGCGTTTGTTGCAGGGCTGGTTGGTGTCGTAGAAATAGGGGCAGCGCGTGCGCTGCAGCAGGTTGCCGGCCGTGGTCGCCTTGTTGCGCAGCTGGCCGGAGGCGCCCGCCAGCAGGGCACGCGACAGCAGGCCATAGTCGCGCCGGACGCGCGCGTCGGCGGCGAGATCGGTGTTGCGCACCAGCGCGCCGATGCGCAGGCCGCCCTCCGGCGTCGGCTCGATCCGGTCGAGGGCGAGACCGTTCACGTCGATCAGATGCGTCGGCGTCTCGATCTCCAGCTTCATCAGGTCGAGCAGGTTGGTGCCGCCCGCGATGAACTTCGCACCGGGGTTCTGCGCGGCAGCCGCCGCTGCCTCGGCGGGCGAGCCGGCGCGCTCGTAGGTGAAGGGCTTCATGCGTCCCTCCCGGCGACCTCGGTGATCGCGTCGACGATGTTGGAATAGGCGCCGCAGCGGCAGATGTTGCCGCTCATGCGCTCGCGCAGCTCGTCGGCGGTGACCTGCGACGCCGCTGTCAGGTCGGCGCTGACATGGCTCGGAATGCCGGCCTTGATCTCGTCCAGCACCGCCACCGCGGAACAGATCTGGCCGGGCGTGCAGTAGCCGCACTGGTAGCCGTCATGCTTCACGAAGGCGGCCTGCATCGGGTGCATGTGTCCGGGCGTGCCCAGGCCCTCGATGGTGGTGATCTCGTCGCCCTCATGCATGACGGCGAGCGTCAGGCACGAGTTGATCCGCCGCCCGTCGACGATCACCGTGCAGGCGCCGCACTGGCCGTGATCGCAGCCCTTCTTGGTGCCGGTGAGCTGCAGGTGCTCGCGCAGCGCGTCGAGCAGCGTGGTCCGCGTGTCGATCTCCAGCTGCCGCGGCACGCCGTTCACGGCGAATGCCACCTTGCGGGTGACGGGCGCCGCGATCGCGGGGACTTGAGCGTTGCCGGCTTCCGGCACCGCGGTCGCGGCGACGGAAGCCGCGCCGACGATCATCACCTCGCGTCGGGACAGTTCGAGGTTGCCGTTGCACTGCATCAGGTGTCCGATCCCTTCGTTGCCCGCGCGGCCGACCAAGCGGCCGCAACGAGCGTCATGGCACTTGAGGGTAGGAACGCATCGACATGCGATTCGTTGCCGACGCCC
>CAWCSG010000022.1:0-50060 GCA_963798145.1 uncultured Alphaproteobacteria bacterium
AGGCGGTCGCGCACCGCCTCGCCGAGGCCCGCAGCCGGGATCGGCATCACCGCGATCCGCCGCGCCCCGCTCGCATCCAGCTCGCGCAGCATGGCGAACAGGTTGCGCGCGGCCTCGGCCGGGTCGCCGCTCGGGCTGAGGTTGCATGTGGCCATCGCACCCGGCAGCGGTGCCGGGCCGAAGGCCAGCAAGGCCTCGTCTGGCGCGACATGCTCGGCGTCGAGGCGCAACGGCAGGCGCGGGGCATAGTGGCTGGCGAGCTGGCCCGGCGAGCGTGGTGCGGCCGCGTCGCCGCCGGTCGCGAGCGGGCCGAGCAGGCGCTCCAGCGCCTCGCGCCCGAGGCCGCCCGGCCGCAGCAGGCGCGGCTCGGTGCCGCTCAGGTCGAGCACCGTGCTCTCCACGCCGACGGGGCAGGCGCCGCCATCGAGGACGATGTCGACCGCCGGCCCGAGATCGGCCGCGACATGCGCTGCCGTGGTCGGGCTGACCAGGCCGGAGGGGTTGGCGCTGGGGGCGGCCAGCGGCAGCAGCACGGCCTGCAGGAGCGCGCGGGCGACCGGATGGGCGGGCATGCGGACGGCGACGGTGTCGAGGCCGGCGGTCGCCACGGCCGAGATCGGCGCACCTTGCGCGCGCGGCAGGACCAGGGTCAGCGGCCCCGGCCAGAACGCCTCGGCCACCGCCGTGGCCCGGCTGTCGAGCACGGCGATGGCGCGGGCACCGGGGAGGTCGGCCACATGCACGATCAGCGGGTTGTGCGCCGGGCGGCCCTTGGCGCGGTAGATCCCGGCCACCGCCGCGTCGTTGGTCGCGACGGCGCCGAGGCCGTAGACGGTCTCGGTCGGGAACGCGACAAGGCCGCCGCGGCGCAGGGCCGTGGCGGCCTCGGCGATGGCAGCCGCGGTCGGCGCGAGGATGCGGCTCAATCGGCGAGGTGCTGGCGCAGACGGCTGATGCCGGCCTCGGCCAATGCCGTGACCAGGGCGAGCTTGAGCAGATCACCCAGCAGGAACGGCAGCACGCCCACGGTGAACGCCTTCGGCCAGCCGACGAAGGTGGTCAGCCAGGCGACGCCGAGGGTGTAGTTGACCACGATCGCGGCCAGCACGCCCAGCGCGATCGCGAGCCAATGGCGCGAGCGCTGCGCGACCCAGCCGGTGATCGCGGCCGCCGGCAGCCAGCTCAGGATGTAGCCGCCGGTGGGGCCCAGGATGTAGGGCAGGCCGATGCCGCGCTCCGGGGTGCCGGCGAACACCGGCAGGCCCAGCGCGCCCTGGGCGATGTAGAGCAGGATGGTCGCGATCGCGAGGCGCGGCCCGTAGGCGATGCCCAGCAGGAACACGACGCCGGTCTGCATGGTGATCGGCACGGGATAGAACGGCACCTGGGCCTTGGCCGATGCCCACAGCAACAGGCTGCCGGCGACCGCCAGCACGACGGCGCGCAGGGCCTTGCTGTCGCCCGCGGCAGTGGGCCAGAGGCGGTCGGCGAGGGTGGGCATCGAGGTGGTGGCGAGCATGGCATGTCCCAGCATGGCGAGAATGGGGCGGTTGGCCCCGGATCATACGGGCGAACCCGCCGCCAACAAGCCCCGCTGCCGCCGCACCACCATGCGGGGGTGGCCATCGGTGCCGGCGGCCCGATATGGTGCGTGCAACGAGATGGAAGGCTGAAGCATGAGCGATGCGGCGCTGGACGTGGCGGCGGTGACCTACGGCTATACCCGCGCGGTCAAGGCACTGGATCAGGTCAGCTTCACCGTGCCGGCGGGCCGGTTCACCGCCCTGCTCGGCCCGAATGGCGCCGGCAAGAGCACGCTGATGTCGCTGATCACGCGCCTGTTCACGGCCGAGTCCGGCAGCATCACGGTCTGCGGCCAGCCGCTGCGGACGGCGCCCAGGGCGGCGCTGGCGGCCATGGGCGTCGTATTCCAGCGGCCGACGCTCGATCTCGATCTCAGCGTGGACCAGAACTTGCGCTACGCCGCGGCGCTGCAGGGCATGGCGCGGCCGCAGGCACGGATCGCCGAGGTGCTGGGGCGGCTGGGCCTGGCCGAGCGCGCCGGCGGCAAGGTCCGCACGCTGAGCGGCGGGATGAAGCGCCGGGTCGAGATCGCCCGGGCCTTGTTGCACCGGCCGCAGCTGCTGGTCCTGGACGAGCCCACGGTCGGCCTCGACATGGACAGCCGCCGCGACATCGTCGAGCATGTCCACCGCCTGTGCCAGGAGGAGAACCTGGCCGTGCTGTGGGCGACCCACCTGATCGACGAGATCTGGCCCGGCGACCGCGTCGTGCTGCTGCATCGCGGGCGGGTGCAGGCCGCCGGCGCCATCGACGAGGTGGTCCAGGGTACCGGTGCGCGCGACCTCGGCGACGCCTATCGGCAGCTCACGGCGCCGTTGGCCGCCTGACGCCGGCTCAGGCGCGGTCCTTGCGGCGGCGGACCTCGGCGAACACCTCGGTGTCGGAGGCGCCCTCCAGCCCGAGCGCCTGCCGCAGGGCCGGGTCGGCGGCGCGCAGGAACGGGCTGGTCGCCTTCTCGACGCCGATCGTCGTGGGGATGGTCGGCTGACCTTTGGCGCGCGTGGCATCGATCGCGGCGGCGCGCTGCCGCAGCGCCGCATTGTCGGGCTCGATTCCCAGCGCGAAGCGGGCGTTGCTCTGCGTGTATTCGTGGCCGCAAAAGACCCGGGTCGCGTCCGGCAGCGCCATCAGCTTGCCGAGCGAGCGCCACATGGTGGCCGGGTCGCCCTCGAACAGGCGCCCGCAACCGAGCGCGAACAGCGTGTCGCCGCAGAACAGGGCCTCGCCGTCGGGGAACCAGTAGCTGATGTGACCGCTGGTGTGGCCGGGTGTCTCGAGCACCGTGGCCGTCAGCGAGCCGAAGGTGACCGCGTCCCCCTCGCCCACCAGCAGGTCGAGCCCCGGGATCCGCGCGGCATCGGCACGCGGGCCGACCGCCCGGCAGCCGGTGGCGGCCTTCACCTCGAGCAGGCCGCCGATGTGGTCGGCGTGGTGGTGCGTGATCAGCGCCCAGTCGAGCTTGCGGCCACGCTGCGCCAGCCATGCCAGCACCGGCTCGGCCACGGCCGGGTCGACCACGCCGGTCGTGCCCGTCGCCGGATCGCGGAGCAGATAGACATAGTTGTCGGTGAGCGCCGGCAACAGTTCGACCTCGAGCTTCGCCATCCTGCTTCCCCCGCCGGCGTCTCAGACTTAACTTATCGCATCGCCGGACAATATGCAGGTAGGTGCCGGAAAAAATCGGGCGAGCTGCATGCGGCCGGACATCGACGATCTGCAACTCTTCTACGCCAGCCGCCAGGGACAGCTCGCGCGGCGCCTGATCCATCATCAGCTCAAGGCGCTGTGGCCGGATCTCGGCGGGCGCGGCGTGCTGGGCTTCGGCTATGCCGCGCCCTACCTCGCGGGCCTGGACGGCGCGATCGCGCTGATGCCGGCGCAGCAGGGCGCCTGCCGCTGGCCGCCGGACGGCGAGGTGCGGACGGCACTGGCACGCGAGGACGAGCTGCCGGTGGCCGACGGCTCGGTCGACCGGGTTCTCCTGGTCCATGCCGCTCGAATGCTGCAGCAACGTGCCGCGCCTGATGCGCGAGGTCTGGCGCGTGCTCGCCGATGGCGGCCGCATGGTGGCGGTGGTGCCGAACCGGCGCGGCCTTTGGTGCCTCAGCGACAAAACCCCGTTCGGCCATGGCCAGCCCTACAGCCGCGGCCAGCTGGAGCGCACCCTGAACGGCCACCTGTTCGCGACCTGCGCCGAGCGCACGGCCTTGTTCATGCCGCCGACCCGGTCGCGGCTGCTGCTGCGCCTCGCCGTGCCGGCAGAGCGTCTCGGCCTGGGCTTCGCGCGGCAGTTCGCCGGCGTGGTGCTGATCGAGGCGGAAAAGCAGATCTATGTCGGCACGGCGATCCCCAGCCTCGCCGGCAGCCGCCGGCGGCGGTACGCGCCGGTGATGGATGGCGTGGCGGCAGCACGCGACCACGGCACCGCCGAACCGGAAGGTGCAAGGCGCCGGCGACGGTCCGCTGTGGTGGTACCGTTCCGTGCGGCCACCGGCACGGGGCAAGATCGCCTGCTCGTTCGCTAGCCACTTCCGACCATTTATGCGACAGGCCGGCGCTCGTCCGCTGCAATGCAGCAGGACCTAGCCCGTTGGCATGGCTTCCAAATCAAGCTTCGCATGGCACGGCGGTTGCTTAGCGTGCTGCATCGCAGCATGCCGGTCTCCGCCAGATCGAGGCGGCCGCCGCAGTGCCAGGAGCCTGCCATGTTCTCGCTCGTATTGACGTTCGTCGCCTGCATCGGGGCCAACAATGGCGATCGGTGTCGCCAGATCGAGCTGCCGTTCGACGGCTCGACCATGCAGTGCATGCTGTTCGGCCAGGTTGAGGCCGCGCACTGGATCGCCGAGCATCCGGGCTGGGTCGTCACCCAGGGCTGGAAGTGTCAGACCGGCAAGTCCATCTGAGCGCGGCGCGGCGGGTGACAACACCCGCCGCAAGCCTGCGCTAGCCTTTCATCTGGCCGGCGCCGGCGGTCTCACCGGCCCAGACCGCAGGCCGCCGATAGCCGCCGCGCTCGCGCACGACCGCGTCGATCAGCCGTTGTGCCCCTTCGGCGGCGACGTCGTCGATCTCCGAGCGAACCAGCCGCAGGTCCGCCATCAGCTCACGATCGGAATAGCTTTCCAGCTGTGTGCGCAGCCGCTGGTATTCGCGGCGCCGCATCTGGGACAGCTCGAACTGGCGGTAGGGTTCGCTGGCGGCGATCCGAACTCGCGACCGGGGCGACGACGCCGCGGACCATGGCGGCGATGCTGCCGCCGGCCTTGCGGAGCAGGTTGGCGACCGCTTCGTCCCGCGCCCGGTGGGCATCCGCAATCAGCCGCTCGACCGCCCGCGGCTGGTACTCGACGACCATCTCTCGTGCGGCGATGCGATCCGCGGCACGGCCGAGCGAAGTAACAAACCGGCCCGATCCGGAACTCCGGGTCGCCTCAGCCTGTCTGACCTGCGCTACGATCTCTGCGAGGCCCGCTTGGCTCGGGTCGAGACGGGAGGCCAGTCTGGCAACGGGCCTGATCTCGTCCCGGGTGATGCCGAGGTCGGCGAGGCTGCGCTCGGGCAGCAGAGTCAGCCGGTGAATAGTGTCATGTTCGCGGATCTTACTCGCGACGAAGTTTCGCATGCGGTGCGGCAGGTACATGGCACCGATCTCCACCTAAGGCCGGCGCCGGAGGGGTCGTTTCCCATCCAGGCCGGCGCGTGGTTACCGGCCTCCCTAATCCGACAGGTCTCTTGCGCGAACCCACGACCGAATAGTGGGCAGCCGCATGACCATGCACCACCCGCCCTGCTGCATCGCAGCAATGCAGATCCGATTGGAACACCTTATCCTTGATTCAGAATTGCTTATTCGGCTCAGCATCGTTGTGCAGCGCCGCATACCGGACCGACATCGGCTTACCCGGACCGCCTTGCACCCTCACCAGCAGTCCCAACCCCGTGAGATGCGTCTCGCCCACGCAGACTCGATTTCCAGCTTCGAAGCTCGACGCCGCAGATTGCGGCGCCTCGGCAGCGAGCCGATGGCGAGGAAGGAATCGTAAATGGAGCGCGCAACCCGTGTTCTGGCCCTGATCGGGCTTCTGGCGGCGGTGATGACCAATGCTCCCGCGTCCGCGACGGACCAGGTCTCTCTGACCGCAGCCGATGGCGGGCTCGTCGCCGGCCGTTATCAGGCGGCCGACGATCCAGGCGCGCCCCTGATCCTGCTCTTTCATCAGGCGGGCTCCAGCAAGGACGAATACGCCCCCATTCAGCCACGGCTCGCCGCCGCGGGCTACGCGTCGCTGGCGATCGACCAGCGCTCCGGTGGTTCCTATCTCGGCGGACGGAACGAGACGCTGGCGGCGCGGGGTGGTGCGGATGCCACCTACGACGACGCCTACCCCGATCTGGAGGCGGCGCTGGCCTGGGCGAACAAGGCCCAGCCCGGTCGGCCGGTGATCCTCTGCGGCAGCAGCTACTCGGCGGCGCTCGTGTTCCTGCTGGCTGCCGCCCATCCGGGCCAGATCGCGGCCGTGCTCGCGTTCTCGCCCGGCGAGTATCTTGGCACGACCGGCGCCGTGGTCGCGGCGGCCGCGAAGGTCCATGTCCCCGTATTCGTAACCTCGGCGCCCACCGCGGGCGAGCAGGCGGCGGCCGGCGAGATCCTGACGGCGGTGCCGGCAGGGCTCAAGATCCAGTTTCGCCCGACGAATGGCGGCGTGCACGGCGCTTCGACTTTGCGCGAAGACAGCAACCCGCAAGGAGCATCGGCGATCTGGCAGGCAGTGCTGGCTTTCCTGCACCAAGCGGTGCCGTCAGCGACCTGACGCGGGCCGGCACCGCTATTCCGCCGCCGGCTTCCGGGTCAGCGCGATCGCCTGCTCGGCCACGGCCGGGCTGACCTTGCCTTCCCCACCGGCGACGGTCACCGTCGGGAAGGCGAAGGAGATCCCGTTGGCGGCAAAGGCCTTCTTGATCTTGTCATAGATCGCCCGGCGGACCGCGAACTGCTCGCCGGGCTTGGCCATGAATTTCATCCGTACCTGGATCGCGAAGTCACCCATCTCGGCCACGCCCTGCGACTTCAGCGGCTCGAGAATGCCTCTCGCGAGCACGGGATCGGCCATGATCTCCTTGCTCACCTGCTTGACCACCTTCTTCACGAGATCGAGGTCGGTGTCGTAGGTGACGCCGACGGTGATCTTGTCGATCACCCAGTCGCGACTGAGATTCTGCACGGCGCCCAGCATGCCGAAGGGAACGGTGTAGACGGGGCCGCGATGGTGGCGCAGGCGGATCGAACGCAGCGAGAAGCCCTCGACCGTGCCGCGATAATTGCCGCTCACGATGTACTCGCCGACCCGGAACGCGTCGTCGAGCAGGTAGAACATGCCCGAGATGATGTCCTTGACCAGGGTCTGCGAGCCGAAGCCGACGGCGACGCCGACCACCCCGGCACCGGCGATGAGCGGGGCGATCTGCACGCCCAGGGAGGACAGCGCCATCAGGATGGCGGTGGCGGCCAGCACGACGAAGAGAACGATGCGCAGGATCGGCAGGAGCGTGCGCAATCGGGCGCGGCGGCGTGTCTCGTCGGGGGAGAGGGTGCTGGCGGCTTCGGCTGTGGTCGCCGCGGACTGGGCGAGTTGCCGGTCGATCGCGGTGCGCGCGAGCTTCCAGAGCAGATCGGCGACCAAGAGGATGACGATGGCGTGCAGGAAGCCCTGGGCCAACCGGGCGCCGGGCAACTCCTGGGCCGCCAAAGCGCCAACGTCGAGGCCCCAACCCCAGACCAGTACGGCTATGGCCAGAGCGTAGACGACGAAGCGCAGACCGCGGTCGACCAGGATGGCGCTGGCCGGCAGCGCTCCTTCGGCCAGGGGTGCCGCCTGGCCGCCGGGGCGGTACAGATGGCGGACCGCAGCGTGCAGACTGCGCACGATTCCAGGCAGCACGACGATCACGAGCAGGGTCCACATCAGGGGCTTCGCACCCAACACCCACAAGAGCCAGATTGCCACGACCAACGCGGTCCAGGCGAGCCGGCCCGCATGCCGCGGATCGTCGACCGGCCGCCAGACGAAGCGGAGGGCGATCGCGAGCAGCCCGAGGCCAAGGACATAGCCCAGCAGCTCGGACATCAGCAGGTCCATGCCTAGGTTGCGCAAGAGCTCGATCGTAATCAGGCCGAACGCGAAAAAGCTGACGAACACGGTGGTCCAGCGGACGAGGAACCGTGCGCTCCGCTCGCTTACCGGGACCACCCGCAGGTCGGGGCGATCCGGCGCGAATAGTAACCGGCACACTGACAGGCACAGCCGGACGACCACCGCCGCCGCGAGGTAGCTCACGAACAGTCGGCGGAACTGGGGCGGCCAGTCGAACAGCATGAAGCCGCCGATGCTGCCCAGCGCGAAGCATAGGATGCCCAGGGTCTCGGTGAGCAGGCGATGGCCCATGGCCTTCAGGCGGGCCGGCACGGTGGCGCCGGTGACTTGGGTGTATCGCGCCCGCACACCCGTCATAGCCAGCCCGAACAGCCACTCGACGAGAAGGCCAAGGCCGACGAAGGCGACGAGCAGGAGCGCCATCTCGCCCGGGAACCAGCCTGTCACTTCCTGATGCAGCCGGGCTACGGCGGCCGACCAGGCCCGCGGCATGCCGGGGGCGACGGCAAGCAGCTGCGCGACATGGTCGTGGGCGGCCATGAGCTGCCCCTCGACATAGCCCGAGATGCTCGCCTCCTCCGACGCGAGCGTCGATTCCGGCGGCGGCGTCGGCTCCCCTTTTGTCTCCCGCTCGATCCAGCCCTTTACCTCGGGATCGGACAGGAGCTGCAGCAGCGACTTGACTTGGTCCGGCGTGGGCTCCGCCGATGCCGCAGCGAACGCCGGCCCGCACAGCGCGCAGACCAGTATCAGGACCACCGAGAGGAAGCGGCCAAGCCAGCCAATCATTATAGAGCACTCCGAACCCCGCGACCGTGCCACTCCTAGCACAGGCATGTACGGCTGCCGAGAAGAGGGCAGCGCGGCCGAGCTAGAATGCCAGGCCGACGCCCAGGCCGCCGTTGACGGTGCCCTTCTCGCAGGCGTTGCGGGTATCGTGCGTCGGTTCTTGCATGACCTCGGCCCTCACCCGTTTGACGATCTCCTTGACCTTGGCGACGTCGATATCGAATGGCACGTTGAAGCTGATCTTGCCGATCACCCAGTCCCGGCTGAGATTCTGCTGGCGCGGGCTGCGTAGCACGCCGACCACTCGGCTGCTGCAATCCGCTAGTCCGCAGGCGCGCGGCGGCGCACCAGCACATAGAGCGCACCATCGCCGCCATGGTGCAGCTGGGCCGGCGCGAAACTCAGCACCCGCGCCCGGTTCGGTGCCTCGTCGAGCCAGCGCGGCGTCATCGTCCGCAGGGTGCCGCCGGTGCGCAGCGCCCGCCCGGTGATCACGAGCACGCAGCGGTTGCCCCGCGCCTGCGCTCCGGCAAGAAAGCCGGTCAGGCGCTCATGGGCCTCGGCCTGCGTGAGGCCGTGCAGGTCGAGACGCGCATCGATCGGATAATTGCCGCGCCGCAGCTTGAGCCAGGAGCGGCGGTCGAGATCGACCGGCCCCGCCGGGTCGAGTCGGCGCGACGCGATCCGGCGTGGCGCCGGGGCTGGGGCGAGCGGTGGTGGCGACAGGATGATCGCCGGCGGAGCCGGCGGGGCGAGGACATTCGGCGCAGGCTCCGCCACCGCGACCGGCTGGTCGTGCAACGGCGCCGTGTCGCGCACGACGTAGTGCCATAAGGATCGCTCCTCAGGCGTGACCGAGCGCGACCGCCTGTTCACCCTCCCACTCCCCCGCCGCTCAGTCGGGCAGCCGGGCGACGATCAGGATCAGCAGCCGTCTCGGGCCGTGTGCGCCGAGCTCGAGCTTCTGGGCGATGTCGGCGGTGCGCGACGGCCCGGTGACGAAATTCACCGACCGCGGCACCCCGCCGGGCATCGCACGCACCAACTCCCAGGCGTCTTCGTAGCTGGCCTCGATCCAGTCGGCGGCCACCACCACGATGCTGGTCTCGGGAAGGTAGGCCAGTAGGGTCGGGCGTTCCGGGCTCGAGGCCAGCACCAGCGTGCCGGTCTCGGCGACGCCGGCGATCGCCAGGGTGACGCCGATCGCGTCGCTGTCCACAGCATCGCCGCGGCGTACGCGGAGCAGCGGCTGGCTGTCCCACACGGCGTGATCGAGCAGCGGCTCGGGCGCCACCACGATCTTTTGCGGCAGGTTGTGCTGGCGCAGGTAGTAGCCGACCGCAGCCGGCACCTCCGCCAGGCTGTCGAGCAGCCGGACCTCCGCCATCACCGCCGACGCCAGCTCGACGAACAGCCCCACGCGCCCCGCCTGATCGAGCTGGCCGCGGGCGGGAATCAGGTTGCGGGCGTGGGTATCGAGACGCGCCGCCACCGTCGCCGCCGCGGCCGTCTGCTCCTCGTCGGTACGTGGCAAGGCATGACGCACCCGCGCCAGCACGGCATCGCGCGCGCTCACCGGCGGCCCCGCCCGGTCGCGCGCCACTGGCTCATGAAGGTGGGGCCTTGCGGCGCCGGCAGATCGCGGCTGCCGGTCCAGCCGCCGGCCAGCGGCGCCCAGCGCAGGCGACCGGCGCGGCTGAGCAGCCGCAGGCCGCGCGTCGCCGCATTGGCGGCGAAACGGTAGAGCGCCGGGCGCTTGGCAAGGAACGCCCACACGCCCAGGCCGTAGCGGGCGGCAGCCGGGGTGAGCTGGCGGCGGAACTGCTCCTCGCGCCAGTAGCGCATCAGCTTCGGCAGCGGGATCCGCACCGGGCAGACCTCCTCGCACCGCCCGCAGAAGGTCGAAGCATTGGGCAGCGGCCAGGCCTGCTCGATCCCGATCAACTGGGGCGTCAGCACCGCGCCCATCGGGCCGGGATAGACCCAGCCATAGGCATGACCGCCGGTCGCGAGATAGACCGGGCAATGGTTCATGCAGGCGCCGCAGCGGATACAGCGCAGCATCTCGCGCAGCTCGTTGCCCAGCATCTGCGAGCGGCCGTTGTCGAGCAGGACGACGTGGAGCCGCTCCGGCCCGTCCAGATCGTCCGGACGCTTCGGACCGGTCATCACAGTCGTGTAGGTGGAGAACTCCTGCCCGGTGGCCGAGCGCGCGAGCAGGCGGAGCAGCGTGAACGCGTCCTCCACGGTGGGCACGACCTTCTCCAGGCTCGCGACCACGATGTGCGTTCTGGGCAGGCCCTGCGTCAGCTCGGCATTGCCCTCGTTGGTGACGGTGATCGCCGAGCCGGTCTCCGCGATCAGGAAATTGGCGCCGGTGATGCCGACATCGGCGGCGAGATAGCGCTGGCGCAGGATCCGGCGCGCCTCGGCGACGAGATCGGCAGCCACGTCCAGGCGCGGGGCCTCGTGGTGCCGCGCAAACAGGTCGCTGATCTCGTCCTTGGTCATGTGCACGGCCGGGCCGACGATATGACTCGGCGGCTGGCCGGAGATCTGCAGGATGTACTCGCCGAGATCGGTCTCGACCGGCTCCAGCTCGTGTGCCTCGAGGAACGCGTTGAGGCCGATCTCCTCGGTGACCATGCTCTTGCTCTTGGTCACGGTGCGGGCGCCCGCGTCCCGGCACAGCTCGAGCACGATCGTACGCGCCTCGGCGGCGTCGCGCGCCCAATGCACCGTCCCGCCACGCTCGACGACCTTGGCCTCGAACGCCTCCAGGTACAGGTCGAGATGGGCCAAGGTATGATTCTTGATGTCGCGGCCCTGGTCGCGCAGCGCCTCGAACTCCGGCAGGCGCTCGGCCGCGCGCGCCCGTCCGGCTACCCAGCCAGTCTTGATCTTGGCCAGCGCCGACTGCAGCGCCGGGTTTTCCAACGCCGCATGGGCATTGTCCGTGAAGGCGAGCGAGGTCGCCTCCATCAGCCGCGGCCCTCGCCGATCGCCGGCGCGGTCAGCTCCCCGGCCAGCACCTCCGCGACATGACGCGACTGGATGCCAGAGCCCATCCGTTTGAGCCGACCGGCCATGTTCATCAGGCAGCCGAGATCGCCCGCAAGCAGCAGATCAGCCCCCGAGGCCTCGATGCAGCCGGCCTTGCTCGACACCATCCGGGTCGAGATCTCCGGGTATTTCACGCAGAACGTGCCGCCGAAGCCGCAGCAGACCTCGCTGTCCTCGAGTTCGACCAGCTCCAGCCCGGCGACGCTGGTCAGCAGGTCGCGCGGTTGACGCTTGATCCGCAGCTCGCGCAGGCCCGAGCAGCTGTCGTGATAGGTGGCGGTCGCCGCAAGCTCCGTCGTGACCGCGCGGACGCCCCTGACGTCGACCAGAAAGCTTATCAGCTCATGGCACCGCCCGGCCAGCTCGCCTGCGCGCTGCTTCATCTCGGGCTCGTCGTCGAACAGTTCCGGCAGATGCAGCCGCAGCATCCCGGCGCAGGACCCCGACGGCGCCACCACATAGTCGAAGCCGGCAAAGTCACGGATGAGCCGACGCGCCAATGCCTCGGTGGTGGCGCGGTCACCGGTGTTGAATGCCGGCTGGCCGCAGCAGGTCTGGCCAGCCGGTACCTCGACCGTGCAGCCGGCCGCCTCCAGCAGCTTGATCGCGGCAAAGCCCACCGATGGCCGGAACAGGTCGACGAGGCAGGTGACGAACAGGGCGACGCGCGGCTGGTCGGGCATACGGGATGTGGTCCACGGACGGATGTTGGCTGATGTGGTAGCCCAGTGCGTACCCTGGCGGCAACTCCGGCCCGTTCCGAGGGGGCGGCGCCGAGCTCTGCGAGATCGAACACGGCGGTTTCCGTCCGGCCCACCGTCAATGTCGGCACACCGGGCTACGCTTCCGCGCCGGGGCCAAGCGAGAATGCTTGCGACGTGCGGGCGTTGGTGGTTCCATCCTGGGGGAGTATATTTCGTCGAGGTCGTTGCCTTGGTGGGGTTAAGCTTGGCAATGGCAGCCAGATTGGGCCGCGCGCCGTTGCTTTTGGACAGCCGAGGTGGGGCGCCGCGGCGGCGAATGTCGAGCCATTCGGCGCTCATGGTGTGGTCCGCGGGTCATGAACGGTTTGTGATCGGAAAGTTACAGCGCGTCCCTACACAGCGGCCACCTTCGGCGGCAGGAAGTGAGTTGACGGGTTCGATACTGGAACAGCAGTACTGTCGCGGGGTCTCCCCGAGGTGCGGGCGAGGCTTTCGCAGGTTGATCATGCCCTGCGGCACAGGTAGGTATAGGGATCGTTAAGGCTGACGGGCAGGGGCGGCTTAGGGATTTTTGGTTTCGTGAATTGACGTGGGCGGTTGGAGTGGCTCGGTTGATGTCGGACGAGCGATCGTTGCGCATAGCCATGGTGGCCGCGTGCCCGTTACCGGCGCGCCGTGGCACCCCTTTGCGCGTCGAGCGGCTGGCCCAGGCACTGGCTGCGCGAGGCCATGACGTCGAGGTCATCACCTATCATCTGGCGGAGGAAGAGGCCGACTACGACTTCCCGATCCGCCGGATATTCGACCGCCGCGAGCTGGGGACCATCGCTCCTGGGCCCACCCTCGCCAAGCTGTCGATCTACGACCCGGCACTGGCGCGGCTGGTCGGCCGGCGGCTGCGCGACCGTCCGTTCGATGTGGTGCACGCCCATCACTTCGAAGGCCTGCTGGCCGCGGCCTATGGCCGGCGCGGCACCACGGTGCCGATCGTCTACGATGCCCACACCATGCTCGGGGCGGAGCTGCCCGCCTACGGCAAGGAGTGGATGTCCAAGATCGCGCGCGGCTTTGGCCGGCGGCTGGATCAATGGATTCCAGCCCTGGCCGACCATATCGTGGTCGTGACCGAGGACATCAGCCGGCAATTGAGCGGTCATCACGGTTTCGATCCGCACCGAATCACCGTGGTGCCGAACGGGGTCGAGATCGACTCGTTCGCAACCGTCAGCATGTCGGCCGGTGTGCCAGGACTGCTGGTCTATACGGGCACACTGGCGCCCTATCAGGGCATCGACCTGATGCTCGCGGCCTTCGCGCGCGCGCTGGCGGTCCGGCCGCATCTGCGGCTGCGCCTGCTCATCACGGCCAGCTTCGAGCCGTTCCAGGCGATGGCTGCGCAGTTGGGGGTGGCGCACGCGATCGAGATCATCCGTGACGACTTCGCGGCACTGCCCGCCCGCCTGTCCGAAGCCTCGATCGCCCTGATGCCGAGGGTGGAATGCCCGGGCCTGCCGCAGAAGCTGCTGAACTACATGGCGGCCGGCAAGGCCATCGTGTCGTTCGCGGGCTCCGCCAAGCTGCTGGAGGACGAGACCACCGGCCTGATCGTGCCCAACCGCGACATCTCCGGCTTCGCCGACGCGATCGTCCGCCTCAGCGACGACCCGGCACTGGCCCTGCGGCTGGGTGCGGCGGCTCGCGAGTTGATCCTCGAGACGTCGAGCTGGGACAAGGCCGCTGAACGTTGCGAGCGTGTCTACGCGGACGTGATCGGCGCGCAATCGGCGTCGTTGACCGCACAGGAGGCCGAGTCCGGCCTTTGCCGGCTGCCGCCGGCGAGCATGCGGCGCGAGGAGCAGGTCACGCCAGTGCCGTGATCTCGGGCGTGAGGCCGCGATGGCGGAGGTCGCTGCGGATCTCCTCGACGTAGATCGCATTCATCGCCACCACCACATCCGGCTTGATCTCGATCAGCTCATCGGGGCTGACGATTTGGTGTCCTGTTCCGGCCATGAAGCGACCGTGCTTGTGCGGGTTGATGTCGACGGCAAACGCGATCTCCTTGCCCAGGCCCAGCGTGTTCAGATAGCTGATCGCCTTGGAACCGGAACCCCAGACGACGACCTTCTTCGCCGCCCGGTGCCAGCCGTCGACGTCGGCGCGAAGGCTGGCCAGTTGCGTTGCCACACCACGCTCGAACTGGGCGACCTGCTGTCGGGTCAACTCCAGGTCATCACCTTCGCGCTCCGACGCTGCGGTGGGTCCCGCCGCCGGGCGCGCCTCGATGATCAGGTACTGATCGTCGTAGGCTCGCCAGAGATCGGTCACCTCGAATGCGGAACGCCGAAACAGCCGCGCCAGCGAGCCCAGGGTGAAATAGGAACAGTGCTCGTAGTAGATGTCCCAAAACGCCCTCTCGGCCAAAACGCGCGTCATGTCCGGCAACTCGAACATTACGGTCACCGCTTGCCGGCTGCCGATGTTTTGCCGCAGAACGCGAATGAAATCTCCCACATCTTGAATATGCTCAAGTGTATGTCGGCAACAAATGTAATCCGCTTGTAAGTATTCGTAGCGTTCTCCATAATAATCAGCAATGAATTTCGTTCGCCGTCCTGACGCCGACCCATCGCGCTCCGCTCGGTAGGCTGGGTCGATGCCGATACCGGTACAGTCGCCACGCTCACACAGCGCTGTCAGAAACTCTCCCTGGCCGCACCCGATCTCAAGCACTTTTTTCCCTGCGAGCGCATACTTGCGGATCTGACCGTCGCAGAGTTCGTCGATAAAACGGCGGAAGCGCGGCGAGAAGGCCTGGGTATCCTCGTGCAGGTCGGCGTAGTCCTGGGCCAAGGGGTCGAACAGGTTGTTCTGGATAAAGCCGCACTGCTCGCAGAAGGCGAGCTCAACATCACCGAGCGGGAAAGCCAATGCCTGGTCCTGGCGCTCCATGAGAAGGCAACTGTGCACCGGGATCGATGCCACACGATAGAAGCTCCGCAGATCAGTCGCACCGCAGGACATGCATCTCGTCGCAGGGGTCAGGTTAGCCAAGATATCCTCGATGATCCGTTGGTTCGCTCGCGATTGGCACGACGCGCGTGGTGGCACAGCCTGCTCAAGGGCTTAGCCGCCAGCCTCGCCTTGGCGGGCTGAGCGGTCGAGTGTCGGAAACTCGGTCGCGACACGCCACTGGCGGGCAGCCATCTCCCGTGTCGTGCTATCATAAGGCGCCGCGCGACACCAACGGGATATTGCTGCAGTGCGGCATCACTTTCGGTCCCGAATTGCGTAGCGAGATGCATCCTCAGTGCCCTAGGTCGCGTTGCGCCTTCGTTTCAAAGCCCTAGCGTGGTAGACCGATCGCGCGGAAACGAAGGGTGGGCGCTCGGCCGTGCGGGCGTCCTTGTTTTCACTGCAGGAGTTTAGCCCGTTGACACGCGTGAGCATTGGTCTTCCGGTCTATAACGGCGAGAACTTTGTCGAGGATGCGATCCGCTCCGTCCTTGACCAGACGTTCGAGGATTTCGAGCTGATCATCTCCGACAATGCCTCGGTCGATCGGACCGGTGAGATAGCCCGCGATTTCGCTGCCAGTGACCCGCGCGTCCGATACATTCGTAGCGAGCGCAATCTCGGCGCCGCGCGGAACTATAACCGGGCCTGGCAGGAGAGCTCCGGCGCGTACTTCAGGTGGCTTGCCCACGACGATCGGATCGCCCCAACCTACATCGCGGCCACCGTGGCCGCGCTGGATGCGGCGCCCGATGCGGTGCTGTGCAACACGGTGGTGGACTATATCGATCCGCAGGGCACGGTATTCGCCTTTTACGACAGCGTGCTGGACGAGGCCAGCGGCCCCGACCCGGTGCAGCGGTTCGCAGCCATGGTGCTGCTCTCCCACTCCTGCGTGGATATGTTCGCCATGGTCCGGCGTAGCGCCATGGAGGGATCGCTGCTGCATGCAACGTTCCATGGCGCCGATCGCGCGTTTCTCGCGCAAATGGCGCTGCGCGGCAGGCTGCTCCAACTTCCCGAGCATCTCGTGCAGATGCGGGAGCATCAGAATCGCTACACCCGCCAGCAAGCCAGCGCCAAAATGCGGCGGCTGTGGCACGATCCGGATTCACGTGGGGGTTCGGGCATGCCGACGCTCAAGCTCTACAGCGAGTACGTCAAGCTGGTCCGCGGCGAGGCACTCACCCCGGCTGCCCGTCGGGGCTGCTATGCCGTGCTCCTGCGCTGGTGGGTTGCCAACTGGAACGCGGTTCGCGTCGGCACCGACGCGGCCAGCTTGATCGCCCCCGGTATCGTGGGTCATGCCGAACGGCTGAAGAACCGCCTGTTCGGCGCAGCACCCGGTCACTTCGTCGGCTGACCGGCCCATGCCCCTCGGCACCGGCGGGCTCGCCGGTGCCGATTCGGCCCGCTCAGCTCACGCCAATACGGGCTGCTTGGCGGGATGGGCGCGGCGCAGGTCGATCTTACTGACGTCGAACGGCGCCAGATCCGATACGCGCAGAAAGTCGCCTAGGGTCGAGCCGGTCGCATCGCTGTCCGGATTGGGTCCACCGCGACCGGCGGCGACATCGCCGAGATCGATCGTTCGAAAATCGATGCTGAACCGGGTCTTGCCCGCACGGTTCGGGGCGGTGGCGTGCAGGTGGCAGCCCGAGAACACCATCACGTCGCCACCACGGCCGGCGATGCGCACCTCGCCTGCGGTCTCGATGGGTTCCTTCGGCAGCGGATGTGGCCGGACGTCCTGGCCCACCTGCGTTACCGCCTGCGTGCGGGAGTTCTTGACCCAGTCATCATAGTCGAACACGGCCGACACATTCTCGACAGCCTGATTGAAGTAGCGCGGGAACATCGACATCGCGCACTCGGGGGGAATGTCGAAGACCGGCAGCCAGAAATTGACGAGACTGATCGGATGGGCGTACCAGATATCCCGATGCGCCTTGTAGGCATAGGATACGCCGGAGGTCAGGAAGTCGTCGCTCGGCACCACGCGCAACCTGGGCAGGTCATAGTAGGTCGAATTGGGATCACAGCCGAACTCGATCAGGAATTCACGCATGAGTTCTTTGGTCTTCTGCCCATTCGTGAAGCCGGACTTCAGCGGCGCCACTCGACGAATGAACTCCTCAACAGTCATTTCGTACTGGGCCGTCTCCGGATCGTGCGGCGCGAACGCCTCGGCAATCATGGCCTTGGAATGCTCGACTAGCGCCATCAATCCCGGCAATCCGTTATAGATCAGAATATCGCCTTTGAAGACGCGCTCGCGCCGCTGCTCGTCTGCGTGCGCGGGGTTTAGAATCAATCCTATCACTCTGACCACTCCATATCGGGTTGGCGTAAGGTTAGCAAATTGGCCGGCGCGGTGTCCAGCCGGCGCGCGGTCGATCGTTCTGGGGCCAATGTACCCATTAGTTGGGTTCCATCATGACGCCTGGAACGATCAGCGATGGCCAAGGTCCAAGACCAGCTTGGGACCGTAAAACGCCTCGGCAAAGCGGCTGGGGCTCGCGCTCTCCATGCCACGCAGCCGGGCAAGTCCGCGGAAGGTGTCGCGATCGAACCATGGCTTGGTGGCTTGACTCGGGAAGTGGTGGAGCAGCAGCTCCACCTTCTGCTCGAGCGCCGCTTCGCTGACCGGCAGATAGACGGAAGGACGGCCGAGATCGCCGTCCCATTTCGGAATTTCGTACTCCAGGATCAGATGATCCCGGAATGTGTTCCAGGTCAGCGCGCACACCTCGCGGTGGTCCTGATGCCGGTCGTCCCGGGTGTGGGTCAGGATCAGGTCCGGTCGGGGCATGTCCTTGAGGGATTCGAACCACTTCTTGATCGCCGCACCCGACCAGGGGAAATGGCCGTCCTGAAAGCCTTGCACATCGATATGGGTGTCGGCCGCACCCTTCAGGAAGGCCGCGGCACTGGCTCGTGCCTCGATGGCGCGCTCCGGCGTCGCCGACAGCACGCACCATGCGACCTTGAGCCGTACTTTGCGTGTCAGCAGATCGAGGATGGTGGCGCCGCAGCCGATCTCGATATCGTCGGCATGCGCGCCCAGACACAGAATGCGCAGCTCCTTGCCGGCTGGCAGCGCAAGCGGTCTCATGCCGGACGCTGCTCCTTGGTCCAGGGCAGCCAGGGTGTCCTTCCCTTCTCGAGCATGTCCTCGAGCAGCTGCTTGTCCCGGAGCGTATCCATCGATGCCCAGAAGCCGCGGTGCCGGTAGACGACCAGTTCGCCAGCATCGATCAGCCGCTGAAACGGCTCGACCACCAGCTCCTCGCCCGGCCGCATGAAATCGAAGATCCGTGGTCGCAGAATGAAGAACCCGCCATTGATCCAGATTTCCGAGTCGTGGCTGGTCCGGAACGCCAGCACCGTGCCGTCCTCGGCAAAGTCGACCAGATGATAGCTGAAGTTCGGTTGGATCGCCATGAAGCAGGCGGTCTTGCCGCTGGCGCGAAAGAACTCGATCATCTCTGGTAGTGGCGCGTCGCTGAGGCCGTCGCTGTAGTTGGCCAGAAACATTTCCTCGGCTTCGACATGCCGCTTCACGGCCGTCAGCCGATCGCCAATATTGCGCCAGATCCCGGTATCAACGAGCGTCGCCTGCCAATCGTGCGGCGCGGTACCCAGCATCTCCACCTTCGCCCCGGGCTCCGAGATGGTGAAGTCCGAGTGGATCGCCGGCTTGTAGTCCAAGAACCATTGCTTGATGACATTTGCCTTATAGCCGAGGCAGAGCACGAAGTCCCGGTGGCCGTAATGATGGTAGTACTGCATCACGTGCCACAGGATCGGATCGTGACCGACCGGGACCATCGGCTTGGGCACGTTCTCGGAATAGTCCCGGATGCGGGTTCCGAGCCCGCCACAGAACAATACGACCTTCATGCCAGCACCTCCACGGGGTCCACCACCGTAACCTCGGGGATCGGCACCACGAAACGGCCACCCCACTGGCCGATCTGCCGCATCTGCGTCGTGATCTCGCGGGTCAGGTTCCAGGGCAGGATCAGGACATAATCCGGCCGCGCCGCGTCCAGCTGCTCGACCGGGTGGATCGGGATGTGGGTCCCGGGTGTGAACCGGCCGTGCTTGTAAGGGTTACGATCGACCAGGAAGTCGATGAAGTCGGTGCGGATGCCGCAATAGTTCAAGAGCGTGTTGCCCTTGCCCGGCGCACCATAGCCGACCACTCGCTTGCCACCTTCCTTGGCCTCGATCAGGAACCGCAGCAAGCGCCGCTTGGTACGTGCGACGCGCTCACCGAATGCCCGGTAGACCGCGAGATCGGCGTAACCCGCGCCCAGCTCCCGGTCGCGAATCTCGCCGACGCGGGCGGTGGTCTCCGGCCCATCCTGGTCAGCCCGGCGAAAGAACACCCGCAGCGAGCCGCCGTGGGTCGCCAGCTCCTCGACATCGAAGAGCAGCAGGCCGTGGGCGGCACCGATCTTCTCGACCGCGATCAGCGAGAAATAGGAGTAGTGCTCGTGGTAGAACTGGTCGAACTGATTGCCGGCCAGCGTGCGCTCGAGATGCGGGAACTCGAGCGTCGCCACGCCCTGCGGCTTCAGCAGGCGGGCGATGCCGCCGACGAAATCGTTCAGGTCCGGCACCTGGGCCAGGACATTGTTGCCGGCGATCAGATCGGCGGCATGGCCTTCGGCCACCAGCCGGTCGGCGAGCTCCCGTCCGAAGAACTCGACCCGGGTCGGCACGCCAATCTCGATCGCCTTGGCGGCGACATTGGGTGCCGGCTCGATGCCCAGCACCGGCACGCCTAGCGGCAGGAAATGCTGCAGCAGGTAGCCGTCATTGCTGGCGAGTTCGACCACGAGGCTGTCCGTGCCCAGGCCGAGCCGGTCGCGCATCGCGACGCAGTAGTTGCGCGCATGCTCCACCCAGCTGGTCGAGAAGGACGAGAAGTAGGCATATTCGCGGCCGAAGATCTCCTCGGCGCTGACATACTCGCGCAGCTGGACCAGCCAGCACTGGTCGCACACCAGTACCCGCAAGGGGTGAAAACTCTCGGCCTGGTCGAGGTCGCAGGCGGCAACGAAGCTTTCGCACGGCGGCGACATCCCGAGATCGACCACCTCGTTCGTCAGCGGCGCCGCGCAGAACCGGCATTCGGGCGCATTGGCGCGCATCGCTAAACCCCACACACTGACACGGCCAATCTAGCCGCGCCTCCAGGAACCGTCAAATTGACCGGGAAACAGCTAAGATCCGGTGAGCAAGCGGCTACTGCGATCAGTGGGCATGCTGCAAGGCAGCAAGCGGCGCGAACATCGCTATCACCCCAGGGTGTGACCGCAAGGCACATTCGCGCGCTTGGGTCTCGCCCTGTGCGCCCAGATCGTGTAGCTGCCGGCTGGTTCGAGACGGTGGCGGGTTCGCGGGAGAAGACGCATGCGGGTGCTGGTGACGGGTCATCTCGGCTATATCGGAGCGGTGTTGGCACCGATGGTGCGCGATGCCGGCCATGAGGTCGTGGGGCTCGACAGCGGGCTCTATGCCGGGATGCAGGTGCAGCCACTGGCGGAGATCCCCGAGCTGCGCAAGGACCTGCGCGACGTCGAGGCCAGCGATCTCGCCGGCTTCGACGCGGTCATGCATCTGGCCGCCCTGTCCAACGACCCGTTGGGCGATCTCGACCCGAACCTGACCTACGCCATCAACCGCGAAGCCTCGGTGCGCCTGGCAGAGGTCGCCAAGCAGGCCGGCGTGCGCCGGTTCCTGTTCGCCTCGAGCTGCAGCGTCTACGGCGTGGAAGGCGATTCCATGGCCGACGAGGACAGCACGCTCTCGCCGCTGACGCCCTATGCCGAAAGCAAGGTCCTGGTCGAGCGCGACCTCAAGCGGCTGGCGGATGCCGACTTCTGCCCGGCCTATCTGCGCTGCGCCACCGCCTACGGCGTGTCGCCGATGCAGCGCTTCGACGTGGTGATCCCGAATCTGGTCGGCCACGCGGCGACCACCGGGCAGGTCGTGCTCAAGAGCGACGGCACTTCATGGCGGCCTCAGGTGCACTTGCGCGACATCATCCAGGCCTATCTGGTCATGCTCGAAGCCCCGGCCGCCGCCATCCACGACCAGCCGTTCAACGTCGGCAGCACTTCAGAAAATCTCCGCATCCGCGAACTCGCGACGCATGTGGCGGAAGCGGTGCCGGGCTCGACGCTCGTGTTCGCGGAGGGCGCCTCGCCGGACAAGCGCTCCTACCGGGTGAGCTGCGACAAGATCGCGGCGACCCTGCCCAATTTCCGGCCGACCTGGACCACGAAGACCGGCGCCCGTGAGCACTACGAGGCGTTCCGGAGCGGCTACTATGGCACCGAGCCTTTCGAGGGGCCGCGATTCATGCGGATCAAGCGCATCCGCGATCGGCTGGCAGCGGGCACGTTGCGCAACGACCTGCGCCCGGCCGCGTAGCTCAGCCGTCCGCCACCGCGAAGTCGACCACCAGCAGTCCGTCCACCCCGCCCTCGGCAGCGGCGACCAGTCGCGCGCCCAGCTGCTTGTGCTCGGGATCGTCGTGGTAGCGCATGCGCGCGGACTGGTCGGCAAAATCGAGGACGTGGCCGTGGCGGTAGCCGCGCTCCAGGCCCTCGAAATTGATGTCGGGCCCGCCGTGATAGGCGAGGAAGCCGTCGAGCCGCGCCCGCAGCGCCTGGAACATGGCCTCGATCGCTGCGACCTCGCCCGCAGGCAGGCCGGGGCGATGACGGATCAGGACGATGTGGCGGATCATGCGGCGTGCTCCAGATGCGAATGGGCGCGATTGCCCAGGACGAGGTCGCTGGCCTTCTCGCCGACCATGATCGTCGGGGCATTGGTGTTGGAGGACGGCACCCGCGGCATGGCCGAGGAATCGCACACGCGCAGGCCCTCGAGGCCGCGCACGCGCAGTTCGGGATCGACGACGGCCATGGCGCCCGTGCCCATGGCGCACGCACCGGACGGATGGTGATCGGTCTTGCAGGTGCGAAAGGCGTATTCGGCCAGTTGCTCGTCCGTCGTCAGGTCCGGGGCCGGATTGCGCACACCGAGCAGGAACGGCCGGAGCGCCGGCTGTTGCAGGATCTCGCACGCCATCCGCAGGGCCTGAAGGGACATCCGGCGGTCGTGAGGGTCGGCCCAGTAGTTGGGGTCGATCAGCGGCGCGGCGGTGGGGTCGCCGCTGCCCAGCCGGACCGTGCCGCGCGAGCGTGGCTGGAGGAAGGCGGAGTTCAGCGTCAGGCCGGGATTCTTGAGCTTCTCGACCCCAGCCTCGATGCCCGAGCCAAGCCCGAGGTGGAACTGAGTGTCAGGCTGGGAGGCTGAACGGTTGGCGTACCAGAAGCCACCGGTCTCGAAGAGCGTCGAGGCGACCGGCCCGCGCTTGAACAGGAGGTACTGGAGGCCTGCCCAAACCGTGCGGTGCAGCTTGGCGTAGTTGTCGTAGGTGTGGTCGCCCGTGCACTCGGCCACGGCATACAGGTCGAGATGGTCCTGGAGGTTCGTGCCCACGCCCGGCAGGTCGTGGACAACCGGTACGCCGACCTGGCGCAGATGGTCGGCCGGGCCGATGCCCGACAGCAGAAGCAGACGCGGCGAGCCGATGCCGCCCGAGGTGACCAGTACCTCGCGCTCGCAGCGCAGCACGGTCGGCGGGCCATCCTTCCCGACGACCTCGACCCCGACGGCACGGCCGGCCTCGACCACGACACGGGTGACCAGGACGCCGGTCCGGATCGTCAGGTTCGGCCGCTGGCGTACCGGCTTCAAGTAGGCAACGGCGGCCGACGAGCGGCGCGCATTGCGGACCGTGACCTGGTAGTGGCCGACGCCTTCCTGCTTCGCGCCGTTGAAGTCGGGATTATAAGGGATGCCGTATTCCTGCGCCGCCCGCAGGAAAGCCTCGCTGATCGGCAGCGGGTTGACCGGCACCGACACGCCGAGCGGGCCGCCATTGCCGTGATACTCGCCGGCGAAGCGCTCATTGTCCTCGGCCCGCTTGAAGTAGGGCAGGACCTCGCGATAGCTCCAGCCGGTGCAGCCATCCTCCGATGCCCAGGCATCGTAGTCGGCGGCATTGCCGCGGGCGTAGACCTGGGCGTTGATCGAGGAGCCGCCGCCGATCACCTTGGCCTGGGTGTACCAGAGCACGCGGCCATTCAGGTGCCGCTGCGGCACGGTCGACCAGCCCCAGCTCGCGATGCCCTTGGTCATCTTGGCGAAGCCGGCGGGCATGTGGAAGTACGGGTGCCGGTCCGAGCCGCCGGCTTCGAGCAGGAGGACCTTGACGGCGGGGTCGGCGCTCAGCCGGTTGGCCAGCACGCAGCCGGCCGGCCCGGCGCCGGTGATGATGTAGTCGTAGGTCAAGGGGCCCTCTCAGGTCACAGCCGCGGGATGCCGAGTCCGCCATCGACGTCGATCACGCTGCCCGTGGCGAAGCCGAACTCGCCCCGGGCCAGCGCCGTCACCACGCGAGCGACGTCCTGCCGCTCGCCCCAGCGCCGGGCCGGCACGAGACCGTCGGCGATCTTGCGGTCGTAGGTGTCGGAGACGCCGGCGGTCATGTCGGTGCGGATGATGCCCGGGCGGACGTCGAACACGGCGATGCCTTCGGGCGCCAGGCGCAGCGCCAGACCCTTGCTCCACATGGCGAGGCCGGCCTTCGAGATGCAGTAGTCGAGCCGTTCCGGGGAGGCGAGTGCCGCGCTGACCGAGGTCACGTGGACGATCGAGCGCGGCTGATCGCCCGCGGGATGGGCCAGCATCCAGCGGGCGACGGCCTGCGTCAGGAAGATCGTCCCGCGCAGATTGGTACCCATCACCCGATCGAAATTCTCGGGCAGCAGGTCGAGCACGTCGCCGCGGGCGACGGCACCCATGCCGGCATTGTTGACCAGGCAGTCGATGCGGCCGAACCGGTCGACGATCCGCGCCACGGTGGCGGCGTGCCCGGCGAGATCGGCGAGATCGGAATGGAAGTACGCGGCCTCGGCTCCGTGAGCGGAGAGGGCCGCCAGCGCCTCGTCCGCCTCATCGGCGAGGTCGGTGATCGCGACGTCGAAGCCGGCCACGGCCAGAGCCTCGGCGATGGCGCGGCCGATGCCGCGGCGCGCGCCGGTGACCAGGGCGACCAGCCGGTCAGGCATTGGCCACCTCGGGGGTGGTGGACGCCGGCGCCGCGACCAGATGATCCGCCACGCGCAAGGCCTGAGCGGCGATGGTGAGCGCCGGGTTGACGGCAGCCGAGGTCGGCAGGAACGAGGCGTCGACCACGAACAGGTTCGGGTGATCGTGCGCGCGGCAAAACGTGTCGAGCGCGGAGGTGGCGGGATCGATGCCGAAGCGGACCGTGCCGCACTGGTGCGAAGGCGTGCGGCGGTCGAAGGGCCGGGCGAGGACGATCGGGTAACCCGCAGCCTTGAAGACCTCGCGCATCCGGGAGACCAGCCGGTCATGCGCGGTCATGTTGGAGCGGCGCCAGTCGAGGACGATGGTGTCGCCGTCGACGCGGACGCGGCTCTCGGGATCGGGCAGATCCTCGCTCATCAGGTACCAGTCGACACTGTGGCGTGCGAGCCAGGACATGGCAAACCCGGGTGCCCAGCGCGCGTTGGCCTGGAGGATCGGGCCGCTGAAATCTTGCCCAGCAGCTGGACGTTGCCGAGCGGTGGGCCGCCGCGCCCGTCGTCGAAGTAGAAGTCGTTGATGCCCAGCGTCTTCTGGTAGACCGAGTCGTTGCGAGCGCGCGGATCCACCGCGAGCATCGCGGTGCAGTTATGGTTCATGAAATGGCGGCCGACGACGCCCGAGCGATTGGCGACACCGTCGGGGCAGGCATCGCCGGCCGAGCGCAACAACAGGGCGGCCGAGTTCACCGCGCCTGCTGCGAGGACCACTGTGCCGGCCCGTAGCTCGCGGCGCTCGCCGTCCTGACGATAAGACACTCCCTCGACGCGCTTGCCGTCCGGGGCAACCAGCAGTCGTTCGACGAACGCCCCAGTGACCAGCGACACGTCGGGATCGCGCAGCGCCTGGGCCAGGGGCGCCGTCTCGGCGTCGAGCTTGCCGGTGCGCGTGTCGGGAAATGCGTCCCATGGCGTAGCGGCGCGGCGCAGCCAGCGGTCGATGTCGATCGCCAGTGGCAGCGAGAACGGCCGTACGCCTTGCGCCGTCAGCCGGTCGCGCACCTGGGCGATCGCGGGCTCGTCAGGTACGGCGCGATGCGGGTAGCCGGTCGAGCGGCGTGGCTCGGTCGGATCCTCGCCCGCCACCCCCCGGACCTGGAACAGGCGCTCGGCGCGGCCGTACCATGGCTCCAGCTCCGCGTAGGAAATCGGCCAGGCCGGCGAGACGCCGTCAGCGTGCTCCAGCGCGTCGAAATCCCGCTCGCGATAGCGCAGCATGACCGCGCCGTAGAATTTCGAGTTGCCGCCGACATAGTAGTAATTGCCGGGGTTGAACTCGGCCCCCTGCCCGTCGCGCCAGGTCTCCTTCGGCCGGTAACGTTGGTCGATGAAGATGGCCTTGGCATCGCGCGCCGCGGGGGTGTCGGGCAGCTGCTCGCCACGCTCGAGGATCGTGATCCGCGCACCGCTGCCGGCGAGGCCGGCGGCTATCGTGGCACCGCCGATCCCTGAGCCCACGATGACGATGTCGCTCGTTGCACCGTTCACGCGGATCAGCCCGGAACGCCGTCCCGACGCGCAGCGCGGGCCCGGGAGAATCTCAACACGCCGTGAAGCCGCCGTCGATCGGCAGCGAGACGCCGGTGATCATGGAAGCACCATCGCCAAGCAGGAACACGATCGGCGCCGCGATCTCGTCTTCGGTGGCCCAGCGACCGAGTGGCATCTGCGCCATGAAGGGTTCGGCAATCTCCGGTCGACCCCAGTAGAAGGCCGACATCTCGGTCATCACCACCGTCGGGTTCACGCTGTTGACGCGGATGCCATATTTGCCGAGCTCGAGCGCCGAGACGCGCGTGATGTTGTCGAGCGCGGCCTTCGACGAGCCGTAGGAAATGTGGCCCTTGAGTGCCACCAGCGAAGCTTGGCTCGAAACGTTGACGATGGCGCCGCCCTTGCCGAGGCGGATCATCGACTGCGAGGCATATTTCGTCACGAGCAGCGCGCCGCGCGCGTTGATCGCGATGACCTGGTCAAAGACGGCGATGTCGGTGTCCATGGGCGTGGCGATCTCGCCGCCGAATCCCCCGCAGTTCACCACGCCCCAGAGATCGAGACCTTCGAGCGCGCCGCGAATGCTTTCCTCCGAGGTCAGATCGAACGGCAGCGTACGGCAGCCGGTCGCGGCGGCGAGCTTGTCGAGCTGCTCGCCATTGCGACCGTTCGCGATGACGTCCGCACCCGCCGCGCGGAGTTGACGCACGGTGGCGCCACCGATTCCGCCGCTCGCGCCAGTGACCAGAATGGGACCTTTGTCAAAGCCGGACATGTAGTGAATCCTTGCCTGCTTGCTCGGTGAACCGACGGTGGAACACCTCGAGGACGTAGAGGGAAACGGGCGGCATTTTCTGAGTTGCAGGCCCTTCTCAGCCGATCCGCAGCTCGCTCTTGGGGTCGAACAGGCAGGCCTTGCTCATGTCGACCATGAAATTGGAGACCTCTCCGGCCCGGGCGTTGGTGTCGGCGCGCAGGCGCGCCGTGGCCTCGACGCCGCCCAGCATCATCACCGCCAGCGTGTCGGGGCCGGTGGGCTCGGTCACCTCGATCATGCAATCCAAGGGGTGCGAATCGGGACCCAACGCCTCGGTGTTGGTGGGGTCGCTGATCTGCTCCGGCCGCAGGCCCAAGATCACGTCGCGGCCGAGATAGCCGCGCCAAGCGTCGGCGCCGTTGGACAGCGGCAGAGTCGCCGGTCCACCCTCGGCGCGGGCCATTTCCACGCCGAGTCCGCCATGGGTCTCGACCAACTTCGCCGGAATCAGGTTCATCGATGGCGAGCCCATGAAGCCGGCGACAAACAGGTCGGCCGGGTTCTCGTAGATCTCCTTGGGCGTGCCCAGTTGCAGTAGGTTTCCGGCCTTCATCACCGCGATCCGCGTCGCCAGCGTCATGGCCTCGATCTGGTCGTGGGTGACGTAGACGATCGTGGCCTTGAGCCGCTGGTGCAGCTTCTTGATCTCGGTGCGCATCTCGACCCGCAGCTTGGCGTCGAGGTTGGACAGCGGCTCGTCGAACAAGAATATCTTGGGGTGACGCACCAGCGCCCGGCCCATCGCCACACGCTGCCGCTGCCCGCCCGAGAGTTGGCCCGGCTTGCGGTCGAGCAGATGGTCCATCTGCAGGAGCTTCGCGACCTCCGCCATCGCCTTGTCGCGCTCAGGCTTGGGCACGCCGCGCATCTCGAGGCCGAACACGATGTTCTGGCCCACGGTCATGTTCGGATAGAGCGCGTAGGACTGGAACACCATCGCGATGTCGCGGTCCTTGGGATGCAGCTCGTTTACCCGCCCGCCGTCGATCGCGATCTCGCCGTCGGTGATCGTGTCCAGCCCGGCGATCATGTTGAGCAGGGTGGACTTGCCGCAACCCGAAGGTCCGACCAGGACCAGGAACTCGCCGTCGTCGATGGCGATGTCGATCCCCTTGAGGATGTGCACCGCACCGAAATGCTTCTTGACGTTGGTGATGGTCAGCGAGGCCATGACATCATCCCTTCACGGCGCCGGCCATCATGCCGCGCACGAAGTATTGGCCAGCCAAGACGTAGACGAGCAGAGTAGGCAATGCCGTCATCATGGCCGAAGCCATGTCGACATTGTATTCTTTCACACCCGTCGACGTATTGACGATATTGTTGAGTGCCACCGTGATCGGCGCCGAGCCGCCCGAAGCGAACGAAGCGCCGAACAGGAAGTCGTTCCAGATGTTGGTGAACTGCCAGATCACGGTCACCACCAGAATCGGTATCGAGTTGGGCAGCATTACCCGCCGGAAGATGGTGAAGAAGCCGGCTCCGTCGATCTTGGCCGCCTTGACCAGATCGGTCGGGAACGCGGCGTAGAAGTTGCGGAAATACAGGGTGGTGAAGCAGATGCCGTAGACCACATGGACCAGCACAAGACCCGGCGTGCTCGAGGCCAGTCCCAGGATGCCCAGCGTCCGGGCCATCGGGATCAGCACGATCTGGAACGGAATGAAGCAGCCGAACAGGATCAGCGCGAAGATCACGTTGGCGCCCTTGAAGCTCCACTTGGTCAGGACGTAGCCGTTGAGCGCCCCGATGATGGTCGAGATCGCCACCGCCGGGATCACCATCTTGACCGAGTTGAAGAAGAACCGGCCAATGCCGGTGCACTCGACGCCGACGCAGGCCGAGGACCAGGCCTTGGTCCAAGCCGCGAAGCTCGGCGCTACCGGCAGGGCTAGGAGATTGCCGGTACGGATCTCCTCGACGCTCTTCAGCGAGGTCGCAACCATCACGTAGAGCGGGGCCAGATAGAACAGGGCGAACAGGATCAGGATCACCCAGAGAAGGATGCGCCAGGGCGTCTGCGACGGACGAGCCGGCGACGGCAGCAGACGAATCAGCCATGACCGCTTTTTCCTGCCTGCCGCAGCTCCGAATACAGGTACGGCACCATGATCGCGGCGACGGTCATCAGCATCATCACGGCCGATGCCGCGCCGAGCGCGACCTCATTGCGGGTGAAGGTCATCTTGTACATGAAGATTGCCGGCAGCCAGGTCGCCGTGCCGGGTCCCCCATCGGTCAGGGCCACGATCAGGTCGTAGCTCTTGATGGCGAGGTGGGAGAGGATGACGAACGACGACAGGAACACCGGCCGCATCAGCGGGATGATGATCCGCCAGTAGATCTTGAAGATCGGCGCACCGTCGATCTGTGCCGCCTTGATAATCTCGCCGTCGACACCGCGCAAGCCGGCCAGGAACATGGCCATGACGAAGCCGCTGGACTGCCAGATCGCAGCGATCACGATGCAATAGATCGCCGTGTTCGGCTGCACGATCCAGTCGAGGGTGAAGCTCTCGAAGCCCCAGTCGCGGACGATCTTTTGGATCCCGATTCCAGGATTGAGCAGCCACTTCCAGGCCGTGCCGGTGACGATGAACGAGAGCGCCATGGGGTAGAGGTAGATCGTGCGCAGCACCCCCTCGCCGCGGATCTTCTGGTCGAGCAGAATGGCCAGGAGAAGGCCGATGGCGGTGGCAAGGCCAATGTAGAGCACGCCGAAAATGGCGAGATTCTCCAGCGAGGTCCACCAGTTGGGGTTGGCCCACAGCCGCTCGTAGGCGCGCAGACCGTCGAACTGCAGGACCGGCATGAAGCGCGACTTGGTGAACGACAGGAACGTCGTCCACAGGATGAAGCCGTAGACAAAGAACAGCGTGATGACGAAGGTCGGCGCCAGGACGATCTTCGGTAAATTCTCGCCCAGCCAGTCCGACCGCCGGCTGGGCACAGCGCCATGGACGGCGATCGCCATCTCGGTCACCTCCCCTGCAGACTCGGTGCCGGCCCTCGAGCCGGCACCGAGTCCTTATTATTACTTCGCGTTGGCGACCGCCGCCGCCAGTTTCTTGCTGGCGTCGGCCGAGCTCATGTCGCTGTTGAAGAACTCGGTGACCACGTCGTAGATGGCGCCCTTGACCGCTTCGGGCGCGGCGTGGCCGTGCGCGAGGCTACCCAGGAGGGTGCCATTCGCGGCGGCCTCCTTCGCATCGGCCATCGCCTTCTTGCCGCAGGCGTCGAAGTTGGTGTCCGGGATGTCGTTCCTGGCCGGGATCGAGCCCTTCTTGATGTTGAAGGTCTCCTGGAATGCCGGGTCCATGATCGCCGCGGCGAGCTTGAACTGGGCGTCCTGCTCCGCCTCGCTGATCTTCATCATCCCGAACGCATCGCTATTGAACAGGACGGTGCCCTGCGTGCCTGGATAACGGAAGCAAAGCACATCCTCGCCCGGAACCTTGCCCGCGTTGAGCCACTCGCCCTTGGCCCAGTCGCCCATCAGCTGCATGCCTGCCTGGCCGTTGATCACCATGGCCGTGGCGAGATTCCAGTCGCGACCGGGGAAGTTCGGGTCGACCATGCCGCGGATCGCACGGAACTGGTCGAACGCCTTGACCATGGTGTCGGAGCCGAGCGCCTCCTCGTCGAGGTCGATGAACGCCTTCTTGTAGAATTCCGGCCCGCCGGCGCTGACCACGGTGTCGTCGAAGATGGTAGCGTCCTGCCAAGCCTGGCCGCCATGCGCCACCGGGATCACGCCGGCATCCTTGAACTTTTGCGCCAGCGCCTGGAAGTCCTCGAACGTCTTGGGCTCGGTGCCGCCGACCTTGTCGAACAGCGCCTTGTTCACCCAGACCCAGTTGGGCGAGTGCATGTTGAACGGCGCCGCCACATAGTGACCGTCATACTTGTCGATCGCCTGCAGGGCCGGCGGGATCACCTTGTCCCAGCCATCCTTCTCGGCCAGCGGGGTCAGATCGCCCAGCGCACCCTGCGCGGCCCAGTCCTGGATCACGAGACCCAGCATCTGCATGGCAGTCGGCGGGTCGCCGGCGGCCATCCGGGCCTGGAGCACGGTACGCGCCTGATCGCCGCCGCCGCCGGCGATGGCCGCATCCTTCCAGCTGACGCCCTCCTTCTCGAGGTTCTGCCGCAGGACCTGCAGCGCCGCAGCCTCGCCACCCGAGGTCCACCAATGGATGACCTCGACCTCCTCGGCCGCGCGAACCTGCGCGGCGCCGAAGGCGAGTCCGATGACCGCGGCACTCGCCAGAAGAATCCGCCTAGTCAACATTACCTTCTCCCTGTTCCGGTTGTAGCAGTCTGCACCCGCCGACGCGGCCTCCACAAGCCGCCACGCTTGTCGTGAAGCTGTTCGATCCCGCGCCGGGCTTAGTCAAGAGCCATGCTCCCCGCACGCCGGGCCCGCATGGCGCTAGCGGCCCTGATAGCTCGGCGGACGCTTCTCGCGGAAGGCGGCCACGCCTTCCTTCGCATCCTCGGTGGTGGCGGCGAGGGCGCCGGCCAGGGCTTCCAAGGCGGCCGGCCCCTTCCTCGCCCTCGGCGACGTTGACCATCTGCTTGCCGATCTGCACGGCGACCGGCGCCCGCTCGGCGATCGTGGCCGCGAGCTCGCGCGCCCGCGCCAGGCCCTGGCCCTTCGGGCACACGATAGTCGACCAGGCCCAACCGTAGCGCCTCGGCGGCATCGATCGGCTCGCCGGTGAAGATCAACCGCTTGACCGCGCTCGGCCCCGCCCGTCTGACGAGCCGCTGCGTGCCCGGACCAGCCCGGCACGATGCCGATCCGCGTCTCGGGCAGCGCCACCCGCGCATGCTCCTCGGCGACCCGCAGGTCGGCCGTGGCCGCAAGCTCCAGCCCGCCGCCGAAGGCGATGCCGTTCAGCGCCGCGATCACCGGCTGGCGCAGGCGCGCCCAGCGGTCGAAGATGCGATGGCCCTCCCAGACCCAGCGCCGGCCGAACGCCAGCGGGTCCAGGGCGCCCCAGTCGGCGATGTCGGCACCGGCGCAGAATGCCTTCTCGCCCTCGCCCGTGAGCAGCACGACCCGAACCGCATCCTCGCGCTCCAGCCGTGCTGCCGCCGCCTCGAGCTGCTCGAGCATGACCGTGGTCAGGGCATTGAGCTTGGCCGCCCGAGCGAGGGTGACCGTCGCGACCGGACCCTCGATCTCGACGCGCACGCTGCCGGCGGTCATGACAGCACCAGCCCGAACGGCTCGGGGCGGAACAGCTGCGCGTCCATCGTGCGCAGGTCCGATGCCACCTTGAGCGGTATCGCCGCCTGCGCCAGCACGTCGCGCTCGAGATCGATCCCCGGGCGCGAGCTCGGTGACCATGATGCCCTCCGGCGTCAGCCGCATCACGCAGCGCTCGGTGACGTAGGTCACCTCCTGGCCCTGCTCGACGGCCCGCCTGCCGCTGAACGAGACGTGCTCGACCTCGGGCACGACCTTCTTGACCTTGCCCTCGCCCACGATCCGCAGCTTGGCATCGTCGATGGCAAGCTTGGCGCCGGCGGTGAAGTAGCCGCTGAACACGATCCGCTTCGCGCGCGTGGTGATGTCGACGAAGCCGCCGCAGCCGGCGGTCACGTGCGGCTTGGCCGCGAGGCGCGAGACGTTGACGTTGCCCTCGGCGTCGATCTGCATGAACGACAGCAGCGAGCAGTCGAAGCCGGCGCCCTGGAAGTAGGTGAACTGCTGCGGCGAAGGCATGATCGCCTCGGCATTGGCCGAGCAGCCGAACTGGAAGTCCAGGAGCGGCACGCCGCCCACGGCACCCTGCTCGATCACCCAGGTGACGTCGCCGTGGCGGCCCTCCTCGAGCAGGATGCGCGGCACGTTGGCCGAGATGCCGAAGCCGAGATTGACCGCCCAGCCGGCGTGCAGCTCCTGCGCCACGCGGCGCGCGATCACCTTGTCGACGCCCCATGGCGCCAGACGGAAGCTGCCCTCGGCGCGCACGTATTCGCCGCTGATGGCGGGATCGTACAGGGTCTGCGTGGTCTGCATCTGGTCCGGTGCCACCACGATCACATCGACGAGCACGCCCGGTACGTGCACCGCGAACGGCTTCAGCGTGCCGGCCTTGGCCAGCCGCTTGACCTGGGCGATGACCAGCCCGCCATTGTTGCGGGCGGCCAGCGCCTGGTCGAGCGGTCCCAGATAGGCGCCCTCGTGCTCGTAGGTGAGATTGCCGCGCTCGTCGGCCGTGGTGGCCCGGATGATGGCGACGTTCGGCGTGATGGTCGGGAAGAACAGCCACTCGTCGCCGGCGAACTCGACCTTGCTGACGATCGGCTCGGCCGCGGCCCTGGCGTTCATGGCACAACCCTGCCGCTTCGGGTCGACGAACGTCTCCAGCCCGACCTTGGTCAGCACGCCCGGGCGCTTGGCCGCAGCCTCGCGGGTCAGATCGAACAGGATGCCCGACGGCACGTTGTAGGCTGGGATCCGGTCGTGGGTGATCATCTCCCAGATCGCCGGCGAAGGCGCCGATGACGGGCCGCTCGGGTAGGAGCCGGCCAGCACCTTGGCGAGCAGGCCTTCCTGGGCGATGTGATCGATGCCCTTGACCCCGTACATATCGCCGGCAGCGATTGGGTGGATCGTGGTCAGGTTGCGCGGGTGGCTGCTGGTGGCGAACCGCTCGCCGATCGCGGCCAGCACCGCATCCGGGCAGCCGAGCCCGCTGGACGAGCTGACGGTGACGATGGCTTCGTCGGGAATCAGCGCAGCCGCATCGGCCGCGGACAAGATGCGGACGCGGGACATCGGCTCAGCCTCCCGCCGCGACCGGGACAGCCCGGCCGCTCGCGGCGGCATCGCGCACGGCCAGGCCCGTCGCCAGCGACCAGACGCCGTCCTCGCCGGTTGCCGCCGGCTGGCCGTCGCCACGCACCGCCGCGTGGAACTGGCGGACCGCCCGCTGATAGAGCGGCTCGTGCGCGACCGGCAGCGCTTCCTCGCCGGCGGCGGTCCGCAGCAGCACCTCGCCGATCGGCTGTTGCGTCATGACATCCCGCGCGACCAGCGAGCCCTCGCTGCCGTGCACCTCGAACCCGGTGCGGGCGAACGGCGTCGTGAAGGCGTCGTGCAGTTGGGCGACCAGCCCGGAGCGGAAGCGCAGCACGGCCATGGCACCGTCCTCGAGCCCGCCCGAGGCCATTCCGGCGCTCTGGCTCATGGCCACCGCCTCGATCGGGTCGTCGCCCAACACAAAGCGCAGCGTGTCGGCGTCGTGGACGGTAATGTCCAGGATCACGCCGCCCCCGGCGCCCGGCGTGGTGATCCGCCAGCCTTGCAGATGGGCCGGCAGGAATACGGCGTGGAACACCCGCGCGAACAGTGGCCTGCCAATCCGGCCGACGGCGATCGCGTCGCGCATGGCGCGGTGGGTCCCGGCATTGCGCAGATGATGGTTGGTGCCCATCACCACGCCTGCCTTGCGGCATGCCGCGACCATTGCCTGCGCATCCTCGAGCGTCAGTGCCAGCGGCTTCTCGCACAGCACGTGCTTGCCGGCCGCGGCGGCGGCCAGGGTCTGCGGCAGATGCAGCTCGTTGGTGGTACTGACATAGACGATGTCGACCGCGGGATCGGCCAGCAGAGCCGCCACGCTGTCGTAACTGCGCGCGATGCCCTGCTCGGCGCCATACTGCTTGCCGCGCGCGGCATCGCTGCTCATCACCGCGACCACTTCGCCGTCGGGCTGGGCGCGAATCGCGCCGATCATGTGCTCCTTGGCGATGGTGCTGGCGCCGATCAGGCCCCAGCCGAGCTTCTCTTTCATCTCAGGCAGTTCCTCTAGGGGACGACAAGTCCGCACCACACGAGGCGCGGACGACCAGCCTGGCCTCCCCGGTGAAGTGCTGTGGACCGGGGTGCTCGCCGCGGAGATGGTCGAGCAGGATGGTCGCGGCGCGCTCGCCAAGCATTCGGCTCTCGACCGCCACCGTGGTGAGCGCGGGCTGGATCAGGCGCGCGTCGGCGACGTCATCGAAGCCGACCACGGCGAAGTCGCGCCCGGCGGTCATGCCGCCGGCAGCCAGGGCGTGAAGCGCGCCGATGGCGACCACGTCATTGAAGCATAGAGCCGCGGTCGGTGGGTCCGGCAGCGCCAGGATCTGTTGCAGGGCCGCGAAACCGCCGTCGCGGTTGGGGAGAGTCTCGACCGCCAAGGTCGCGTCGGAAGGCATGCCGGCGGCAGCGAGCGCCTTGGCCCAACCCGCACGCCGATCCTCGTACACGACCATGCCGACCCGGCCGCCGAGAAAGGCGATCCGCCGGTGGCCCAGGTTGAGCAGATGCTCGGTGGCTCGTCGGGCGCCGCCGATATTGTCCGGCGCCACGCTGCTCATCCAGCCGGCCCGCAAGCGGCGCATCACCGTCACCACCGGCAGATCCCAGGATTCGATCTCGGCCATCAGCGGCGCGTCGGTGCCGATCGCGGGGCAGAGGATGTAGCCCACCGCCCCGTGCTCGCGCATCGTGCGCATCACGTCGCCCTGCCGCTCAGCGCTCTCGCCGGTGTTGGCCAGGAACGGCACCAAGCCGGCGGTCTGCAGCGTCGCCTCGATGCCCACGGCCATCTCGGCGAAGAACGGGTTGGTCAGGTCGTTGATGACCATGCCGACAATGTCGGAGGTGTTGCGGCGCAGGTTGGCGGCACCGCGATGGTAGACATAGCCGAGGCGCCGGATCGCGTCGCGAACCCGCTCGCGGGTGACCGGCTTCACGAGCTGGCTTTCCTGCAGCACGAGCGACACGGTGGACTTCGACACGCCGGCAGCGCGCGCGATGTCGACGATCGTCACCCGTGACTGACCGTTGTCTGCCGGCACCCGCGACACCTCCCTGAAACGCTTTGATCTTGACGTTTGGAACGTTCCAAAACATAAATTCAACAGATCAGGTCCGTCAAGGGGGAAATCACTCGTGCCAACCGTCCACCTGCCGACCGCCCAGCGAGGCATCGAAGCCTACCGCATCGGGCCGGCATCGCCCTACGCCGCGACCGCCAGCGGCGACTTCCCACGTCTCGCCTACGCGGCCGCCCATGTCGTCGCCGACCCGATGGTCGATGTGGCGCCCTGGCAGACGGTGGCGGTCGACTGGGATGCGACGCTCGCCTTTCGCCGCCATCTCTGGGGTCTCGGCTTCAAGATCGCCGAGGCGATGGACACCTCGCAGCGTGGCATGGGCCTGGACTGGCCGACGGCGCGCGAGCTGATCCAGCGCTCGCTGGCCGAGGCGCGCTCGATCGAGGGCGCCGATCTCGCCTGCGGCGTCGGCACCGACCAGTTGGGCGACGGTGCCCGTGCAAACCTGGACGACGTGCGCCGCGCCTACGAGGAGCAGCTCGAAGCGGTCGAGGCCGCCGGCGGCCGCGCCATCCTGATGGCCAGCCGTGCCTTGGCCCGCGCCGCCCGCTCGGCCGACGACTATCTCGCCACCTATGGCCGGCCTGATCCGGCAGGCCAGGGAGCCGGTGATCCTCCATTGGCTGGGGGACATGTTCGATCCCCAGCTCGCCGGCTACTGGGGCAGCACGGACGTCGACACGGCCACCGAGACCGTGCTGGCGCTGATCGACGAGCACCGCAGCCGGATCGCCGGCATCAAGATCTCGCTGCTCGAGCAGGACGCGCGAGGTGGCGCTGCGCCGGCGGCTGCCGCCCGAGGTGTTGATGTTCACGGGCGACGACTTCAACTACGCGGAGCTGATCGAGGGCGACGCGCACGGTCACAGCCATGCGCTGCTCGGCATCTTCGACCCGATCGCCCCGGCGGCGGCGGCGGCGTTCCACGCCCTGGGCGCGCGGCGACCGTGAGCGCTACCGCGCCATCCTGGCGCCGACGGTCCCGCTCTCGCGCAAGATCTTCGAAGCACCCACCCAGTACTACAAGGCCGGCGTCGTGTTCCTCGCCTGGCTCAACGGCCATCAGGACCATTTCGCGATGGTCGGCGGCATGCAGTCCGCCCGCTCGGCGCTGCACTATGCCGACGTGTTCCGTCTTGCCGACCAGGCAGGGCTGCTGCGCGACCCGGAGCTGGCCGCGACTCGGATGGCCCATCTCATGGCCCTTCACGGCATCGGCTGACGCTCAGGCGCGCACGCGCAGGGCCTTGGGGTCGTAGAGCGGCCCCAGGAACACCTGCGCCGGCACGCGCTCGCCCGCGACCTCCAGCTCGTAGCTGCCGGCCAGGACATGGGCGCGATCGACCCCGGCCGGGTCGCGGACATAGCCGTAGCCGATGCTCCTGCCGATCGTGTAGCCGTAGCCGGCGCTGCCGAGCCAGCCGACGCGCACCCCGTCGCGGTAGATCGTCTCGCGCCCGAGCAGCACGACCTCGGGGTCGGCGGTGAAGCCCGCGAGCAGGCGCGGCAGCGGCCGGCTGCGCTGCTCGAGCAGGGCCTCGCGGCCCAGGAACGGCGTGTCCTGCTTCAGCTTCACCGCCCAGCCCAGGCCCGCCACCAGCGGCGAGTGGTCGGGGCCGATGTCGGCACCCCAGGCGCGGTAGCCCTTCTCCAGCCGCAGCGATTCGATCGCCCGGTAGCCGGCATTGGCGATGCCGTGCGGCGCGCCCGCCGCCATCAGCGCCTCGTAGACCGTGACCGCGAATTCGACCGGGACATGCAGCTCCCAGCCAAGCTCGCCGACATAGGTCACGCGCAGCGCCATGACCGGCGCCCCAGCGACCCGCAGTCGCCGGAGCGTGCCGAACGGGAACGCCGCGTTGCCTAGATCGTCCTGGGTCAGGGCGCCCAGCACCTCGCGCGCGAGCGGCCCGAACAAGGACAGCACCGCATGGGCACTGGTGCCGTCGACCAGGTCGGCGTCGAACCCGGCCGGGATGTGGCGCGCGATCCAGTCGAAATCGTGGGTGGCGAAGCCGGTGCCGGTGACCAGGTAGAACCGGTCATGGGCCAGCCGCGCCACGGTCAGGTCGCACTCGATGCCGCCCCGCTCGTTGAGCAGCTGGGTGTAGGTCAGGCTGCCCGGCGGCTTCGCCACGTCGTTGGCGCAGAGCCAGGACAGCGCCCGCTCGGCGTCCTTGCCGACGAGCAGGAACTTCGCGAACGAGGTCTGGTCGAACAGCGCCACCCGCTCGCGGCAGGCCGCATGCTCGCGCCCGACCGCCGTCGAACCAGTTCTGCCGGCCGTAGCTGTAGCGGTCGACCGGCTGCCTCGCCCGGGCCGGCGAACCAGTTCGGCCGCTCCCAGCCCAGCTTCTCGCCGAAGCAGGCGCCCTGCTCCAGCAGATGCCGGTAGAGCGGCGAGCGGCGCAGCGGCCGGCCGCTGGTGGGCTCCTCGAACGGCCAGGCCATGGCGTAGTGCTTGCCGTAGGCTTCCAGCGTGCGCGTGCGCACCCAGCCGGTGTCGAGGTGGCCGCGGCCGAAGCGGCGGATGTCGACCGGCCAGACGTCGAACGGCGGCGCGCCCTTGGCGACCCACTCGGCCAGCGCCATGCCGGCCCCGCCGGCCGAGGCGATGCCGAACGCGTTGAAGCCGGCGCCGACGAAGATGCCCCTGGTCTCCGGCGCCTCGCCGATGATCCAGTTGCCGTCGGGCGTGAAGCTCTCCGGGCCGTTGATCAGCTGCTTGACGCCGGCCTTGCCCAGGGCCGGCACGCGGCCCAGCGCCAGCTCCATGATCGGCTCGAAATGGTCCCAGTCGTCCGGCAGCAGCTCGAACTCGAACCGTGCCGGCAGGCCCCGCTCGGCCCAGGGCTTCGGGTTCGGCTCGTAGCCGCCCATCACCAGCCCGCCGACCTCCTCCTTGTAGTAGGTCAGCCGGTCGGGATCGCGTAAGGTCGGCAGGCCCGGCGTCACGCCCGGGATCGGCTCGGTGACGATGTACTGGTGCTGCACCGAGACCAGCGGCACGTTGACCCCGGCCATGGCGGCCAGCGCCCGGGTCCACTGCCCGGCGCAGAGCACGACCTTCTCGCAGGCGATCCGGCCCTGGTCGGTGACGACCGCCCGCAGCGTGCCCAGCTCCAGCTCGAAGCCGGTGACCGCCACCCCCTCGCGCAGCGTGACCCCGGCCATGCGCGCGCCCTTGGCCAGGGCCTGGGTGATGTCCGACGGGTTGGCCTGGCCGTCGGTCGGCAGGAACGCGGCGCCGACCACGTCGTCGACCTGCATCAGCGGCCACAGCGCCTGCGCCTCCCGCGGCGTCAGCAGCTCCATCTCCAGGCCGAACGAGTGCGCCGTCGTCGCCTGCCGCCTGACCTCGATCCAGCGCTCGGGCGTGCAGGCGAGCCGCAGGCCGCCATTGCGCTTCCAGCCCGTGGCCTGCCCGGTCTCGGCCTCCAGCCGCCCGTAGAGCTCGACCGAGTAGCCCAGCAGCTGGGTGATGTTGGCACTGGTCCGCAGCTGGCCGACCAGCCCGGCCGCATGCCAGGTCGAGCCCGAGGTCAGCCGGCCCTGCTCCAGCAGCAGCACGTCGGTCCAGCCGAGCTTGCCCAGATGATAGGCCACCGAGCACCCGACGATGCCGCCGCCGACGATGACCACGCGGGCGGAGCTGGGCAGGTCGGTCATCGATGGACTTTCGCGCTTGCGTACAGTATATCTGTACAGAACGGAGATTGGATCATGCCAAGAGCCCTGACCTATTCGCGACTGCGCGCAGAGCTGAAGTCCGTGCTCGACGAGGTGTGCGACAATCGCGAGCCGGTCTACGTCTCACGCCGCAAGGGCCGGGACGTGGTGATCCTGTCGCGCGAAGACTACGAATTGCTCGACGAGACGGCATACCTGCTGCGCTCACCCGCCAATGCTCGACGCCTCGACGAGGCGCTGAACCGCGATCCGAGCCAGTTGGTCGAGGTCGATCTGGACGAGCTAAGGCAAGACATTGCGGGCAAGCTTTGATCCTCAGGCGCTTGAGGATCTGACTTACTGGATCGGTACTAGGCCACGCACCGCTCTGCGCATCCTGGACCTGATCGCGGCGGTCATACGTGACCCGTTTGGCGGGGTCGGCAAGCCGGAGCCGCTGAAGCACAAGTACCGTGGCTGCTGGTCGCGCCGAATCGATCATGAGCATCGTCTGATCTACAAGGTCGACGGTGATCACATCATCATCCTGGCCGCCCGCTATCATTACGATTGACCTCACGCCATCGCCTCGAACTCGCCCACGCCCGCTCGAACCGCGCCAGGTTCTCGGCCGTGTAGGCGACGTAGTCGAAGGCCAGCGTCGAGTGCAGCTCGGAGACCATGCTCCACATCGCCTCGCGCAGCAGCGAGGCCGTGAGCATGGCCTGGGCGCGCCGCCGCAGGCCGTCGTCGAGCGGGCGGTCGAAATAGGCTTCCAGCAGCCAGTCGCGGTCGGCCGGGGCCAGCTCGCTGTTCGAGGCGAGGCCGCCCAGGTCGAACAAGGGGCTGTTCCAGCCGCCATAGTCCCAGTCGACCAGCCACAGCCGCCGGCCGTCGTCGATGAAGTTGGCGGGCAGCAGGTCGTTGTGGCCGAACACCAGCTCGATCGGGCCGACGGCGCGCTCGAGGCGCTCGGCGCGGGCGAGCAGGTCCGGCAGCCGGGCTGCCATCCGGCTGCTGCCGGCCCGCAACGTGGCGGCGTAGTCGCGCAGGACGTGGAACACCCAGAACGCCAGGGTCGGCCCGCGCAGGTGGCGGGGCAGCTCGGTGTGGACCAGGCGCAGCAGCGGCACGATCCGCTCCAGCTGCCGGCGCTCGCGCACGTCCGCCGGCCCCAGCGTGCGGCCCTCGATCAGGTCCAGCACCAGCACGCCGGGCTCCGCGTGCAGCACGGCCGGCGAGATCCCGGCCGCATGGGCGGCGCGGCTGGCGGCGAGCTCGTGCCAGCGCAGGATGTGGTGCACGGGGATGTCGTCGCCGACCCGCACGAAGCAGCGCCGCTGCCCGTCATCGACCAGGAAATTGGCGTTGGTGATCCCGCCGCCGACCGGCTCCGGCTCGACCGGCCGGCACCAGATCGCGAGCGAGGCCGCCTTCGCGCGCGCGTCCATCGGTGGCCGAGCCTCTCCTGGTTGCGGGCCGCGATCATTCGCGGCCGGGGCCGGGCGCGTCAACGGGGTTGCGCGGGCTTGACGCCGGCGCGCTGCCAGCCCGCGGGTGCTTCAGGCGGCCCGGCGCTGCAGGGCGGCAAGGCGGCGGCGCTCGTGGCGGTTGCGGGGCCGGATGGCGCGGGGTGGCTCGTCGGTGTCCGACTCCAGGAGAGGCGGGACCGGGTGTCTGGGTTCGTGCGTGCTCGGCGCGGTCGCGATGCTCGTCGCTGTCAGGCATGGGCTGCGTGGCGTCGGCGGGTTCGTTCGTGCACGCGGGCGATAATTCGTTCGTGCGATTTGGTGCATCGCGCTCGGGTGTCGGCCTGGGCATGGTCGAGGCGGTCGGCGAGCCAGCGGAGCTGGGAGGGGTCGACCATGCCCTTGCGGCCGCGGCGCAGGGCGGTCAGCTCCTCGATAGCACGGCGCCAGTCGCGGTCGAGCCGGCCGCGGTAGCGGATCAGGGTCGCCAGCGACGGCAGGGCCGGGCCGGTCGCGACGGCCTCGACTTGGGTCAGCACCTTGTCCTCGACGGCGCGCAGGCGCTGCTGCCGCCAGGCGACGAACACCAGCTCCTCGACCCAATGCGCCTCGGCCTCGTCCAGCGGCTGATGCCGGGCGAGCATGGCGGCGCGCAGTGCGGCCAGGGCGGCGGCGTCCTCGGGGTCGAGCGGGGCCGGGGATCCTGCGCAGATCCCGTGGCGGGTCGCGTTGCGGGCGGAGCGGGCCTTGCCGGCTTCGGTGATGGGGCCTTTGGACAGCGCGCCGTTGCGGCGGGCGATGTCGGCTGGGGTGGGAGCGTTCGGGTGGGCAGCGGTCGTGGACGCGCGGAGCATGGCGAGGTCTCCAGGTGGAAAATTTCGCTTGCAGGATAGCACTAGTCCTGAGGCATTTCATCTTATGAATGGTATATAAGCCTGCCCCCGAGGTCATCTTCATGCCGCGTTCGGCCGCGGTCCGACAAGGGCAATCTCTTGCCTGCTCGCCGGCGAAGCGCTACAGTGGCGCCAGATTGGAGCTGGAGTGGAGCCATGCCAGTCAACCTGTCGATCAAGAACACGCCCGACGCGGTGGTCGCACGGCTGCGGGCGCGGGCGGCGCGGCACCATCGCTCGCTGCAGGGCGAGCTGCTGGCGATCGTGGAGGCGGCGGTCAGCACGGCACCCCTGCTGACACCTGACGACGTGCTGGCCGAGGTGCGGGCTCTGGGTCTGGCGACGCCCGCGGAAGCCACGGCGATCGTACGTGCCGACCGCGAACGCCGTTGAGGTGGTCGACGCCTCGGCGCTGGCGGCCCTGCTGTTCGGCGAGCCCGAAGCCGCTCGGGTTGCAGAGAGGCTCGCCACCAGCCGCCTCGTCGCACCCGCCCTGCTCGACTTCGAGCTCGCCAACATCTGCGTGACCAAGCTGCGCCGCCATGTCGGGCAGCGCGACGCGATTCTGCGCGGCTTCGCCTTGCGGCAGCGCATGGCGATCGAGATCGTGGCCGTCGATCATGGCGCGGTCGTCGCAACGGCGGAGGCGACCGGGCTCACGGCCTATGATGCGAGCTACCTTTGGCTGGCGCGGCGGCTGGACGCCGGCCTCCTCACCTTGGACCGCCGGCTGGCTGCGGCGATGGAGGCATCGCGAAGGTGAGTTTCGTATGGTGTCGCCGGAATTCTGCACGTAAGGACCTTGGCGTCCCTGGAACAAACGACGGTCCACGAGATGCAGTGTGATCGGTAGCCGAGAAGTTAACGGGCGTACTGCCTATCCGGCTGTCTCAGCAGCATACAACATCTGGTAGGTGGTGGGTGTGTGTCGGGTGGTAAGGCCGAGCAAGGACTGGAACGCGGCCATGGGGGTGCGGCGGCGGTTGAAGCGGAAGACGAACTCGTCGACATAGTGGGGCAGGTGCTTGGCGCCGACGCCGTGATGGGTGCCGAGCAGCCAGGTCTTGAGGTTGGCGAAGGCCCGGTGGACCCGAGGCAGCTGCTTGGCGGCGTTCTTCGGGTCCCCGATCACGGTCGGCCGGTGCTGGTAGCTCCCGCTCAAGGCCCGGTAGGAATGCCAGCCATCGGTCAGGATGGTACTGCCCGGCGCGATCGTTGCCTCGGCGAAGCGGGCGAAGGTGGCAGCCGACAGGTCGGGCACGACGGCGAGCCTGATCCGTCCGGAGCCGTGGCCGCAGACCTCGACGGCACCGGCCAGGATCGACTTCTTGCTGTCGCGCTGCCGGCCGCCACGCCGCCCTTCCTCGACCCCGCCGACATAGCTCTCGTCCAACTCCACCGTGCCCGAAAGACGGTCGCGCTCAGGGCGCACCATCGCGCGGCGCAGCTTCTGCAGCATCGTCCAGGCCGTCTCGTAGCGACCCAGCCCGAGCTGACGCTGCAGCTGCAACGCCGAGAAGCCCGGCGTGTGGGTGGTGACCAGGTAGGCGGCAGCGAACCAGAGCGGCAAGGGCAGCCGGGTGCGATCCAGGACGGTGCCGGCCGTCACCGAAGTCTGGCGCCGGCACGCCCGGCATTGCAGCAGGTCGCGGGTCGCCAAGGAGTAGCTGCCGCCGTCGCCGCATCCAGGGCAGCGGAGGAAGCCATCCGGCCAGCGGCAGGCCATGAGATAGCTTCGACAGGCGTCGTCGGACGCGAAGCGGGCCTGAAACTCCGCCATGCTGCGCGGGAAGTCCGGCCATGCCATGGTCGCGATGCTCCAGGCAGGATGCCGCTACTACATCTAGCGCATGCTGAGACAACCGGATAGGCAGTACAGCAGTTAACAGTTAACCAGTTAACCTGCGTCGGTCTGAGCCAAGCGGCGCTCGCAGGGCAGATCCGTGTGCCGCTCGAACTCGGAGCAGAACAGGGAACAGGGCAAATGCATGCCCGTCGGCCCGGCACGGGCGCTGCTGCGCGTGATCGAACGGGCGCCGAAATCGGCGCTACCATCGCTGAAGTGAACGGTCAGTCGGGCGCAAACTCACTGAAAAGATTCCTGAGTCCTTATCCTTGACCCCCGTTTCCCAATTCTGCTAATCGACGCGTATATGCACGTATTTGGAGTTAAATATTTTCAGCTTGCAGGCGGACATGTCTAGACCTTCAAAGCTTTTGGCAGAAAATCTGGAGAATCTTGCGAAATTGACGTGACATTCACCAAAATCCTTGTATGCGTGAAGTGTAATCATTTTCAGAATGTGAACAAAGGGAGTTGGATAATATGGCTATGTGGTCTTGCGTTCGCAGTGCGAGCGTAATGATGGCTACAGTGGTGATATCGTCCACTATCTACGCCGCGCCTCCCACAAAAACTCTAACAAAAGCTAGTGGAGATCAGGGCGTTATTGTCCTATATACGAGCACATTCAATTTGTATTTTAGAGCCGAGCTTGTTAAAAGCACTGAAACTGGAGACGCTGTCGTATCACAGATTGGATATAATTACTACAATTATGAGAACGGTGATAATGGGGAAGGATTTTGTACTGTTGCTCCTGGCACAATTACAGGTAGAGTTTCAACAGAAAGAGGTCAGCTCTCATTGAGGACCATAAATACTGGCTCTCTTTTTATCCGCAGGATTGCCAATGCAAATCGGGCGGCGACCTCAAAGTCACTATCGATTGGCTGTCGGATGGTAATGCAAAAACTACACAAGATGGTAACTTTAAGGTAGAGCAAAAATTTCCCGATGGTTCCCGTTTCGCTTCTGTAGATAAAGGCAAATTTGTGTCCTTGACTGCGGATGCTAACGTTAATATCATTGGCGGTATCGGGGCATTTAGAGATATTGTTCGAGGTGGGGGTTCCTATATACATATAATAATGTTAGTAAAACGATTGAGGTCACTCCGCGTTCGCCATAGGAAAGGTGAATTCCTGATCATAATATTCATAAGATCTAATGACCATACTTCAGCGTGAGCAGGATCATTTCCAGTTCGATGTTTAAATTCGAAGGGCCGGACCACATGTTTGCATTCCGCGGGGTGAGAGTCAAAAGCTTCTCATTTTGTTTAACGTGCGAGTGCCAGATGGGCTCGGAACATAATACCTGAGCAGCGGGCAAATTCAGGATATTTGAACCAGGTATTGACTGACTGACCCTCCTCGGGGGCCCGGACCGTCACCGCGCAGCCGGTTTTCGATAGAATCAGCAGCAGCCGGTAGCCTCTCACCGTCGTTGCTCTTCCCGCCGGTCGTTCCGTCAACGAGGGCGGAGGCTGCTGCGGCCGCATCAGTTCACGAGCATCGCCACGGTCGGTCGCGGCAGGTCAGCGCGGCCCCCATCTACGCCGACGCCGCTTTCTTGGCCCCGAACATGCCCAGCTTCCCATACCGCTCGGCCAACAGATAATAAAACGTCAGCCGCGACTTGGTCCGGTCCGCCTTCATCGCACCGCACACCGCCTCGATCGCGGCATCGAGATCGTCGGCGCTCAGCCCCAGCTTCTTCTCCAGAAAGCTCTTGCGCACGCGCTCGCGCTCGGCCGGGTCGGCGCAGGCGACGTAGCGGGTGTCGGCCTTGCTCAGCACCAGGCGGTAGGTCTTCAGCAGCCCCGCCACCGCGGCCTCGTCGACCGCGCCCTTCGCGTATTTCTTCACGTCCGCCACATGATCGACCACGGCCATTCGCCTCCTTGTTTGGGCAGCCCCCGCGACACGGCGGGCCAGGCGACCTGCGGCGTCGGAACGGATCGTGATGCGCCGGGGAGCGCGCGTCAATCACGGGTTATTCAGGGCGGGGTTCGGTCAGCCGGAATCTGCGGGAGGGGACGCGACCGCGGAGCCGGCACTCTGGCCCGGCGCGGTGAAGGCGCCGCCCGGACGTTCGGTGCGCGCGACCTCGGCCAGGGCGGCGAACAGCTCGGTCCACACGATGGGCTTGCTGAGGCAGAGGTTCATGCCGGCGGCCAGATAGCGCTGGCGCTCGCTCACGACCATGCTGGCGCTGAGCGCGAAGATGGGCACGGTCGCCTGCGGCCCCGGCAGCTGGCGGATGCGCCGGGTGGCCTCGATCCCGTCCATCACCGGCATCTGCACGTCCATCAGCACCACGTCGAGGTTCACCTGGCCGGCGAGAGCGAGGGCGGCGGCGCCGTCCACGGCCAGCAGCACCTCGTGACCCTGATGCCCGAGCACCTCGCTCAGCAGCTCGCGATTGATCGCCACGTCGTCGACCACCAACAGGCGTAGCGGCAGGACGCGCCGCGGCACGATCGGCTCCGGGGTCGCGGCCACGGCCTGGCCCCGCTCGAAGTCCAGCTCGAACCAGAACAGGCTGCCGCGGCCAAGCTCGCTGGTCGAGCCCGATCACGCCCCCCATCGCCTCGACCAGCCGCTGGCAGATCGCAAGACCGAGGCCGCTGCCTCCATAGTGCCTCGTGGTCGAGCGGTCGGCCTGGACGAACGGCTGGAACAGCTCGGCCTGGCGATCCAGCGCGATGCCGATCCCGGTGTCCTGGACCTCGAAACGCAGCCGGACGCCGCCCGCCGGCGCCGGCAGCTCGCGGACCGCCAGCGTGACGCCGCCCCGGTGGGTGAACTTGAGGCCGTTCGCGATCAGGTTGACCAGCACCTGCTTCAGCCGCGTCGGGTCGCCGCGAACCATGAGCGAATCCTGCTGACGCCTGCTCGACGCGCAGCTCGAGGCCACGTTCCGACACCTGCGGCGCCATGATCGAGCGCGCCTGCTCGAGCACGTCCGCGGGCGCGAAGTCGATCCGCTCCAGCTCCATCCTCCCGGCCTCGATCCGCGAGAAGTCGAGGATCGAGTTGATGATGTGGAGCAGATGCTGGCCCGAGATGACGGATCGCATCGACATAGTGCCGCTGTGCCGGGGTCAGCGGCTCCGCCGCCAGCAGGTCCGCCATCCCGAGCACGCCGGTCATCGGCGTGCGGATTTCGTGGCTCATGGCAGCCAGGAATTCGGACTTGGTCTGGCTCGCCCGTTCGGCGGCAGCGGTCATGGCGCGCAACTCCTCGGCCTGCCGCTCGAGGTCGGCGCGAGCATCGGCCAGAGCCTCGCGATCGAGCTTCTCGTCGGTGACGTCCCGGCCGTGGCCGACATAGCCGATGATCCGCCCGCTCTTGTCCTGGAGCGGCGCCTTGAGCGAGCACAGCCAGCCCGGCGTGCCGTCGAGACGGCGGGCCGGCTGCTCCACGATCGTCGTCTCGGGGTGCGCGAAGAACCGCTCCTCGTCGGCCGCGAACCCGGCCGCGATCTCCGGCGGATAGAAGTCGCGGTCGTGGCGGCCGATCAGATCCGCGGCCGCTCCGGCTACGCCCATGATCCGCGCCGTCGCCGCGTTGGCGGCGATGAAGCGGCCCTCCCGGTCCTTGGCGAAGATGAAGTCCGGCAGGGCGTCGAGCATGGCCCGGTAGAGCTCGTTCTCCTTCGCTCGCGCGCGGGCGGTGTCGCAGCGCCCGCTCGAGCGGGGCTGACGTCGGAGTGCATGACGAGCACCAGCGTCTGGCCATCGACCGCCAGACGGATCATGCGCAGCTTCATCCAGCGCGCTTCGCCGGGGCCGTCGCACGGATAGTCCAGCGTGAACTCGCGCTCGCCCGCCATCACGGCGCGCAGGCCGGCGTGGACGGCGCTCGGCGATCGTCGCATCGCAGGCCGAAGCGCGTTCGCACACCGCGAAATAGCTCATGCCGACGCAGCACGACGGATCGCGCTGGCCATTGGCCGCGCCGAAGTCGCGCCAGGCCTGGTTCACCAGCACCACGACGCCATCGCCGTCGATCAGCGCGATGTTGGCTGGCGAGCAGTCGATCAGGCACTGGGCGGCGAGCAGCATACTGGGCTTTCCCGACGCACCCGTCGGCGCCTGTGATCGTACGAGTGCGACCGCTCTCCATGGCCGCCACGACGACACTCTGTAGAGCAACCTGACGTAGATAGATAGCGGGTCGGCTCCTACCTGAGCTAAAATGCTCCGACGCGATGTATATCTGCGAAGGGCTGTCGGCACGACAGACCTCGCGGCCCAGGCCGGTGCTCGCGAGACAATGCCAGCTAGACGAGCAATGATCGAACGATTTAGCGGAAGCGGAACGAGTGAGATCGATCCACCGACATCATGGCCAGACTATTTGTTGATTGGCTCGAAGTACCGCAATCTACCGCTCCTTGATGAACGTGCCATTGTTCAGCTCCGCCACCGCCTGCTGCAACTCGGCCTGGGTGTTCATCACGATCGGGCCGTACCAGGCGACCGGCTCCTCGAGCGGGGCGCCGGAGATCAAGAGGAAGCGGATGCCCTCCTCGCCCGCCTGGACGGTGACCGCGTCGCCGGTACCGAACAGGATCAGCGAGCGGTCGGCGGCCTGCTCGCGGCGCAGCACCTCGCGGCCATCGACCTCGTGCTCGGTCAGCACGCCTTTCGGTCCGGACGCGTCGCGGAACGTGCCGGCGCCCGCGAACACGTAGGCGAAGGCGCTGTGCCGGTCGGCCACCGGCAGGGTCTTGCGCACGCCGGGCGGGACCGAGACGTCGAGGTAGCGCGGCTCGGCGGCGATGCCGTCGACCGGGCCGCGTCTGCCCCAGAACTCGCCGCAGACGATGCGCACGGTGGTGCCGTCATCGTCGGTGATCGCCTGGATCTCGCTGCCCTGGACGTCCTGGTAGCGCGGCCGGGTCATCTTCAGCGCCGACGGCAGGTTGGCCCAGAGCTGGAAGCCGTGCATCCGGCCCTGCGTGTCGCCCTTGGGCATCTCCTGGTGCAGGATGCCGCTGCCGGCGGTCATCCACTGCACGTCGCCCGCACCCAGCGTGCCGCGATTGCCCAGGCTGTCGCCATGCTCGACCGAGCCCGCCAGCACGTAGGTGATGGTCTCGATGCCGCGATGCGGGTGCCACGGGAAGCCGGCGAGGTAATCGGCCGGGCGGTCGTTGCGGAAATCGTCGAACAGCAGGAACGGGTCGGTCGCGCCGGTCTCGCCGAAGCCGAAGCCGCGGCGCAGCTTGACGCCGGCACCCTCCATGGTGGGGCGGGACTGGGAGATGCGCGTCACCGGTCGGATCGACATGGCGGCCTCGGGTCTGGTGGTTCGGATGCCGACCCTATGTGTGGGCCAGTGGCGGGGTGTTCCAGGCGCCTGGGCGGCCGGGCGGCGTGCAGCGACGCAGAGGCGGGATTGCATCGACGCATGCGGGTCGGTTGCGCCAGCATGGGCCGGGTGAGCCGGGTGAAGGGAGAGGAGCATGAAACCGCGAATCAGGGTGTTGACGCTGGCGGTCGCCGATCTCGAACGGTCGCTGGCCTTCTACCGGGACGGGCTCGGACTGCCCAGCGGCGGGGTGATCGGGCAGGAGTTCGAGGACGGGCTGGTGGCCTTCTTCGAGCTGGAGGGCGGCCTGACCCTGGCGTTGTTCCCACGCGGGTCGCTGGGCAAGGACGCGGCGATCGCGCCGACCGAGGTGCCGCTGGGAGCGGTGTCGATCGGGCATGTCGTCGGCTCGCGGGAGGAGGTCGATGCGATCATGGCGCAGGCGGTGCAGGCGGGGGCCGTGGTCACCGATCCGGCGCGGGAGCGGTTCTGGGGCGGCTATGGCGGCTATTTCCACGACCCGGACGGGCATCTGTGGGAGATCGCCTGGAACCCGGCCTGGGCCGTGCCGGACTGACGCCATCGTGCGCGGCCGGGGTCTTGCCACCCACCAGCACGAACGGGCAGACCGGTCGTCATGCAGGATCGAGGCTGCCGCAATTCAGGGCGTGGGTCGCTGGTGTGGGCGCTGGCGCTCGCATGGCTGGCGGCAATGGCGCCGGCCGCCGCCGGAACGCCGGTGCGCGGGAGCCTCCTGGTCGATGGCGTCGCACGCCACTACTGGCTGACCCGCCCCGAATCCGCCGGCCCGGCGCCGACCGTGCTGGTGCTGCAGGGTGCCCTGGAGGACCCGCTGGCCTTTGCCGAATCGACCGGGTTGCCGACACTCGCCCGCAGGGACGGGTTCGCGCTGGTGGTTCCGGAGACCCTCGACGGGCATTGGAACGACGGGCGCACGAGCGTCTATTTCGGCACCCCGTCGGCGGCGGACGATGCCGGGTTCCTGCGGCGGTTGCTGGCAGCCCTGGTCGAAGACGGCACCGCAAAGGCCGATGCGATCTACCTCGCCGGCTTTTCCAATGGCGGGCTGATGGCGCTGACGCTGGCCTGCCGCCCCGGCGCCGTACGGCCGGCCGGCCTGGTGA
>CAWCSG010000023.1:0-221975 GCA_963798145.1 uncultured Alphaproteobacteria bacterium
CCGTCTCGGCTGAGCTGCCCGGAATCGATACGACGCCTTGCCGCCGGCACGTCTTCGCTGGCATGCTCGACGCAAGGAGAAGATAGGTCGTGCGAAGGGAGGAAGCGAACATGCGCTCATTTCTGATGGTGGGCACCGTGGTTGCGGGTCTGCTAGGCGCCGGCGCCGTGGCGGCCGAGGAAGCGGTGTCCGTGAGTCCCGAGGAGATCCAGCGCGATCTCGTCGGCAAGGTCTGGAACGTGGAGCTGCCGAACGGCAAGGCGGCGGTCGAGGATTTCAAGGCGGACGGCAAGGTCACCATCACCGGTGGTCTGAGCGACCGCGGCTACTGGCGGCTCTGGGAGCAGGGTTATTGCACCCAGTGGTTCCGGATGCGCAACGGCGCCGAGCGCTGCTTCACGGTCAAGAAGACCGCCGACGGCAAGTATGAGATCTACAAGCCGGACGGCGAGATCTCGATGACGATCCTGGGATTTAAATAAGCACCCTAACCGGTCAATCCTCGTACCAGAACGTGTCCGGCAGGTAGATGCCGAACTGGCCGTGCGGCTCCCAATTGAAGATCGCCTGCTCGGGCAAGTTGCGCAGCGTCTTGCGTGCTGCGATCGGCTGCAGGACGCCGGAGACGGTTCCGATCGTATAGCACTGGCTGGTGTAGATCTTCAGCATCTCCTGCCAGATCTCGGTTTCGCGCTCCTCTGACGCCGTGGTCCATTCGGTGTAGAGGTCCATCAGGCGTTTCGCCTCCGGCAGGTCGGGCGGCTCACCGGAGGTACCTTTCGTCTCGTAATACTGACCCCAGGCCGGCCATTGCAGCTGGTCGCCCTGGGCGGTCGGCGCGAAGTCCTTGGGCGGCAGCGCGGCTGCCGGCACGCCATTATCGATGCCAAAGAACATCGACATCAATGCCTCGCCCGAATAAACCCGGGTGCGCATGATCTGGCGGTCAGAGGGCTTCGGCACGATCTTGAAGCCGATGGCGGCCCATTGGTCGGCGATGATCTCCAGCATGTCGGACTGCTCGCTGTCCTCGCCGGAACTCTCGACGACGATCTCCATCCGCCTCCCGTCAGGAAGCAGGCGGATGCCGTCCTGATCACGTTTGTCGAGCCCGAGTTCGTCGAGCAGGTTGTTGGCCGTGTCGGGCTCGTAGGCCATGCAGTCGGTGCCGATCTCATCGACCCACAGCGGGCTGTCGGGCAGCACGGTATTGTTCGCGGGCACGGCCAGGCCGGCGTAGAGATATTGGCTGATGCTGTCGCGATCCAGGCCCAGCGCCAGCGCCTTGCGGAAGCGCAAGTCACGGAACAGGCCGCGCCAGACCGGGTCGGTGGCGTTGAGGTTCGGGTAGATCGCCAGATGCGACGAGCGGGCCTCGGGCCACAGCAGCGTGGTCAGCCCGTTGCGCGGCTCGCTCTCGCGCAGGAAGGTGTAGTCCTTGAACACCAGCCGGCGCGCCTGGAGATCGATCTCGCCGGCGCCGGTCTTGATGGGGATCAGCTTGCCGTCGACCACTTCGAGGATGAGCTTGTCGATGTAGGGCAGCTGCTGGCCCTTGGTGTCGACCCGGTGGAAGTAGGGGTTCCTGACCCCGACGAAGCGCTGTGCCGGGGCGCTTGTCGTCAGCATCCAAGGCTGGAGCGTCGGCATATCGGGGTCGTCGAAGTCGTTGAGCCGATCCTTGCGCAGGAAGAGCTGCTCCCAGCCGCGCGCATTGTTGGCCTTCACGGCCTGTTCCAGGGCGGCCGGGTCGGCATATTTCTTGTGGAACTGCTTCAGGTAGTGCGCCGGGCGGTAGATGAACAACTGGTTGGCCGCGGCAAGCGCGGGAATGAAGAAGCGGTTGGGCTTGGCCCAGCTGTAGCGGATGGTCAGCTCGTCGAGCACCTCGACCTTGGGCGGCTGGCCGTCGGCCAACATCTGGACGTCGGGGCCGCTGAACGACAGATCGGGATCGAGCGCCACATCTTCCCAGTAGAAGCGGAAATCCTCGGTCGTGAACGGCTCTCCGTCGGACCATTTGTGACCCTTGCGCAGATGCAGGGTGAAGATGCGCCCGTCTTCGACCTCGTAACCGGCCAGGATGTCGGGGACGAGATTGAGATCGCGATCAAAGCTGATCAGGTGCGAGTAGCCGTAGATGTTGAAGAACCGGGTCTCACGCTCCCGGCCGATCAGCATGCGCATCTCACCGCCTGGCTTGCCGACCTCGATGCCGTCGATCACGCGCGGCTCATCGGGAGGACCGGCGAATGCTGGCGGCATCGTGGCCGCCAGCAGCGTCGCGGCGAGCAACATTCGAAAGATCGGCGACGTGCTCATTTTGATGGCCTCCCGCCGCCTGCGCCCAGCGCGCCCTGGCCAGCGATGGATTGCATGACCGGGCGGCGCCGTCAAACTGCCGGCGGTTTCTCGTGGTGTCGCCCGCAAAGCGCACGAAGTGTGAGATTCCGCACAGAATGCGAGGTCGCGGCAGGCGATAAGCACCTCGCTGAGGGCTGAGCATTTGGACCTGTGAGAGCGGCAACGCCTCACAGGTCTTTTTCTTTGCGGCCAGCCACAGCGCCGCGTGTCCGCCAGCATGGCGACGGCCCGGCGCTCGCCGAACCGTCATCCAAACCGCTGCGGGCGCTCAGAGGTCGTAGTAGAGGAAGAATTCGTACGGGTGCGGCCTGAGCCGGACCGCATCGATCTCCACCGAGCGCTTGTAGTCGATGTAGGTCGCGATCAGGTCGGCGCTGAACACGTCGCCCTCGAGGAGGAACTCGTGATCGGTCTCGAGTGCCGTGAGGGCGTCGCCGAGCGAGCCCGGCACCTGCTTGATCTCGGCGGCCTCTTCCGGCGGCAGATCGTAGATGTTCTTGTCGACCGGATCGCCCGGGTCGATCTTGTTCCTGATGCCGTCGAGCCCGGCCATCAGCATGGCGGCGAAGGACAAATAGGGGTTGCAGGACGGGTCGGGGCAGCGGAACTCGACCCGCTTGGCCTTCGGGCTGTCGCTGTACATCGGGATCCGGCACGCGGCCGAGCGATTGCGCAACGACCAGGCGAGATTGACCGGCGCCTCGTAGCCCGGCACCAGCCGGCGGTAGCTGTTGGTGGTCGGCGCCGCGAAGGCCAGGATCGCCGGCGCATGGCGTAGTAGGCCGCCGATATACCACTTGCACATCTGCGACAGGCCGGCATAGCCGCTGGCGTCGGCGAACAGCGGCTTGCCGGCCTTCCAGATCGACTGGTGACAGTGCATGCCGGAGCCATTGTCGCCGTAGAGCGGCTTGGGCATGAAGGTCGCGGTCTTGCCGGCCTTGGCGGCGACGTTCTTGACCACGTACTTGTATTTCATCTGGTGGTCGGCCATCGCCAGCAGCGAATTGAACTTCATGTCGATCTCGCACTGGCCGGCGGTCGCGACCTCATGATGCTGGCATTCGACCGTGAGGCCGATGCCGATCATGGTCAGCGCCATTTCGGCGCGCAGATCCTGCAGCGAGTCGTTGGGAGGGCAGGGGAAATAGCCCTCCTTCGGCCGGATCTTGTAGCCGAGGTTCGGGCCTTCGTCCCGGTTCGTATTCCAATGACCTTCCTTGGAATCAACCGAGTAGCTCGAATATTGCTGGCCGGTGCCATACTGCACGTTGTCGAACACGAAGAACTCGGCCTCGGGGCCAAAATAAGCCGTATCGCCGATGCCTGTGCTCTTCAGGTGGGCTTCGGCCTTCTTGGCGACGCCGCGCGGATCACGGCTGTAAAACTCCTTGGTGACCGGGTCCTTGACGTCCGCGATCATGACCAGCGTCTTGTGCGCCATGAACGGGTCAATGAAGGCGGTCACCGGATCCGGCATCAGCAGCATGTCGGACTCGTTGATCACCTTGAAGCCGCGGATCGACGAACCGTCGAACCCATGGCCCTCGTCGATCAGGTCCTGGTCGTAGGCGGCGGCCGGGTAGGAGATATGCTGCCACATGCCCGGCATGTCGGTCATGCGGATGTCGATCATCTCGACCCCGTGCTCCTTGACCGCCTTCATGACGTCCTTGGACGTCTTGCAACCCAACGTCATCGGGTCTCGCCCCTTTTGTCAGTTTTGGCCCGCGGGGCGACGGCCGTTACGTTACGGGCCGCCCGACGCGGCCCGTAACGTCGTTGAATTCACCGATGACGTCAATTCGTTGCGGGGGTTAGAGAGCGTCCGGTCCGCGCTCGCCGGTACGGATCCGGATGGCGTCGTCAATCGACGAGATGAACACCTTGCCGTCGCCGATCCGGTCGGTCTTGGCCGCCTGCTGGATCGCCTCCACGGCCCGATCGACCAGCGCGTCATCGACGACCAGCTCGATCTTCACCTTGGGCAGAAAGTCGACGACATACTCGGCGCCGCGATAGAGCTCGGTATGACCCTTCTGCCGCCCGAACCCTTTGACCTCGGTCACGGTCATGCCCTTGAGGCCAACCTCCTGCAGCGCCTCCTTCACTTCATCGAGCTTGAACGGCTTGATGACAGCTTCGATTTTCTTCATGAAGCTAAGTTCTCCGATACCGGTCGGCGCCAAGGTCGCCTGCTGTCCTACCTACTTTGTAGCAGGGACCGTGCCAGGGCCAAAGGCGTTCGATGGACCGGCAGTCGGCGTGCCGCGACCCGGTCCGGGGACCACGATCTGCCTAACATATAGGCAATGCCTTTTAAATGAGCCTGGGCGTCTCTGCGATCCGCAAGCGTTGACATGAGCCGCTTGGGAACCGACGACACGCAGCTTCACCCACGTTCCAGTCCGCACGACGTGCAAACGCCCACCAGCGACGGACGCTGGTGGGCGTTTGGTAACACCGACCGTCGCCGCGGCCATAGGCGGATGGCCGCGGCGACTTCCGTGCAGAGCAGAACCTACGCGGCCGCCGAGACCTTGGACTCGGTCGGAACGGAGGCGATGGTCTTCAGGATCTGCGAGGCGATCTGGTACGGGTCGCCTTGCGAGTTCGGGCGGCGATCCTCGAGATAGCCCCGGTAGCCGTTCTTCGCGAAGCTGTGCGGCAGACGGATCGACGCGCCACGGTCGGCGATGCCGTAGCTGAACTGATCGATCGACTGGGTCTCGTGCTTGCCGGTCAGCCGCAGATGGTTGTCCGGGCCGTAGACCGCGATGTGGTCGGCGCAGTTCGCCTCGAACGCCGCCATCAGCGCCTCGAAATACTCCTTGCCACCGACCTCACGCAGATAGGCGGTCGAGAAGTTGGCGTGCATGCCCGACCCGTTCCAGTCGGTGTCGCCCAGCGGCTTGCAGTGATACTCGATGTCGATGCAGTACTGCTCCGTCAGGCGCTCCATCAGGTAGCGCGCCATCCACATCTCGTCGGCGGCCCGCTTGGAGCCCTTGCCGAAGATCTGGAACTCCCACTGGCCCTTCGCCACCTCGGCGTTGATGCCCTCGTGATTGATCCCGGCGGCGAGGCAGAGGTCGAGATGCTCCTCGACGATCTTGCGCGCGATGTCGCCGACCTTGGCGTAGCCGACGCCCGTGTAATAGGGACCCTGCGGAGCGGGGAAGCCGCTCGCGGGAAAGCCCAGCGGCCGGCCGTCCTTGTAGAAGAAATATTCCTGCTCGAAGCCGAACCAGGCGCCGTCATCGTCGAGGATGGTCGCCCGCTTGTTCGACGCATGCGGGGTGACGCCATCAGGCATCATGACCTCGCACAGCACGAGCGCGCCGTTGGTGCGCGCGGCGTCCGGGAACACACGGATCGGCTTCAGGACGCAGTCTGAACTGCGGCCCTCGGCCTGCATGGTCGAGCTGCCGTCGAAACCCCACAGCGGCAGCTGATCGAGGACCGGGAACTCGTCGAACTCCTTGATCAGCGTCTTGCCACGAAGATTCGGCACCGGAGTGTAACCGTCGAGCCAGATATACTCGAGCCGGTATTTTGTCATTCTGGGTCCCTCATAGGATGAGAAGTGCGAGGACATCCTGCTGCGTGCCCGAGCGCCCAAAGGCGTCCTCGGCCGCCAACGGCTAAAATCCTCCAAGCATTTAGCATGCCAAGCGGAGCGGCCGTTGAGGTCGGTCCGGGACGGCTGGGGCCTCCGAACGTGCCGGCGCGGGCGCCGTCCGGCGCCCGCGCCGGAGACATTCGACCGAGCATTGGGGCCCGTGGGAGCCACCGCCACTTCGCGATTTCGGGCAGGGGGTCCGACTCCCGTCCTATCCGGCGGACGTGACCAGGATGCTAATCAATCAGGCAGGGACGCTGCACTGCTTGCTGTTCGGGCAGCTTGCGATCGGCCGCGCCGCCGTGACGGTCAACGCGATTCGCGCGCCATTCGGTCGCCGATGAGACCGAATCGCGGTCGAGCGTTGACGCTTGGCGACAATTCGCCTCATGCGATCCTCGATCGATCGCCGATCTGGGCAGGAATGTCGGCCGACTTCGTGCCAGTCTCTCCAGTGATCGACGCGCAATGCACAAAAATCGTGCATATCGTCGAGCTGATTCCTGGTCTGATACAATTATGTGCAACATTCAAAGCTCTTAAACGAGGCATGTTGCACAAATGGCGTGCAATTCCTGCTATGACTTCGGGCAGAATCTGCTATGAAGGCTCCCCACCTTTCGGGCTGACATGCAGCTCGAAATGGAGAGAGGATCGATGACTACGAATGTGCGCCGCGAGTCGGCCAAGATCTACCAGTTCCCCGTGCGCGTCCGGGCAGTGGCCGACGACCATCGTGACGGCAGCAAGCCGGTGGCAGAGCTGCCGCCCCGTGCCGCCCACGTGATGTTCGGCAGTGGCTGGTACCACGATGCCGCGATCCAGGACGCCGAGCAGGACAGTAGCCGTCGGGTCACGCCGTTCGCCAGCTGATGCGAGCAGACCGCTGATCGGCCGGACTGCTGGGCTTGCCTTGACGGGTCGGGTGGATTGCGCCATTAGACCCGACCGAACCGGGCCTTGCGCTCGTTTCGATATGTATGGCGGGCGTAGCTCAGTTGGTTAGAGCGCCAGGTTGTGGTCCTGGATGTCGCCGGTTCGAATCCGGTCGCTCGCCCCATTTCCTGTCGCGGTGCGACCGCAAGTAGGTCGCGCGACGTCAGCCATTGCGGCGGCAGGTGAGGCCTTGTGCTTCCCATCAGCAGAGAAAATCCGCTGGAATGGCTGGCAGACGCAAGGCTCTGCGTTGTTGCTGACGTCTCGTGATCGCGAATGAAAAGTGGTGACCGTCTGTCTACGGATCAGAAGGTTGGATGCTCGAATCCTTCCGGACGCGCCATCCGCTCCGACAATCCCCACGCGCAGCGCTCGATCGAGGTCACGGACCGACCGGCGGCCGCAGATGTCGGCCTGCTCCGGTCCGGTTTGATCGCCGACAACGAGCCGTTCCTGGGGCCAGCCGATTTCCGGAACCTGGCGGTGCTCGCGCGCTCGGGCGGCGTGCTCGACGGTGGCCTGATCGGCGAGACCGCGCGTGGCTTCCTGTTCGTCGATCTGTTCTGGGTCGCGCCGGGTCGGCGCGGCGCGGGACTAGGCGCCCAACTCCTGGCGGCCGCCGAGGCGGAGGCGCTGCGCCGGGGCTGCCATGCGGCCTGGCTCGACACCTACGACTTCCAGGCCCGCCCGTTCTACGAGCGGCACGGCTACCGGCTGTTCGGCGAACTGGCGGGATTCCGCGACGGCCACCGGCGCTACTACATGGTCAAGCAGCTGACCGCCGCGTCAACCGGGTTGGCGTAGCGCGCTGGTCAGCTCGGCCATGACCGAGATCGCGATCTCGGCCGGGCTCACGGCGCCGATGTCGATGCCCGCCGGGCCGCGGATGCGGGCGAGGGTCGCATCGTCGTGCCCCAGGGTAGCCAGCCGCTCGAGCCGGCCGGCATGGGTCCGCCGGCTGCCCAGGGCAGCGATGTAGAAGGCGTCGCTGCGCAGGGCGACATCGAGACCCGGATCGTCGATCTTCGGATCGTGGGTCAGCGCCACGACGGCGGTGCGCCGATCGGGCATCAGCGCCGTCATCGCCTCGTCGGGCCAGTCGCCGTTCATGGCGACATCCGGGAAACGGCTGTCGGTGGCGAAGGCGCGGCGCGGGTCGATCACCGTCACCTGGTAGCCGGCCAGCGAGGCGATCGGCGCCAGCGCCTGCGCGATATGCACCGCGCCGATCACGATCAACCGCAAAGGTGGGTTGAATACCTGCAGAAACGTCGTGCCGCGGCTGGTCGGTTTGGTCGTGGATTGGTCCCGCCGCAGCGCCGCATCCGCCGCCGCCTCGACGTCTGCCGGCGTTGCGCCGAGCACGGTGCGCCCGTCGACTACCAACGCCTCGGCGCCCTCGTCGAGATAGCGTACGAGGCAGACCCGGCGCTTCGCCGCGCGGGCTTCGTTCAGCGCCGTGAGCAACTCGACGTTCACGCGATCGCCTCGACATAGACCTGAACCCGGCCGCCGCAGGCGAGGCCGACGTCCCAGGCCTGCTCGTTGGTGACGCCGAACTCGAGCAGCTTCGGCGGTGCGCCCTCCATGCAGGCCATGGCCTCGCGGATCACCGCCCCCTCGATGCAGCCGCCCGAGACCGAGCCCTGCATCTCGCCCGCATCGTCGACGATCAGCATGCTGCCGGCCGGGCGCGGCGAGGAGCCCCAGGTCGAGACCACGGTGGCGACCGCCACCTTGCGGCCGGCCTCGCGCCAGCCCGCCGCCTGCTCCAGCAGGCGCTCGTCGGTATGGATCATGCCCTATCTCCCATCGCGCGAGGCCGCCACCCACTCGCTCAGTCCCTCGGCCCGGCGCGTCCCCTCGCGGCTGAGCACCGTGGTGAGGTCGCGCAGGCTGCCCAGATTGTGGGCCGGGCGGAAGTCGTCGACGTGGCGGATCATCGCCTTCGCCCCTGTCGAGATGGGTGCGTAGGCGTCGTAGCGCAACAGCGGGTTGAGCCAGATCAGCCGGCGGCAGCTCTTGTGCAGCCGCTCGGTCTCGGCGGCCAGACCCTCGCCGGCGTCGCGGTCGAGCCCGTCGCTGATCAGGATCACCACCGCGCCCTGGCCCAGCACCCGGCGCGACCAGACCCGGTTGAACTCCTTCAGGCAGGCGCCGATCCGGGTGCCGCCGGCCCAGTCCTGCACCAGCCCGCCGATCCGCTCCAGCGCGAGATCGATGTCGCGGTTGCGCAGATAGCGGGTGACGTTGGTCAGGCGGGTGCCGAACAGGAAGCTGTGCACCCGGTCGCGATCGTTGGTGATCGCGTGCATGAACAGGAGCAGCATGCGCGAGTAGCGGCTCATCGAGCCCGAGATGTCGCACAGAATGACCAGTGGCGGATGGCGCTCGCGGCGCTCCTTGCGCGCGAGATCGATCGAGCCGCTGCCGCCGCGCAGCGACTGGCGCAGCGTCCGGCGCAGATCGATCCTGCGCCCGTGCGGATCGCCGACGAAGCGCCTGGTCGGCACCCGCATGATCGGCAGCCGCAGGCGTCCGATCTCGCGCCGAGCCTGCGCCAGCTCGTCGGCCGACATCTGCTCGAAATCCTTGGCCTGCAGCAGCTCGCGCGCCGAATAGGTCAGTACCGCGTCGAGCTCGAGCTCCGGCGGCTCCTCGTCCTCGCTTGCGCCCTGGCCGCCCTCGCGCGGCGCCAGCGCCTCGGCGACCCGGCGGCTGACCTCCTCCTGCGGCGCCGGCGGATGCTCGCCCTCCAGTGTCGGCAGCAGCAGATGCATCATCCGCTCGAGCAGCTGCGGGTCGCGCCAGAAGATGTGGAAGCACTGGTCGAACAGCTCGCGCTGATCGCGCCGGTTCACGAACACGGCGTGCAGCGTCCAGTACAGATCGTCCCGGCTCGCGAAGCCCACGCGCTCTACCGCCCGCAATGCCTCCAGCACCCGACCCGGCCCGACCGGCAGCCCGGCTGCGCGCAGCGTACGGGCGAAGTGCATCACGTTGCGGGCGAAGCGGCCCGTGCCGTCGGCGGTGGTCTCCATGCGAGCGAAGTCTCCAGGCGGCGGCGCAATGTCCGGACCACACATGAGCGATGCTTGCCCGCCGGACAAGCTGGGTCGCAGGCCGGCCGATCCCGCATCGGCCGAGGCTCACCGAGTTGCGGTCACTGTGTGCAGGGCCTGCTCGACGGCGAAGCCGGCGTCGCGCCATGTCGGCAGCCGCCGGCGGAGCCGAAGCGCACCCTCGCGCAGGCGCTGCCGCAGCGCCTGGTCCACGATGGCCGCGCGCAATGCGCCGGCAAGCGCGGCCGGGTCGCCCGGGGCCACCAGCAGCGCTGCCTCGGGCGTCAACCACTCGGCGACCGCGCCGCCCGCGACCGTGACCGTCGGCAGGCCGCATGCCACGCCCTCGGCCAGCGCCATGCCGAAGCCCTCGTGGCGCGAGGCCGAAACCATAAGGTCGGCACCGCACCTGGCAGCGGCGAGCGCCGACGGCGACAACTCGCCGGTCATTTCCAGCCGCTCGGCAATGCCGAGTGCCGCCGCGCGGGCGCGGATGGCGCTCACCAGATCCCGAAACCGGTCGCGATTGCCGACGATGCGCAATCGCCAAGGCAGATCGCGCAGCGTTCCCAGCGCCTCGATCAGGGCGAGGTGATCCTTGCGTGGAATCACGGCGCCGATCGCAAGCAGGAGGAGCTCCGCCGATCCCGAGCCTGGTGCAACCGGTGCCGGGTCTGTGCCGGGGAAGGCGACGGTCAGCCGCGCCGCCGGCACCGCATAGTCCCGCACGAGGGTGGCCGCGGTCAGGCGCGAGGTGACGATCACGTGGCGGAGATGCTGCAGCGCCGCCCGCTCAGCCGCCACCCGCGCGGCTGCGTGCGCCGGCTCGAGGCCGATTTCGTCGGCGACCGGATGGTGGACGATCGAGATGAGCCTCAGTCGCTCGGCCTCGGCCGCCAGCACCTCCGGGATGGTGCTGAGCGCATAGCTGTCCGCCATGATCATCGTGCCGTCCGGTAGCGCGGCCAGCACGCTTGCAGAGCCGAATCGCGCCGCGACGTCGGGATCCGGGAATCCCGGTGGCAGGGTCAGCTCGTCGACCACCCAGCCGAGAACGCGCAGCTCGCACGCTACGCGCGCCCCCCAGATGTAGCCGCCGGTGCATTGCTCGCAATCGGTCGGCACCAGGAGGGCAACGCGGCGCTCTGGCACGATGGCGGCTCAGTCCGGAGTGCGACGGGAGCGCCTGCCGGGCCGGAATCCATGAAGCGATCGTGTTCCGTCCCGCCCGGTGTTCCGCGACATCGTTTTGTGTTGCCCCAGGTTTTGCCCAGTCCCTCGATGTCGCGAACGCACTCCCTAGGCAAGAGTCCCGTGGTACCAGCCGCCATGCATCGCCGCTGTCAGCGGCGCGCGATCACCGTCTCGAGATATTCGCCTGGCACCACCAGCGAGTGCCGCCCGGCGATGTTCATCTCGTTCAGCAGCTCGCCCAGATCGCCCTCGAGTGCCGCCGCCTTGTCGGGCGGCAGGGCGGCGAAGGCCTTGTGGACCGGCCCGTACCAGGTGCGGAAGACCTCGATGAAGTGTGCCGCCGAGCGGTAACGGAAGTTGAACATCCGCGGCCTCACTTCGATCGACGCGGCGCGTTCACCGAACAGCGTCTGGAGATGGGCCTCAACGCCCCAGAGCGACGGCGGCTGCACCCCGGCCGGCGGGGGCGCATGGCGGCCCAGCACCTTGAACAGTCGGCCGATGAAGCCGCCAGGTGTCCAGCTGGCGAGCCCGATCCGCCCGCCCGGGCGGCACACCCGCGCCAGCTCGGCCGCGGCCCGCACCTGATCGGGCGCAAACATCACGCCGAAAGTGGACAGCACCGCATCGAAGCTTGCATCCGCGTAGGGCAGCGCTTCGGCGTCGGCGACCTCGAACTTGACCTCCAGCCGCTCCGCGCGTGCCCGCTCGGCACCCCGGTCGAGCAGGTCTCGTACATAGTCGGTCGAGGTCACCCGGCAGCCGCGGCGCGCCGCGGCCAACGTCGCGTTGCCATTGCCGGCCGCGACGTCGAGCACGCGCTCGTCCCAGCGCAGGTCGCAGGTCTCGGCCAGCTGCTCGCCGACCAGCTGCAGCGTGGTGCCGATCACGGCATAGTCGCCGCTGGCCCAGGCCGTCTGCTGGCGCGCCTTGAGCGCGTTGAGATCGAGCTGAACGGATTGGCGGGTATCGATCTTGGTGGCGGTCTCCGCGAGCATGCTTGTCTCCGTGCTGGAGGGGGTGCTGCCGGGCTTCGGCTCGGCAAGACACCGTCGCCGCGCGGGCCGGCGTTGCACGGCGAGCGGCCATCAAGGTCAGACTAGCGTCGGCGCATGGAGACGAGCGTGGTAGCGGGCGTGGAAATGCACGTGGAATCGGCTAGCCGGGCCAGCGCCGAGTAGATCGCGGTGCCTTCGTTCGATGCCGCGGTGCCGCGGCCGGCCGACCTCAGCCGCGCGGCGCGCTCAGCCGCATGTTGACCTCGGACAAGATCTTCGCGGCCTCGCTGCCCTGCATCTTCATGATGTCGTCCTGGTATTTGAGCAGGGTGCCCAGCGTGTCGTTGATCATGCCCGGCGACAGCTCCAGCGTGTCCAGCGTGGTGAGCGCGCGCGTCCAGTCCAGGGTCTCGGCGACGCCCGGCAGCTTGAACAGGTCGCGCCGGCGCAGCTCCTGGACGAAGGCCACGATCTGGCGCGACAGGCGGTCCTCGACGCCGGGCAGGCGGACCCGGATGATCGCCAGCTCGCGCTCGGCCGTCGGGTAGTCGACCCAGTGGTAGAAGCAGCGGCGCTTGAGCGCGTCGTGGATCTCGCGTGTGCGGTTGCTGGTGATGATCACGATCGGCGGCTGGTCCGCCTTGATCGTGCCGAGTTCCGGAATGGTGATCTGGAAGTCGGACAGCACCTCCAGCAAATAGGCCTCGAACGGCTCGTCGGTGCGGTCGAGCTCGTCGATCAGCAGCACGGGCGGGCCGGCTGCATCCGGCTCCAGGGCCTGCAGCAGCGGGCGGCGGATCAGGAAGCGCTCGTCGAAGATGCCTGCCGCGAGACCGGCCCGCTCGGCGCCGCCGGCCGCCTCGGCCAGCCGGATCTCCAACATCTGGCGCTGATAGTTCCATTCGTAGACCGCCGAGGCCACGTCCAAACCCTCGTAGCACTGCAGCCGCACCAGCCTGCGGCCGAGTGCCTGGCTCAGCACCTTCGCGATCTCGGTCTTGCCGACGCCGGCCTCGCCTTCGAGAAACAAAGGGCGACCGAGGCTCAAGGCAAGGTAGAGTGAGGTGGCAAGCGAGCGGTCGGCGACATAGTCGCCGGCCTCGAGCAGGGCGGTGGTCGCATCGATGGAGGCGGGCAGCTCATGGGTCATCGGTCACCAGACACGGGCGAGGCGGGCGTTGGCGAGAGGTAGGGCGGACGCGATGCCGGCGCAAGCGAGCCGGCCTTGGCCGATCGCCGGCTGCCATCCGGCGACCGCCGCGTGGCTCGCCTGGTCGCTGCTTCTCGTCGCCGCGACGCTGCTGGCGTTCACGCAACTGCGGCAGTTCCAGACGGCGGCCACCGCGTGGCCCTTCGACCCCACCTTTGCGACCATCGCCTCGGGCGCGGCCCCGCTCCGGACCCCGGACGTGCCCGCTCCAGCGGCCGGTTGGGAGATCGAGGGACCGGCCAGCGGCATCAGCGTCGCGGGCGGGACACTGCGTCTGCGCAACCAGGAGCCCGAGGGCGGGGTCGGGGTGCGGCAGATCTGGCGGCTCGATCCCGATGGGCCGCGCGTCTTCCACCTCGCCGCCACCGTCGGCAGCGAAGGGATTTCCGGCGGTGGCCCCGGCTTCAAGGTCGGCGAGGTCACGCTGGTGGCCGATGGCGATATCCAGCGGGCCTTCTTCCACCCGATGCACCGGCTGGCCAATCTGCGCGGCAGCCACGCGCCGGCGCGCTACGTCGCGACATTCAGGTTCCCGAGCGGTGCACAGCTGGTCGAACTCGCGGTCCGCCTACGCCACGCCACGGGCGAGCTTAGCGTCGGCGGTCTCGAATTGCGGGCACTGGAACTGCGGCCACGGATGCGCTGGCTCATCCTGGCGCTGCAGGTTGGCTGGGGGCTGACCCTCGCCGCCGGTTGCCTGCTGTTCGTGCGCGGGGTCGACCACGCGCGCAGCGGCCTGGCACTGGTTGTGGCGGCCGGTACGGGACTGCTCCTGATGATGATGCCTGAAGGTTTGCAAGATGGTACGCTGACCCGCCTCACCGACCTGCTGCCGCGACGGCTCCTGGCCGACGATGCGGTGGCGGTGGCTGGGCATTTCATGATTTTCGCGGTGGCCGGCCTCTTGGTGCGGCTGAGTCGGCGCAGCGAAGCCTGGTTGCCGCAGGTAGCGCTGCTGATCGGCCTCGCCGGCCTGACCGAGGTGCTGCAGTTCCTGGCCGAGCTGCGCTCGCCGGCGCTGGGCGACTGGCTGACCAACGCGCTGGGCGGGTTGCAGGGCTGGGCGGTCGGTCAGGTCTGGCTGTGGTGGCGTCAGGACGGGCAGTTCGCGACGCAGTGCTGCTCCTCGACGACCGTACCGCCGCAGCCGGCAAAGCAGCTTCTGTAGGCTGCCTCACAGACGTTGATCGCGGCGGGCTCGCAAGGCCGATAGGGGCAGATTCGGAAGATGCAGGTCGCGCCGTTGGGGGCATCGGCCCGCTGGCAGTTCTGGTAGTCGATCTGGGCGTTGCTGCGGCAGATGTCCTGCATCATCACATTGCGATTCTGGCACGCGGCGAACTCTTCCCGCGCGGGAGTAAGGCAGGCCGCCTGCGCCGCCTCGCAACTGGCGACACAGGCTTCCGCTGCCCCGCCCGCCGGAGGATCGAAGCGATAGCCGGTCTCGTAGACCGGCTGGCAGCTGCCGAGCGCAGCCGCGAGACCGAGGATGATCGGGAAACGCAGCATGAACGGTGGCGAAGGGACCCGCGACGGGTCCCTTCGCTCCGGATCAGGCGGCCGCTGCGACCGCCCGCTTGGCCATCACCTTGATCAGGTGCGCCCGGTATTCGGCGCTGGCATGCATGTCGCCGTTCAGACCGCTCGGATCGACGCTCAGCGCATCGATCGCGGCCGGCGCGAAGCTCGCTGCCAGGGCCGTCTCGGCATCCGTCCAGCGGAACGCGCACGGACCGGCGCCGGTGACCGCGACGCGCACGCCGTTGCCCGTCCTGCGCCACGAACACGCCGACCATCGAGTAGCGGCTGGCCGGGTTCGGGAACTTCACATAGGCACCCGCCTCCGGCTTGGGGAAATGCACCGCGGTGACGATCTCGTCCGCCTCCAGGGCGGTCTCGAACATGCCGGTGAAGAAGGCGTCGGCGGACAGCTCACGCTTGTTGGTCCGCACCGTGGCGCCCAGCGCCAGCAAGGCACCCGGATAGTCGGCGGCCGGGTCGTTGTTGCTGATCGAGCCGCCCAGCGTACCGCGATTGCGCACCTGCGGGTCGCCGATCAGCTCGGCCAGCGCCGCCAGCGACGGGATCACCCGCTTGACCACGTCCGAGGCCGCGACCTCGGCATGCTTGGTCATGGCGCCGATGGTGAGCCCGCCGGCCTCCTCCTTGATCCCCTTGAGCTCGGCGATCGCCCCGAGATCGATCACGTCCGAGGGCTGCGCCAGGCGCTGCTTCAGGGTCGGGATGAAGGTCTGGCCGCCGGCCATCAGCTTGGCATCGTCGTGGGAGCCGAGCAGGGCTGCGGCATCCGCCACGCTGGCCGGCTTGTGATAGTTGAACGTGTACATGCCTCTCCGTCCTTTTCTATTCGGCCGCCTGGGCGAGCTGCGTGCCCTGGATCGCGCGCCATACCTTCTCTGCCGTGGCCGGCATCTCGACCCGCACGCCGATGGCGTTGGTGATCGCGTTGATCACCGCCGGCGGCGAGCCGATCGCACCCGCCTCGCCGCAGCCCTTCACGCCCAGCGAATTGGCGGTGCAGGCCGTACCGGCCGAGGTGACGACCTCGAAGTTCGGCACGTTGCTGGCGCGCGGCATGGTGTAGTCCATGTACGAGCCGGTCAGCAGCTGGCCGCTCTCGTCATAAATCGCGTTCTCGAGCAGCGCCTGGCCGATGCCCTGGGCGAGGCCGCCATGGACCTGGCCTTCGACGATCATCGGGTTGACGACGTTGCCGAAATCGTCGACCGCGACGAAGCGCAGGATCTCGACCACGCCGGTCGCGGGGTCGACCTCCAGCTCGCAGACGTAGCAGCCGGAAGGGTAGGTGAAGTTCGGCGGATCGAAGAAAGCCGACTCCTCGAACCCGGGCTCGACGCCCTGCGGGTAGTTGTGCGGCACGTAGGCGGTGAAGGCGACCTGGCCGATGCCGACCGACTTGTCGGTGCCGGCGACGCTGAACTGGCCGTCCTTGAACTCGATGTCGGCCTCGGCCGCCTCCATCAGATGCGCCGCGATCTTCTTGCCCTTGTCGACCAGCTTCTTGCAGGCATTGACGATCGCCTCGCCGCCGACCGCCAGCGAGCGCGAGCCGTAGGTGCCCATGCCGACCGGGGTCTTGTCGGTGTCGCCATGGATGACGTCGATGTCCTCGTAGGGCGACACCCAGCTTCTCGGCGACCACCTGCGCGAAGGTCGTCTCGTGGCCCTGGCCGTGGCTGTGCGAGCCGGTGAACACCTGCACCTTGCCGGTGTGGGTGAAGCGCACCTTCGCGCTCTCCCACAGGCCGACACCGGCGCCAAGCGAACCCACCACCGCCGAAGGGGCGATGCCGCACGCCTCGATGTAGCAGGACAGGCCGATGCCGCGGAGCTTGCCGCGCCGCTCCGACTCGGCCTTGCGGGCGGGGAAGCCGGCATAGTCGGCGAGCTTGAGCGCCTCGTCGAGCGTCGCCTCGTAATTGCCGATGTCGTACATCAGCGCGACGGGGGTCTGGTAGGGGAAGGAGCCCGTGGCGATGAAGTTGCGGCGGCGGAACTCGGCCGGGTCCATCCCGATCTCGATCGCCGCCTGGTCCATCAGGGTCTCGAGCAGGAACGAGGCCTCGGGCCGCCCGGCGCCGCGATAGGCGTCCACCGGCACCGTGTTGGTGTAGTAGGCCTGCACGTCGCAATAGATCGCCGGGGTCTTGTACTGACCGGCGAGCAGTGTGGCGTAGAGGTAGGTCGGAATCGACGAGGAGAACGTCGACATGTAAGCGCCGAGGTTCGCCTTGGTGTTCACGCGCAGCCCCAGCGTGTTGCCCTGGGCGTCGATGGCGAGCTCGGCATGGCTGACATGGTCGCGGCCATGCGCGTCGGTGAGGAACGCTTCACTGCGGTCCGAGGTCCATTTGACCGGGCGCCCGCCGACCTTCTTCGAGGCCCAGGTGACCAGGCATTCTTCGTTGTAGATGAAGATCTTCGAGCCGAAGCCGCCGCCGACGTCGGGCGCCACCACACGCAGCTTGTGCTCGGGCGCCACGCCGATGAACGCCGACATGACCAGGCGATGCACGTGCGGGTTCTGGCTGGTGACGTAGCAGGTGTAGGCTTCGGCGCCGGTGTCGTAGTGGCCGACCGCGGCGCGAGGCTCCATCGCGTTCGGCACCAGCCGGTTGTTCACCAGGTCGATCTTGGTGACATGGGCGGCATTGGCGAACGCGGCGTCGGTCGCCGCCTTGTCGCCGAGCTCCCAGTCGAAGATCAGGTTGTTCGCGACCTCATCGTGCACCAGCGAGCCCGCATCGTGGGCGTCGCCGACCGCCACGACCGGGTCGAGCTCGGCATAGTCGACCTGCAGCGCCTCGCCGGCATCCTTGGCCTGGCCGTAGGTCTCGGCGACGATCATCGCCACCGGGTCGCCGGCGTAGCGCACCTTGTCGACGGCCAGCAGCGGATGCGGGCCGGCCTTCATCGGCGAGCCGTCCTTGGACTTGACCATCCAGCCGCAGATCAGCCCGCCCAGCCCATCCGCCTTGACGTCCTCGCCGGTGAGCACGGCCAGCACGCCGGGCATGGCCTCGGCCGCGGCTTTGTCGATGCCGGTGATCCGCGCATGGGCGTGCGGGCTCCGCACGAAATAGGCGTGGGCTTGGCCGTACTGGCTGATGTCGTCGGTGTAGCGGCCCTTGCCGGTGATGAAACGCTGATCTTCCCTGCGGACGATCGCCGCGCCGATGCCTTTCTCGGTCATGTCAGGCGCTCACTCGGCCGCTTGCCGCATGCCCTGCATGTTCGCAGCGGCGGCGAGGATCGACTTGACGATATTGTGGTAGCCGGTGCAGCGGCAGATGTTTCCCTCGAGCCACTCGCGCACCTCGTGCTCGCTCGGGTCGGGGTTGTTCTGCAGCAGGTCGGCCGCGCTCATCAGCATGCCGGGCGTACAGAACCCGCACTGAAGCCCGTGATTCTCGCGGAACGCCTCCTGCAGCGGATGGAGCTGGCCGCCCGTGGACAAGCCCTCGATCGTCGTCACCTTGGCGCCGTCCGCCTGGGCGGCCAGCATCGTGCAGGACTTCACCGAATTGCCGTCGACATGCACGACGCAGGCGCCGCACTGGCTGGTGTCGCAGCCGACATGGGTCCCGGTGAGGCCCAGATTGCTGCGCAGGAAATCGACCAGCAGCGTGCGCGATTCGACATCGCCGCCGACCTGCTTGCCATTGACCGTCATGCTGACCGAAACCATTAACAACCTCCCAACGTGCCCGATTTGCCCACGACCTGACGGCCGCGGCGAAAGCCTGACGCCGTCTCATGCGGCGTGTCCCTCTGCCCGCACGGAAGCTAGGTTCCGCACGCACCGCCGTCAATCGAACGGGGTGACCGCCCGCCGATTCTAGCCGAACAGCCAGAACAGCAGGATGACCACGACGATCAGCCCGATCAGCCAGACGTACCAGGGCTGGCTCTTGGTGGCCGGTGCGGCCGGCACCGACGGCGTCGCCTGGGGAGGGACCACGGGGCGCTCGGGGGTGAAGGCCACCTGTCGGGCCGCCGGCGTCGGCGGCACTGGTGGCGGCACGGCGGTGCTGGTCGGCGGTGCCCACTCCGATGCTTGCGTCGGCGGCGGTGCCGACGGCGTGGCCGCGGGTGCCCATGCCGACGCTTGCGACGGCACCGGTGCCGGAGTCGTGCCCGGCGCGGCCGCTGGCTGCTCGGCCGCGAACCGCTCACCGACGATCGCCGAGAACTTGCCGAAGAAATCGTCGGCCATCTTCTTGGCGGTGCCCTGGATCAGCCGCGAGCCGATCTGCGCCAGCTTGCCGCCGACGTCGGCCTTGGCGTTGTAGCGCAGGATGGTGTCGGCGCCATCCTCGGCGAGGTTGACCTCGGCTCCGCCCTTCGCGAAGCCCGCCGCGCCGCCCTTGCCCTCGCCGGCGATGCGATAGCTCTCGGGCGGATTCAGGTCGTTGAGCGTGACCTTGCCGGTGAAGGTGGCGCTGACCGGGCCGACCTTGGCCTTGACCCTCGCCTCCATCTCATTGCCGGGGAGCATGTTCAGCTCCTCGCAGCCGGGGATCGCCGCCTTGAGGATCTCGGGGTCGTTCAACGCCTCCCACACGCGCTGGCGTGGTGCCGGGATCCGGTATTCGCCCGTCATGTCCATCCGCTGGCCCTCCCTGTGCCGGCTTCCGGCCGCGGGCACAGAAACCCCGCCTCCGGCATTGCGGCCCGCTTACACCGCCGCCCTCACGGCGGCAAGCCGGAGCCCGGGCGCGATCTGGCTTGCGACGCTCGGCCGAGCGCGCTTCATGGTCGCCTCGCTGGTAGTAGAGCCTGCGCGACGAGGACTGCCATGCTGGCCCATCTGACCGACTTCCTGTCCTCGGACGAGCTCATGCCGCACGGCATGTGCTTCCTGTGGCGGCCAGACCTGCTTTGGCTGCATGCAGTCTCGGACGGCCTGATCGCGCTGTCCTATTACTCAATTCCGTTCGCGCTGGTCTATTTCCTGCTCCGCCGCAAGGACCTGGTGTTTCCTGGCGTGGTCGGGCTGTTCGCCCTGTTCATACTCGCCTGCGGCACGACCCATGTGATGAGCATCTGGACCCTGTGGTATCCGGACTACTGGCTCGACGGTTCCATCAAGGCGGCGACGGCGCTCGTCTCGCTGCTCACGGCCGTGCTGCTCTGGCGGCTGATGCCGGACGCGCTGGCGGCGCCGAGCGCGGCCCAGCTCGCGACCGCGAATCAGGCCTTGGCGCTGCAGATCAGCGAGCGGGCGGAGGCCGAGAGCAATGTTCGTCGGCTCAATATGGAGCTGGAGCAGCGCGTCGCGGCGCGCACGGCGGATCTCGAAGCCGCGAACGAGCGTCTGCGAACCGCGCTGGCCGAGAAGGAGGTGTTGCTGCGCGAAGTCCACCATCGCGTGAAGAATAACCTGCAGGTCGTCTCGAGCCTGATGTCGCTGCAGGCGCGCAAGGCGCCGGCGGCCCTCAAGCCCTATTTCCAGGAGAGCCTGGAGCGGGTCGGCGCCATCGGTCGCGTGCACGAGCAGCTGTACCGCGCCGAGGGATCGGGGGCGTTCGATGCCGCCGCTCTGCTACGGACCATTTGCGGGGATATTGCCCAGATCTACGGCATTGATCGTGACCGGATCACCTGTCGGGTCGAGGCAGCCCAGGCGGTGCCGATGCCGCTCGACGTCGCGACGCCGCTGGCCCTGATCGTCAGCGAGGTCGTCTCCAACGCTTTCAAGCACGCGTTCGGCGACGGGCGCTATGGCGAGATCGTCGTGAAGCTAGCCGAGAACTCGGGGGAGATCCGCCTGGAGATCCACGACGACGGGACCGGTTTCGCCGCCGGCGATGCCGCTGCCACGCCGCAGTCGATGGGCTTGCGGCTGATCGAATCGCTCGCCGGCCAGATCGGTGGACGGACCGCCTGGACGAGCGACCAGGGCACGAGATTCACGTTGGTCCTGCCCCGCGCCTGACACGCGCGGTCGCCGGTCAGGCGCGCAGGAGCGCCGCGGCGCACGCATCCAGGATCGAGCCGGCATCGAGCCCGTGCACGCGATAGAGGTCGGTCAGGTCCGCGGACTGCCCGAAACGGTCGACGCCCAGCGCGCGGACGCGGTGACCCCGAACCGCCCCCAGCCACGACAGCGTCGCCGGGTGGCCATCGAGCACGGTCACCAGCACGGCGTCGGCGGCGAGCGGCGCCAGGAGCTCGGCGGCGGTGCCGGCTCGGCCGTTGCGGCGCCAGTCCGCGTCCAGCCGGTCGGCCGAGGTCACGTGCAGCAGGCCGGCCCCCGGTATGTCCTCGCGCACCAGCCCCAACGCCTTGAGCGCCTCCGGGGCCACGGCACCCGTGCAGACAATGGCGAGTTCGGCGCCGGGCTGTGGCGGCAGCAGCCAGTACCCACCGGCGAGTACCGCATCGGTCAGCGCCGGCGTCATCTCGCGCTCGGGCTGGGGCAACTGGCGGGTGGACAGGCGGAGATAGACGGAGCCGCCGTTCGGCGCCTGCAGGTGGGCGAAGGCCCAGCGCAGCGTCACCGCGACCTCGTCGGCAAAGGCCGGCTCGAACGAGGTCAGGCCCGGCTGGCTGATGCCGATCAACGGCGAGCCGATCGACTGGTGGGCGCCGCCCTCGGGCGCCAGCGTGATGCCCGAAGGCGTGGCCACCAGCAGAAACCGTGCATCCTGGTAGCAGGCGTAGTTCAGCGCATCGAGGCCGCGCGCGATGAACGGATCGTAGAGCGTGCCGACCGGCAACAGGCGCGCGCCGAACAGCTCGTGCGCGAGGCCGAGGCTGGCGAGGTTCAGGAACAAATTGTTCTCGGCGATGCCCAGCTCGAGATGCTGGCCGGTGCGGCTTTCGCGCCAGGGCGTGGGCGAGACCACCTGCTCGGCGCGGAACACGTCCTCGTGGTCGCTGCGGCTGAACAGTTCGCGCCGGCCGACCCAGCCGGCGAGTCCGGTCGAGACGGTGACATCGGGCGAGGTGGTGACGATGCGGGCGGCCAGGGGCAGGTCGCTGCGCGCGAGCTCGCCCATGATCCGGCCGAACGCCTCCTGGGTGGAGGCCTGTGCCGCGCGGCGCCCTTGCGGCAGGGTGGCGGGCACCTCGACCGGCGCCGCGTCGTAGCGCTCGACCCGGCTCCGATATGGAACGCCTGCGAGGAACGCCTGCAAGTGCCCGGGCGGCATGTCGAGCCCCGCATGGGTCGACCACTCCTCGCCGGTCGGGACACCGTGCGCGCTCTTGAGCGCCGCCATCTGGTCGGGCGTCATCAATCCGGAATGGTTGTCCTTGTGCCCGGCGAGCGGCAGGCCCCAGCCCTTGACCGTGTAGGCGATGAAGCAGTGCGGCCGGTCATCCGCGACGCCGTGAAAGGCCTCGAGCACGGCCTCGAGATCGTGTCCGCCGAGATTGGTCATCAGGGTGGCGAGCTGCTCGTCGTCGTGTCCGGCGAGGACGGTCCGGATACCCGGATTGCGGCCGAGATCGCTCTCCAGATGCGCGCGCCAGGCGGCGCCACCCTTGAAGCACAAGGCGGCATAGAGGTCGTTCGGGCAGGCGTCGATCCAGGCGCGCAAGGCCTCGCCGCCGGGCTTCGCGAACGCCGCCTGCAGCTTCTTGCCGTACTTGATGGTCACCACCTGCCAGCCGACGGTGGCGAAGAACTGCTCGATCTTGGCGAACAGCAGCTCCGGCACGACCCGGTCCAGGCTCTGCCGGTTGTAGTCGATCACCCACCAGAGATTGCGGACGTCGTGCTTCCAGCCCTCGAGCAGGGCCTCGTAGATGTTGCCCTCGTCCAGCTCGGCGTCGCCGACGATCGAGACCATCCGCCCGGTCGGTTGGCCGACGGGACCCAGGCCATGCAGGGCCACGTAGTCCTGGGTCAGCGACGCGAATAGAGTCATCGCGGCGCCCAGGCCGACCGAGCCGGTCGAAAAGTCGACGCCACATTGGTCCTTGGTGCGCGACGGGTAGGACTGCGCCCCGCCCAGCGCCCGAAAATTCTTGAGCTGCTCGATCGGCTCGCGGCCGAGCAGATGCATGGCGGCATGGTAGATCGGGCTCGCATGCGGCTTGACCGCGATCCGGTCGCCGGGGCGCAGCACGTCGAAGAACAGCGCCGTCATGATGCTGGCGACCGAGGCGCAGGACGCCTGGTGGCCGCCGACCTTCAGCTTGTCCCGGCTCGGGCGCAGATGGTTGGCATGGTGGATCGTCCAGCTCGACAGCCAGAGCAGCTTCTTCTCGATCGCCTGCAGGATCTCGAGCCGTTGCCCGGTTGAAGCGACGTCGTCCACATGCGCCGGGGCGAGATCTGCCATGTTTGCCTCCATCCTTGCCACGCCTGGAGTGTAGCAGGCGCGAATGGTAAGTGAGCCCCGCGCGGGCGCAAGGGAGGCAGCCATGGAAGAACCGACGGTTCAAGAGACCGGGTGCGGTGTCGCGGTGCCGGCAACGGCGATCGAAGCCGCCGACGAGCTGGCCCGGGCCGTGCGCGAGGCGACCCGCGACCTGCCGTTTGGCTGCGAGCCGGTCGATTTCCTCGCAGCCCAGGAGCGGCTCGCGGACACCGCGTCGTGAGCGCCGCCGAGCTGCTGTCTTGGAGCCTGGCCGATTTGGCCGCGCGAATCCGCGTGCGGCGACGTCAGCAGCCGCGAGGCGACGACCGCGGTGTTGGACGCGCTCGACGGACCCGGCCGGGCCTTGAACGCGGTGGCCCGGCTCGAGCCCGAGGCGGCGCTGGCGGCGGCCGACCGCGCCGACGCGGTGCGGGCGAAGGGCGGGTCGTTGGGTCCCCTGCACGGCGTGCCGATGGCGCACAAGGACATGTTCTACCGTTCGGGCTGGGTCGCGGAATGCGGCTCGGCCTTGTGGGCGGGGCACCGGCCGACGGTCACGGCCGCGGTGATCGCGCGGCTGGACGCCGCCGGTGCTATCGATGTCGGGCGGCTCAACATGGTCGAGTTCGCGTTGGGCATCACCGGCCACAACCCGCACACCGGCCATCCGCAAAACCCCTGGGACCGCGCGCGGATCACCGGCGGCTCCACCAGCGGCGGGGCTGCCGCCGTCGCGGCCCGGCTGATCCCGGCGACGCTCGGCTCCGACACCGGCGGCTCGATCCGCGGGCCGGCCGCCATCTGCGGCGTGTTCGGGCTGAAGCCGACCTACGGCCGGGTCAGCCGCGGCGGTTGCATGCCGCTCTCGTTCTCGCTCGACCATGTCGGCCCGCTGGCGCGCTCGCCCGAGGATCTGGCGCTGATGCTGGAGGCGATCGCCGGGCATGATCCCGACGATCCGACCACGAGCCGGCGCGCGGTGCCGGATTATCGCGCCGGCCTGGCGAAGGGAGTCAAAGGCCTGCGCCTCGCCGTCGCGGCCGAAGGGCTCGATGCCGAGATCGACGGCGAGATCGTGACCGCTGTCGACGGCGCGGTGCGGTGCTTGGGCGAAGCCGGCATGTCGACGCGGCAGGTGAGGGTGATCTCGTTCGACCAGCTCAACGCTTTGCGGCGCGTCGTGATGCTGGCCGAGTGCGCGGCCTACCATCGCGAGCAGGTGCTGGCGCGGCGCGGCGAGTACAACCCACAGACGGTGGCCCGCCTGGACCCCGGATTTGCGCTGTCGGGCGTGGACTATCTACGCGCATTGTCCGCGCGTGGGCCGCTGCTGGAGCGGTTCTGCGCCGAGATCTTTGCCGACGCCGACGTGCTCGCGTTGCCGGCGACGCCCGTGGCCACGCCCCGCATCGCGGACACCGACACTGGCGGCGACGCACGGTTCGTCGCGGTCGCCAATCGCCTGGGCGCGCTGCTCGGCCCGATCAACTATCTGGGCCTGCCGGCGCTCAGCGTGCCGATCGGCTTCGACCAGAACGGGATGCCGATCGGCCTGCAGCTGGTGGCGCGGCCGTTCGCGGAAGCGCTGCTGCTGCGGGTCGCGCACGCCTACGCGCAGACGACCGGTCACGGCGCGCATTCGCCACCGTTCGGCGGCGAGGCCTGACCTTTGCCGATCAGCATGGCCAACGCGCCCAAGCTGTCGACCGAGATGCGCGGCATCCTGGTCACGCTCCTGGCCATGCTGATGTTCGGCCTGATGGATGCCGCCAGCAAGTATCTCAGCACGCGCTACCCGACGCCGCAGATCATCTGGCTGCGCTACGTGTTCACGATCCCTCTGGCGCTGCTGGTGCTGGGTCCGCGCGGCACGCGCCGGGCGCTGCGCTCAGCGCGGCCTTGGCTCCAGGTGCTGCGCTCGCTGCTGCTGGTGCTGGAGATCGGGCTCGTCGTCTGGTGCTTCGGCCGGCTGCCCCTGGCGGATGTCCACGCGGTCCTGGCGCTGACACCGCTGGCTGTCACCGCGCTGGCGGTGCCGCTGCTCGGCGAGCCCGTCGGGATCCGCCGCTGGGCCGCCGTCGGGGTGGGCTTTCTGGGCGTGCTGATCATCATCCGCCCGGGCCTCGGCGTGCTCCATCCGGCCACGCTCGTGGCACTGGTCTCGGTGCTGCTTTACGCCCTCTACCAGGTCCTGACCCGGCTGGTCGGTCGCAGCGACGCCGCCGAGACCAGCCTGCTCTGGCAACTGGCGGTCGGCGCCGTGGCGCTCAGCTTCGTGGTCCCGTTCGCCTGGCGGACGCCGCCGGTCGAGCACTGGCCGCTGTTCGTGGTCGTGGCCGCTCTCGGCGGCGTCGGCCACTACGCGATGATCAAGGCGCTGCAGATGGCGCCGGCCGCCGTGATACAGCCGTTCAGCTACACGCTGCTGCTGTGGGCCGTGATCATCGGCTATGTCGGCTTCGGCGACCTGCCCGACCGATGGACGCTGACCGGGGCTGCGGTGATCGTGGCCGCAGGCTCCTACACTGCGCTGCGGGAGCATCGCTTGCGCCGCGCAGCTTGATCGGCTTACCTGATGGTGGATCGTCGGCTGAATCTACCTGGACCAACGCATGACATCAAATTCGCGGATCGCGGCCGAACCGCTCACCGTTATCGCCGAACTGCGGTTCGATCCGGCGCATCGCGAAGCAATGCTGGAACTGGCGCGGCGCCATGTAAGCAATACGCTGGCAGCGGAGCCGGACTGCCTCCGCTTCGAGCTGGTGGCGCCCAAGGATGAGCCTGGCGTGCTGGTCTTCTCCGAGATGTTCGCGAGTGAGGCGGCTTTTGCCACGCACCGCGCTTCCGCCCACGCGGCGTGGTTCCGGGAGGCGCGGGCACCCTACGTCGCCGAGGCCAATGTGCGCGAGCTGCGGCCCGTGGCGCCGCCATTCCTGGGCAAGATCCTATGCAGCAGCCCGGTGCTGGAACGGTACCCTGAGTTTCTGGCGCCGCTGTCGGAAGCGGGATTCGCGGTCGAGTATAACGAGCTTGGGCGCAGCCTCAGCGAACCCGAGCTGATCGCGCGGCTGGACGGTGTCGTGGCGACGATCGCCGGGATCGAGCCCTATAACGAAAAGGTGCTGGCGGCGGCACCGGCGCTCAAGGTGATCGCGCGCGTCGGCGTCGGCCATGACGACATCGACCTCGCGGCGGCCACTCGACACGGCGTGGCGGTGGCGATGGCGTTCGGCGCCAACCACGACGCGGTCGCGGATCATGCCATCGCGCTCATGCTGGCGGTGGCCCACCGGATCGTCGAGTACGATCGACGCGCGCGGGCCGGGGCCTGGGGCACGCAGGTGCACGGTCGCGTCTATGAGACCGTGGCCGGCATCGTCGGCTTCGGGCGTACCGGCCGGGCCGTGGCCAAGCGCTGCCTTGGCTTCAACATGGACGTGCTGGTCGCGGACCCGGTCGCCGATGTCGATACCGTGGCCCGCCTCGGCTATCGCCTGGTCGATCTCGACGACCTGCTGCGCGAGGCCGACTTCGTCTCGGTCCACGCGCCGTTGAATGACGAGACGCGCCACCTGATCGACGCACGGCGGCTGGCGCTGATGAAGCCGACCGCCTTCTTGATCAACACCGCGCGCGGCGGATTGGTCGACGAGGCGGCCCTGACCGAGGCTCTGGTGGAGAAGCGGATCGCGGGCGCCGGGCTGGACGTGTTCGAGGTCGAGCCGCTGGTCGATTCACCACTGTGCCGACTCGATCAAGTGGTACTGACCCCACACGTTGCCGGCGCGAGCGCCGCGTCCCTTCGCGCGATGGCCGATCGTTGTGTCGAAAGCACCCTGGCGGTGCTGCGCGGTGAGGATCCCGGGCCGGGCTTCGTGCTGAACCCCGAGGTGCTGGCTCCCCAGTGAACCTTGTCGCGGTTTGACATTTCCGCAGCCCGGGTGCTACCCCGGCGCGCTTCGATGGATCCCCACAGACCACTCCAGTAATCTTGAGTCGTCGCGCGCATGGCCGACCAGATGATCGTCGACAAGGATGGCACCAAGAAGCGCGTCCCGCTGCATGGCCCCGACGCGTTTGCGGCGATGCGCAAGGCTGGACGGCTGGCCGCCGAGACGCTGGACTTCGTGACGCCGCACGTGCGCCACGGGGTCAGCACGGGGGAGCTCGACCGGCTGATCGCCGACTTCGTGCGCGACCACGGTGCCACCGCGGCGACGCTCGGCTATCGCGGCTATCCCAAGAGCTGCTGCATCTCGGTCAACCACGTCGTCAATCACGGAATCCCGAGCGAGGACAAGCGGCTGCAGAACGGCGACATCGCCAACATCGATGTGACCGTCGTGCTCGATGGCTGGTACGGCGACAGCAGCCGCATGTTCGTCATCGGCGATCGGGCCTCCGTCAAGGCGCAGAAGCTGGTCGACGTGACCTTCGAGGCGATGTGGGCGGGGATTCGCGCCGTCCGCCCCGGCGCCACCCTGGGCGATGTCGGCCATGCGATCCAGCGCCTCGCCGAGGGCAACCGGTTCTCGGTGGTGCGCGACTTCGTCGGCCACGGCCTCGGCCGGGTGTTTCACGACTCGCCCGAGGTCAAGCACTACGGCAACCCGGGAGAGGGGTTGACCCTGCAGCCGGGCATGTTGTTTACGATCGAGCCGATGATCAATGCCGGCCGCGCCGAGGTGAAGATTCTGGCCGACGGCTGGACCACGGTGACGCGCGACCGTTCGCTCTCGGCCCAGTTCGAGCACACGGTCGGGGTCACCGAGGACGGGGTCGAGGTGTTCACCCTGTCGCCCAAGGGCTACGACAAGCCACCTTATTCGACTTAGGCGCTCGGGCAGCGACGGCGGGACATGCCGTCGACCGGGCAGGCGAGGAGCGAGACCGAAGCATGTGGCGCACTTTCTGGCTGGGCATGGCCCTAGTGCTGACGACCACGATGGCGGCCGAGGCCGCCGATTCGAAGACCCGCTTTCAGGCCTATGGCCTGGGTCGGCTGTCGTGCAAGCGCTTCGTCGAGATCTGCGAGAGCAAGAAGGAAGACTGCAAGCAGACCGGCACCTGGCTGGAGGGTTATCTCACCGGTTTTAACGCACTCAATCCGGACACGTTCGATCTGCTGCCCTGGCAGCCGACGACACTGGTGGCCGAGTTCGCCTTCAACGTCTGCAAGCAGCACCCGGATGCGCCCGTGCTCGAGGTCGTCAACGATCTGATCCGCTCGCTGCTGATGCCGCAGCGGATCAAGGCTGCGGCGGATCGGGTCAAGATCGGCGATGGCGATGATACCGTCTATCTCTACCGCGATACCGTGCGGGCGATGCAGGAGCGGCTGGCCGCGGCCGGCCTCCTGAAGGGCAAGCCCGACGGCGTTTTCGGCCCGGGCACCGCCGCCGCCGTGAAGGACCTCCAGAACGCCGCCGGCCTGAAAGAGACGGGGATTCCCGACCCGAGGACCCTGGTGGCGTTGTTCTACAGTGGGCCGGCACGCGCGGCGGATCAGGCGCCACGTCCGGCCGCGGCTGCGGCACCCCCGGCGCCGAAGGCGGATTCAGCGCCGGCTGCCGGGCAGCCGCCGGCCAAGCTCGACCTCAACCTGATTCCGAAGACGCCGTAGGCGGGCGGCAGCCCTACATCCCGCCGATATAGTTCGGCCCGCCGCCGCCTTCGGGCGTGACCCAGTCGATGTTCTGCGTCGGGTCCTTGATGTCGCAGGTTTTGCAGTGGACGCAGTTCTGGGCGTTGATCTGCAGGTGACGTGCGCCGTCGGCCCCGGCCACGAATTCATAAACCCCGGCCGGGCAGTAGCGCTGCTCGGGACCGTCATAGCGGGCGAGGTTGACCCGCTCCGCCACGCTCGGGTCCTTCAGCCGCAGATGCACCGGCTGGTCCTCCTCGTGGTTGGTGTTGGACAGGAACACCGAGGAAAGCTTGTCGAAGGTGAGCTTGCCGTCCGGGCGCGGGTACTCGATCGGCTTGGCATCGGCGGCGGGCTTCAGCGTCGTGTGGTCGGCCTTATGCCCGAGCGTCCAGGGCGCCTTGCCGCGCAGCAGGTAGGTATCAAGCGCCGAATAGGCCATGGCCGGCCACAAGCCCCAATGGAACGCCGGGCGGATGTTGCGCACCGAGCGAAGCTCGTCCCAGAGCCAACTCTTCGCCAACCGGTCGGGATAGGCGGTGAGCTCCGGCGCCTCCGCGCCGTCCTTAAGCGCATCGAACGCGGCCTCGGCCGCTACCATGCCCGACTTCATTGCGGTGTGGGTGCCCTTGATCTTGGGCACGTTGAGGAAGCCCGCCGTGTCGCCGATCAAGGCGCCGCCGGGAAACACCAGCTTCGGAATCGACTGGAAGCCGCCCTCCGACAATGCCCGTGCGCCATAGGCGATGCGCCGCCCACCTTCGAGGATCGTCCGGATCACGGGGTGCGTCTTGTAGCGCTGCATCTCCTCGAACGGGGAAAGATGCGGGTTCGCGTAGTCGAGCCCGACGACATAGCCTACCGAGACCAGGTTTTCGCCGAACATGTACAGCCAGGAGCCGCCGTAGGTACCCGTATCGACCGGCCAGCCGATCGTGTGAATCACCTTGCCCCTGACGTGCTGGGCGGGCTGGATCTCCCAGAGTTCCTTGATGCCCAGCCCGTAGGTCTGCGGCTGCACGCCGTCGCGCAGGTTGAACCGCTCCATCAGCGTCTTGGTCAGCGAGCCGCGGCAGCCTTCCGCGAACAGGGTCAGCTTCGCATGCAGCTCCATGCCGGGCTGGAAGTTGCTGCCCTCCTCGCCGGACTTGGTGACGCCCATGTTGCCGGTGGCGACGCCGCGGACCCGACCGCCTTCGTCGTAGAGCACCTCGGCGGCGGCGAATCCTGGATAGATCTCCACGCCCAGCGCCTCGGCCTGCTGACCGAGCCAGCGTACGACGTTCCCGAGGCTGACAATGTAGTTGCCTTCGTTGTGCATCTGCGGCGGCGTCGGGAGGCGGTAGGACTTCGTTGCCGTCAGGAACAGGAACTGGTCCTCGGTCACTGGCGTGTCGATCGGTGCGCCCTGTGCCTGCCAGTCTGGGATCAGCTCGTTGAGCGCACGTGGCTCGAGGCACGCCCCTGAGAGGATATGGGCTCCGACCTCCGAGCCCTTTTCCAACACGCACACGGATACCTCGCGCGCCTGCTCGGCCGCCAGCTGCTTGAGCCTGATCGCCGCCGCCAACCCGGAGGGGCCGGCGCCCACGATGACGACATCGTATTCCATCGCTTCGCGTTCCATGGGCGTCTCCGGGGCGGGCCTGTCGGCGGGAAGGCTGCGCCGTAGCACTTCGGCGCCGCATGGTGAAGGTGGGCCGGGACCCGGCCCGAGGCCAGGGCCGCACCGGTGGCGAATGGGTGCCTGCAGGTTCCCGGCTCAACCGGCCAGCGTAGCGAGCCAGATCAGCAATCGCGCGCCCAGCCAGCTGATGGCGCAGACGACGGCGGCAATTCCTGCCGCCAGCAGCAGCATGGTGCGAATGCGTCGCCGGGAAGCGAACAACGGGCTGGCGGCAAAACGCACGGTCAGCTCAGGCATGGCGAACAGCGTGCCGATCAGCACCGCCATCGCCGCGAACCCGCGCAGCTGCCAGGCCTCGCGCCACTGGCTGCGGGCGGACTCGTGCAGCAGCTTCTCGGCCGGAACATTGCCGTAGGCGACGAGCGTGACGCTGCCGCCGGCGGCTGACCGAAACGGCACCAGCCGGTCGCCGTCGCGCACTGCCACGAGCGAGATCACGCCCTCCGGCGCTTCTGCGAACCGCACGCGGACATCGCCCACCGCCGGCGTGCCGGGATCGCCGCTGAACAGCCAATCGCCTTTGCGGGTGAACTCGAGGCCCTCGGCGTGGACCGGGCCGCCCTGCTCCGGATGCAGCTCGCGGATCGCGGGCAGGGCGTCGATCAGCGCCGGGTCGATCGCGTCGTGGCCGATCGTGGCGCCGACGGTACGAAACCGCGCGGTCGTCAGCCGCAGCGCAGGCGGATTGGGATGGAACGAGCGCTGCTCGAACCGGTCGGAGGGGATCAGGACCGGCGACCAGATCTTCTCGTAGCGCAGCAGCTTGTTGTCGCCCGAGCTTTCGCGGGTCTCGAGCCACTGGTAGGTCTCGGCCGTGCGATCGAGCCGCAGTGCGTCGGTCGTGAGCCCGAACGCGGGATCCGTCACCGGCGCCGCGGCGGTGACGGATCCGACCAGATGGACGACAGCCGGCGCCGTATCGATGCCGGCCTGAGCCAGGCCGGCGCGCGCCTCGGCCACGGCATTCAGTTGCCGCGCGAGCCGATACTCGTTCCAGGCCAGCGTGCCGGAGCCGGCGAGGCCGATCAGCAGACCCACCGTCGCCGCAACCAGCCTGCTGCGATTCGCCATCCACGCCTCTCTCCGCCTGCCCCGCCCGTCTAGCCAACCAAGTTGCCAGAGGCTAGGGAACGCAGCGTGAGCCTCGCCGCAACCCCACCGCTCGACGAAGCGCGCCTGCGTGAGGCGCTCGACGCGTTGGCGGGGACCGATCGCGATCTCGCCCAGGCCGTCGAGCGGGTCGGCTATCCAGTTCCTCGGCAGCGCGAGCCGGGCTTCGCCACCCTGGTACAGATCATCGCGGCCCAGCAGGTCTCGACCGCGTCGGCCGCCGCGATCTGCCGCAAGCTGGCAGCGATTCTCGGCAGCGAGATCACGCCGGAAGGGGTCCTCACGCTCGACGACGCCGCGCTTCGCGCCGCCGGGTTCAGCCGCCCGAAGGCGGCCTATGCCCGTGGGCTGGCGCAGACATTGGTGGCCGGCGAACTCGACCTAGTGGCGCTTCAGTATCAGGACGAGGAGGCCGCCGTCGCCAGCCTGACCCGGCTCAAGGGCTTCGGCCGCTGGAGCGCCGAGATCTACCTCCTGTTCGCGCACGGCCGCGCCGACGTCTTTCCGGCCGACGATCTGGCGGTGCAGATCGCCTATCAGCGCCTCAAGCGCCTCGACGCGCGCCCGACCGGGAAGGCGCTGCGCGTGCTGGCGGAGCCCTGGCGCCCGTTTCGTGGTGCCGCTGCCGTGTTCCTCTGGCATTATTATGGCGCCGCCACGCTGGATGGGAGCCCATGACCGCCGACGGTATGCTGCGCTCGCAGGCCGACCCGGCCGTCGCCATCGATCCGGCCCTGGTCGGGCGTTTGGTTCAAGAGCTGTTCCCCGAGGCGCTGGGGGTCTGGATCTACGGCAGCTTCGCCGACGGCAGCGCCCGGGCCGACAGCGACATCGACATCGCGATCCTGCCGGGGGCGCCTCTGGACAGCTGGACCATGTTCGAGCGGGCGCAGGACGTGGCGGGCGAGCTGCACCGTGATGTCGATCTCGTTGACCTCACCCGGGTCTCGGACCTGCTGCGATACGAAGCCCTGAGCCCGGGAATCCGTGTCGCGGCGCGCGATCCTGCCGCATGCGACCGTTTCGAGCTCGTGGCCCTGGCGAAATATTCCGGCCTTCGCGACGAGCTGCGCGCGTGGGTCGCCGAGATTGGTGAGCGGGGGACAGTCTATTGACCGACGATATCCTGCAGGAGAAGGCTGGCAGTATCGAGCGGTGCATCGTTCGGGTCCGCGCAAAGTATGTGGGTCACGAGGCGGAGCTGGAGCACGATCTCGATCTGCAGGACATCATCGTGCTGAATCTCCAGCGGGCCTGTCGGACAGCGATCGACATGGGCATGCGGAGGGGCAGGCTTCGGCGACTCGGCCTGCCGAAGGATTCTGCTGATATATTCGCCATCCTTCAGGCCGCGGGCTTGCTGAACAAGGAGCTGGCCACCTCGCTGCGCCGCATGGTGGGGTTTCGCAACATTGCCGTGCACGAGTACCAGAAGCTGGACCTCGACAAGGTACGCTACATCATCGAGCACCGGCTCGACGATCTGCTCGCCTTCAGCAAGGCGATGCTGCTCGCCGAACCCGCGCCTTGAGGGGGTGAACTTGTAAACCGGGCGGCGCTCTGCTAGCTTCCGGCCAGTCCCGCGGGCGCCATTACCGTCGCCGCAAGCCCTTCACCTGACGAGACTTTCTCCGTGGCCACCCCCACCCCGCCGCGCGCCTTCGAGATCGTCCCGATCGAGGAGGAGATGAAGCGCAGCTACCTTGATTACGCGATGAGCGTGATCGTCAGCCGCGCCTTGCCCGACGTGCGCGACGGCCTGAAGCCGGTGCAGCGGCGGATCCTGTTCGCGATGCGCGATGCCGGCTACGATTTCGGCCGGCCGCACCGCAAATCGGCCCTGATCGTCGGCGACGTGATGGGCAAGTACCATCCGCACGGCGACAGTGCCATCTACGATGCCATGGTCCGCATGGCGCAGGACTTCAGCATGCGCCTGCCGCTGATCGATGGTCAGGGCAATTTCGGGTCGATGGACGGCGATCCGCCGGCGGCGATGCGCTACACCGAGAGCAGGCTGGCCCGGGTCGCCGACGCGCTGCTGGCCGATATCGACAAGGACACGGTCGACTTCCGGCCGAACTACGACGAGAGCCGCGACGAACCGACCGTCCTGCCGGCGCAGTACCCCAATCTTTTGGTCAACGGGGCTGGCGGCATCGCGGTCGGGATGGCCACCAATATCCCGCCGCACAATCTTGGCGAGATCATCGACGCCACGGTGGCCCTGATCGATCAGCCGGACCTCGAGTTCGCCGATCTGGTGGCGATCGTCCAGGGTCCCGATTTCCCGACCGGAGCGATCATCCTCGGCCGCAACGGCATCCTGCAGGCCTACCGCGAGGGCCGCGGCAGCATCATCGTCCGTTCGAAGACCAACTTCGAGGAGGTCCGCGGGCGTACGGCGATCATCGTCACCGAGGTGCCCTACCAGGTCAACAAGGCGCGGATGGTCGAGCGCATCGCCGAGGTGGTGCGCGAGAAGAAGGTCGAGGGCATCGCCGACCTGCGCGACGAGAGCGACCGTCACGGCGTACGGGTCGTGATCGAGGTCAAGCGCGAGGCCGATCCGGACATCGTCCTGAACCAGCTGTTCAAGTTCACCTCGCTGCAGACCAGCTTCGGCATCAACATGGTCTCGCTGCGCGGCGGGCGGCCCGAGCAGCTCGGCCTCAAGGAGATGCTGCAGGCCTTCATCGCCTTCCGTGAGGAGGTGATCCTGCGCCGCACGGCGTTCGACCTCGCCAAGGCGCGCGAGCGGGCGCACATCGTGGTCGGCCTCGTGGTCGCGGTCGCCAACATCGACGAGATCATCGCCACCATCCGTGCCGCTGCCGACCCCCAGTCGGCCAAGGCAGCACTGATGGCGCGCGCATGGGCGCTGGTGGACATCCTGCCGTTGGTTCGCCTGATCCAGGTCGAGGAGGACGAGGGCGAATCGCAGATCACGGCCGAGGGCTATCGGCTGTCGGACGAGCAGGCGAAGGCCATCCTCGAATTGCGCCTGCAGCGCCTGACCGCTCTGGAGCGCGACAAGCTCACCGACGAGCTGCAGGAGATCGCCAAGAAGATCGAGGAGCTGCTGCTGATCCTGCGCTCGCGCGAGCGGCTGCTGGAGGTGATGAAGGCCGAGCTGCTGCGCATCAAGGAGCTGTTCGACACCCCGCGGCGCACCTTCATCGATCTCGAATCCGAGCCCGACCTCGATATCGAGGACATGATCCAGCGCGAGGACATGGTCGTCACCGTCACCCACAAGGGCTGGATCAAGCGCGTCCCCCTGGCCTCGTTCCGCGCGCAGCGGCGCGGCGGCAAGGGCAAGACGGGGATGCGCACGCACGACGACGATTTCGTCGCCCGCATGTTCGTCGCCAGCACGCACACGCCGGTGCTGTTCTTCTCCAGTCTCGGCCGCGTCTACAAGCTCAAGGTGTTCCGCCTGCCGCTGGGCACGCCGCAGGCGCGCGGCCGGGCCATGATCAACATGTTTCCGGCCCTGTCCGAGGGCGAGAACATCAGCGCCGTGATGCCGCTGCCCGAGGACGAGGCCTTGTGGGAGACGATGGGCGTCTTCTTCGCCACCAGCCGCGGCAAGGTCCGACGCAACGCGCTGGCCGACTTCATCTACGTGCCCAGCAACGGCAAGATCGCGATGGGCCTGGACGAGGGCGACCGGCTCGTCGGGGCCGAGGTGTGCGACGACAGCCACGACATCGTGCTGGCCTCGGCGGACGGCAGGGCGATCCGCTTCCCGGTCGCCGCCGTGCGGGTGTTCAAGTCGCGCAGCTCGGAGGGGGTCAACGGCATGGACCTCGGAGCGGGCGACGAGGTGATCTCGATGTCGGTGATCGACCATGTCGAGATCGAGACCGACAAACGCGACGAGTATCTGCGGGTCAGCGGCGCCCGCCGCCGGCAACCGGGAGAAAACGGCGAGTCCGGCGAGAGCGCCGAGCTCGAGCTGCTCACGCCCGAGCTTTACGCTGAACTCGAGGCCAAGGAGCAGCTTCTGCTCACGATCACGGTCAACGGCTTCGGCAAGCGGACACCGGCTTACGAATACCGTGTCACCAACCGGGGCGGGCAGGGGATCATCAATATCGAGACTTCGGCCCGCAATGGCCGGGTCGCGGCCACCTTCCCAGTGGCCGAGGCCGATCAGGTCATGCTGGTCACCGACCAGGGTCAGACCATCCGCATCCCGGTGCACGATATCCGGATCGCCGGGCGAAACACGCAGGGAGTCAGGCTGTTCCACACCGGTGCGGACGAGCACATCGTCTCCACGGCCCGTCTCAGCGAGAGTGACACGGAAGAGGACGACGAAGACGGCGTGGAGGAGTGAGGCAGCGGCGACCTGCCCGATCGCGTGCCAAGGTCGGCCGGCCTAGGCTGCGAGATCGGCGCCTGATCGAGGCACCAGCGAGGACCCGTCGATGAGCCGGACCCGGATCGGGATCTACCCAGGCACGTTCGACCCGATCCACAATGGGCATCTCGACGTGATCCGGCGGGCGTCGACCCTGGTCGACCGGCTGATCGTCGGCGTCGCGATCAATGCCGGCAAGGATCCGCTGTTCTCGCTCGAGGAGCGGACCCGCATGGTCGAAGGGGACATCAACGGCCTGATGGCGGCCAACGCGCTCAACGGCACGCAGATCGAGGTCAAGCCGTTCCAGACGCTGCTGATGCATTTCGCGCACCAGAACGGGGCCGACATGGTGATCCGTGGCCTGCGCGCGGTCTCGGACTTCGAGTACGAGTTCCAGATGGCCGCCAACAACAAGCGGATCTATCCCAGGATCGAGACCGTGTTCCTGATGGCCTCGGAGACCAGTCAGTTCACCTCGTCGCGCTTCGTCAAGGAGATCCACCATCTCGGCGGCGACGTCTCCAGCTTCGTGACCCGCAGCGTGCTCGACCTCCTGCATGCCAAGCGCGGGCGCGCGCCGGCCGCGACGGACTGACCCCGCCCTCCCGGATCTGTCACCGAACCTCGCTAGCACCGACCTTGTCGCAGCCTCCTGCCCGGACCGTACCATCATGCAGACCACCCTGCTCGAGCCCGATCTTCGCCTCACCGTGTGCGGACTGGACGAGCTCGATTCGCACCGCGCCGGCCGCGCCACGCACGTGCTCTCGATACTCGATCCCGACTACCCGGAGCCGGCCGCCTTCGCCACCTACGACCCGCACCACCGGCTGACACTGCGCTTCCACGACATCATCGGCCCGTGGCCTGGTTGGGCGGCGCCCGAGCCCGCGCATGTCGAGGCGCTGATCGCCTTCGGCGCCGAGCTCGATTCGGCGGGCGAGGCGGTCAAGCATCTGCTGGTCCATTGCCACGCCGGCATCTCGCGCTCGACCGCGGCGCTGGCGACGCTGCTGGCGCGGCACACGCCCTTGGGCGAAGAGCCTGCGATCTTCGAGCGGATCCGCGCGATCCGCTCCATCGCCTGGCCGAACTCGCGCATGATCGGCTTTGCCGACGACCTGCTTGGACGCGAGGGCCGCCTCAGCGCGGCGCTGCGCGATCACTACCGCCTGCAGGCGCCGATCTTCCCCGATTTCGTCGCCGAGCTGCGCCGCAACGGCCGCGGTGCGGAGATTCCCGATTAGCCGTGCCACCATCATGCCCGGGCTGTGGCGTCGAATAGGGTACCGCCCAAGGGCGCGCCGGTGGTAGACGAGCCTATGAGCGAAACGAACGACGACCGCGTGGCGCTGGCCTGGTCGGCTTTTCTCGCCGACGAGCACGGCGTCGCCTTCCGCCTGTTCCTGCGGCTCGCCCTCGATGGGTCGGCCGAGGCGCAGCGTCAGATCGGCCTGATGCACGACCAGGGCAAAGGCGTTCGCCAGGACCATGCCCAGGCCGCGCGCTGGTATCGCACGGCCGCCGACCAGGGCGATGCGCATGCGCAGCACAGTCTGGCGGTCTGCTACCTGATCGGTGAAGGCGTCGAGCGGGACCCGGTGCACGCCGCCCGCTGGTTCCGCCGTGCCGCTCAGCAGGGCCACGAGGGCTCCCAATGCGAACTCGGCCTGTTGTACGAATCGGGTGAGGGTGTTCCCTGCGATCGCCACCGCGCCCTGCACTGGTACCGGCTGGCAGCGGTCCAGGGCATGCCCGAGGCGGTCGCCCGTCTCGCGATCGTCCTCAGTCGGACGGCTGCGCCTGCGTCGTAAAGGCGACACAATATAGTCCGAGCGTGCCGGTGCATCCCATGATAATCTCCGTGGCTCGCCGCAAAGAAGAGTGCGGTCCAACGGGGAAGGGGAAGTCCGATGCACGTAGTCATCCGCAAGTTCCCGACCATGCAGAACATCAAGGAGGCGGCCCAGCGGTCGGAGACCGGGCTTGGGCCGATCTTGAAGCGGCAGCCAGGGTTCAAGGGTTACTACCTCATTGCCTTTGAGGGCGGTGGCGGCGGATCGATCAGCCTGTTCGATAGCGCCGAAACGGCCAAGGCCGCGCACGGGCAGGCGCTGTCCTGGGTCAAGGAGAACCTGGCGGACCTGTCGGGCGGTGCTGAGCCCGAGGTCACGATCGGCGAGGTCCTGGCACAGGTCCACTGACAGCGGCGCGGGATCAACGGGGCAACGCCGCCTCGAGGTCGGCGATCAGGTCCGCCGGATCCTCGATCCCGACCGAGAGGCGCAGCAGGTCCCTGGGCACCGGCGAGGTCGGACCCTCGATGCTGGCGCGATGCTCGATCAGGCTCTCGACTCCGCCCAGCGAGGTCGCGCGCTTCCACAATGCGACCCGTGCCGCCGTAGCTACCGCCGCCGCCTCGCCGCCGCGCACCCGGATCGACAGCATGCCGCCGAACCCGCCCCGCATCTGCCGGGCGGCCAGCGCATGCCCGGCGAAGGACGGCAGGCCGGGATAGAGCACCTCGGCCACCATCGGGTGCTGCGCCAGCCGCTCGGCCAGTTCCTGTGCCGAGCGGCAGCTCTGCCGGACACGGACGAACAGGGTGCGCATCCCGCGCAGCAGGAGCCACGCCTCGAAGCTGCCGAGAATCCCGCCCTGCTGTGCGCGGACCGCGCGGAGCCGTGCCCAGGGCTCGTCCAGGACACGGGTGGTCAGCGAGCCCGCGATCACGTCGGAGTGCCCGTTCAGGTACTTGGTCGCGGCGTGCATGACGAGGTCGGCACCCAGGGCCAGCGGCTGGGTCAGCACCGGGGTGGCGACGGTCGAATCGACGGCGAGCCGTGCGCCTGCCCGGTGCGCGATCTCGGCCACGGCCGCGATGTCGCTGATCTCCCACAAGGGGTTGGCCGGCGTCTCCAGCCAGACCAGGCGGGTCCGCCCCGGCCGCACCGCGGCGGCGACGGCCGCAAGGTCGGTGGTGTCGACCAGCTCGACCGCGAGACCCCAGCGGACGGCATGGTCCAACAGCCAGCCGCGCAGCGCCCAGTACATCACGCGCGGCACCACCACATGGTCGCCGGGCGACAGCGCCTGGAACACCGCGGTGGCGGCCGCCATGCCGGAGGCGAACAGGAGCGTCGCGGCGCCGCCCTCGAGCTCGGACAGCAGGTTCTCGGCCAGATCGTAGGTCGGATTGTCGGCGCGGCCATAGATGCGCCCGGAGCTATAGCCCCCATCCGGATCGCGCAGGAAGGTGGTCGCCGGCTCGATCCCGGGCACCAAGGCGCGGGTCCGCTCGTCGATCCGGCCCAGCGCCTGCGCCGCGAGGGTCGCGGGTTGGCGGTCCATGCTGTCGGTCATGAGGGTCAGCTCTGGATCGAGATCGAGTAGCCGCCATCGACCGGGATCGCCGTGCCGGTCACGAAGTTCGAGGCGGCGCTGGCCAGGAACACGGTGATGCCCACGAAATCGTCGGGGACGCCCCAGCGTCCGGCCGAGGTGCGCGCGACCACGCGCGCCTCGAGCCCGGGCAGATCGGTCCGGGCGCGCTTGGTCAGGTCGGTGTCGATCCAGCCCGGCAGGATCGCGTTCGCCTGGATATTGTCCTTGGCCCAGGCCGTCGCCAGCGATCGCGTGAACTGCACCATGCCGCCCTTGCTCGCCGCGTACGGGCCGGCGAACGGCAGCCCCAGCACGGATGCCATCGAGCCGATATTGATGATCTTGCCGCCCTGGGCACGGACCATGGCCGGGTAGGCGGCCCGGGAGCAGAGGAACGCGCTGGTCAGATTGCCGTCGATGATCGTCCGCCACTCGTCCAGCGAGTAGGCTTCGGGCTGCTTGCGGATGTTGATCCCGGCATTGTTGACCAGGATGTCGAGCCGCCCGAACCGGGCCACGGTCCGATCGACCAGGGACTGGCAGGCAGCCTCCTGGGTCACGTCGGCCTCGATGGCTGCGGCCTCCACGCCCAGCGCCGCCAGCTCGCTCACGGCGGCGGCGTTCTTGTCCGGGTTGCGCCCGATGATCATCAGAGCAGCACCGGCGCCGGCCAGCCCGCGCGCCATCCCGAGCCCGATGCCGCCATTGCCGCCGGTGACCACCGCCACCTTGCCGGTCAGGTCGAACAGCTCCATCGCCTTCGCCTCCTCGTTCAGGTCATACCGACGCGGGGCCGCGTCCAGAGCCGTCGTCATCCGCTGGCCGCGGTCTCCCCGGGGAGTGCTTGCGTTCGCGCCCATTCTCGACTACCGACCCGCCCATTCGTTGGCAAGGTTCACCATGGACACGCGCTTCCCCTTCACCTAGCCGCCACCGTTTGTTCGATCGGTGCGCATACGGACCGCCGGCCGCCGTGCCGGCCGTGGGGGATTCATGGACGAGTTGTGGGACGAGCGCGAGGACGAGGCGTTGGACGCCCTGATCGCGGAACGGTTCGAGCTGGCCTTTCGGCTGTTCCTGCCGCTGGCGATGGCGGGCGTGGCCCATGCGCAGCGGCAGATTGGCCTGATGCTCGACCGCGGCCGGGGCGTGCGGCAGGACCGCGGCCTGGCCGCGCGCTGGTTTCGGATGGCGGCGGATCAGGGCGACCCGCGCGGGGAGCACTCGCTCGCGGTGTGCTATCTGCAGGGCGAGGGCGTCGCCTGCGATCCTGCCGAAGCGGGCCGGTGGTTTCGCCGGGCGGCGCAGCGGGGCCTGGACGCGTCGCAGTTCGAGCTGGGCGCGCTCTACGAGCAGGGCTGTGGCGTGCCCTGCGATCTGCGCCGTGCGGTGCACTGGTATCGGCTGGCCGCGCTGCAGAACCACGCGGACGCGGTCGCCCGGCTGGCGATCCTCGCCAGTCACCAGATCCCGAATCTCGATCGGCCAGCGGCACACCCGCCCGGATTTCGCCCGGCCGAGTGAGCGGTTGCCGGCGATGGCGGCGGCCGTCACGCCGCGCGACGGCGGTCCATGGCGGCCAGTGCCCGGCGCTGGTGGCGGTTCAAGGCCGGGCGCTCGGGTTCGGTTCGCAGCGGGAGGTGGGGCACGACGCTGGGAGCCTCGGCAGGCGTAGTCGTGGCGGCAGGTCGGGCGGCCTCGGGTTCGCTCGGTCGCGATGCCGCTGCGCGAGCGGTGCGCCGCTGGCGCAGGGCCTCCAGCGCCTGCATGGCCTGGGCGCGCTCGCGCTCGATCCGGGCGCGGTAGCGCAGCAGCGTGTTCAGCGCCTTGAAGGCCGCCGACTTCGCCGCCGCGGCTTCGGCCGGGTCGGGCAGCTTGCCGGCGGCGAACAGGTCGGTGAAAACGAGTGCTTCCAGCCGGTCGGCGCGCTCCTCGCGCCACATGCAGCGGATGGCGGCCTCGGCGGCCTCGCGCTCCTGACGGTCGCGAGGCGCCCAGGCGGTGAGCCAGATGGCCTCGTGGTGAGCGAACGCAGCCGGATCCTCGTCGGCGAGGAGGAAGAAGGTTCGGCCGGACAGGCCGTGGCGCACGCCGTTCAGCGCGGCGCGCGCCTTGCCGGCATCGCTGGCGGGGCCGCTGGAGCGGGCGCCGTTCAGGCGCGAGGCCTGCGGATTGGGCGGGCGATGGGAGGTTGGGCATGGATCGGCTCCGGCGGTTGGAACCGATCAGCTTGTCGCGCAATCGCGCGATCTCGTCAAGGAATTCGTGCCTAGCATTGATCCTTCGCCGTATCTCAGGTTGTGTTCTCGATCTTCGAGCGCCGGATGAAGGGCAATCTACCAGCACCGCGCTGAGTGGCACTTAAGCCGCTGTCTCGCCGAGTTCGATCTTCGGTACAATCACCGTGTCCGGCTTGGCGTGAACGGCAACACGTGCGCCGAAGCAGCGCTTCCGGGCGTGTCGGCCGACGAGCTGACCTATCCAACAACTCATTGAGGAAAGCCGCCAATGGCTCGAAAGCCCACAGCTACGTGCGATCCAAAGCCGCCGAAGCAGAGTATGACGCGAGCCGAGAAATGCAAGCTGTTAATCAAGATAGCGCATGACGCTTCGGCGAGTTAATGAAACCGGCACATGCTTTTGAAGGAGCCATGCGCACCGTGATCGCGCTGAAAGGCATCAGGGGTAAGCGCGTCACCTATCGGCGGGCTGACTGATCCGGTCAGCAGGAAACAGAAGGTTCGCTATCTCAAACGTTTGCTCATGAGGAAAAAAAGACTCGACCAATCATCGGATCGAGCTAGCGTGCCTATGGTTAAATACAGATCGGGGGATGTTCATGCCTGTTGATATGGGTTCAGTTATGGCCCTCGGGTCCTCGCTGCAATCGGCGGCAGAAATCGTTAAGGTGATGGTAGGACTCCGCGACGGAGCCATGCTTCAGGCGAAGGCCATCGAACTGAACGGATTAATCCTCACTGCCCAAAGCGCGGCAATCTCGGCCAATGTTGCGCAGTCTGCGTGCTGGAGCGTGTACGCGAGCTTGAAAAACTATTGTTGACATGAAAGCATGGGATATTGAGAAGCAGAAATACGAACTACAGGCGTATCCTGGTGCATTTGCTATATGCTTAAACCAGACAGAGCCGACCAATCCAGATCATTGGCTTTGTGCAGCATGCTACCAGCATCAACTAAAGTCCTTCTTCAGTACAATGGCAAGCCATCTTGCGGCAGGAAGAATTTCTATTGTCCACGTGCAATGCTGGCTGCGTCGACAGCGAATCTCGCGAGGCCTCTATTCGGTCGTAGCGGATCCAGCGCTCCCGAGTGGCTCTCGGCCAGGCTTTCGCCTCGGCTTCCCGAGCTTCATCTCCTCGTGCGGCTTGGGCAGTGTCTTGATCAATCCGCCGCGCTCGTCTGCGCCAGGAGATTGCATCGCCTTTCATTCAGTCACCCGGTCAAATCGGACTGCTGCCATGAGCGACCCCGTCCACGGCCCCAGCGCATCATACCTACGCGTCAAACGGCAATGCACGTGCTGACTCCTCGCACGACGGGGACAAGGCGTATCTTCGCTATGGACGGAAGCTCCCAGCGAGGTCATCCAAGGCCACGAGCCGCAAGCTGAACTAACTGCCGATCTTGCGGCACGGGACATCTCTTTCGTGCGCGATCTCGGCGATCCGCTCCGCCCCGGAACAAAGTCGTGCACGGCCTGTGGAGGTATATCCGAGGATCATCCAGACGCACTTGTTTGGTGTAACCAGCGGGAGGCGTCGACATTACGCCGCGAACCGCGGGGCTCGCTTGCGACGGCTCCATACCGGAGGGCATGATCCTTCTACCACAAGCCAGATTTCGACCAAGCACCGCACCAGCTCTTCAACGTCGCTCAACGAAGCAATTGACCTTCAATCTCGAAGTGCGAGGCTGGACAGCGGTCAACTCGGCCCGAATTTTAACGGCAGATGATCTTGCATTCAATGAGCGTAAGACTGGGATAATTCTTCATCGCTGAAAATTGGCCCGTAAAATTCCTCAGTTACAGCTCCGCGCAATCGCGGCAATTGCGCGCATCTCTCACCCCGAAGAGGCACCTCGTGGCAGCTAAGCGCGGACGTCATCCGATCTCCGGCATATCAACCATCTGCTTTGTCAAGGTGGATTAATCGCTAGGTAGAGCCTGATACATCTCCGAGTCGGGTCCGACCTTGGGTCGCCCATCGGATTCGGCCAAGCTCCGCTCGGGCATGTGATTCGCCGGGTCGGCAGCCGGAGCCGATGTTGACGGGGACACTGCGAGCCCTGGAGACCAGATCATGCCGTCATCGATCCGTGCCCTGCGCGGCGCCGTCGCCGCTTTCACGATGCTCATGGCCGTCGCGGCCGCTGTGCCGCCGAGCCCACGACCCGTATCCGCGGCACGATCGAGCAGGTGGACGGCACGGCGCTGACGATCACCACGCGCGAGGGCGCCTCGGTGCGGGTGACGCTGACGCCGGACGCCAAGATCGCCGCGATGGTGCCGGCGGAGCTGGACGACGCCGCGGCCGGCAGCTTCATCGGCACGGCGGCCGTGCCGCAGAAGGATGGCCGGCTCGCGGCGCAGGAGGTGCTGATCTTTCCCGAGGCGATGCGCGGCGCTGGCGAGGGTCATCGCGCCTGGGACCTGACCCCCGACAGCACCATGACCAACGCCACCGTCGAGGCAGCGGTGACCGATGTCAGCGGGCGGGTGCTGACCCTGACCTACAAGGACGGCAGGCAGGAGCTGATCGTGCCGCCCGGCACCCCGATCGTGACCCTGGCCCCGGGCGACGCCTCGCTGCTCAAAGTCGGCAACCACGTGTTTCTCGGCGCGACGCAGCAGGCGGACGGCAGCCTGAGCGCTGCGCGCATCACGGTCGGCAAGGACGGGCTGGTGCCGCCGATGTAGGCGGGAGCTGCCGCGCCGGTGACGGGCATCCTGCGGCTCGGGTCTCGACCATCGGATCGCCGGGCGGCTGGCGCGGATGCCGCGCAGTCAGGGGTGAGGTGCGGGATTGTTGGTTTCGCGTCGTGCCGCGGCTTGGCATGGATGAGCGGCGACGCCAAGCTGGCGCGATGGGTTGCGTATGCTAGCCCAGGAATTGGTACCCCAAAACGAGGCGCGTCATGACCACGATCACCACCAAGGACGGCGTTGAGATCTTCTACAAGGACTGGGGCAAGGGTCAGCCCATCGTGTTCAGCCACGGCTGGCCGTTGTCGGCCGATGATTGGGACACGCAGATGCTGTTCTTCCTCGGCCAGGGATTCCGCGTGATCGCCCACGACCGGCGCGGTCACGGCCGCTCCACCCAGACCGACGACGGTCATGACATGGATCACTATGCCGACGACCTGGCGGCGCTGACCGCCCATCTCGACCTCAAGGACGCGGTGCATGTCGGCCATTCGACCGGCGGCGGCGAGGTGGTGCACTATATCGCCCGCCATGGCCAGAGCCGGGTGGCGAAGGCCGCGATCATCAGCGCGGTGCCGCCGCTGATGGTGAAGACGGAGGCCAATCCGGGCGGGCTGCCGAAGGAGGTGTTCGACGGGCTGCAGGCGCAGCTCGCCGCCAGCCGGGCGCAGTTCTATCTCGATCTGCCGAGCGGGCCGTTCTACGGCTACAACCGGCCGGGTGCGAAGCCCCAGGATGGGGTGATCCGGAACTGGTGGCGGCAGGGCATGATGGGTGGCGCCAAGGCGCACTATGACGGCATCGTCGCCTTCTCGCAGACGGACTTCACGGAAGACCTGAAGAAGATCACCGTGCCCGTCCTGGTGATGCATGGCGACGACGACCAGATCGTGCCTTATGCCGATTCGGCGCCGCTGTCGGCGAAGCTGCTGCAGAACGGCACCTTGAAGACCTACAAGGGCTTTCCGCACGGCATGCCGACGACCGAGGCCGCGACCATCAATGCCGATCTGCTGGCGTTCGTGAAGGGGTAGGCTCGCGGGCGCGGTGCCCGGCCGCGAGGCCGGCGCCGCAGCCCGTTGATTGCGGATAGGTGCTGCCGGCGCCGGCTCGACAGAGAATCCGGGCGGTCATTACTTACCGACCGGCGTGGAATCCGCCGGCGGTTCTACATGGCTGTAGTCGTATACGGAGTCGATCGGATCCGGGTTCTCCTCCGATTGATAATGGGCGCGCAAAATCAGCTGGTCTGCGGAAATCCATAGCTTGTCCTTGCTGACGGTCCCTTCATTATCCATCGTCAAATTGTAAACGTTCGCTGCCTGTCCATTTACGGAATCGGTCCCCGCAGGTTCGCAGCTGAACTTGGCTGATTGCATCAACTCATTGAAGGTGTCGATCCGGTCCTGGCTCGATATGGACATCGAGCGCCATTTGCCATGAACTTCGACGTAGGTGGCGGTCATGGTCGCGACGGTATGCGTGACGGCTTGCTTGCCGTCCTTGCCGGTACGGGTGACGGTCGTGCTGTAGGGCTTCCCGGCCGTCGCCAGGGACGCGGCGACAACCGGAGCGCAGTCGCCGGCAGAGGCCGGTGGCGTCGAGACGGCGAGAACTGCCAGGACGGCCGCCGCATCCTTGAACAGCAATCCCATTGAACGAGTTCTCCCAATCGAACTGCTTGCGCCGTGGGGAACAAATGAAGGCAATTAGAGGATGAACCACAGTATCAGGATTTCCAGTTCCGGACGTGGCAAGGAGGCATTAAGATTTGTTCACTTGGCCATGAATGGTCGGCGTTGATGGCGCGTCGTCCCCGTCGCTGCCGTCAAGGAACAGAGTCCTGAATGCGGCCGCGCCGGCCGGGCTCTTGATCGGGTTTTGGCGTCGCGCTATCCTGACCTCATGTCAGACCACGAGCCAGCGAACACCGCCGCGATCCTCGTGATCGATCTCCAGACCGGCATGTTCGACGGTGTCGTCGAACCGCCCATTCACGACGCCGACGCCCTGGTCGAGCGGGTTCGAGCCGTGCTCGCTTGGGCAAGGCGCACGCGGCGACCGGTGGCGTTCGTGCGTCATGACGGGCCGCAAGGCGATCCGTTGGCGCCCGGAGCACCGGGCTGGCCGGTATGGCCGGCCCTGGGCCAGGCCGCGTCCGAGCCGACCTTCGGCAAGAGCGTGGCGGATGCCTTCAGCAATCCGGCCTTGGCCGAATGGCTGGCCGGACAGCGGGCGGGCGAGGTCATCCTGCTCGGGGCGCAGTCCGATCATTGCGTGGCGGCCACCGCGACGGGCGCCATGGCGGCGGGATTGAAGGTGACGGTGGTCGCCGACGCCCACAGCACGTGGGACTATGGCGGCGAGACCGCCGCGCAGATCATCGTCCGCCACAACGCCGCATTCGCCGACGCTGGCGTCAACCTGGTGAGCGCAGAAACGCTGACCGGCGGTTGATCCTGTTGCTGGCGATGATGGACGAGTAAAAGCAGGCCGAATCGAGCCCGCCTGTCGCCGGTCGAAGTTACGGAAGGTCAGGATTTCTCAGTTAATCGCGTAGATTGTCCTTGAATTGACCTGGAGCTGCCAATTTACATATCCGCGCGAGGACGAGTTCGCTCAAGCATCTTAATTGTACCTAGAACAGTGAACTGCCACCTGGCACGGTAAACTTCATTTCTTCGCGAACATTGCCAATAACACCCCGGCCACCGCGTCCGCTTCGGCCTCACCAATGGCGCCCAGCCGCCGGACCAGCCGCGCCCGGTCGACGGTGCGGAGTTGGTCAAGGGCGATCTCGCCGGCCTTGCCCTGGAAGCTCACGGCCACCCGACTCGGCCAGCCGCGTGCCGTCGTGGTCATCGGGGCGACGATCGCCGTGCGCAGGTGTCGGTTCATCTCGTCCGGCGAGAGGATGACCCCGGGCCGGGTCTTGCGGATCTCGGCCCCTATGGTCGGATCGAGGTTCACCAACCAGACGTCGAAGCGTGCCGGGGGTGTCACCAGGTCCATTCCTGCTCGTCGAACTCGGACCGCATGCCGTCCGGCATCAGCATCGGCTGCTCGGCGCCCGCAGCCGCGAACGCCTCTTCCCAACCGGTCCGCGCCGCCGCCACGGGCAGCACGATCAGCCGCCCCGGCTCGACACGCAGCTCGACCTCGCTGCCGAACCCACACTGCTCCAGGATTGGCTTGGGGATGCGCAGGCCCCTCGAGTTGCCGATCCGCACCAACGATGTACGCATGGTGACCCTCCGCATTGCGTGCATACAGTGTAATTACCACGCGTAATTCTTGCAAGCGTCGGGCTCGGCGATTGACCGCCGGGAGGCCGGGCTGAAGATGAAGGTGGTAGCCGATGCCCACAGCACGTGGGACCACGGTGGCGAGAGTGCCGCGCAGATCGTCCGGCCCAACGCCGCATTCGCCGATGCTGACGTCAAATTGGTACCGGCGCGCGGCGCAGCAGGGCTACGCCGCGACCCCGGTGAATCTCGGCGACCTGTACGAACGCGGCGAAGGCGTACCGTGCGACTGGCGGCGTGCCGTGCAATGGTATCGGCTCGCCACCTTGCAGGGTCACGATTGGGCGCAAGCTCGGCTTGCGGCGCTGCTGGGGATGCGCGCGATGGCGGCGGAGTGATGGTGGCCGCGGGAGCTGGGGCTGCTGCACGTCGTTGGGGAAGCCCGGGCTCCGATAGGGGAACGCGCAGGTTGTCCTTGGGGTCGGCTTGAAGCTTGGCCTCGTGTGCGGCTGTGCAAGCGCAAATCCGCCAAGCGGGCCTTAATCTCACGTGGTACAGTAAAACGGGGCGGCGGAAAACAAGAACTATTGCCTAGCATACCCACAGGCTGTTGGGCGGAAAGGCGCGCGCCGATTTTTTGCGACAATGGCCGATTGCTACCTCCCACCTCGGAAAAATCTTCCACAGACTAATCCATGTTAGTTTCAGGCACAACCTTAAGGTTTCAAGGTGCCCAACTATTGAGGTGACGGCGCCTTGGCGGCCTAGGCGGACCGATCGGTGAAGTCGGTTTGCAACACGGAGGGAACATGAGCAATCGCAGCCAACACGCGATGAATGCCGACCATGCCAGGCCGTCTTGGGCGACCGCAGGGCCGGCACACCTGACAAAGCCGCTCAGCAAGCTCTGTCACGTACCGAGAACGAATTGGGCCGCCTTGAAGGTTCGCTCCATCACGACCTGCGACCGGCTCCTCGCGGCACTGGGGAGGTACGAGGATCGCGACGCCTTCGCGCGCCACACACAAATTTCCATGGACGAATTGACCACCCTGGTACGTCGGGCCGACCTTGCCCGGGTGCGCGGGCTGGGCTGGGTATTCCGCTCGATGCTCGAGGCGTTGGATGTCGCCGATATCGCCGCCTTGGCCGTCCAAGATAGTGGCAAGCTGCGAGAGCGTCTCCACATTCACAATAAAGAATACAGTATAGCTAGACGTTCGCCGACGATGACCGAGGTGACCGATTGGATATCACAGGCGCGAGGGCTGACTAGTGTAGTCACTTACCTGCCGGAGCGCCAGAAGCTCACTGGGACAAATTAAGTTACCCACGTTCCTCCCTTTAGCTTTGGATAGCCATATGCGCATGGATATTGATCGTCGCGAGAAGAAGTACCCTCATCCATGGAATTACGACAAGTCGAAGATAGCGCCGGGCGGAGGCGGACGGTAGGTGGCGTTGGAGCAGGTCCTTGACTTCAGGCTCAAGGCAGCGCGCCGGCGCCGGGGTCATGGGATCGCGCGCGAACCCACGTTTCTAGAAGCAGTCCTGCAACATCTTCCTGCTGGCGTGCTCATCGTCGAGGCGCTCACCGGACGGATCATGTTCCACAACGGCCAGCTGGAGCGGGGCCCGGGCAGTCCGAGCCCGGCGACACCCGGTGCGGCCTCGGAACGCGACCTGCGGCGCTTTCGGTTCAACCGGCGGCTTGCGCGAGCGGTGGCCATGGGCGAGCTTGCCGGTGGCCAGGAGGTCCCGTTCGTGCATCGGGACGGCACCCGCGGAGTGGCGGCGGTCAACACCTCGCCGATTCACAACGCGGCCGGGACAATCATCGCCCAGGTGGCCGTGTTCCAGGACCTTACCGAGCGCAAGGCCGCCGAAGAGCGGATCAGACGCATGGCGCTGCATGACTCCCTGACCGGTCTTCCGAACCGCGTGCTGCTGCACGACCGCCTGGGGCAGGCGCTGGCGCACGCTCGCCGGGAAGGCGGCTCGGTTGCGGTCTTCGCACTCGATCTCGACGAATTCAAGGACATCAACGATGCGCTGGGGCACGCTGCCGGTGATCGCCTGCTGTGCGACGTCGCCAAACGAATCTCGTCGCAAATCAGGGCCACGGATACGCTGGCGCGGCTGGGTGGGGACGAATTCGCGCTGGTCCAGCCGCAGCTGCGTCAGATCTCAGACGCCTCGGTGCTGGCAGACAAGATCCTGGCCACTTTCGCCGCACCATTCATCGTGGAAGGCCAGGAAGTACATGCCGGCACCAGCATCGGCATCGCGCTGTTTCCTCAGGACGGGGCAGATCCTGCCACGCTGCTCAAGAATGCCGATGTCGCGCTCTATCGTGCCAAGGCCGATGGCCGGAAGGGGTGTCGGCTGTACGAGCCGTTCATGAACGAGGAGGCCCAGGCGCGACACACGCTGGACCTGGAGCTCCGTCAAGCGCTGCAGCAGGGCGAGTTCGTCCTACACTACCAACCGCAGCTCAATCTCCAGACCGGTCGGTTCTCGGGCGTGGAAGCGCTGATCCGCTGGAGGCATCCACGGCGCGGGCTGGTATTGCCGGGCGAGTTCATCCCCACGGCCGAAGCCAACGGCCTGATCCGACCGCTCGGCTCCTGGGTTCTCTCGGAGGCTTGCAGGCAGGCGCGGCTGTGGCGCAGTCAGGGCCTCGCCCTGGCCGTCGCGGTCAACCTTTCGCCGGTCCAGTTGCGCCATGGCTGCGTGCTCCCGGCTGTCGGCGACGCCCTGGCCGACAACGACCTCGAACCGGAGGTGCTCGAACTCGAGATCACCGAGGGGGCCCTCATGCATAGTGTCGAGCAGCATGGCGGCGGCTACCTGCGTGGGCTGGCTGCGACCGGCGTACACTTGGCAATCGACGACTTCGGGACCGGCTACAGCTCCTTCGCGTACCTGAAGCATCTGCCCGTCAGGACCATCAAGATCGACCGCTCCTTCATCCGTGACCTCGGCCGGGATCCTCAGGACCAGGCGCTGCTATGCGGAATCGTCAAGCTGGGTCAGAGCCTGGGCAAGCGCGTCGTCGCCGAAGGCGTCGAGAACGCGGTGCAGCTCGAGATGCTGCAGCAGATGGGCTGCGATGCCGCACAGGGCTTCCATATCGCGCCGCCACAAGATGCGGCGCAGCTCGAGCGCGTCCTCGGCGGCTGAACCCGCCGACCGAATCGTCTTTCCGGTCAGACCATGCCCGATATCTGCTGCAGCCTGAGCGGACAGGATCGGTCGCCGCGTCCGCTCACCGATAGACCAGGGTGGGGAGCCACAGCGTCAGCGCTGGGATGAAGGTGATCAGGGCCAGGACGACGAGCAAGGGCACGAGGAAAGGCGCCGTCGCCGTCACGCAGCGTTCGAACGGCAGGCCCGAGACCCGGCTCAGCACGTAGAGCACCATGCCGACGGGTGGCGTCAGCAGCCCGATCATCAGGTTCAGGACCATGACGACCCCGAAGTGAACCGGGTCGATGCCGAGATGGTTCGTGATCGGCAGCAGCACCGGCACCAGGATGGTGATGGCGGCAATGGTCTCCATGAAGCAGCCGACCACGAGCAGGATCAGGTTGATCAGGATCAAGACGATATAGGGATTTTCGCTGACCTGCAGGATGAGGGAGGCGAACTGCTCGGTCACGCGGTTGCTGGTGAGGATCCAGGCGAAAATCGAGGCGGCGGCGACGATGAACATGACCACGGCGGTGGTCTCGATCGTGTCGAAGCTGACCCGCAGGAACCGCCGCCAGGTGAGTGTCCGGTAGACGACGGCACCCAGCACCAGCGCATACGCGCAGGCCGCGATGGCGGCCTCGGTCGGGGTGAACAGCCCGGCCATCATGCCGCCAATGATGATGACCGGTGTCATCAGCGAGAGAAAGGCATGGATGAAGGCGTGCCACAGTCCCACCAGCGAGAACTGCACATCGCGGGGGTAATTGCGAGTGTGGGCGTAGTAGGCCACCATCAGCATCAGGGCCACGGCCATCAGCAGACCGGGGATGAAGCCCGCCGCGAACAGCTGCCCGATCGAGGCGCCGGCCATGACGCCGTAGATGACCATCGGCAGCGAGGGCGGGATGATCGGCCCGATGGTGGACGAGGCGGCGGTGATGCCGACGGCGAAGTCCAGATCGTAGCCGTGATCCTTCATCGCCTTGATCTCGATCGTGCCGAGCCCGCCGGCGTCGGCTACCGCGGCGCCCGACATGCCGGCGAAGATCACGCTGGCGCCGACATTGACGTGGCCCAATCCGCCGCGGGTCCAGCCGATCGCCGCCAAGGCGAAGCCGAAGATCCGGTTGGTGATGCCGGCGGTGTTCATCAGGTTGCCGGCCAGGATGAAGAACGGCACCGCCAGCAGCGGGAAGCTGTCGACGCCGTTGACCATGCGGTGCAGGACGACGACGTCGGGGACCTGCCCGGCCAGCAGGATGAACGCCAGCGACGAGCCGGCGAGGGCCACGGCCACCGGCGCGCCGATCAGGATCAGGCCGAGGACCATGGCAAACAGCAATGCGATCAGCATGATGACGCCAATTCAGTCGATGATCCGGCCGGGTATGTCCCCGGCATTGTGAGATTTCTCATGTCGAATCGACCGCCACAAATTGTGCAGGCCGTAGATCGTCATGGCGACAAATCCGGCGCAGACTGTCCAGTAGATCAGATTTTTTGACAGGTCGACCGAAGCCATCAACTGCTTCGTGCGCATGGACAATTGGGCCGAGATCCAGGCGCAGGCGCCGAAGAAGACCACGCAGATCGCATCGTTCAGGATCTGCAATCGCCACAGACCGCGCTCGCCGAAATAGCGGAAGATGAACTCCACCGCGATATGGCTCCGCTTGCGCACCGCCATGGCGGAGCCCACGAAGGTCACCCCGATCAACAGATAGCGCGCGATCTCTTCCGTCCAGCCGACGGAGCTGTTGAGCACATAGCGGCTGAAGAACTGCAGGAAGACCACCCCGCCCAGCACCCAGAAGATGACGAAGACGATCGTGTCTTCAGGGCGCAGGTCGGAAAGATCGATAGGCCCGTCGTCCGTCGGCAGCGGCATGAGCTCGTCATGGATCACGCCGCCGTCGGACGAACCCTTGTTTGGCGGTGTCACTGAATGGCCTGGAGACGATCGTAGGTTGCCTTGTCCCAGGTTGCAGCCGGTCCGTTGTGGAGCTTCAACACGGCCTCGCGGAAGGGTGCACGGTCGACCTTGTTCACCTTGACGCCCTGCTCCTCGAACCAGGCCGCAAGCTCGTCCTGCTTCTTGATGATGTCCTGGGAGCAGTTGATCGCAGCCTCGCTCAACACCGTCGTGAAGGTCTGCTTGTCCTCGTCCGATAGCGAATCCCATGCCGCCCCGCTGACGATCGTGAGCAGCGCGTCGGTGATATGGCCGGTCAGCGCGATATACTTCTGTACCTCGTAGAATTTTTTGGCCTGAATCGTCGGCAGCGGGTTTTCCTGCGCGTCAACGGTCCCGGTCTGCAAGGCCAGGTAAACCTCGGCAAAGGCGATCGGGGTGGGGTTCGCCCCCACGGCTTCGGGAAACATCTTGTAGAGCGGTGCGTCCGGCACCCGGATCTTGAGCCCGACCATGTCCTGTGGCGTCAAGATCTCCTTGTTGGAGGTCGTCTGCCGGTCACCGTAATAGGTCAGCGTCACGGCGTGGTTACCGGTTTCCTTGTCATAGCCGGCGGCGAGGTCCTTAAACAGGTCGCTGTCCCGGAACTTCTCCCAGTGGGCGTAGTCGCGAAACATGTAGGGCGCGCCGCCGATGGCGATCGGCCCGTAGAACCGGCCGGCGAACAGCTGGCCGGTATAGATGATGTCCACCGTGCCGAGGCCCAGACCCTCGTTGATGTCGGATTCCTTGCCCAGCGAGCTGGCCGGGAAGACCTCGATCTTGTAGCGGCCCTCCGTGCGCTTGGCGATTTCGTCCGCGGCCCAGAGCGCCCAGGTATGGTAGGGCTCGCTCACCTCGTAGACGTGCGCCCACTTGAGCACGGTCTCGGCCTGCGCGTGCGGGGCGGGCAGAACACCCGCCAGGGTCAGACCCACGGCGGCGAGCATCGCTCGGCGTGCAACATTCAACTTCATTGGCTTACCTCCCTCGTCGGCGCATCATTGCAGGCGATGCCCTTGGTCGACTTTCCGACCAAAAGGCACAAGATGCCGAAGCTAGCAAGTGCTGGCGAACAGCGGCACCGCTCAACAACCGCCAATAGGGGGCTTCCGGCGTGAGGGCGATGCCCGTGGCTCCGGTCGGACGACCGGCTACGGTTTTACACCTCCGTCAGTGCAGGATCATAAGGCTTGGTTTTCTACTCCAGGCCAGTAGCGGACGAACCGGGGGAAAAGCTCAAGCCCGTCGGCTGCCCACTGTTTCCCGAGAGGCTCGCAACGGCAAAACAATTTGGCTCGTTGTGCAAGTAACAATAGTGGCAAGATCTGATCCGTGACTAAAATAGGAAAAATGTCGGAAGACAATCACTCTCGGAGGCAATGCATTTTCTGCAACACGAGGAAGTACGATTGGGGGTGCGCCATGTATAGTCTCCTCGATACGAGTCCGGTCTGGTATCGAGGATCGCCCGTGGCTTGTCGATCCCGGCAGGGATTATCCCGCAGCAGCGCCGCCCACCCGCACGACACCCATCCGGCGGCCGACCCCCCGGAACTCGGCGCTGTCCCGCTCAATCGGATGGCCCACGAGCAGTTCCTGAACGCCGGGATAGGCGATCACCTCGTCGGTCAGGCAGATCTCCTGCGCATCCGCCAGCGCCTGGACCCGGGCCGCGATGTTCACCGTCTGGCCGAAATAATCCAGCTCGTCGTTGAGCGTGACCGCGATCGCGGTGCCGTGGTGGACGCCGATCTTGAGCGCCACCGGGCGGTCGGGTTGGCCCCGGTTGTAGCGCTCGGCGGCGGCGCGCATCTCCAGGGCTGCCGCAACGGCGTGGGCGGCGTCGGGGTAGGCCGCCATGACCGCGTCGCCGATGGTCTTCACCACCGCACCGCCATGGCGGACCGTGGCCTCGCGCAGCCAGTCGAAATGCTGCTGGACCAGCTCATAGGCGTTGAGGTCGCCGATGCGCTGATAGAGGGCGGTCGAGCCGCGAATGTCGGTGAACAGGATCGCGATGTCGCGGATCGCGATACCCTGCGCGCCGCCGACCACCTCGGAGCGGAACAGGCTCTTGAAGGTCTGGCTGGTGAGCAGGTGCTTGCCGGTGAGATAGGGGTCGAAGGTCAGGAACTCGTCGCCGGCGCCGGGCGGGAACTGCACGACCGCGACGGCGATCCGGTGCGCGGTCGGGTTGGCGATCTCGAGCCGGACCGGGCCCGGTGCGAGGGTCAGCTCCGCCGGCGCGTAGCTGCTGCCGTGATAGGTCAGCTGGACGGAGCGGGACTCGGCGACGGGTGCTCCCTCGATCTGCAGCGCGAAGCCGGCTTCAGTGTCGGCGCTGACACCGGCGACCACGCCCGGTCCGGCGTCGAACGCGAAGCTGGCCGAGCCTTCGGGCGGCACGAACTCAATCCCGCACAGCGCCTCGCGGGTGGAATCGATGTAGGGCGCGCCGTCCGGACGGCGGCCCTCGCGCACGCCGCGGTAGTGGAAGGTGTAGTCGAACGGGTCCAGCGTTTCCGGCCGATGGTAGCGGATGGTGCAGATCTGCGGCGAGACGTTGAAGTAGATTGCGATGTAGTCGTCCATCGCGGCCTCATACTCGTTGTGGCATTGCGGGCAACGGAACTGGCGCATCACCGCACGCAGCTTGGCGAAACTCTCGACCGCACAGGCGCAGCGCGGGCAGATCAGCAGCCAGTCCATCTCGAACAGGCCCTGGGAAGTGGCGTGCAGCATGAGGTCGGTCGCCTCGGCCGGATCGAGGCCGCGTTCGGCCGCGAGCGCAAACGGGTTGACCCGGAACAGCGCCGCATCGTCGCCGTCGCGGATCAGCGATTCCAGGCGCGAGACCACGCGCGGGCTCCAGCCCCGCGCCGCTTCGAGCCGTGCTAGCCGCTCGTCGAGTGCCTTCTCGTCCACCAGTGTGGCCATCGGCGCCTCTCCCCCTGCTGGCGACAAATGCTACGCCGATTGGCTGACCGGCCCAAGCCGAGCCGGCGCGATTTCAGCCAGAGCTCGAATCGATGCCCGCATCGCGGGCCGCCAAACGGGAGATGGCCGACCAGTCCAACGCGGCGCCGCCCTGGGCGAGGAGCGCCAGCAGCCGATCGTGGACGAGGCTGGCGATCGGGAGTGGGACGCACAGGTCCTGGGCAGCGGCTAGCTCGCCGAACACGATTGACTCAACGGCAGCATCGTCCGCCAGCGCATGCAAGCGACGAGCGCGATCTGGCCCGTAGCGGGTGGCTGGTGCCCTTATCTCCCAGGTTGCCGAGAGGGCGGTATCGCCCTCAGACCATGCCCTTGCCGGCGTCCGAGCCCTTCTTCGCCTGCCGGGCGCGCAGCCACCAAAGTATGCTCAGGCTGGTGCCGATGACGACCAGCGAGAGGGCGGTGGTCAGGGTGCCCAGGGCGTAGATGACCGGGCGTGGTGGCGTTGGTCTGCATGGCCTGCAGCTCGAGCGGCAGGGTGTTGAGCGCACCCAGCGCCTGGGAGCTGCGGGCGAGCTCGTCGTAGGAGAGGGTGAAGCCGAACAAGGCCACGCCGACCAGGGACGGCAGCACGATCGGCAGGACGACGTGGCGGACGGTCTGCACGGGCGAGGCGCCGAGGTCGCGGGCGGCTTCCTCGAAGCGTTTGTCGAAGCGGTTGAAGACGGCGAACATGATCAGCAGGCCGAAGGGCAGGGTCCAGGTGAGATGGGCGCCGAGGCCCGAGCTCCACCAGGTGCGCTCGATGCCCAGCATCTCGAACAAGGCACCGATGCCGAGCGAGACCACCACCGAAGGCATGATCAGGCTGGCGACGGCGACGTAGAACAAAGCGCCGGAGCCGGCGAAGTGCTTGCGGAAGCCGAGCCCGGCGAGGAACGACAGCGTCACCGTGATCAGCATCACGATCAGGCCGAGCTTGAGCGAGCGGTCGAAGCTGCCGCCGATGTCGCCGATCGACTGTGGCTGGAACACCTGCGCGAACCAGTGGGTGCTGAAGCCCTGCATCGGGAAGACGAGGCCGCCGGTCAGGCCCTGGAACGAGAGCACCGTGATCGTGATCGTGGGCCCGTAGAGGAACAGCACGAACAGCGCGAACAGCAAGGACAGGAAAACGAAGGTGCGGGGATGGGTCTCGCGGAGCATCGACTAAAGCTCCCGGCGCACGTCGACGACCTTGCCCAGGGCCACGATCATCAGGATCACGGTGAGCAGGAGGACCATGGCGTTGGCGGCGGCCGGCGGGAACTGCAGGTAGCTGAGCTCGGTGGCGATCGACTTGCCGATCGAGGCGACCTTGCCGCCGCCGAGCACGTTGACGGTGACGAAGTCGCCCATGACGATGGTGAGCACGAAGATCGAGCCGATCACGATGCCGGGCTTCACCAGCGGCAGGATGACGTGGCGGATCGTCTGCCACTCAGTGGCGCCGGCATCGGTCGCGGCCTCGATCAGCGACTTGTCGATGCGGACCATGGAGTTGAAGATCGGGACGATCATGAACAGCGTGTAGAGGTGGACGAAGCCCAGGATCACCGAGAAGTCGGAGTAGAGCAGCCATTCCTGCGGCTCGCTGACGAGGCCCATCGACAGCAGTGCGTTGTTGACCACGCCGTTGCGGCCCAGCAGCGGGATCCAGGAGATCATGCGGATCACGTTGCTGGTCCAGAACGGGATCGTGCACAGCAGAAACAGCGTCATCTGCCAGCTCAGCGTGCGCACGTAGAAGGCCAGGAAGTAGGCGATGGCGAAGCCCAGGGCCAGCGTGATCACCCAGACGATCAGGCAGAACTTGAGCGTGCTGAGATAGGTGTCCCAGGTGACCTGCTCGCTGAATACGTCGATGTAGTTCTGAAAGCTGAAGGCCGGGATCAGCATGTCGTAGGCTTCGTAGTCGAAGAAGCTCACGACCATGACCAGAACCATGGGCACGACGAAGAACAGCAGGAATACCAGCGCCATCGGCGCCACGAGGAAATAGGGCGCGAGACCCTCGCCGGCTGGCTCCCGCTTGGCCGGGGCAGGAGCGGTCGCGGCGCCGGGCAGCGGGAGCACGGTGGTGAGGGTCTCGCGCATCGTCTTCAGCTCAGGCCGCGACGAACTCGTTCCATTTGCGGACCATGTACTTGTCCTCGTCCATGACCGTATTCCACACCGCCACGGCACCCATGCGCTCGTAGAACGAGCCGCCGTCGCGGGTCTCGCCGGCCTTGGCGATCACCTCGCCGGTGGGCGAGACGATGTCCTTCTCGGCGGGCTTGCCTTCCATCCAGTAGGCCCACTCGTAGGGCTCCATGTTCTGCTGCGCCGTCGACAGCACGGCCGAATAGTAGCCCTGGCGATTGAGGAAGCCGCCGGCCCAGCCGGAGAGGAACCAGTTGGTGAACTCGTAGCAGGCATCCAGCGTCTTGCCCTCGACGTGGGTCGGGATGCCGAGGCCGGCACCCCAGGCGCGGTAGCCTTCCTTCAGCGGCTGGTACTTGCAGGCGATGCCCATCTGCCGGACCTTGGTCACGGCCGGCGACCACATCGACTGGATCACCACCTCGCCCGAGGCCATCAGGTTGACGCTCTCGTTGAACTCCTTCCACAGAGCGCGGAACTGGCCCGCCTTCTTGAGCTCGATCATGAAGGCGATCGTCTTGTCGATCTCCTCCTTGGTCATGTTGCCCATGTCGCCGTACTTGACGATGCCGCTGGCCTGCGCGACCTGGCCGGCATCCATGATGCCGATCGCCGGGATGTTCAGGATCGAGGCCTTGCCCTTGAACTTGGGGTCGGCAAGCTGCGCCCAGCTGTCGATCGGCACGTCGATCAGGTCCGGCCGGATGCCCAGCGTGTCGGCGTTGTAGACCGTCGGGATCAGCGTCATGAACTCGGTGGGATCGGGCGCGAATTCGGTGCTCTTGGCGCCCGTGAGGTAGCTCACCTTGATCGGCGCCACGCCGATGCGCGACGTCTTGGTGCCATCGGGCAGGGCACCCTTGGTGAAGATCGGCACGATCTCGTCGTAGAGCTTGATCTTCTTGGCATCCATGCCGCGCAGGTTGCCCGACGGCACGATCTTCTTGAGCATCCAGTACTCGGAATCGAGCATGTCGAAGGAGCTGGGCTGGGTCACCGCCCGCTTGACCACGTCATCGGAGGTCAGCGTGGTGTACTGGATGATGATCCCGGTATCTTCCTTGCACTTGTCGGCCAGTTCCTTGAACGCGTTCACGCCGGTGCCGGCATAGCGCAGCGTGATCGGGTCGTCGGCGTGGACGAACGGGGCCGGGAAGCTGCTGGCGGCAGCGGCCGCGGTGCCGAGCAGCGCCGCCTTGAGCACGTCGCGCCTGCTGAGGCCGCCGGTGCGGTCGAGGACGCGGTATCGGGTCGAGTGCATCGTGATCCCTCTCTCTTGCTCTTGCTTGGTCGAGTGGAGCTAGGCCGCCAACGGGCGCGCCGCGGCGCGCGGCCAGCTCAGGCTGACCCGCTGACCCGCGGCCACCGGGGCGGCATCGAAGGCGCGCTCGTCGAGCAGCACCTGGACCTCGCCGCCCGTCGGCGCGGCGAGGCGGACCTGGACCGAGGTGCCCTGGTACTCGACCAGGGCGACGGCAGCGTCGAAGCCGATCTCGCCGTCGCCGGCGCTGTGGAAGGCGGCACGGTCGGTGCGCAGGGCGACTTCGCCGCGGCCCAGGCCCAGCAGATCGGCGGGCAATACGTTGTGGCCGCCGATGAAGCGGGCGACGAAGGCGGTCTCGGGCTCGTTGAAGATCTCGCGGGGCGGCCCGGCCTGGACGAGCCGGCCGCCATTCATCACCACCATGATGTCCGCCAGCGCCATCGCCTCGTCCTGGCCGTGGGTGACGTGGACGAAGGTGAGCCCGGTATCGGCCTGCAGGCGCTTGAGCTCCTCGCGCATCTGCACCCGCAGGAACGGGTCGAGTGCCGAGAGCGGCTCGTCGAGCAGCAGCACGCGCGGGTTGGTGATCAGCGCGCGCGCCAGGGCGACGCGCTGCTGCTGGCCGCCGGAGAGCTGGGCCGGCAGGCGCTCCGCGTACTTCTCCATGTGGACGCGCTCGAGCATCCGCTCCGCCTGTTGGCGGCGCTCGACCTTGTCGACGCCGCGCATGTGCAGGCTGAAGGCGACGTTGTCGAGGCAGCTGAGATGCGGGAACAGCGCGTAGGACTGGAACATCATCGCCGTGCCGCGACGCACCGGCGGCAGATCGTTGACGACCTCGTCGCCGATCGTGATGTCGCCCTCGCTGATCCCCTCGTGGCCAGCGATCATGCGCAGCGTGCTGGTCTTGCCGCAGCCCGACGGACCCAGCAGGCAGCAATAGCTGCCGTCGGGGATCTTGAGGCTGACATTGTCGACGGCGCGCGTGGTGCCGTAGAGCTTGCTGACGCCGACGAGTTCGACACTGGCCATGGGCAGGCTCGACTCCATTCCCGGTCCCGCGGCGCCGGTGCTGGCTCACAAACTGCAAGCCACATGCCAGCCGAGGCAAGGTTCCCGCCGCGCGGCGCCGGGCGTGCCGTTTACCGAAGCAGCGTGCTCAGGATGGCGGCAGCCGTCAAGCCCGTGCTCAATTATGCAGCACGCGATCGTTGGTCGGTCGAGCCCGCCGCTCCCGTCCCACGCGAGGTGAAGGCGACGGGGCCCGGCACGCACCTCGGCCGGCTGGCCATCCGCGTTACGAGACCCGCGCCGTGGCCTCCCGGCCCTGCGCCCAAACCACGGGAAACCAGTCCTCCCGCAGCCGCTGCCCCGCATGCATCCCGTGACCGAGATAAGGCGGCGAGGTCCTGCCCGGTCGCTCCGCGTACCGCGCGTCGTCGCCGACCCAACGCAGCGAGAGCACCCGTCGGCGACTAGCGGCTGCGTTTCCGCGCGCGCCGTGCGCCGTCCTGAAATCGAACAGGACGGCGTCGCCGGGCTCCATCGCCCACTCCAGTACCCGCAGCTCCGGCTCGCGGTCCGGGTCGGGAACCGGTCGGAAGTTGCCGGCGTCGGGGTAGAAGCTGCCCTGGTCCAGCCAGCGCACCGGCATCACCCACTTCTCCCACCGCTGCGAGCCCGCGATCAGGCGCAGGGTGGCGCTCCGGACGGGATCGATCGGGATCCAGAAGCTCACGGTCTGCGCACCGTCGACGAAATAGTAGGGAATGTCCTGATGCCAGGGTGTCGCCTTCTGCGTGCCGGGCTCCTTGACCAGGACGTGATCATGGAAGAACTGCGCCATCTTGGAACGCATCGCCGCGGCGGCGATCCTGGCCGCCGGCGATTCCCACACCATGCGGCGAAACTCGGGGATTCGTTCCCAGTTGCAGTAGTCGTCGAAGAAGCTCCCCGGCTCCCCGGCGCGCACGCTTTCCGATGCGTAAGGCCCAGGCTCGCGCATGTTCCGCTCGATTCCCGCCGCGATGACCTCCACCCACTCACGGAAGGCGCCGCGCAGGCAGACCGCTCCGTCGCGCTGGTAGGCCGCGATCTCCTCCTCGCCGATGCCGCTCATGGCAGACTTCCAATTTTGGAGCGGATCAATGCTCTCCTCCCGCAACGTCTCACACAGCATTGGCCAGATAGCCCCCGATCCTTACCTAGCGATGCGCCTCGAAGGGGTGTCCGTCAACTGTAAGACCTCTCGGAGAAGCGGGCCGCGGCCGCATCGCCTTGTCGCGGCTGCCAGTCGTTACCGTGGCTTCGCGTTTGCTTTGAAGATGCTTGTGATGCCCGGCTCATTCCGGGTGCCAGCGACGGAGCCTAGGAATGATGCAGCCAGACGGCAGCGGAACCACAGCAGGGGGGTGCCGACGGAATGAGCGCAGCGCAGCAACAAGGGCGGCTCACGACCCACGTGCTCGACACCGCGACCGGACGGCCGGCGGCAGGGATGGCGATCGAGCTACATCGGCTCGAGGGCGAGCGCCGGGAACTGCTCACAACCGTGCGCACCAATGCGGATGGCCGCTGCGACGCGCCGCTGTTGCAGGGCACACAGCTGGCGGCGGGCGTCTACGAGCTGGTATTCCATGTCGGCGACTATCTTCGGGCGGGCGGTTCGAGCGTGCCGGAGCCGGCCTTTCTCGACATCGTGCCGCTCCGGTTCGGCATCGCCGCGACCGACCAGCATTATCACGTGCCGCTCCTGATCTCGCCCTTCGCCTACTCGACCTACCGCGGCAGCTGACCGGCATGCCGATTCAGACCCCAGCCCAGGCGAGGCGCCGCGCATGACCAGCACCGTCCATCCCGTCGACGAGATTCTTCCCGTACCCAAGCTGCTGACCCTCGGGCTGCAGCATGTGCTGGTCATGTACGCAGGGGCCGTGGCCGTGCCGCTGATCGTCGGCCGCGCCCTCGGCCTGTCGCCGCAGGACGTGGCGATCCTGATCAGCGCCGACCTGTTCGCGTGCGGCATCGCCACCCTGGTCCAGACCGTGGGCTTCCCCGGCGTCGGCATCCGCCTGCCGGTGATGATGGGCGTCACCTTCGCCTCGGTCGGGCCGATGCTGGCGATGGCCGGCAATGCCGATGTCGGCCTGCTCGGCATCTACGGTGCGGTGATCGCGGCCGGCATCTTCGGCGTGGTGGTCGCACCCTTCGTCAGCCGGCTGCTGCCGCTGTTCCCGCCCGTGGTCACCGGCACCATCATCCTGGTCATCGGCATCTCGCTGATGCGGGTCGGGATCAACTGGGCCGGCGGCGGCCTGCCGATGCTGACCAAGGTGATCGACGGCCAGAGCTACAGCTTCGTGAATCCGGCCTATGGCGAGCTGGGCGGGCTGTTGATTGCGTTGATCGTGCTGATCGTCATCCTGCTGCTGACCAAGTACGGCAAAGGTTTCGTCAGCAATGTCGCGGTGCTGCTCGGCATCGTCATCGGGTCGGTGCTGGCGGCGATCATGGGCCGGATGCATTTCGAGAAGGTTGCCGCCGCGCCGATGTTCGATGTCATCTATCCATTCCACTTCGGCATGCCGACCTTCGACATCGTCGCGATCGCGACGATGTGCCTGGTGATGATCGTGGTCATGATCGAATCGACCGGCATGTTCCTGGCACTGGCCGACATGACCGATCGCCCGCTCGACGAGGCCGCGCTGACCAGGGGCCTGCGCGCGGACGGCGTCGGCACGATCATCGGCGGCGTGTTCAACACCTTCCCCTACACCTCGTTCTCGCAGAATGTCGGGCTGGTCGGGGTGACCGGCGTGCGCTCGCGCTGGGTCACCGCCACGGGCGGGGTGATCATGCTGCTGTTGGGCCTGCTGCCGAAGATGGCGGCTCTCGTGGAATCGGTGCCGGTGGTCGTCCTGGGTGGCGCCGGGCTGGTCATGTTCGGGATGGTGGCGGCCACCGGCGCGCGTATCCTGGGTGCGGTCGATTTCCGCAGCAACCGGCACAACCTGTTCGTGGTCGCGCTCTCGATCGGCTTCGGGATGATCCCGCTGGTGGCGCCGAATTTCTTCAAGCAGATGCCGCACGAGCTGCAGCCGCTGCTGGAATCCGGCATCCTGCTGGCGGCGATCGCCGCCGTGCTGCTCAATGCTTTCTTCAACGGGATCGCTTCCCGCGACGAGGCGCGCGCCGCAGCCGCGGCGAGCACGCACGGAGCCGAGGCGTGATCAGGAGTAGCCTTCATGCGTGACCACGTCCGCTTTCTGCTCGGCCATGAGCTCAAGCAGCTCGACCGCGTCGACCCGACCATGACGGTGCTCGACTGGTTGCGGCTGACCGAGCGGCGGACCGGCACCAAGGAAGGGTGCAACGAGGGCGACTGTGGCGCCTGCACCGTGGTACTGGCCAAGCCGGAGCATGGCCGGCTGGTCTATCGCGCGGTCAATGCCTGCATCCAGTTCGTGGGCAGCCTGGACGGCTGCCAGCTGCTCACGGTCGAGGACCTGAAGGCGGCCGACGGCACGCTCCATCCGGTGCAGCAGGCGATGGTCGACTGCCACGGCTCGCAGTGCGGCTTCTGCACGCCGGGTTTCGTGATGTCGATGTTCGCGCTGACCCGCGAGGCGGACAGCCTGCCGGGTGAGGCGGCCATCGACGATGCGCTGGCGGGCAATCTCTGCCGCTGCACCGGCTATGCGCCGATCGTGCGGGCCATGCAGCAGGCCTACGCGCATGAGCCCAGGGCCGATGCGATCGAGGCCTTCGCCGGCGAGACCATGGCCCGGCTACACGCTCTGGCCGATGAGGAGACGCTGGTCGTCGGTGACGGTCGGCGCCGGTTCATCGCTCCAGCCACCGTCGAGGCGCTGGCGGAGGTGCTGCTGGAACAGCCAGAGGCGACCATCGTCGCCGGGTGCACCGATGTCGGCCTGTGGGTGACCAAGCAGCAGCGTGTGCTCGATCCCGTGATCTATCTCGGCCGGGTGCGCGAGCTGCAGCAGATCGAGGAGACCGATGACGGGATCACGATCGGCGCCGGGGTAAGCCACAGCGATGCCATGGCGGCGTTGGCTGGGTGGTATCCGGACATCGGGGAGATGTGGCGGCGGTTCGCCTCGGTGCAGATCCGCAATGCCGGCACGGTCGGCGGCAACATCGCCAACGGCTCGCCGATCGGCGACGGCTCGCCGGCCCTGATCGCGGCCGGTGCGACGCTGCACCTGCGCCGCGGCGTGGAGCAGCGGAGCCTGCCGCTCGAGGACTACTTCATCGCTTACGGCAAGCAGGATCGCAGGCCCGGCGAGTTCGTCGAGCGGATCTTCGTGCCGAAGCCTGCAGCGGGCAGCCGCTACCGCGCCTACAAGATCAGCAAGCGGTTCGACCAGGACATCTCGGCGGTGATGGCGGCGTTCCAATTGCAGCTCGACGGGGAGCGCGTGGCCGTAGCCCGTCTGGCCTTCGGCGGCATGGCGGCGACCCCGAAGCGCGCTGCCCATGCCGAAGCGGCGATCGTCGGCAAGGTGTGGAGCACGGCCAGCGTCGAGGCTGCGATGGCGGCGTTGGAACAGGACTTCCAGCCGATCAGCGACATGCGCGCCTCGGCCGGCTACCGTCTCAAGGTCGCGCGCAACCTGCTGCGCCGCCTGCATGTCGAGACCACGACCGCGGCGGAAACCAGGCTCGTCGGCGACCGGAGCCTGGCCCATGTCTGATCGCGTGCAGGGCGGCGCGCACGCTGCCAAGACCCATGACAGTGCCGCCCGGCACGTCACCGGCGAGGCGCTCTATGTCGACGATCTTCCGGAGCCGGTTGGTCTGCTGCACATCCAGCTCGGCCTGAGTGCCAAGGCCCACGCGCGGATCGTGAGCGTCGACCTCGACGCGGTCCGGGCCGCTCCCGGCGTGGTCTGCGTGCTCACGGCTGCCGACGTGCCGGGCGAGAACGACGTCAGCCCGACCCACCGCCACGACGAGCCGTTGCTCGCGACCGATCTCGTCCAGTTCATGGGCCAGCCGATTTTCGCGGTCGCCGCCCAGACCCGCGAGCAGGCACGGCGCGCGGTTGCGCTGGCGACGATCGTCTACGAGGAGCTGCCGGCGATCCTCGATGCGGAATCAGCCATGCCGACCGGCGTGCTGGTCACCGATCCGCTGACCCTGCGCAGGGGCGACGCCAAGGCCGCGATCGCAGCCGCCCCGCGCCGCCTCAAGGGGCGGATGCACATTGGCGGGCAGGAACATTTTTATCTGGAGGGCCAGATCGCGCTGGCGGTGCCGGGCGAGGACGACGAGATCACGGTCTACTCCTCGACCCAGCATCCGAGCGAGATCCAGCATATGGTCGCCAAGGTGCTGGACGTGGCCTCGCACGCGGTCACCGTCGAGATCCGCCGCATGGGTGGCGGGTTCGGCGGCAAGGAGACCCAGGGCAACCTGTTTGCCTGCGTGGCCGCGATCGTCGCGAAGAAGACCGGCCGTGCCGCCAAGGCCCGTCCCGACCGCGACGACGACATGGTGATCACCGGCAAGCGGCACGATTTCGTCGTCGACTACGAGGTCGGGTTCGACGATGACGGCCGCATCCAGGGTCTCGACATGACCTACGCCGCGCGCTGCGGCTGGTCGTCGGACCTCTCCGGGCCGGTCACCGATCGCGCCTTGTTCCACGCCGACAATTGCTACTGGCTGCCGGCTGCCGAGCTGCGCTCGCTGCCGCTCAAGACCAACACGGTATCCAACACCGCATTCCGTGGCTTCGGCGGGCCGCAAGGCATGGTCGGCGGCGAGCGGGTGCTGGAGGAGATCGCGTTCGCGCTGGGCCTCGACCCGCTCGAGGTCAGGAAGCGCAACTTCTATGGCGTGGGCGAGCGCAACGTCACGCCCTACCACCAGACCGTCGAGGACAATGTCATCCACGAGCTGGTGGGCCAGCTCGAGCGCAGCGCCGACTATGCGGCCCGACGCGAGGCCGTGCGCGCGTTCAATGCGCAGAGCCCCGTCCTCAAGCGCGGTCTGGCGCTGACACCGGTCAAGTTCGGCATCTCGTTCACCATGACCGCCTACAACCAGGCCGGCGCGCTGGTGCACGTCTACACCGACGGCAGCGTGCACCTGAACCATGGCGGCACCGAGATGGGGCAGGGGCTCCACACCAAGGTCGCCCAGGTGGTGGCCGAGGAGTTCCAGATCGACGTCGACAAGGTGCGGATCACCGCGACGACGACCGGCAAGGTGCCCAACACGTCGGCCACCGCGGCCTCGTCCGGCACCGATCTGAACGGCCAGGCCGCCCTGGCCGCGGCGCGCGCGATCAAGGGCCGGCTGATCGACTTCGCATCCGAGCATTGGTCGGTGCCGCGCGACCAGGTCGAGTTCCTGCCCAATCGCGTTCGGATCGGCAACCAGGAGATCCCGTTCCGGGCTCTGGTCTGGCAGGCCTACATGGGCCGCATCTCGCTGTCGTCGACCGGGTTCTACAAGACGCCCAAGATCCACTGGGATCGCGCGAACGGTACTGGCCGCCCGTTCTACTATTTCGCCTACGGCGCCGCCTGCAGCGAGGTGCTGGTCGACACGCTGACCGGCGAATATCGGGTCGAGCGCGTCGACATCCTGCACGATTGCGGCAAGTCGCTGAATCCGGTGCTCGACATCGGCCAGATCGAGGGCGGCTTCGTGCAGGGCATGGGCTGGCTGACCACCGAGGAGCTGTGGTGGGACAAGGCCGGGCGGCTGCGCACCCATGCGCCCAGCACCTACAAGATCCCTGCCTGCGGCGACCGACCGCGCATCTTCAACGTCGCCCTGCTCGAGAACGTCGCGAACCGCGAGGACGCGATCTTCCGCTCCAAGGCGGTGGGCGAGCCGCCGTTGATGCTGGGGATTTCCGTCCTGCACGCGATCTCAGATGCTGTCGCCAGCGTTGCGGACCACCGCTTCTGCCCCAAGCTCGACTCACCGGCCACGCCCGAGCGCGTGCTGGACGCGATCGACGCGCTGCGCGAGCGTGCGGCATGAACCAGACGCTGGCACCCCATTTGCGCGATCTCCTGGCGGCCGGCTCGCCGGTTGTGCTGGCCGAGGTCGCCCTGGCCAGGGGCAGCACGCCGCGCGAGGCCGGGGCCGCGATGCTGGTCACGGCGGGTGCCTGCTTCGGCACGATCGGCGGTGGCCGGCTCGAGTGGGCGGCGACGGCCCGGGCACGTGAGCTGTTAGCCGAGAGTCAGGCCTCATGTGTCATGGAACTGCCGTTGGGGCCGGCCGTGGGGCAATGCTGCGGCGGCCATGTGACGGTACGTCTGAGCCTGGCGGACGCCGGTGTGCTGGCCGAGCTGGAGGCTGCCGAGACGCGGGCTGCTGCCAGCCTGCCCGTGGTGCTGCTGTTCGGCGCGGGGCATGTCGGGCGGGCGCTGGCCCAGGCTCTCGCACCCTTGCCGCTGCACCTGCGCTGGATCGATGCCCGTGCGCACGAGTTCCCGGACCCGGCCGTGGCCGGCGCCGAGGTGGTGGTCACAGAGCGGCCGCTGAATTGGATCCACGCAGCACCGTCCGGCAGTGCCTGCTTTGTGCTCACCCACAGCCACAGCCTCGACTTCACGCTGTGCAGCGCCGTCCTGGAGCGGGGCGATTTCGCCTATCTCGGCCTGATCGGCTCGCGGACCAAACGCACCAAGTTCGAGCGTGGCTTCGCCGAGCTCGGCATCCCGGCGGACCGGGTGGCGCGGATGGCGTGCCCGATCGGCGGCGACGCGCTGCGCGACAAGCGACCGGCGGTGATCGCCGCTCTGGCCGCCGCCGAGCTCCTGATCGCGCTGGCACGTCCGTGCGCGCGCGCCGACAATCAACCGAAGCCGGCCGCCAGAGCCGCGACTGAAAGGGCAGCATGAGCGACACGCTTAGAACGGCGGCACCGCCGCGGCTGGAGCTGCGGGGGATCACCAAGCGCTTTCCGGGCGTGGTCGCCAATTCGGATGTCAGCTTCAGTGTGGCACCCGGCGAAGTGCATGCGCTGCTCGGCGAGAACGGCGCCGGCAAGAGCACGCTGGTGAAGATCATCTACGGCGTGCTGCACGCCGACGAGGGCGAGGTGCTCTGGGACGGCCGGCCGGTCGAGGTCGCCGACCCCAAGGCAGCCCGCGCACTCGGCGTCGGCATGGTGTTCCAGCACTTCTCGCTGTTCGAGGCGATGACCGTGTTGGAGAACGTGGCGCTGGGCGTCGACGGCGTCACCGACATGAAGGCGTTGGCGACCCGGGTGCGCGAGGTCAGCCACGCTTACGGCCTGCCCCTGGAGCCGGAGCGCGAGGTCCACACGCTGTCGGTCGGTGAGCGGCAGCGGATCGAGATCGTTCGCTGCCTGCTGCAGAGCCCGCGTCTGCTGATCATGGACGAGCCGACCTCGGTGCTGACGCCGCAGGAGGTCGACAAGCTGTTCGAGACCCTGCGCAAGCTCGCATCCGAGGGCGTCTCGATCCTCTACATCAGCCACAAGCTGAACGAGATCAAAGCGCTCTGCGACCGCGCCACCATCCTGCGCGGCGGCAAGGTCGTGGGTGCGTGCGACCCCAAAGCCGAGACCGCGCGTAGCATGGCGCAGCTGATGATCGGTGCCGAGCTGCGTACGTTGACCCGTCGCGCCGGGGCCTCGCTGGGCCAGGTCCGGCTCGCCGTCGAGCATCTGGATCTCGCGTCCGAGGAGGCGCACGGCGTCGACCTGAAGCGGGTCGGCCTCGAGGTGCGGGCCGGCGAGATCATGGGCATCGCCGGGGTCGCCGGCAACGGTCAGAACGAGCTGATGCTGGCGCTCAGCGGCGAGCGCACATCCGACCCCGAGACCGCGATCCGCATCGACGGCAAGCCGGTGGCCCGGCTGGGCGCGGCGCAGCGGCGAGCGCTCGGCCTGTGCTGTGTGCCCGAGGAGCGCAACGGCCACGCCGCGGTGCCGGAGATGAGCCTTGCCGACAATGCGGTGCTCAGCGGCTACCGCAGGATGGGCTTCCTCGCCGGCGGCTTCATCCGCGCCGGAAAGGCGCGCGACTATGCGGCCCGCGTCATCCGCGAGTTCGACGTCCGTACGCCGGGTGTCGAGACGCTGGCGCGCAGCCTGTCCGGCGGCAACCTGCAGAAGTTCGTGGTCGGCCGCGAGGTCTTGCAGGATCCGGGTGTGCTCGTCGTCTCGCAGCCGACCTGGGGCGTCGATGCCGGGGCGGCTGCTGCCATCCATCAGGCCTTGATCACGCTGGCCGCCAACGGTGCCGCGGTGCTGGTGGTCTCGCAGGACCTGGACGAGCTGCTGATGCTCACCGACCGCCTCGCCGTGATCAATGTCGGCGTGCTGTCCGATCCCATGCTCACCGCCAGCGCGTCGGTCGAGGAGATCGGCCTGCTGATGGGCGGGGCTCATGGCATGAGCGCCGCCGAAGCCGTCCCTGGAGGCCTGCCCCATGTCGCTTAAGATCGAGCCGCGGCGCACCATCTCCTGGCAGATGCTCTATCTGACGCCGCCGCTGGCCGTGCTGCTCACGGTGCTGTCCGGCTTCTTCCTGTTCCTGCTGATGGGCTACCCGCCGTTCAAGGCGCTGACGAGCTTCTTCATCTCGCCGCTGACCACGTTCTACGGTCTCTCCGAGCTGTGCGTGAAGGCGGCACCGCTGATCATGATCGCGGTCGGCCTCGCCATCGGCTTTCGCGCCAACGTGTGGAACATCGGTGCCGAGGGCCAGCTCACCATGGGTGCGCTCGCCGGTGGAGCGGTCGGGCTTGCAACCTGGGGCCAGGCCGGCGGCTGGATCCTGCCGACCATGCTGGTCGCGGGCTTCCTGGGCGGCCTCGCCTACGCGGCGATTCCGGCCTTCCTCAAGGCCCGCTTCGACGTCAGCGAGATCCTGACCAGCCTGATGCTGACTTATGTCGCGACACTGTTCCTCAGTATCATGGTCTACGGCCCGCTCAAGGACCCAGAAGGCTACGGCTTCCCGCAGTCGCGCATGTTCACCGAGGCCGCGATCGTGCCGATCATCCTCGAGGGCACTCGCCTGCATCTGGGTGCGCTGCTGGCGATCGCTGTCGCGGTCGGTGCCTGGGTGCTGATGGCCCGTGCCATCATCGGGTTCGAGATCAAGGTCGTGGGCCAGGCGCCCGCCGCCGCCCGCTTCGCCGGCTTCTCGCGCACCAAGATCATTTGGCTCTGCCTCCTGCTCAGCGGCGGCCTCGCCGGCCTCGCCGGCACGATCGAGGTCTCCGGCCCGATCGGCCAGATCATCCCCGTGCTGACCCCGGGCTACGGCTTCACCGCGATCATCGTGGCGTTCCTCGGCCGATTGCACCCGCTGGGCATCATTCCGGCCGGCCTGCTGGTCGCGCTGTCCTATATCGGCGGCGACAATGCCCAGGTCGAGGTCGGCGTGCCGCCCGGTGCCACCGGCCTGTTCCAGGGTCTGCTGCTGTTCTTCCTGCTCGCCTCGGACTTCCTCGTCCGCTACCGGATCAGCTACGTGCCGTCGCGCCGGGAGGTCGCTGTCGCATGAGCCTGGATGTCGCCGTCCCGGTCCTGCTCACCATCATCAGCGCCGCAACGCCTCTGCTCCTGGCCGGCATCGGCGAGCTCGTCGTCGAGCGCTCGGGCGTGCTCAATCTCGGTGTCGAGGGCATGATGCTGGCGGGCGCCGTCACCGCCTTCGCGGTCACCTTCAGCACCGGCAGCTACACGGCCGGCATCGCCGCCGCTGCCGTGGCCGGCATGCTGCTGGCGCTGATCTTCGGCGTGCTCACCCTCACGCTGGTGAGCAACCAGGTCGCCACCGGCCTGGCTTTGACCCTGTTCGGCATCGGCCTTAGCGCCATCGTCGGCGCCGGCTTCGTCGGCTCGCCGATCCAGCCGCTGCCCAAGCTCGCGATCCCCGGCCTCGCGACCCTGCCGGTGCTCGGGCCGGTGCTGTTCCAGCAGGACGCCCTGGTCTACCTGTCGGTGGCGCTCACCCTCGGCGTCGCCTGGTTCCTCAAGCGCACGCGCGGCGGCATGATCCTGCGCGCCTGCGGCGGCTCCGACGTCTCGGCGCACTCGATCGGCTACGACGTGATCCGCATCCGCTACTACGCCGTGCTGTTTGGTGGGGCCTGCGCCGGCCTGGGCGGGGCGTTCCTATCGCTCGCCTACACGCCGATGTGGGCCGAGAACATGACCGCCGGCCGTGGCTGGATCGCGCTGGCGCTGGTCGTGTTCTCCTCCTGGCGGCCGATGCGCCTCCTGGCCGGCGCCTATCTGTTCGGCGGCGTGTCCATCCTCCAGCTCTACGTCCAGGGCATGGGCGGGATCGGCGTGCCGGCGCAGGTGATGTCGATGCTGCCCTACCTCGCCACCATTCTGGTGCTCACCATCATCTCGGCCGGCTCGGTGCGTGGCCGGCTCGATGCGCCGGCGTGTCTCGGCAAACCGTTCCGCCCCGCGACCTGAATTCCTACGTTCCGCAAGAAAAGGGAGAACAAGACGATGACTTTGCACCTCAGACGCCGGGGCTTCGTGCTCGCCGGTGCGGCCACCGGCATCGGCCTCGCCGCCGGCGTCCGGCCGGCCTTCGCCGACGATCCGCTCAAGGTCGGCTTCGTGTTCCTGGGCCCGACCGGCGACAATGGCTGGACCTACCGGCACGACGTGGCGCGCAAGGAGGTCGAGGCGGCTTTCCCCGGCAAGGTCACCACGACCTATGTCGAGAACGTGCCCGAAGGCCCAGACGCCGAGCGCGTCATCCGCCAGCTCGCTTCCTCCGGCCACGGGCTGATCTTCACCACCTCGTTCGGCTTCATGAACCCGACGCTGAAGGTCGCGAAGCAGTTCCCGAACGTGAAGTTCGAGCACGCCACCGGCTACCAGGTCCTGCCCAACGTCGCGGTCTACAATGCCCGCTTCTACGAGGGCCGTGCGGTGATCGGCACCATGGCCGGCATGATGAGCAAGTCCGGCACCATCGGCTATATCGGCTCGTTCCCGATCCCCGAGGTGGTGATGGGCATCAACGCCTTCACGCTGGCGGCGCAGAAGGTCAATCCGGCGATCAAGACCGTCGTGGTCTGGGTCAATTCCTGGCACGATCCCGGCAAGGAGGCCGATGCCGCGAAGACCCTGATCGATCAGGGTGCGGACATCATCTCGCAGCACACCGACAGTGCCGCACCCCTGCAGGTGGCCGAGCAGCGCGGCGTGCATGGCTTTGGCCAGGCCGCGGACCAGAGCGCCTTCGCGCCCAAGGGGCAGCTCACCGCGATCATCGACAATTGGGGTCCTTACTGCATCGCGCGCACCCAGGCCGTGCTCGACGGGTCGTGGCAGTCGCAGAACGTCTGGCTGGGCATGAAGGACGGCATGGTCACGCTGGCACCTTACGGACCCGAGGTGCCGCCGGAGGTCGCCGCCGCGGCGGACACGGTGAAGGCCGAGATCATCGCCGGCACGCGGCATCCTTTCACCGGGCCGATCATGGACCAGTCGGGCACGGAAAAGGTCGGCACGGGCCTGACCATTCCGGATGCCGACCTCGCCAAGATGGATTGGTACGTGAAGGGCGTGCAGGCCTGACGCGAAACGGGCAGGCCTACGAATAGGCCTGCCCGTGCCGTCGCGCTACACTGGCGGTGAGCGCCCACGCATGAAGTGCATGACTACGCTGATCACCAGCAGGATCAGAAAGACGAAGAACAAGGTCTGCGCGATGCCGGTCGAAGCGGTGGCAATGCCGCCGAAGCCGAACAAGCCGGCCACCAGCGCCACGACCAGAAAGACGATTGCCCAATACAGCATGTTGAGTTCTCCGGAACCTGGGGACTTGGCCCTCCAAGGCCGCCATGCGGAGGAAAACGCACAGCAGGCGGGTGTGGTTCCCACCGGCCGTATTTTGCTGAGCGCAATTCCCTTCGCATCGATAGGGGGGCGATCAGCACCCTCAGTAGGTGAGTAGGCGCGGGTCATTAGGGGAGCGGTAAGAAGTCAATGTCGAAGCGGATTGATAAGAGTTGGCTGGTTTACATAAGTATAGAGAACTTTGAGCACGATAAGTGCGTTGACCTATTTGTACGGCCAGATGGAAGTTATGGCTTCGAGGAGTTTAGGCGCGATGTCGAGGACCAAGGCGCTTGGACTCCGGTCCAATTCTATTCAGGTTCTGCCTATCTTTCGAAAGAAGCCGCACTTGCAGCGGCAATGCGATCCGTAGCGTGGCTGCCGGACATGGTGCCGCAATGTCCGACCCCGCAAAAATTGTCTCTGCCAGATACGAACTAAGTCACCACACCGAGTGGGATTGACCGTTTGCGCCCCGTACACTGATCTGACCGGCTCCGGCCGTCATTCTCGAATTTAGCGACCGAACCCGCTGGCTGCCGCATGCATTTCCGCACGACCGAGTTCAATTCCTGGCTAGAACGAAACCGGGCGCCCGGTGCGGCGGGCCGGGGCGGGAGGTGACGGCGTGCTGCGCAGTTTTTCGATCGAGGGCGGGGCATTGCGGCCCATGTCCGAACATACGGCCCTGGAATGGCCGGCCGGGGCGGTCTGGCTCGATCTGGCTGGGCCGACCGATGAGGAGGAGCGTGCGCTGGAGCAGGCGCTGGGGATCGATATCCCGACGCGCACCGAGGTCAGCGGCATCCAGACCTCGGACCGGCTGTCGGTGCGCGGTGCGACGCTTTACATGAGTGCCTTCGTGCCGACGGGCCCGCCGAGCGCGCCGACGATGGTGCCGGTCACCTTCGTTCGCACCGAGGACCGCCTGATCACGGTCCGCTACACGAGCGTCGAATCCCTGGACGATTTCATCGCCCGCTACAGCGGCGGCGAGGCCGGGCTCGGCGGTGCGGGCGACTTGTTCGCCGCACTTTTGGAGACCATCGTCGATCGGATTGCCGATCGGCTCGAGAAGGTCGGCGAGGCGCTGGAGAAGCTGAGCCGCGGCATCTTTCACCATCCGGGTGCTGTGGCGCGCCGTGCCGGGCGGCGCCTGCCGCAGCGCAGGCGTACCGACCGGCTGGAGGCGGTGATCGAGGATATCGGCACCCAGCACGAGATCGCCGGCACCTTGCGCGAATGCCTGCACAGCCTGATCCGGCTCGTCGCCTTCTCCGACGAGCATGCCGATGACGGGCTGCGCCGGCGGTTGAAGGCGATCGGCGCCGACCTGCATTCGGTCGCCGAGCACAACGGCTATCTGGCGGCCGACATGGAGTTCATGCTGGATGCCACCGTCGGCCTGATCGACATCCAGCAGAACAAGGTGATCTACATCCTGTCGATCGTCGGCGTCGTGCTGACCCCGCCGGTGCTGGTGGCCAGTATCTACGGCATGAACTTCCATCACATGCCCGAGCTCGACTGGCCCTATGGCTATGGCTGGGCGCTGGGCCTGATGCTGGTCTCGGCCATCGGCCCTTATCTGGTGTTCAAGCTGCGCGGCTGGCTGTGACGCTCAGAACTCGGCGTCCAGCTCTTCCAGATCGTCCGGCTCGTCCAGGGCGGCGGCCATCCACTCCGCCATCGGTGGCCAGGCCATGATCGTGGCGCAATACGCCGCGCAGACCGGGTCGAGCTTGACGCCGTAGGTCAGGAACCGGGTGCAGACCGGTGCATACATCGCATCGGCCATCGACGGCTTGGCGCCGAACAGGAAGGGGCCGCCATAGGCCTCGAGGCACTCGTTCCAGATCGCCGCCACCCGCGCGATGTCCGGCCGGGCGCCGGCGAAGATGTGGAACTCGGCGTGGCGCGCCTTCAGGTTCATCGGCAGCGCCGCGCGCAGGTTGGAAAAGCCGGAATGGATCTCGCCGCTGATCGAGCGGCAGTGCGCCCGCGCCACGCGTTCGGCCGGGAGCAGACCGGCTTTCGGCTTGAGCTCGGCCAGGTATTCGCCGATCGCCAGCGTGTCCCAGACCCTGGCACCCTGGTGCTCGAGGCAGGGCACCAGGAAGGACGGCGACAGCAGCAGCAGCTCCGCACGGGCGGCCGCGTCGATCGGCAGCACCACCTCGCTGAACGGGAGTCCGGCGATCCGGCACAGGAGCCAGCCGCGCAGTGACCATGCGGAATAGTTCCGGCTGGAAATGGTCAGGGTCGCGTTCGCCATGGTCTTGTTCCCCTCAAACAGCCGTGCTGCACGACAGCAAGCATGTCGCATTGCGGGAGAGATTGCGCTAGCCCTTTACCGGACGACTGTTCCGGACCGATGGCGGGCCATGCTCTATATCGCATATCACTGCTACACCGACCTGATGGACCCCCTGCGCTCGGCGGCGCGCGGCGCGCAGGCCGCCTACGCGCCGACCCGCGAGATGTGGGATGCCAAGTTCGGCCGGCGGGTCAGCGCGGCCTGGGAGCTGATCGCGCGCGCCGGGCTCAGCCACGAACGGCCGTCCTACGGCATCGACCATGTGATGGTCGGCAATCAGGAGGTCGCCGTCCACGAGGAGGCGGTGCTCGCCACCCCGTTCGGCACGCTGCTGCACTTTCGCAAGGACGTCGACACACCGCAGCCGCGGATGCTGCTGGTGGCGCCGCTTTCGGGTCATTTCGCCACGCTGCTGCGCAACACGGTCAGCACGCTGCTGACCGACCACGACGTCTACGTCACCGACTGGCACAATCTGCGCGACGTGCCGCTGGCCGCCGGTCCGTTCGGCTTCGACCACTATATCGAGCACGTGATCCAGTTCCTGGAGACCCTGGGCCCGGGCGTCCACGTCATGGCGGTGTGCCAGCCTTGCGTGCAGGTGCTGGCGGCGATCGCGACCATGGCCGTCGACGGCAACCCGGCGCAGCCGCTCAGCATGACCCTGATGGCCGGGCCGATCGACACCCGGATCAACCCGACCAGGGTCAACGAGCTGGCCACCAGCAAGCCGATCGAATGGTTCCGCAAGAATCTGATCGCGACCGTGCCGATGCGCTACAAGGGCGCCGGCCGCAAGGTCTATCCGGGCTTCGTGCAGCTGCTGGCGTTCACGTCGATGAATCTGGAACGTCACAAGAAGGCGCATCGCGACCTGCACGAGCATCTGGTCAAGGGTGAGGTCGAGCAGGCCGACGCGATCCGCAAGTTCTACGACGAATACCTGGCGGTGCTCGATCTCTCGGCCGATTTCTACCTCGAGACGGTCCAGTACGTGTTCCAGGATGCGCTGCTGGCCAAGGCCGAACTCGATTTTCGCGGCCGGCGCGTCGACCTCGCGGCGATCCGGCGCACCGCGCTGCTCACTGTCGAGGGTGAGCGCGACGACATCTGCTCGCTCGGCCAGACCATCGTCGCGCATGACCTCTGCACCGGTCTGCGCCCGTACATGAAGCGGCACCATATGCAGGCCGGGGTCGGGCACTACGGCGTGTTCAGCGGCCGCCGCTGGGAGACGCAGATCTACCCGATCGTGCGCAACTTCGTGCTATCGGCCGAGTGAGGCGCGGCAGGCTAACCGGCGGCCTGAACTTCCTGCCCCGCTCGGACCATGGCCCTAAGCTCAAACAGGGTCTGGCGCGCGCGCGGCGGATCTAGCCCGTCGCGCCGCCAGATCAGCCCCATCATCGGGTCCTCCATCAGCTCCTCGAGCCGTGGCTCACCGGCGATGCTGAAGCACCAATCGCCGGCGCCGCCAGCCAATGGCGATCCATCCTCCTGCCGGTTGTCACGCATCAGCCTCTTTCCCTCTGCCCACGCCCATCGACGGCGTCACGACATCCCGTTGAACCTCAGCGTTGCATAGAATGACCTCGTAAGTAAAGTGCGGAAAGTGGTATGACAACTCCGCACAATATTGCAGTGCGGTATCAGTATCGTGACCAATCGATGACTGCGGCTCGGCCGGGGACGCGCCCGTCAGGCCGCAACAGCCTTGCCGACCTCCTCGACCATGAAATCCGCGAACGCCTTGACCTTGGCCGGCAGCAGCTTGCGGTGCGGGTAGACCACCGCGAGCGTGACCGGCTCGGGTGGGAAGTCGGGCAGCACGGCGACCAGCCGCCCGGCGCGCAGATGCGGGGCCACCTCGAACACCGGCTTGAGGGCGATGCCCTGACCCAGCAATGCCCATTCGGTGAGCATGTCGCCATCGTCGGCGTCGAGCCGGCCGCCGACCGCGAACGGCTCGGGACCGTCGGGCGTGCGCAGGGTCCAGCGATATTGCAGCGAGCCTGGGAAGCGCAGCAGCAGGCATTGGTGGTCGAGCAGGTCCTCCGGCCGGGTGGGGGACCCGTGAGCCGCGAGGTAGTCCGGTGCGGCGCACAGGATGCGCGGGCAGTCCGCGATCTTGCGGGCGATCAGGCTGGAATCGGTGAGCACGGCGAGCCGGATTGCGACGTCGACGGCCTCGCGGACGAGATCGAGCAGATGGTCCGAAAGGCGCAGCCGCACGGCCAGCTGCGGGTGGCTTGCCTGGAACCGCGGCAGGAGCGGGGCCAGGATCCGGCGGGCGAAACCCAAGGGTGCGGTGACGCGCAAGTTGCCGTGCGGTGTGCCGCCGGCATCGGCGGCGACGCTCTCCGCGTGCGCGACCGCCGCCAGCACCTCCTGCGCCGCCTCGTAGAACGCCGCACCCTGCTCGGTCGGCTGGACCTGGCGGGTGGTGCGGTTGAGCAGCCGGACGCCGAGATGGCCCTCGAGCTGCTGCAGCCGGTGGCTGACCACCGCCGGCGACAGCCGCAAGTGCCTCCCCGCGGCCGACAGGCTGCCGAGCTCGACCACCCGAACGAACACCTGCATGTTCTCGACCAGCATCCCCATCGTCACCCCCCTTTCGGCCCATTGTTTGCTTCTGTTTGAAGATCCTGGGCGGCGGCTCCCGGTTCACCACTGCCGAGTAGCAGGCTAGCACAGACCGCGGGCATCGCCGCATCTCGCCGGCAGCACGGAAGGAAGCGCCATGGAGCCGATCTTGTGGGAATGGCTGAACATGGCCGTTCGCTGGCTGCACGTCATCGCCGGCATCGCCTGGATCGGCAGCTCGTTCTACTTCGTCCACCTCGACCTCAGCCTGAAGCAGCGGCCGGGCCTGCCCGAGGGCGCGGGCGGCGAGGCCTGGCAGGTGCATGGCGGCGGCTTCTACAACATGGTCAAGTATCTGGTGGCGCCGGCGCGCATGCCCGAAGACCTGACCTGGTTCAAGTGGGAGGCCTACGCGACGTGGCTGTCCGGCATGGGCCTGCTGATCATCGTCTACTATTTCGGCGCGCAGCTTTACCTGATCGATGCCAGCGTGCTCGACCTGCCGGTCTGGGGGGCGGTGCTGATCAGCGTGGCCGGCCTGGCCCTGGGCTGGGTGGTCTACGACCAGCTCTGCAAGTCCAAGCTCGGCGACAACGACACGGTGCTGTTCGCGGCCTTGTTCGTATTCCTGGTCGTGCTGGCCTTCGCCTACACCTTCGTGTTCAGCGGCCGCGGCGCCTTCATGCAGATGGGCGCCCTGGTCGGCACCATCATGGTGGCCAACGTCGCCATGGTGATCATTCCCAAGCAGCGCATCGTGGTGGCCGACCTGATCGCCGGCCGGCAGCCGGACCCGAAGCTCGGAGCAGTCGCCAAGCAGCGCTCGCTGCACAACAACTATTTGACCCTGCCGGTGATCTTCGTGATGATCGCCAATCATTATCCGCTGGCCTTCGCCACCCGCTGGAACTGGCTGATCTTCGGCATCGTACTGGTGATCGGCGCCGTGATCCGTCACTTCTACAATGAGCGCCACAAGGGTCGGCCGTCGCCGTGGTGGGCCTGGGGCGTGGCCGTGGCCTGCATGGGCGGGATCGTTCTGCTCAGCATGGCAGGGCCCGCCCGGGTCGAGGAAGGCGCCGCGCCGCCGGCCGAGCCCGTCACCTTCGCCCAGGCCGAGGAAGTGGTGCTCGGGCGCTGCAGCATGTGCCACACGGCGGAGCCGATGTGGGAGGGGGTCACGGTAGCACCCAAGGGGGTGATGCTCGACACGCCGGAGCGCATCCTGCTGCACGCGCACGAGATCGCGCTGCAGGCGGTACACACCCACGCGATGCCACCCGGCAACATCACCGAGATCACCCCGGAGGAGCGCCAGGTCCTCGCCGGGTGGATCGCCGACGGCGCCAAGGCGGAATAGTCATGACCACACACAGGGCGGTGCGCGGCCGCCTGTTGACCTTCCTGGACGATCCCGCCGAGGTGGGCGGCACCGCGAGCCATCGCTACACCCATGACGGTTTGGTCGTCATCGAGGACGGGCTGGTCAGCGCCGTGGGCGACGCGAGTGCGCTGCTGCCCACTCTGCCGGCGGACACGCCGGTCGATCACTACCCGGATCATCTCGTCTTGCCCGGACTGATCGACACGCACATCCACTACCCGCAGACGCAGGTGATCGGCTCCTACGGCGCGCAGCTCCTGGAATGGCTGCAGAAATACACCTTTGTCGAGGAACAGAAATTCAGTGATCCGGCGCATGCCGAGCGGGTCGCGACATTCTTTCTCGATGAGCTGCTGCGTAACGGCACCACGACTGCGGTGGTCTACTGCACCGTACGGCCGGAATCGGTCGACGCTTTCTTCGCCGAGAGCCAACGGCGCAACACGCGAATGATCGCCGGCAAGGTGATGATGGACCGGGGTGCGCCCGAGGGCCTCCTGGACACGCCAGAGACCGGCTATCGCGACAGCAAGGCGCTGCTCGCCCGATGGCATGGGCAGGGCCGGCAGCTCTACGCGATCACGCCACGCTTCGCGCTCACCTCGAGCGAGGGGCAGCTCCAGGCCGCGGGCGCCTTGGTGCGCGAGCATCCCGAAGCCTACATGCAGACCCATCTGGCCGAGAATCTCGACGAGATCGCGACCGCCCGGCGGCTTTATCCGCAGGCCGCCAGCTACACCGACATCTACGACCGCTATGGCCTGCTGGGACCGAAATCGCTGTTCGGCCATTGCATCCATCTCGACGAGACGGAGCTGCAGCGGCTGTCTGCGACCGGCTCGATCGCCGTCTTCTGCCCGACCTCGAACCTGTTCATCGGCAGCGGCCTGTTCGATCTGGCGACGCTGCGCGACCCCGCCCGACCGGTCCATGTCGGCCTCGCCACCGACGTGGGCGGTGGGACCAGCTATTCGATGCTGCGCACTGCGGCGGAGGCCTACAAGGTGCTGCAGCTGCGGCGTCAAAATTTGCCGGCACTCGACGCGTTCTACCGCATGACGCTGGGCAACGCGCGTTGCCTCGGCCTCGCCGACAAGATCGGCGCCCTGGAGCCCGGGCGCGAGGCTGACCTCGTCGTGCTCGACGCCAGCGCGACGCCGGCGACGGCGCACCGGATGGAAACCGTCGAGGGTGACCTCGCGGAGGAGCTCTTCGTGCTCATGACCATGGGCGACGATCGGGCCGTACGGGCGACCTATGTCGCCGGCGAGCGGTTGCACGCCGCGTAAGAATCAGGCCGCCGTCGCCAGGAGCTGGACCACTTCTTCCGCGGGGCCGGGGCGGCCGAGCAGGTAGCCTTGCGCCGCGTCGCAGCCCCGCTCGCGCAGGAATGCGAGTTGTTCGGCGGTCTCGACTCCCTCGGCCGTGACCCGCTTGCCGAGGCTGTGTGCCAGAACCACGACGGCAGTCGCGATCGCGCCACCGCCCGGGTTGTCGCCGATGTCGGCCACGAACGAGCCGTCGATCTTCACCTCATCGAACGGGAAGTGTTTGAGGTAGGCGAGGGAGCTGTAGCCGATGCCAAAATCGTCGATCGCCAGGGTCACGCCATAGCTCGCGAGGCGCCGCAAGGTCTCGTGGATCTGCTCCTTCGACGAATCGAGAAACACGCTTTCGGTCAGCTCGAGCTCGAGAAGGCTCGCGTCCAGGCCCGCCGCGTCGAGGGCATCGCGGACCGATTCTACAAACTCGGCCCGACGTAGCTGCGTGGCGGAGACGTTGACCGCGATCTTGAGCGGCCGGCCAGCGTCGCGCCAGACTACCGCTTGCCGGCAGGCGGCCTGCAACACCCAATCCCCGATCGGATGAATGAGCCCGGACGCCTCGGCGATCGGGATGAAGGACGCGGGTGGGATCTGCCCGCCGCCAGGATGGTTCCAACGCAGAAGCGCCTCAACCTTCGCCAAACCCTGACCTGGAAGCTCGAACACCGGTTGATAGGCGAGTTCCAGACCGCCGTCGGCGAGCGCCTGACGCAGTCCGCGTTGAAGGTTTCTGACCTTGGAGAGCTCTCGATCCATCTCGCGCCCGTAATGCTCAAATCGGCTGCGCCCAGCTGCCTTGGCCCGATAGAGCGCAACGTCGGCATTGCGCATCAGGCGTTCGGAAGTGTCGCCATGATCGGGGAAGGTGGTGATCCCGAGGCTGGCGCTCACCTCGATCTCCTGTTCGTCGATCACGAATGGTGCTTCCAGCACTGCGAGCACGCGGCGCGCCATCTGTTCGGGCGCATCAAGCTCGGTCACACCCTCCTGGACCAGCGCGAACTCGTCGCCGCCCAATCGGGCCCAGGTATCGCTGGAGCGAGTGAGGCCGCGTAGACGAGCGGCGACCTCGCGCAGCAGCGCATCGCCCGCGGTATGGCCAAGGCTGTCATTGACCTCCTTGAATTGGTCGAGGTCGAGCAGCATTATCGCCATGCGTCCGCCGTTGCGGCGTGTCCGGGCAAGTGCGTGCCCGAGGCGGTCCTGGAACAGCACCCGGTTCGGGAGGCTGGTGAGGGGATCGTGTAGCGCTGCGTGACGGAAGCGTTCCTCGGCGACCTTCCGTTCGGTGATATCGACCGCGGCGCCTACCGCGCCGACAACCGCACCTGTAGCATCGCGAACCGGCGTTGCGCTGGCGAGTTCGTCGAAATAGGTGCCGTCGTCGAACACAATACGCAATTCCTCATTGCGCACGATCTCGCCGCGTGCGGCGCGCTGAACCGGCAAATGCTCGAATGGCACTTCTCGATTGTCCTTGTAGACGCGAAAGTGCTGCGGGCGTTCTTTGTTGGGAGCACTCAAGGATTGATTGTGGGCGGTGGCCACGCGCAAGATGTCAGAAGCGTGGCGATTCCCGGTGATTCGCTGGCACTCGGTATCATGCGCCAGCCAGACTGCGATCGGAACGGTTTCCATCACGGTTTCCAGTTCCGCTGTCCGGGCTTGGAGCACGCTGACGGCCCGTTTGCGGGCGGTGACATCTCGGAATACCACCTGAATGACGAGTTCGCCGTCGATCATCACCGACGCAGCTGCGGCCTCGACGGCGAAAGGGGTTCCGTCCAGCCGGCGATAGGTCAGCTCGGCGAGTTCTGCCCGGGCCCCAGGGACGGACAATGTAGCGGTTCGGGCACGTGCCAGCGGCAGGCTCGTCTCATCTACCAGCGTGAAGATTTCCCGGCCGACCAGGTCCGGCGCATCGCGAGCGCCCAGCAGGGCAGCGGCCTGCATGTTGGCGAGCAGGATGGTCCCCTGACGATGGACGAAGACGGCGTCGGGTGAGGTGTCGACCAGCGCCCGATAGCGCTCTTCGCTTTCGCGTAGCGCCTCGACGGCGCGCTTGCGGTCCGAGATATCGGCGAGGGTACCGATGCCGCGCGTCGGTCGACCCGCCTCGTCGAAATACACGCGCCCGGTCGCCGCGACCCAACGCTCCGCGCCGTCATTGGCTCGGCGAATACGAAAGTCGGCAACGTATGTGCCGCCGCTCGCCGGGTCGAAGGCCTGTCGGAAGCGGTCGTCGACCCATTGGCGGTCGTCGGGGTGGATCAATGAATTGAGCACTTCGTAGGTCGGTTCGATCTCTGCAGCCAGGCCGAGGATGGCCTTTTGCTCGCCGGACCATCGGCGGGTCCCAGACGCTGCGTCGATGTCCCAAATGCCCAGCGACGTGGCCTCGACGGCCAAGCGCAGACTGTCAGTTGTGGCCTGCAGGCGGACCTCGCTGGCCCGAGCCGCCTCCTCCGCTCGCCGCCTTTCGACGATCTCCGCATTCAGGCGGCCGTTCGCGTCCGCCAGTTCCGCGGTACGCGCCGCCACGCGCAACTCCAGCTCGTCGCGTGCCAGTGCTAGAGCACCTTCCGCCGCTGCCCGGCGAGCCACCTCGGCGCCTAGAGCGTCGTTCTGAACCTGCAGCGCTGCGGGACTCGGCAAGGCCAAAAGCCGCGGTAGCAATGGCCAGAGCGCCACGGCCGTCGCGACCGAGATGGCGGCGGTGCCGGCCTTGAGAACGCCCTGGAGGCCGTAGGCCGGCACCCAGAGCGTGGCGAGGTCCGCCACGTGGGTGATGCCACAGGCCAAAATGAACGCGGCGAACAGGCCGGCGAGCCAAGGATAATGCAGATCGCCCCGGCGGCGCAAAAACACCAAGATCGCGCAGGGGATCGAAAAGTAGGCGGCTGCGGTCAGGGCATCGGCGCCGGCGTGCAGGGCAACCAGATCGGGGCGCCACAACAGGCAATAGCCATGCGGCACGAAGGATGCGGCACCGAAAAGATACTCGAGCAAGTCCGGCATTGGCCTTGGCTCTCCATCTTGCGCGGGCGTAACCTGACAACCAGTGGGTGATGAAGGGCTATCAGCATTCCTCGTTTGCGACAAGATGGCGCTGGCGCGCAGACAACAACTGAGGAGACCGAGCCCGCGTTTGGCGAGCGGTCGGCAAGGCTGAGGTTCGGCCCAACCGCGCCGGGCAGGCTCGAAAGCTCGTCCGGCGCGGCATGGTGGCCCCAGGGTGACGGCTAGTCGATCTGAGCGCCGGATGCCGCGACGATCGGCGCCCATTTCGCGAGCTCGTTCCGGACGTGCGTCGCGAGCTCGGCCGGCGACGAGCCGACAACGGTGGCTCCAAAGCCCTGCAGCTTGGCCTGTGCCTCTGGGTCGGCGACCGCCGCGACGGCGGCGGCATTGAGGCGCTCGATTACCGCCGGCGGGGTCCCGGCGGGTGCGAACAACGCATTCCAGGTGGAGGTCTCGTAGCCGGGCAGTCCCGATTCCGCGATCGTCGGCAAGTCCGGCATGGACGCCGAGCGCTCGACGGTGGTCACCGCCAGACCGCGCAGCTGGCCATCCTTGATATAGCCGGTCGACGAGGGGAGGTTATCGAACATGATCGAGACATGATTGCCCAACAGATCGATCAGCGCCGGACCGGCTCCCTTGTAGGGGATGTGCACCATGTCGACGCCGGCCATGGCTTTGAACAACTCGCCGGAGAGATGCGGCGGCGTGCCGTTGCCGGACGAGGCGTAGCTATATTTGTCGGGATTTGCTTTCAGGAGGGCGATCAACTCCGCGACGTTCTGCGCCGGCAGCTCGGGATTGACCACGAGCACGTTCGGCACGGTGACCAGCAAGGAGATCGGCGCGAAGTCGGCGACCGCGTCGTAGGGCATCTTCTTGTAGAGTGCCGGATTGAGTGCGTGGGTCGCGACCGTGCCCATCAGGATCGTGTAGCCGTCCGGATCCTCCTTGGCGACGCTGGCCGAGCCCAGATTGCCGCCGGCGCCGTCCTTGTTCTCGACGATCACCTGCTGGCCGAGCTCCTTGGTCATCCTCTCGGCGATGACGCGCGCGATCAGATCGGTCGAGCCGCCGGCCGGGAAGGGCACTACCAGGGTCACCGGGCGGGTGGGGAAAGCCTCCTGCGCCGCAGCTGCGCTCGCCATTGCCACGAATCCGAGCAGGGCGAGGCAAAGGAAAGAACGCTTCGGCAGCATGGGCGGCTCCTGGTCGCTGTCGTGTGCTGGTTGCGGGGTCCGGCCCGGTGGTGGCAGGAGTAGTCCGGCGGCGCGCCTCGCGCTACCGCCTAGCCAAGCGACGAGGAGAAGCCGGTGACCGCCGACGAAGCTCTGCTGGCCACCCTGCTCGAGCAGGAAGAGCGGCTGCAGCTCACCACCTTCAACAACGATACGGCGTACACGCTGGGGATGGCGCTGGTCGAGCGCGCCCGCGCCGGACACATGGCCCTGACGGTCGACCTGACGCTGGTCCACCAGCAATTGTTCCATGTCGCCCTGCCGGGCACCACGATCGACAACGACCACTGGATCCGCCGCAAGAACGCCGCCGTCTACCGCTTCGGTCGCAGCTCGTTCTATTTGGGCGTATCATGCCGGGTGCGCGGGCTGAGCCTAGCCGAGCGTTACCTGGTCGACGGCAACGAGTTCGCGGCCCACGGCGGGGCGTTCCCGATCCGCGTCCGCGGCGTCGGCCTGGTGGGCACGATGACGGTCTCCGGGCTGCCGCAGGAGGAGGATCATCGGCTGGTGGTGACGGTGCTCGAGCAGTATCTGGCCGGGCGCTAATCGGCATGGCGCGCGCGGCCCGCAAGACGATGCCGGCGACCACGCTGGAAAGCAGGGCCGGCCAGGTACAATCCCTCACGCGCGCCCTGTCGCTGCTGCGCGCGCTGGCCGAGAGCGGCGACGGCATGACGCTGTCCGACGTGGCGCAGCTGGTCGGGCTGCCGCCGTCGACCGCGCACCGCTTGCTGACCACGCTGCAGCAGGAGCGGTTCGTGCGTTTCGACGTGGCGTCGCACGTCTGGCAGGTCGGCGTCGAGGCATTCGTGATCGGCAATGGGTTCGTGCGCACGCGCGACGTCGTGGTGATGGCGCGGCCCTATCTGCGCCGGCTGATGGAGGAGGGTGGAGAGACCGCCAATCTCTATCTGGAGCAGGACGGCGAGGTGATCTGCATGGCCCAGGTCGAGTGCCGGCAGATGATGCGCGCGATCGCGCGGCCGGGCGGGCGCGTGCAGATGCACTGCTCGGGTGCTGGCAAGGCGATCCTGGGCTGGCTGCCTGACGGCGAGCTGACCCGGATCATCCAGAAGCACGGGCTGCGTCGGGTCACCGACCGCACGCTCGACACGCCGCGCAAGCTGCGCGCGGCGCTGGAGCAGGTGCGCGCGTGCGGCTACGCGGTCGACGACGAGGAGCATGCGGTGGGCCTGCGCTGCGTCGCCGCCCCGGTGTTCGACGAGCATGGCCTGCCGGTCGCCGCGCTCTCACTGTCCGGACCGGGTGCGCGGGTCACCGAGGAGCGTCTGGCGGCGTTGGGGGAGCTGACGGCGCAGGTTGCCGGTGAGCTGTCGGCAGAGCTCGGTGGCCATTCGGCGGTAGCCAACTTCCATTCCCGAAACATCGGCAACTAATTGAAACTTACGGAGGTTCGGCAAGCGTTCCACGATACGGAATGGTTTCCAAAACCGTTTGCCGACTTGTTTGTAGCCCGATAACCTGCGAACGTGACCAGTTAGGAACCGGGGAGGCCAGGGACATGGCGAAGATGACGGCCGTGCAGGCGGCGGTACGCGTGCTGGAGCGCGAGGGCGTGACGGTGACGTTCGGCGTCCCCGGTGCGGCGATCAACCCGTTCTATGCGGCGATGCGCGAGCATGGGGGCATCCGTCATATCCTGGCGCGCCATGTCGAGGGTGCGTCGCACATGGCTGACGGCTACACTCGGGCAGTGGCCGGCAATATCGGCGTCTGCCTCGGCACCTCCGGCCCGGCGGGGACCGACATGATCACCGGCCTCTACGCCGCCATCGCTGACTCCCTGCCGATCCTGTGCATCACCGGCCAGGCGCCGCGCGCGCGGCTCTACAAGGAGGACTTCCAGGCGATCGACATCGAATCGATCGCGAAGCCGGTGACCAAATGGTCGGTGACCGTGCGCGAGCCGGGCCAGGTGCCGCGGGTGTTCCAGCAGGCGTTCCACATCATGCGCTCGGGCCGGCCCGGCCCGGTGCTGATCGACCTGCCGATCGACGTGCAGACCGCCGAGATCGAGTTCGACCTCGACACCTACGAGCCGCTGCCGGTCTACAAGCCCAAGGCCAGCCGGCGTCAGGTCGAGAAGGCCATGGCGATGCTCAACGAGGCCGAGCAGCCGCTGATCGTGTCCGGCGGCGGGGTGATCAACGCCGACGCCAGCGATCTCCTGGTCCAGTTCGCCGAGGCCACCGGCGTGCCGGTGATCCCGACGCTGATGGGCTGGGGCTCGATCCCGGACGATCATCCACTGATGGCCGGCATGGTCGGCCTGCAGACCAGCCACCGCTACGGCAACGCGACCTTCCTGAAATCCGACTTCGTGCTCGGCATCGGCAATCGCTGGGCCAACCGGCACACCGGGACGATCGAGAGCTACACCCAGGGCCGCAAGTTCGTGCATGTCGACATCGAGCCGACGCAGATCGGCCGCGTGTTCAACCCGGATTTCGGCATCGTCTCCGACGCGAAGGCGGCGCTGGAGCTGTTTGTCGAGGTGGCACGCGAGTGGGCGGCCGCGGGCAAGCTCAAGGACCGATCGGCCTGGGCCGACGAGTGCGAGCACCGCAAGCTGCACATGCTGAGGAAGACCCATTACGATCAGGTGCCGCTGAAGCCGCAGCGGGTCTATGAGGAGATGAACGAGGCCTTCGACCGCGACACCTGCTACGTCACCACGATCGGCCTGTCGCAGATCGCCGGCGCCCAGTTCCTGCATGTCTACAAGCCGCGCAACTGGATCAATTGCGGCCAGGCCGGCCCGCTCGGCTGGACGCTGCCGGCGGCGCTGGGCGTGCGCGCGGCCGACCCCGACCGGCAACATCGTGGCGCTGTCCGGCGACTACGACTTCCAGTTCATGATCGAGGAGCTGGCGGTCGGCGCCCAGCACAAGCTGCCCTACCTGCATGTCGTGGTGAACAATTCCTATCTCGGCCTGATCCGCCAGTCGCAGCGCGGCTTCCAGATGGATTTCGAGGTCAGCCTCGCCTTCGACAACATCAACAGCGACGAGGTTGCCGGCTACGGCGTCGACCATGTCGCGGTGGCCGAGGGACTGGGCTGCAAGGCCGTGCGGGTGAAGAGCCCGAACGAGTTCAAGGAGGCCTTCGCGACCGCCAAGCAGCTGATGGCCGAGCATCAGGTGCCGGTGGTGCTGGAGTTCATCCTCGAACGGGTGACCAACATCTCGATGGGCACCGACTTGCACAATGTGAGCGAGTTCGAGGAGATCTTGTGCCTCGACCCCTCGCTGCGGCTGGACCAGGTCTCGGGCTCGGCGCTGCAGGTCGGCACTACGCCAACATCGGCGCGCTGACCGTCAGCGCGTGATGCGCAGCTCCAGCGCGGCCCGCGTGAGCTGCTCGAGATGGTCGATCAGGTTGTCGGCGCTGAGGGCGGCAGCATCGGCGTCGCCAGCGACGATCGCCGCGAGGGTGTCGGCGTGGATGTCGGAATTCTCCGGGAAGCCGCCCGCGTCCTCGCGGAACGCATACCAAAACCGTCGCGAGAGGCCGTGGATCACGCCGATGCTGCTGGCGAGGACGGAATTGTGCGCGGCACGTGGCACGATGTCGTGAATCGAGCGGGTCGCATGCAGGTAGCGAACAGCGTCGGTCGCGGCGGCGGCCGCGCGGATCTCATTGGCGAGCAACTGCATCGCGGCGCGTTCGCGGTCGAGGGCGCGGACGGCCGCCAGCTGCACGACGAGCCGCTCGAGCGGCCGCCGAACCTCGAGCAGCTCGAGTTGCTTGACGACGTCGATGGGCGCCACGAGCACGCCACGACGCGCGTGGATCTCGACGAAGCCTTCGAATTTGAGGCGCTGCAGCGCCTCGCGGATCGGCGTCCGGCCACAGTTGAGCTGCTCGCTGAGCTGGTTCTCGGAAATCATCGAACCCGGCCGTAACTGGCGCGTGACGATCATCTCCTCGATGGCGCGATAGGCGGCCTCGGACAGCGATTCACCCGGTGCCGCCGCCGGCCGGCCGTTCAGTTCCAGCACCAGATTCGCCCCATCCATGCCGAGATGCCGACGTAAAACCATGCCCAAGATAGCCGTTGACCCCCTGAACTGCAATTGATATGTCAGATGCCGATCAGGGCGTGCGCCTCATGCTGAAACGGGCTCCGACCTGGGATGGATCAGGGTTCCAGCAATGATCAAGATGCGCCGCCGGAACCGCCACAGGGAGGGCTGAAGGCCATGGGTTTTCCACTTCGTTCATTGTTGCTCGGGGCTTGCGTGGCGATGTCGCTGCCAGCGAGCGCGCGCGACCTGCGGTCCGCGGACACGCACGTCGACGGCTATCCGACCGTCGAGGCCGTCAAATATATGGGCGAGCTGCTCAGCCAGCGGACCGACGGCAGGCTCGGCATTCAGGTCTTCCACTCCGCGCAGCTTGGCGAGGAAAAGGACACGATCGAGCAGACCCAGTTTGGCGCGCTCGACATGAACCGGATCAACATGGCGCCACTCAACCAGGTGGCACCCGAGACCATCGCCTTAGGCATGCCGTTCCTGTTCCGTGATATCGATCACTTGCACAAGGTGCTCGACGGACCGATCGGCGAGGAGATCCTCGCTGCCATGGAGCCACACGGGCTGATCGGGCTGGCGTTCTACGATTCCGGCACGCGCTCCTTTTACAACTCAAAACATCCGATCAAGACGCTGGACGATATGAAGGGCCTGAAGTTGCGGGTCATCCAGTCCGACGTGTTCATCGCCATGGTCGAGGCGCTCGGCGCCAACCCGACTCCGATGCCGTTCGGCGAGGTCTACAGCGCCATTCAGACCGGTGTCGTCGACGGTGCGGAGAACAATTGGCCGAGCTACTGGAGCACGCGCCACTTCGAGGTTGCCAAATATTACAGCCTGACTGAGCACTCGATGACGCCCGAGATGCTGGTGATGTCCAAGATGACTTGGGATACGTTGACGCCTGAAGATCAGAAGATCGTGCGTGAGACGGCTAAAGAGTCAGTCGGTAAGATGCGCGAATTGTGGCAGGCCAGCGAGATCCAGGCTCACAAGGCGGTCATCGATGGCGGAGCGCAGGTCAACGAGGTCGACAAGCAGCCGTTCATCGACGCCATGGCGCCGGTCTACAAGAAGTTCGCGGCCGATCCCAAGGTCAATGACCTGATCGAACGGATCAAGGCGGTCCAATGACCGCCCCGGCGCATCCTCCCGCCGCAGGCGTGGCGATGCCGCGCTGGCGCGGGCTGCAGCGCCTGACCACGGTTCTGGGCGTGTTCGCACGCCTGGCGCTCTGGGTGAGCGGGGTCGGCTTGGTCATCATGACCGCGGCGATCGGCTGGCAGATCTTCGGCCGCTTCGTCCTGAACAGCTCGCCGACCTGGACGGAGCCGGTCTCGCTCTTATTGATGCTTTACTACATACTGCTGGCCGCGGCGGTAGGGGTGCATGAGGGCTTCCACCTCAGCCTCGACCTGTTCCGCAGCTTGGCGCCCGAACATACGCGTCGCATGTTCGACTACGCCAATCACACCGTGGTCGGCCTGTTCGGCCTGGCGATGGCTTGGTATGGGGCGGCGCTGGCGCGTGCCACGTGGACCAACAAGATCGCGGTCCTCGATTTGCCGCAAGGGGTCAGCTACCTGCCGATCGCTCTGTCCGGCGCTTTGATCGCTCTGTTCTCGATCGAGCACATCCTGGTCCTGGCGTCGGGCCAACCGGATCCAGTCGACGAGATCGCGCGGGCGCAAGTGGCGCTCGGGGAGTAGGGAACGATGGCAACTCTGATTCTTTTCGGCACCTTCGTCGTTCTCCTGTTCATCGGTGTGCCGGTGGCTTTTGTGCTCGGCATCTCGGCGCTGACCACGGTTGTCTACATGGGCTTGCCGCCGCTGGTCGTGTTTCAGCGCATGGCATCGGGCATGAATGTCTTCGCCCTCATGGCGATACCGTTCTTCATTTATGCCGGCGACTTGATGCTGCGCGGTGCGATCGCCGAGAAGCTGGTGCGGTTCGCATCGGCGGTGATCGGCCACCTGCGTGGTGGGCTGGGCCTCGTCAATGTGTTGGCCAGCACGTTCTTCGGCGGTGTTTCCGGCTCGGCCGTGGCCGACGCCGCCGCGGTCGGTGGCTTGATGATCCCGCAGATGCAAAAGCGCGGCTACTCGGTGGACTACGCGGTCAATGTGACCGTGGTTTCGTCGGTAATCGCGTTGATGATCCCGCCGAGCCACAACATGATCATCTATTCGATCTCGGCCGGTGGCTCGATCTCGATTTCCGATCTGTTCACAGCCGGCATCGTCCCGGGCCTGCTCCTCGGCGTGCTGCTGATGATCACCGCCTACGTCGTCGCCCGGCGGCGCGGCTATCCGGCGGAGCCATTCCCGGGCTGGCAGACATTCGGGACGATCTTCGTCGCGGCGGTGCCGGGCCTGCTGCTGGCAGCGATCATCGTCGGCGGCGTCCGCTCGGGCATCTTCACCGCCACCGAGAGTTCGACCATCGCGGTTCTCTACTCGATGCTGATCACGGCACTCGTCTACCGCAGTCTCAGTTGGGAAGACTTCAAGATCGCCACGCTGGGCGCGGTTCGGACCACGGCCATGGTCCTGCTCGTCATCGGTACCGCTTCGGCGTTCGGGTTCATCCTGGCGCTGCTGCAGATTCCCGCGGCGATGATCAACCTGATGACCTCGATCAGCGACAACCCGACCGTCATCTTCCTGTTGATCAATCTGATCCTTCTGGTGCTCGGCTGCTTCATGGACATGGCGCCGCTGATCCTGATCACGACGCCGATCTTCCTGCCGGTGGTCACCAAGTTCGGCATGGACCCGGTGCATTTCGGCATCGTCCTCGTGCTCAATCTCGGAATCGGCCTGTGCACGCCGCCCGTGGGCTCGGTGCTGTTCGTCGGCTGTGCCGTCGGCAAGATCCCGATCACCCAGGCGGTCCGCACGATCTGGCCATTCTACATCGCGGCGTTCGCCACCTTGATGCTGGTGACCTACGTGCCGGTGATCTCGCTGGGCCTGCCGCATCTCTTCGCCAAATAGGAGTAGACGATGACGAAGGTTGCCCTTTCCGGCGCCGGCGGTGGTATCGGCCGCGTGCTGCGGCCGGCCCTTCTAGAGCGTGGCGTGGACCTGCGCTCCGCCGGCGGCACCAAGCCGTTGGAGGCGCTGTCGCCGCGCGAGGAGGTCATGCATGGCGATCTGCGCGAACCGGCCGTGGTCGACCGGATGCTCGCGGGCGTCGATGTGCTGATCCACATGGCCGGGACCAGCGTCGAGCGACCGCTGCCCGAGATCATCGAGAACAATCTGAAGGCGCTCCATGAGGTCTATGAGGGCGCTCGGCGGCACGGGGTGAAGCGCGTCGTCTTCGCCAGCTCGAACCACACGGTCGGCATGTACCCGGTCGAGGAGAAGCTGGGCCTCGACTGCGCCTTCCGGCCCGATGGCTTCTACGGCCTCAGCAAGGTCTGGGGCGAGGCCATGAGCCGGATGTATTGGGACAAGCACGGCATCGAGGGCATCAATCTGCGGATCGGCAGCACGCTGCCGCGCCCGACCGAGTTCCGCAACCTGAGCACCTGGCTCGGCCATGATGATCTGCTGCAGTTGATCATGCGCTGCATCGAGGTGCCGGATATCGGCTATCTCGTTGTCTGGGGCGTCTCGAACAACACGCGTAGCTACTGGGACAATAGCGGTGCCGAGCGACTCGGCTATCGTCCGGTCCAGAATTCGGAGGAATATGCCGAGGAGATCCTGAAGCAGCCGAATCCGCTCGATCCGGTGGCCCAGCGGTTCCAGGGCGGCAGCTTCGTCATGCACGACTATACACCGCCGAACCAGCGGCCGGGAGCCTGACTCGATGAGCGCACTGACCTCCGACACCCGCGAACAGCTGAAGGCAATCAGCACCGCGACGCTGATGAGCTGCCTGTTCAAGCGCGGCCTGCGCAATCAGTTCATCCAGGATGTGCGGCCGCTCAACCCCAGTGCGGGCACGATGGTCGGCGAGGCGTTCACCTTGCGCTACATGCCGGCGCGCGAGGATCTCAATCCGATGACGGTGTTTCAGAACCCGGAGCACCCACAGCGTAAGGCGGTCGAGCTGTGCCCGCCTGGGGCCGTGCTGGTGATGGATAGCCGCAAAGACCCGCGCGCGGCTTCGGCGGGATCGATCCTGATCTCGCGCCTGATGGTGCGCGGTGCCGCCGGCGTGGTGACCGACGGCGGGTTTCGCGACTCCGGCGAGATCGCGCGGCTGGCGATGCCGAGCTACCACAACCGCCCGTCGGCGCCGACCAACCTGACCCTGCACCAGGCGATCGACATCAACGTGCCGATCGGCTGCGGCGATGCGCCGGTGTTCCCGGGCGACGTAATCGTCGGCGATGCCGACGGCGTGGTGGTGATCCCGGCCCATCTGGCAGCAGAGATCGCGATCGAGGCCGTCGGCATGACCGCGTTCGAGGATTTCGTCACCGAGGAGGTGCTCAAGGGCCGCTCGATCATCGGCCTCTACCCGGCGACGCAGGACAAGACGCACGCGGATTTTGCCGCCTGGCGGCAGGCCAACGGCCGATGAACGTCGGCCGCAACTACATCGCGGGCGAGTGGGTGTCGGCGGCCCAGGCGTCGGCGGACATCAACCCCTCCAACACCGGCGACGTTCTGGGGCAGTACCCGCAAGCAAACGCCGCCGACGCGGAGCGGGCGATCGCGGCCGCGCAGGACGCATTCCCGGCGTGGTCGCGCAGCACGCCACAGTTGCGTCACGACATCCTCAAGCGCATCGGCGACGAGCTGCTGGCGCGCAAGGACGAGATCGGCGCCATCCTGTCGCGCGAGGAGGGCAAGCCGCTCGTCGAGGGGATCGGCGAGACGGTGCGCGCGGCGCAGATCTTCCTGTTCTTCTCCGGCGAGGCGCTGCGGCTGACCGGTGACAAGCTGGCTTCGGTGCGCCCGGGGGTCGACATCGAGATCACGCGCGAGCCGGTGGGCGTGGTCGGGATGATCTGCCCCTGGAACTTCCCGATCGCGATCCCGGCCTGGAAGACCGCGCCCGCCCTGGCCTACGGCAACTGCGTCGTGCTCAAGCCGGCCGAGCTGGTGCCGGCGACCGCCACCGCGCTGGCCGAGATCATCGCCCGCGCCGGCGTTCCGCCCGGCGTCTTCAACCTGCTCATCGGCCGCGGCTCGGTCGTGGGCGAGGCGATGCTGCGCCATCCGGGCGTGAACGCGATCACCTTCACCGGCTCGGTCGGAACCGGGCGCCGGGTTGCGGCGACCTGCATCGCTTCCGATCCGATGAAGAAGGTGCAGCTGGAGATGGGCGGCAAGAATCCGCTCGTGGTGCTGGACGACGCGGATCTTGCGAATGCGGTCGAGACCGCCGTCAATGGCGCCTATTTCTCGACCGGCCAGCGCTGCACCGCCTCCTCGCGCCTGATCGTCACCGAGGGCATCCACGACCGCTTCATCGAGGGGGTGACCGCACGGCTGAAGGCGCTGGTGATCGGCGACGCGCTGGCGCCGGAGACCCAGATCGGCCCTGTGGTCGACCAGACCCAGCTCGACCAGGACCTCCGCTATGTCGGCATCGGCAAGGAGGAGGGGGCCAAGTTGCCTTCGGTGGCGAGCAGCTCAAGCGGGCGACGCCCGGCTTCTACATGGCGCCGGCACTGTTCGTGGATGTCGACCCAGGCATGCGGATCTCGCGCGAGGAGATCTTCGGACCGGTCGCCGGCGTGATCCGCGCCAAGGACTATGAGGAGGCGCTGGAGCTCGCCAACGACACCGAGTTTGGCCTGACCGCCGGCATCTGTACCACCAGCCTGAAGCATGCGAGCCATTTCCGCCGCAACGCGGAAGCCGGGATGGTAATGGTCAACCTGCCCACCGCCGGCGTCGACTACCATGTGCCGTTCGGCGGCCGCAAAGGCTCGAGCTATGGCCCGCGCGAGCAGGGTTCGTATGCCAAGGAATTCTACACGATCGTGAAGACCGCCTACACGTACGACTTGAACGGGCCATATGAGCCGAAGACCAAGGCACCCGGATAGCCAGTACTCGACTCTAATCCGCACTTACTGCGATCAGTCAGGGAGGAAGAGCAGATGTTGAGAAGAGGCCTGCATTGGACCCGTCTGGCCGCCACCGTCGGCCTCGCCTCGGCACTGCGGCGGCCGAACGCGAGAAATGGGCTGCGGTGATCAAGGACGCTAACATCAGCATCGACGGGTGAGCCGGCGCGGCGCCGCCCTCCGCGGACGGCGTTGCCGGCTGGGCCTTTGCAAGGTGGGATCGAGATGAGCAGGAAGAAACCGGAAGAACTGCGCAGCCATCGCTGGTACGGCGTGAAGGATTTGCGCTCGTTCGGGCACCGCTCGCGCACGGCGCAGATGGGCTATGATCGCTCGGACTATGCCGGCAAGCCGGTGATCGCGATCATCAACACCTGGTCCGACATCAACCCGTGCCACTCGCATTTCAAGCAGCGGGTCGAGGAGGTGAAGCGGGGCATCTGGCAGGCGGGCGGCTTCCCGGTCGAGCTGCCGGCGATGTCGCTGTCGGAGCCGTTCCAGAAACCGACGACGATGATGTACCGCAACTTTCTGGCCATGGAGACCGAGGAGCTGTTGCGCTCGCACCCGGCCGACGGGGCGGTGCTGATGGGCGGCTGCGACAAGACCACGCCGGCCCTGATCATGGGCGCGATCTCGATGGACCTGCCTGCCATCTACATGCCGGGCGGGGCCATGCTGCGCGGCAATTGGGGCGGGGCCACGCTCGGCTCCGGCAGCGATACCTGGAAATACTGGGCCGAGCTGCGCAGCGGCAAGATTACCGAGGAGGACTGGGGCGAGATCGAGCAGGGCATCGCCCGCTCGCCCGGCCACTGCATGACGATGGGCACCGCCTCGACCATGACCGGTGCGGCGGAGGGCCTGGGCTTCACGTTGCCCGGCGCCTCGTCGATCCCGGCACCGGACTCGCGCCATGCCGCGATGGCGACGCTGACCGGCAAGCGCATCGTCGAGATGGTCTGGGAGGACTGGAAGCCGTCCGACTGGTTGACCCCGGCCTCGTTCGACAACGCCGTGACCACGGTGCTGGCGCTGGGCGGCTCGACCAACGCCGTCGTGCATCTGATCGCGATGGCGCGCCGCGCGGGTGTGCCGCTCGACCTCGACCGCTTCGACGCGCTGGCGCGGCGCACGCCGCTGCTGGCGAACATCCGCCCATCGGGTGCCTTCCTGATGGAGGATTTCTACTATGCTGGGGGTCTGCGCGGGATGCTGGCCCGGCTGGGCGAGCTGCTCTCCCTCGACGCCCGCACCGTCAACGGCAGGACGCTCGGCGAGAACGTCGCCGGCAGCAAGGTGTTCAACGACGAGGTGATCCGGCCGCTCGACCGGCCGCTGGTGGCCGGCGACAGCCTGGCCGTGCTGCGCGGCAACCTCGCGCCGAACGGTGCAGTGATCAAGCCGCCGTCGGCCGAGGCCCAGCTGCATCGGCATCGGGGCCGGGCGGTCGTGTTCAACAGCTACGACGAGATGGCGGCGCGGATCGACGATCCGAACCTCGACGTCGACGCGAGCTCGGTGCTGGTGCTGCGCAACGCCGGTCCCCTCGGTGCCCCCGGCATGCCGGAATGGGGCCAGCTGCCGATCCCGCAGAAGCTGCTCAAGGAGGGCGTGCGCGACATGCTGCGAATCTCGGATTCGCGCATGAGCGGCACCAGCTACGGCGCCTGCGTGCTGCACGTGGCGCCAGAATCGTTCGTCGGCGGACCGTTGGCGCTGGTCGTCGAGGGCGATGTGATCGAGCTCGACATCCCGGCCCGCCGGCTCACGCTGCAGGTCGGCGATGAGGAGCTGGCCCGGCGGCGTGCCGCCTGGCGTCAACCGCCCCAGCCTTACACGCGTGGCTACGGCGCCATGTTCGCCCAGCACATCACCCAGGCGGACCAGGGTTGCGACTTCGACTATCTGGAGCGCGGCGCGCCGACGCCGGATCCCGAGATTCACTGAACGACTGCCGGAGGAAAGACGCCATGGATGTGCCCGCCAATCACTTCAAGCGCGCGATCAAATCGGGGCAGTCGCAGATCGGGCTCTGGTGCAGCCTCGCCAGCAACGTCTCGGTCGAGATCGTGGCCGGCTCAGGCTTCGACTGGCTGCTGCTCGACACCGAGCATTCACCCAATGAGCTGCCGATGGTCTTCAGCCAGCTCCAGGCGGTGATGGAGAACCAGGTCCAGCCGATCGTCCGTCCGCCGTGGAACGACCACGTGATGATCAAGCGCTTCCTCGACGCGGGCGTGCAGACCCTGCTGATCCCGATGATCCAGACCGTCGCGGAGGCGGAGCAGGCGGTGGCTTCCACCCGTTATCCACCGCGCGGCGTCCGCGGCTTCGCCTCGGCTTCGCGCTCGTCGCGGTTCGGCCGGGTCAAGGACTACCATACCCGTTGCGAAGAGGAGCTGTGCGTCCTGGTCCAGATCGAGACCAAGCTGGGATTGGACAATCTGGACGCGATCGCGCGGGTCGATGGCGTCGATGGCGTGTTCATCGGTCCGGGCGATCTGTCCGCGGGCCTGGGCTATCTCGGCGACCAGACCAACCCGGCGATGGTCCGCGTCTACGACGACGCAATCGACCGCATCAAGGCCGCCGGCCGGGCCCCGGGCTTCCTCACCGGCGACGAGGCGTTGGCGCGGCGGTGCATCGAGCGGGGCTGCCTGTTCACCGCCGTGGGCGCCGATTCCGGCATCCTGGCGCGCGGCTCGGAGCAGCTCGCGGCCAAGTTCCGACGTTGAAGTCAACCAAGAGAGCCGGCCGGATCTGCAACAATGCGCATGGAGATCTGTAGGCGCTCGAAAGAGAGGGATAGAGCCGTAAAGCTCTCCGCCGTCGATACAACGTTCACGGTGGAATACCTGACGAGGTTGGCGAATTCGTCCAGGCCGAGCTGACCTGATGGTGCGAGGTGACGAAGGACGCCAACATCGCCATCGACCGAGTGGCAGATGAGCAAGGAGTGCCACCATTGAAACCCGAAATCGTCCTGATCCAGCAGATGATGCCGAGCCTCGAGGCGGTGCTCGACCGCGACTATATCGTCCACCGCATCGATGGTCGCGCCGACATCGGCGCGCTGCCCGCGGCGGCCCGAGGGCGGATTCGCGCGATCGTCACGGGTGGCGGCACCGGCGCCGCGCCGGAACTGGTCGAGGCGTTGCCGGCGCTCGAGGTCATCACCATCAATGGCGTCGGCACGGACGCGGTCGATCTCCCACATGCGCAGGCACGCGGTGTTCGGGTCACCAACACGCCGGACGTGCTGACCGACGATGTCGCCGACATGGCCCTGGCTTTGATCCTGGCGACGCTGAGACGGATCTGCGTCGGTGACCGGCTGGTGCGCGCGGGCGAGTGGGGCACGGCGCCTATTCCGCTGGCGACCAAGTTCACCGGCAAGCGGCTCGGTATCCTGGGACTAGGCCGGATCGGCCGGGCGATTGCCAGGCGGGCGAACGGATTCGACGTCGCGATCGCCTATACGGACCAGCGCGCATTCGATGATTTGCCCTATCGCTTCGAGCCGTCGCTGGTGGCGCTCGCCCGCGACAGTGACGTGCTGGTGGTCGCGGCCGCCGGCGGTCTCACCTCGCAGAAGCTGGTCAACCGTGAGGTTCTCAACGCGCTCGGGCCCGATGGGGTCCTCGTCAACATCGCCCGTGGGACGATCGTCGACGAAGCGGCGCTGGTCGAGGCGTTACTCGAGGGCCGCCTGGGCGGTGCCGGCCTCGACGTGTTCGAGCGCGAGCCGCACGTGCCCGAAGCGCTGTACCGTATGAAGCAGGTGGTGCTGCAGCCGCACCAGGCGAGCGCCACGGAGGAGACCCGGCAGGCAATGGCCCGGATCGTACTCGAGAATCTCGCCGCGCAATTCGCAGGAAAGCCGCTGCCGACTGCAGTTGTCTAGAATGTCCGCGGAGGAGGCATCAATGTCGAGCAGCTTTGTGAAGCCGCGTGGTCGGCTGGGTCCTGATCGAGTTCAGGGAGCGAAGCTGAGATCGACGGTTGGGGTTCAATCGATCAAGTGGGGCGCTTGGGAGATGCCAAGTGCCGTGTTGAGAGCGTCCTGCAAAACTGACCCGACGTTAAGATGTTCGGCCGCGCTCGTCTTGGCAAGACTGGAGTAACCGCTGTCTTACACTGGCTACAGCAGCCATCGCGGCTTTGGAGGACTCTAGGAAAATCACTCGCAGAACAATGGTGGCCGCTGCTGGTGCTGCAGCACTGCTGGCTTCGGGGATCTCACCATCTTCTTCACCAAGAGCTGGATTGCGGTGCTGATGTGGGTGTTGATCGTGGCGTCCGTCCTGGGGTCCGTGGTCATGTCCCGGCGCAAGGCCCAAATCGCTGCGGATCAGGTCGCATCTTGAGCAACTCGCGCCGTGCCGCCGGCGTCCGGGAACATCCGCGTGCGTCGCGGTCGCATTGCCCCCCGAAGCGCATCAGCACCTTCGCCCTCGACGTGGTTGTCAGGCGGGGGTCAGGTTGACACTCTGGCGCTGCGTCGCGTACTGCTCGCCGGTTGGCCGCCAGCTGAGCGCGTCCGCGTTGTCCGGGACAAAGCGAAGTCTTCACCAGCCAAGGGAGGGTAGCCCATGCCAAAATTCGCGGCCAATCTCACCATGCTCTACAACGAGCACGATTTCCTCGACCGGTTCGCGGCGGCGGCCGCCGACGGCTTTGCCGGCGTCGAGTATCTGTTTCCCTACGCCTACCCGAAGGAAGAACTGGCGGCGCGTCTGAAGGAGCACCGGCTGGTCCAGGCATTGCACAATCTGCCAGCCGGGGACTGGGCTGCGGGCGAGCGCGGCATCGCCTGCCTGCCGGGTCGTGAAGACGAATTTCGCGCCAGCGTTGGCCTAGGCATCGAGTACGCGACCGCGCTCGGCTGCAAGCGCGTGAACTGCCTGGCTGGCATCCCGCCCAAGGATGCTCCGGCGGCCGCAGTCCGTCACACCTTGGTCGACAATCTGCGCTATGCCGCACCGGCGTTCGAGAAGGCCGGCATCGGGCTGGTGGTCGAGGCCATCAACACGCGCGACATCCCGGGCTTCTATCTCAATCGCTCGGCGCAAACGATCGAGATCATGGACGAGGTCGGATCAGGCAATTTGTCCCTGCAATATGACTTTTATCATATGCAGATCATGGAGGGCGATCTCGTGCCGACCTTCCGCCGGATCAAGGACCGGATCGGTCACGTGCAGATCGCGGACACGCCCGGCCGCAACGAACCCGGCACCGGCGAGATCAACTATCCGTTCATCTTCGCGGCCCTGGACGAGGCCGGCTACGACGGCTGGGTCGGTTGCGAGTACAAGCCCGCCACCACCACGGCGGCTGGACTCGGCTGGTTCGCTCCCTACTGCAGAAGCGCCGCCTGACCGGTGGCTCAATTGGAGTTTCACGCATGAAGGTCGGCTTCATCGGACTCGGCATCATGGGCCAGCCCATGGCGCTCAATCTCGCCAGGGGCGGGCACGAGCTGTTCCTGCATACGCGCAGCGGTGTGCCGCAGGCCCTGCTCGATGCTGGTGGCAACGCCTGCGAATCGGCCGAGGCCGTGGCGCGGGCGGCCGAGGTGATCATCACCATGGTCCCGGACACGCCGCAGGTGGAAGAGGTCCTGTTCGCCCCGGCCGGCATCGCCGCCGGGCTGTCGGGCGGCAAGACCGTGGTGGACATGAGCTCGATCTCGCCGATCGCCACCAAGGAGTTCGCGAAGCGGATCAACGAGCTGGGCTGCGACTATCTCGACGCCCCGGTCTCGGGCGGCGAGGTCGGTGCCAAGGCCGCGTCGCTGACCATCATGGTGGGCGGCCCGCAGGCAGCGTTCGACAAGGTCAGGCCGCTGTTCGAGCTGATGGGCAAGAACATCACGCTGATCGGCGGCAATGGCGACGGCCAGACCACCAAGGTCGCGAACCAGATCATCGTGGCGCTCAACATCGAGGCCGTGGCCGAGGCGCTGGTGTTCGCGTCCAAGGCCGGCGCCGATCCGGCCAAGGTGCGCCAGGCACTGATGGGCGGCTTCGCCAGCTCGCGCATCCTCGAGGTGCACGGCGAGCGCATGATCAACCGGACCTTCAATCCGGGTTTCCGCATCGAGCTGCACCAGAAGGATCTGAGCCTTGCCCTCGCCGGCGCGCGGGCGCTCGGCGTCAGCCTGCCCAACACCGCTACCGCCATGGAACTGTTCAATGCCTGTGCCGCCAATGGCGGCAAGGGCTGGGACCATTCCGGCATGGTCAAGGCGCTGGAGCTGATGGCGAACCATCCGGTGGCCGAGGGCTGAGGCTCAGCGATGGACCCCCGCCAGCTTCTGCTTTCCCTGTTCGAGACCGCGGTCGCGGCGGCGGACCCGGCGGTGGTGCTGCCGGCGCATCTGCCGCCACCTCCGAAAGGCCGGACCATCGTCGTCGGCGCCGGTAAGGCGTCCGCCGCCATGGGGGTGGCACTGGAGCGGCATTGGCACGGGGAGTTGTCCGGCCTGATCGTGACCCGCTACGGCCACGGCGCACCGTGCCGGCGGATCGAGGTGGTCGAGGCGGCGCACCCAGTGCCCGACGAAGCCGGGCGGGCGGCGGCCGCGCGGATCCTCGAGCTCGTGCAGGGGCTGGGTGAGGACGATCTGGTGCTGGCGCTGATCTCGGGCGGCGGCTCGTCGCTGCTGTCGTTGCCAGCGGACGGGCTGACCCTCGCCGACAAGCAGGCCGTCAACCGCGCGCTGCTGCGCTCGGGTGCCTCGATCGACGAGATGAACTGCGTGCGCAAGCATCTGTCCGCGATCAAGGGCGGCAGGCTCGCCGCGGCAGCGTTCCCGGCGCGTATCGTGTCCCTCCTGATCTCCGACGTTCCCGGCGATGAGCCGGCGGTGATCGCCAGCGGACCGACCGTGCCCGACCCGACCCGCGCCGCCGATGCGCTGGCCATCATCGCCCGCTACGCCATCGAGCTGCCGCCGCATGTCCGCGACCATCTGCACGGGTCCGCGGCCGAGACGCCCAAGCCCGGCGATCCGCGTCTCGCCCGCAGCGAGGTCCGGCTGATCGCGGCGCCGCAGCTCAGCCTGGAGGCGGCTGCCGCGGTCGCGCGGAGCGCCGGAGTCGCGCCGGTGCTGCTGGGCGACGCGCTCGAGGGCGAGTCCCGCGAGCTGGGCAAAGTCATGGCCGGCATCGCCCGCTCGGTCCGCCGCCACGGCCAGCCGGCCAAGTCACCGGCGGTGCTGCTGTCCGGCGGTGAGACGACGGTGACCGTGCGGGGCGAGGGCAGGGGTGGGCGCAATGTCGAATACCTGCTGGGGCTCGCCGTGGCTCTCGACGGCGAGCCCGGCATCTGGGCGATCGCTGGCGACACGGACGGGATCGACGGTGCCGAGGAGGTGGCGGGTGCGATCGTCACGCCCGACACCCTGGACCGTGCGCGGGCTGCCGGCCTCGACCCGCGCGCGGTGCTGGCCGCGAACGACGCCCACTCGCTATTCGAGGTCCTGGGCGACCAGGTCGTCACGGGTCCGACCCTAACCAACGTCAACGATTTCCGCGCTGTCCTCGTCCTGTCGCAGACGGGTGCCGCGTGAAGCAGCTGGCCGATATCACGGGATCTGTCCGCCGCGCATCACGGGCCTGAAGGCGCCGCACGAGCGGCGCCCCGGCAGCGGGACGAGGTCGTGGTTACGCCGTCTCGTAGTGGCCGCACGAGGCCCCGCTCGGGGCGGCCGCGGCCGCCAACCTGCTGTTGCAGGCGTGCGCCCCGGTCGCTATGTTCCGGCCGCCTTCGGGAGGGATGGCCGAGTGGTTTAAGGCGCACGCCTGGAAAGCGTGTTGGGGGCAACCCCTCGCGGGTTCAAATCCCGCTCCCTCCGCCACCTACCGTTCGCCTCTGTCCGCAGTGGTCCAACCGCGACAAGGGATTGGCGTTCAAGGCAGCCGCTGAGGCGCTGATCGAGAGCAAGCGACCCAGCTGGCGCAACGCCAAGCAAGCCGCGCAATGAGGAGCGACACTCGGCACCTATGTCTTTCCCACCATGGGTGCCACCGATGTGCGTGGAATCGACACGCGTGCCGGGCCTGCCAGCGCATCGAGGCGGTGCTCGACTACACCACGGTGCTGGGTGCTCGGACCGGCGACAACCCGGCGCGTTGGAAGTGACATCTCGAGGTTCTCCTGCCGAAGCCCAGGAAGGTCCGACAGGTGAAACGCCATGCCACGCTCGACTGACGTCGGGCCCCGGCCTTCATGATCGACCTTGCCAAACGCGACGGCGCCGCCGCCACGGCGCCGGCATCGCAATCCTGATCGCCGCCCGCTCGGGCGAGGTCCGCAGCATAACCTGGGCTGAGGTCGGATGTTTCGGAGGCCGTGTGGACCGTTCCGGCGGCCACTTTCGGATGCCACGCTGACGGCCGTGCTCAAGCCACGGTATGCCAGTAAACGAGCCCTTCGCTCAAGTTTCTATAGCCCGAACTCGGCCCGAACAGCGGCAGCGATGAGCTGCACATGGTCGTCGATCAGCCATTGCCCCTGTTCTTCGGTAGCCCGCTCGGCGCGCGCCAGGACCCCGGACGCCGGCATGAAGCCCTTGGGCACTGGGTGGCGGTCATAGGTCGGGAATTTGGCCGGACCGTCGCAAGGCACCTTTGACATGTCGACCAGGTCGGGCCGGAGCAGCAGCATGAGCGAGGTCTCGAGCAGGCTCGCATGCTCGAGCTCTGTGCCCGGGAATCCCTCCGGGAACAGCTTGTCCAGGGTGCTCCGGCGGACGAAGTCCCAGTACTCCAGGCGCATCAATTGCATGTCGGCGATACCGTCGCGGCGCAGCTCGCGCAGACCGAGGTCGACGCCCTCGACGGCAGGCCAGCAGTTCTCGAAGTGGCCGTTGAGCACGACGACGCGCCGGACGCCGTCGTGGCCGAGGCTGCGGATGACGTCGCGGACCACGAGCGAGAAGGTGTTGGCGTCGAGGCTGGTGGTACCGGGAAAGGCCTCACCGCCGCCCGAGCGGGGCATCGACTTGTAACCATATGGCACCGTCGGCGCGACGAGGCCGCCGACGGTGCGCGCCACTCGCTCGCATACGGCGGTGGGCAGCACGACGTCGACGGACATCGCCATGTGCGGCCCATGCTGCTCGGTGGCGCCGAGCGGGAAGAACACGACGACGTTCTCCGCCACCCGCCGCTCGAACTCCGGCCAGCTCAACTCTGCCAGGAATACGCTGTCGTTCATGCCGTCCTCCCCCAGTCGCCGCCTATCAGAACATTGCCGCGCCGCCGTTCGGGCTCACGCACTGGCCGGTCATGAAGGAAGCACCAGGCCCGGCCAGGAACACTGCGGCGGCTGCGATCTCCTCCGGCCGGGCGATACGCCCCAGCGGATTCATCGCTTCCTTCGCCAGCGTCTCCGGCGAGGTGGTATCGGCCGCGAGCATGGCCGTGTCGGTCGGACCTGGGGCGATCGCGTTGACCAGGATCTCGGGCGCGAACTCGCGCGCCCAGGATCGCGTCAGCGACAGCACGCCGCCCTTGGAGGCGCAGTAGATCGAGCAGCTCTCGCGGCCGAGATAGGCGAGCTCGGAGGCGATGTTGATCACTCGTCCGCCGCCCTGCAGCCGCATCGCCCGGATGCCCTCACGGCCGACGAGGAACACCCCACGCAGATTGACGCCGATCAGCCGGTCGAAATCGGAGGCGGTGGTCTCCAGCAGCGGCTTCTCGATCAGGATGCCGGCATTGCTGACCAAGATATCGAGGCCACCGAGCCGGGTGCCAAGCGAGGCGAACAGTTCCAGCACCTGGGCCTCATTGGCGACGTCCGTACGGATGCCGAACGAGCCGTTGCCGATCTCGCTGCTCGTGGAGTCGATCTGGTGCTGGGGCACCACGTCGGCGATCGCAACCCGACAGCCTTCCGACGCAAGTGCCGCGGCGATCGCCCGGCCGATGCCTGCCGCACCGCCGGTGACTAGGGCACGCTTGCCCGCGAGCGAACCGGTCACCCCATCACCTCGCCGCGGTCGACATTGACCGCCTGGCCGGTGACGTTACGGGCAAGGTCTGAGGCGAGGAACAGGTAGAGCGAGGCCACGTCTTCGGGCTCCATCAGGCCGGGCAGCGCCTGTGCGGCGAGGATGTCGTCAAGCATCTCCTCCTCGCTGACGCCCGCTTTCTCGGAAACCCGGGTCAGCGAGCGCAGCGCCGCTCGGGTGCGGACCCAGCCCGGGCAGACGGCGTTCACTCGGATGCCGCGCGGGCCGAGCTCCTTGGCCAGCACGCGCATGAAGCCGATGTTGGCGTGCTTGGACGTGACGTAAGCCGCGAAGTCCGCCGCGGCGGACTTCCCCCAGACCGAGGAGGTGATGACGATGCTGGCGCCCGCCGCCATACAGCGCAGGGCTTGGCGCGTGACGTAGTAGGTGCCGACCACGTTGATCTCGATGATCCGGCGGAAGGTCGCCTCGACCGCGTCGTCCTCGGCGAGCATGGGGGTGGTCAGCTCGAGTCCGGCATTGTTGACCAAGACGTCGAGCCGGCCAAGCCCGCCCACGACGCGGCGTACCGCTTCGCGATCGGTGATGTCGCACATCTCGGCCCGGACCGGGCGCCCGACAGCGGCGGCGATCGCCGCCGCCGCCGTCTCGATGTCGGCGGTGCTGGACAGGATGGCGAGGTCCGCACCGGCGCGCGCGAAGGCCTTCGCGACCGCGCGTCCGATGCCGTGGCTGGCGCCGGTGACCAGGACGTTCTTACCGGCAAAACAGAGTGTCGAGCCGGCCTCAGCCTGCGGCGGCATATTCGGCCTCCTCGGTGCGGATCTCCTCCTGTCGGATGAGCGACAGAACTTCGTGGCGGATCGCGCGGAAGGCCGCCCCCTCCATCAGGTCGAGCCCGCGCTCCGCCGGCAGGACTTTGGCGACCGGCACGTCCTTGAGCACGCGGGCCGGCCGGGCGGAGAAGACGATGATCCGGTCGGCTAGGAACACGGCCTCGTCGACGTCATGGGTGACGAAGATCACCGTCTTGCGCTCGGCTTGGCGCAGCGCCTGGAGCTGGAGCTGCAATCGTTCGCGGGTCAGCGCGTCCAGGGCACCGAACGGTTCGTCCATCAGGAGCACCAGCGGATCGGCGGCCAGCGTGCGCGCGATCGCCACCCGCTGGCGCATGCCGCCCGAGATCCGGTTGGTGTAATAGTCGGCGAAGGGCGTCAGTCCGACCAGCTCGAGATAGTGGCGGCCAATCCGCGCGCGATCGGCCGGCGCGAGATCGTGCCGGTACTTCATCCCGAAGCGGATGTTGCCCAGCACCGTTAGCCACGGGAACGAGGAGTAGGTCTGGAAGACCATGCCCTTGTCCCGGCTCGGTCCCAGGACGGGCTCGCCGTCGAGGAGCACCTTGCCGGTGCTGGGCGTCTCGAGTCCGCCCACCATGCGCATCACCGTCGTCTTGCCGCATCCGGAGGGGCCGACGAAGACCACGAACTCGCCGGCCGCGATGTCCAGCGTCAGGGGCTCGACCACCGGAATGGCCGGCCCGTGGCCGTGCGCGAAGGATTTGGTCAGAGCGCGGAACTCGATCCTGCCGCCATGGGGTACCGGGTGGGCCGTCATCTCATCCAAGGTAGCGGAACCAGCGCCGATGGAGGAAGCGGATCGCCTGGTCGGAGACGAGACCGATCACGCCGATGGTGAGGATGCCGGCGAACACCTCCGGCGTCTTGCCGTAGCGGCGTGCGGTCCAGAGCTGATAGCCGATCCCCGAGTTCGCGGCGACGATCTCGGCCACGATCAGGTAGGTCCAGCACCAGCCCAGCGTGATCCGCAAGCTGTCGACCATGTTGGGCAGCATGGCCGGGACCAGCACGTCGGTCATCAGCGCCCGGTCGCCGGCGCCGAGCGTGCGGCCAGTCTCGACGAACTCCTTGGGCACGCGGCGGGAGTCGTCGGCCACCAGCAGCACGAGCTGGAAGAAGGTGCCGATCCAAAGGAGCGCGATCTTCGAGCTCTCGCCGATGCCGAGCCAGATCAGGGTGAGCGGTACTAGGGCCGGGACCGGCAGGTAGCGGACGAAATCGACCACGGGCTCGGTGGAGGCACCCACCGCCCGGTAGCTGCTCATCAGGATGCCCAACGGAATGGCGATCACGGCCGAGGCCAGGAACGCCACCCAGACCCGGGCCATGCTGATGCCGATGTCGGAAAGATAGTCGGTGCCGGTGAAGAGCCCGGCCCAGGCGGCGAGGACCGCCTCGGGCGATGGCAGGATCTGCGGCTGCACCCAGCCCAGCCCGGTGACCGCGGACCAGGCGAGCAGCACCAGCGCGAACGCAGCCGCACCCACCCAGAGCTCGACGCGCGGATCCCCCCTTGTGCCGAACACGAACAAGTCGCGCCACGGTCCCGGTCGCCGTGTCCGGGAACGCGCGCGTCGCCGCATGGCCGTGAGGTCCAACCCTGCCGCCGTATTCTGCTAGTGGGCCTGGTTGATCACCGAGCGGTCGATATGGTCCTCGGGCACCAGCTTGGTGGTGGAGGAGCCGAACTCGAGATTGAGGTCCATGGCCTCGCGGAAGACCTCGTAGACGCGGCCCTCCTTGTCTGTCGTGCCGATCAGCTCGACCGCCTCGCTGTAGGGCGTGTAGCGGAAGTTGGGCAGGGTCGCCTTGAAGTCGTCGGGCGTAATCGAGAACTGCTTGGCGATGATCGGGATCGCCTGCTCTTGGTTGGTGTTGAAGTAGTTGACCGCCTTGTAGATCGCCCGCAGGAACTTCACGTATTTGGCAGGGTTCGTTTTCAGCTCGTCGTCATGGACGAAGATTACGTCGAGGATCAGGTCCTCATAGTCCTTGGATGACGCCACGATGTGGGCACCGCGGTCCTGGTGCGCCGCCACGACTTGGCTGAGGACGGGCTCATACGTGCCGACGGCGGCGACGCTGGGGTCCGAGAACACCCCAATCGCGTCGGCGGCAGCGATGTCGGTCAGCTTCGTGTCCTTGATCGACAGGTTGCAGTCCTTCTTCAGCGCCATCTGCATGATCAGGCGGGCCGGCAGGTTGGGCTCGACCGCGATGCTCTTGTCCTTGAGGTCGCACACCGACTTGATCGATCCGTCGGCCGCCCAGCCGTCGCCGCCGGTCGAGAGGTCGATCGTGCCGATGATCTTGCCCTTGGTCTCCTTGGTCCGGCCCAATCCCTGATACTCGCCGACCGTGCGCAGGTAGCAGTCGATGTCACCGCGCTCCATGGCGGCAATGCCGTTGGCCATGTCGTCGTCGAGGATCTCCTCGACCGTGATGCCCTCATCCTTGAAGTAGCCCAGCTCGTTGGCGAGGTGGACCGGGCCGAAGCCGACCCAGACCGGATACATGCAGGTGATCTTGTCGTCTTGGCCTACGGCGGCACGAGCTTCGCTTCCGGGCAGGGCGAAAAGGAATGCCGCTGCGAACAGCACGAGCGCCAGCAGGCCGGGCCGATGCGTCAACGTTCTTGTCATGCCGTGCACTCCAATTCTTGTTGCTTCGGGCCGGTTCAGGGCCTTTCCGCGGCGGCGTTACGAAGTCGCTCGTGGAAGATGTAGCCCAGAAAATTAAGCAAGACCTGGGCCGCGAGGATCGACGTGATCCCCGAGGGATCGTATGGCGGCGAAACCTCGACCAGATCGATGCCGACGACGTTGCCGATACGGGCGATCCCCTGCAACAGCTCCATGACCTCCCAATAGAGGAAGCCGCCATGGCTCGGCGTACCGGTCCCCGGAGCGATCGAGGGGTCGAACGCGTCGATGTCGATGGTGACGTAGTAGCGAGCACCCTCGGGTATCAGCGCCAGCACGCCCTCGGTGCCGAGCCGCCGGCACTGGCGCACCGAGCGAATCTGCGAGCCCCGCCGGCGTGCGTCCTCGTAGCCTTCGCGCGCCGTCGAGGAGACGTTGCGGATACCCAGCTGGGTCAGCCCCGTCACGTGCGCCTGCTCGGCGGCCCGTCGCATCGGATTGCCGTGGCCCTCGCGCACACCGTGGCGCACGTCGACGAAGTCCAGATGCGCGTCGATCTGGATCAGGTGGATGGGCGGCTGGTCGGCGAAGGCGCGTACGCAGGGGATGTTAACCGCGTGATCGCCACCCAACACGAGCGGTATGGCGCCCCGTGCCAGGATCTGGCGAACCGCGGCCTCGGTGTTGCGGTGGCTGGCCGCCGTGTCGGTGTGGACGATGTCCGCATCGCCCACGTCGGCGATCCGGACCTGGTCGGTTTCGAGATAGACCGCGTCATCCTCGTGGTCATAGGCGCCGCCGTGACCGAACGAGAACAGCGTGGACGCCTCGCGGATCGCGCGTGGGCCGAAACGTGCGCCGGCACGGTACTGGGTGCCCATGTCGTAGGGCACGCCGAGGACCGCGACGTCGGCATCAAGCGTTGACAGATCCAGGCAAGGGGGCCGCTTGCCGAAGGTGCAAAGCCCCACGAAGGGCAGATCAAGGCGTCCGCTCTCGTAGGCGTGCATCAGGAGCCTCCCGCTGGCGTAGGCACCTTGGCGCTTATCGCCACGTGGAGAAAGGGGGAAGTGTGTTCGTAACCAGAGTCGCGACGGCCGCCGAGCGCAAGCCCAGGCGGCTCAAGCTCACCTATCGACAGCCTGGCCGATTCCTGACCGACCGGTTCGACCTTCCGCAAGAAGGAGATCGAAGCGCTGGCCGAGCGCGACCTCGCCGCCGGCAGCAACGTCTTCAGCGACGGCGTGTCGTGCTGGACCGCGGTCACCGCGGCCGTCTCCGACCACTTCCCGATGGTCACCGGCACCGGGCCGCAGGCTGCCCACTGTGTTGCCGATATCGGCTCTCCGGCGATCTTCGCTGCGGGCGCGGCCGCGGGCGCCCCACGAGCCGGACATAGCCGGGACGAGCTGGTCGGGTTCTCACTGTGTCGGCAACGCTCGCCGATGTGCGTCAGAAGCCGCGATATGCGCCGGTAATGTATGGCCTGTCAGCAAACGGTCGCACCGTTTTTGGCGCGCGAACCGCGCAGGCGAGGATCACTGGCTTGGCCGGGCATCGTCGAGGGCCCCGCCATCGGCTGAGGGCATGGTCATCAGCACGACCTGTGTTCGATTCGTTGCCCGCAGCTTTTTCATGATGTTTCTCACATGCACCTTGACGGTGGCCTCGCTGAGACCGCAGGCGTGCGCGATATTCTTGTTGGCCATGCCCTCTCTCAGGCACTCAAGGATCTGCTGCTGGCGCGGTGAAAACCCGCCAGTGGCCTCAGGCAGCGGTCTGGGACCGACTGCGATCGGCGGCTTGCCAACCTGGCTGAGCAGGCAGGCCACGGGTGCGTAGACGTCGCCAGCACAGATTAGCCGCACCGCCTCGACGACGACGGCCGCTTGCAGGCTGGTAGGTATGTAGCCGCGGACGCCGGATTGCAGCGCCGCCGTGACGACATCGGTGTCCTCCGCGTCGGCGAACACTGCCAACGGCACGGCGCCAAGTTGTCCAACCAGCTCGGACAATGACACAATATTATCTGGGGAATCGGCTCTGGTAGGGCCAAGATGCTTGAGAACTAGAGCGGTACGATCATTTGACGTGGCGAACGCCACTGCCTCCTGATTGTCTCGCTCCAAACGCACCTGAAATCCAGGTAGGTGCATCGCCAGCCATCGCCCGATGCTCTCCCTGCTCAGCGCACGTGGATCGACGTAGATCACGATCGGCTGAGTCTGTTTCGGCCGCAGCCCATTTGCACGCAGCCCGGCCATAGAAAATGGTCGCGGGACGTAAGTACTCTGATCCATTTTCGCTAGTGCCATTATCCCACCCAACGGTTGCGTTTCTGCCTACTGCTAAAACCAAAACTTATTAAGCCTTTAGTTTCGTTAGTGGTTCTAACATTAGAGCGTTCAACTTGGCCCCTCATGTACTATTCTTAACCCCCTAGCGTAGAGTAGGGTTATTTTTACAATTATTAGTTGCGCGACGCGTCTCTGGTAAGGGTTCGGATTCACGGTGGCAACCTACTCAACCTTGAGGCACCGTCAAGTATCTTATGCGTTGCCCTCGTGGATTAGTCGTCTTTATCAGTAGTACTGGATTTGAGTGAGCGGGGAAAGCGACATTACCTATCGCGCTTTCAACTTGACCGCGCTGATGCGATGCGACCGCCTATGAATGACAATCTCGGCGGCGGCCGGCCCGGACTGCACGCCCTGGCCGGGCCAGCGTTGCGAGCGGAGCCGAGGCGAGGCGTCATCGCGATGGTCGCTGTTGAGGGTAGCGCCATGACCGGTCGAAATGCCTGCATGCTGGCTGCGGCAGATCCCTACGGCCAATGGCTAGGTTCGTGCTCTTCACCTTATTGAGGCCCTGCAAACAGTCATCAAGTCGCTTAGGACGAAGGTCAATGTACGTGTGAACGCCGAACAGCGCGAGGCCCATCGGAATGCCCATTGCCGCAAACGTGCTGTTGGGGAGCGGGGTGTCCATTCCCCACCCCGACTTGGTAAACATCTACGGGTGTGAGATCGGCGACGAGACCTCGATCGGTCCGTTCGTCGAGATCCAAGCGGGGTGCGTGGTCGGCAGCCGCTGCAAGATCTCGTCGCACAGCTTCCTGTGTGCAGGTGTCGTCCTGATGGACGAAGTCATGATCGCGCATGGCGTGATGTTCACCAATGACCGCTATCCGCGTGCAGTCCGATCGGATGGGCAGCCGATGGTTGCCGGTGACTGGCGTCTTGAGCCAACGTTGGTAGGCCAGGGGGCTTCCCTGGGAAGCAACGCGACCATCGTCGCCGGTGTCACGATCGGCGCCGGGGCGCTGGTGGCGGCCGGCGCGGTGGTGACCCGGGATGTCCCCGCTCACGGCCTCGTCGCTGGTGTCCCGGCGCGGATCATCGGCGATGCGCGCGAGCGGTTGACCGCCGAGGTGCTCGGATGATCGCCGCCGGACTGATCGGCTACGGCTACTGGGGCCCCAACCTCGCCCGCTGCCTGGCTGACAATGAGGGCTGCGTTCTCGCCGCCGTGCATGATCTCGACCAGGAAGCCTGCGAGCGCGCCGCGCGTCGGTTCCCTGGGATCCAGGTCTACGGCGACGCCCGCGACCTGATCGGGGACCCATCGATCGGCGCTGTGGTGATCGCAACACCGGTTCAAACGCATTATCCGCTAGCGATGGCGGCGTTACGGGCAGGCAAGCACGTGATGGTCGAGAAGCCGCTCGCAGCCTCCGTAGCCGAGGCTTCGAGCCTGGTGGCGGAAGCCGAGCGGCGCCAACAGGTGCTGATGGTTGATCATACCTTCGTCTATACGCCCGCTGTCCGAAAGATCCGCGAGCTGGTCACCAGCGGACAGATTGGGGAGATTCACTATTATGATTCGCTTCGGGTGAATCTCGGTCTGTTCCAAACGGACGTGAACGTCGTATGGGACCTTGCCGTGCACGACCTCGCAATTTTGGCGTACCTCCTGGGCGAGCCACCGACCAGCGTCGCCGCTCAGGCGGCCAGACATCTGCCTGGTCGGCCCGAGAGCATGGCGTTCGTCACGCTCTCCTATGCGAGCGGCGCTGTCGCGCACATCAACGTAAACTGGCTGGCACCGGTCAAGGTGCGCCAAACTCTGATCGGTGGCAGCCGCCAGATGATCGTCTACAACGATCTGGAGCCCAGCGAGAAGGTCAAGGTCTACGACAAGGGCGTCCATCTCGTCGCCGGCCGAGAGCGACGTGACGAGCTGCGCGTAGGCTATCGCATGGGTGACATGTGGTCACCGCAACTGTCCGGCACCGAGGCGCTCAAGACCAGTGTCGCACATTTCATCGAGTGCATCGAGACCGGCGCAACTCCGATTACCGATGGCCGGGTCGGGTTGGGGATCGTCGAGCTTCTGGAGTCCGCCACGCGCTCGATCCGGCAGGGCGGGCGGCCGGTCGATCTCGTCCCGGAGCGGCTTGCCTCATGATTCCTCTGGTCGATCTCAAGGCTCAGAACCGGTCCTTGGCGCCCGAATTGGAGGCGGCGTTCAAACGTGTCCTGCACAGCGGGCAGTTCGTGCTGGGCGAGGAAGTTACGGCGTTCGAGATGAGCTTTGCCGCCTATTGCGGCACGCGCTACGCGGTTGCAGTCAATTCTGGCACGTCGGCCATTCACCTCGCGCTGCTCGCGGCCGGCATTGAGCCCGGTGACGAAGTCATCACGACACCGATGACCTTCGTCGCGACCGTGGCGGCCGTGCTCTATGCCGGCGCGAGGCCGGTGCTGGTGGACATCGAACCGACATCACGGACCCTGGATCCCGCAGCGATCGAGGGCGTGATCGGCCCACGGACCAAGGCGATCATGCCGGTGCATCTGCATGGTGGCATGGCCGACATGCGAGCGATCAGCGAGATCGCCGACGCCAACGGGCTCCGGGTGATCGAGGATGCCGCGCAGGCACATGGCGCGGAGCAGAGCGGGCGGCGCGCTGGCAGCATCGGCGACCTCGGCTGCTTCAGCTTCTATCCCGGCAAGAACTTGGGTGCGTGCGGCGAGGGTGGTGCGGTCGTCACCGACGATCCGGGCCTCGCCGAGGTGCTGCGCACGCTGCGGGATTGGGGGCAGCGCGGCAAATACAATCATGTGTTGAAGGGCTTCAACTATCGCATGGAGACGCTTCAAGCCGCCCTGCTGGCGGTGAAGCTGCCCCATCTGGAGGGCTGGACCGAGGCGCGCCGTCGGCACGCCGGTCGGTACACCGAGCTGCTGACTGATGCCGGCATCCGGCTGCCGAGCCAGGCGCCGGACACGCGGCATGTGTACCATGCCTATGCCGTGGAGCTCGCCGATCGCGACGCCACGCAGGAGCGACTGGCCCGGTCGGGGATCGCGACCGGGATTCACTACCCGGTGCCGGTGCACCTGCAGCCGGCCTATGCCGACCTCGGCTATCGGCGTGGCGACTTCCCGGTTGCGGAGCGGTTCGCTCGATCAACGCTGTCCCTGCCGCTCTATCCCGAGCTGCGGCCAGACCAGATCGAGTTCGTCGCCGGGCAACTCTGCCTCGAACCGGTGGCACAAAGTGTCTGAGCGCCTGGGTACTTTCATCAGTGAGGGATTGCGTCCGGGCTTCGCGCCACAACGCATGGTAAGGCTGATGGCCGACGCGCTTGCGCGCCTGAAGCTAGATCTGCGCGGCTTGGCGGTGCTGACCGAAGCCGCGAGCGATGCCTACGCGTGCACGGCGGTGCTCGCCGCCATGGCCGGAGCGCGTTGGGTTTACGCGTATGCCCGGGACACCAGATATGGCAGTTGCGGTGATCTCGCCAGACAAACCGTGGCGTTGGCGCGCGCAGCCGGTGTCGTGGACCGGGTGGAGATCGTGACCAGCTCCCCGCACGGCGTGGCGTTCGAGGCCCAGATCGTCACCAATAGTGGCGCACTGCGGCCGATCGAAGCGGAGGTGATCGGGCGACTTCCTCCAGATGCGGTCATTGCTCTCATGCATGAGGCTTGGCAGTTCCGGCCCGGCGATCTCGATCTCGCAGCATGCTTGGCGCGGCAGCTTCCGGTGGTCGCCGTGAACCAGCGTCATGCCGACGTTGATTTGTTCGCCTATGTTGGCGACCTTGCCGCCCGTCAGCTCCACGACGCAGGTTTCGCGATCCGAGGCTGCAGAATTGGAGTGATCTGCGACAACGCATTCTGCCTCGATATTTGTCGAACGCTGGAGAGGTTGGACGGGAGCGTTTGGCACGCCGATTCGCCGGAAGCGCTCCCGGCCGAGCGGTTCGACGCCATCCTCGTCGCAATGAACCCTCATGATCGTCCGGCAATTGACTCCGAGGGTATCCGGCGGCTTGTCGACCGCCAGGGCCCGGTGCCGATCGTTCAATTCTGGGGCGATGTCGATCGCCCCATGCTGGCACGGCTGGGTGCGCGGATCTGGCCGCCGGAAGCGCCCGCGCCGCGTCACATGGGCATACTGTTTCCGGCGCTTGGCCCGGAAGCGCTGATCCGCCGACAGGCCGGTGGCCTGCGCGCCGCCGAGTTGGTCTATCGGGGCGGGGCCCCGGCCGCCATGCCCGGCGGCCTAGCCGAATTGGTGCGCCCAACTGTGTTCGAGTTCGGAGGCCGGGCATGACAGGCACCATCATGCCAAAGCTTGACGGTTCGGAAACGCCGGCGATGAAGCCGCGGCTGGTGCGCGCGATGCATGGCCGAAGAAGCATTGAGCCGGATCCGGCGTTTGAGCTCGACTTGACGGAAGAGCTGCGGCGGCGGTATGGCGCGGCGGCTCTTCAGGAATTGTATCAACAGCATTCGAGCGGCCGCGGCTTCATCGACACGCTGCTGCGTCGTGCCGCACTGCGGGCGTTGGTTCGCGAGCTTGGGCCTGGTCTCTCACTGGCGACGCATGTCGGCTTTCGGCATCCCGAAACGTTTTCGATCGGATCCGGTGTCTTCATCGGCGAACAGGCTGTGCTGCAAGGGCGTTTCGATGGCTCTTGCACTATCGAAACGGGCGCGTGGATCGGCCCGCAAGCGTTTATCGACGCTCGTGACTTGGTGATCGGCAGTCACGTCGGGATTGGCCCCGGGGTAAAGATCCTGGGCTCCGAGCACAGCGGACACCCCGTAGATCTTCCCATCATTCGTACAGACCTCGTGATCAAGCCCGTACGCATCGACGAATGGGCCGATGTCGGGACGAATGCGACGATCCTTCCCGGCGTCACCCTGGGCAAGGGCTGCATAGTCGGTGCTGGCGCGGTGGTCACGCGCGACGTGCCACCGTTTGCCAAGGTTGCAGGCGTACCGGCCAAGCTGATCGGCTGGCGCCGACCCTCATCAGAGCGGCCCGAATGACTACCGCGATGGGCGGGTTCGCGACAATGCCGGTGCCGCGATTTCCGCCCACACAATTGCTGGAGTTCTGTGAATGACGGTGGAAGTTCAGCTGTCAGGAAGTCGGGCGTTGGTCACTGGTGGTGCTGGCTTCGTCGGCTCGCATATCGTTGAGCTGCTGTTGGCTTCAGGCTGCGCACGAGTGATTGTTGTCGACAATATGATACGCGGTCGTGAGGCGAACCTCGCCGAGACACTGCAGTCCGGCCGGGTCGATCTCGTCATCGGCGACGTGAGGGATCGACAGCTGATGGAGCGTCTCATCTCCGGCTGCGATCTGGTGTTTCACCAAGCGGCATTGCGCATCACGCATTGCGCTGCGGAGCCCAGGCTCGCCCTCGAGGTCATGGTCGACGCGACTTTCGATCTGATCGATCTATGCGTGCGCCATCGGGTGACCAAGCTGGTCGCCGCGTCTTCCGCCTCGATCTATGGGCTGGCCGAGAACTTCCCGACCGACGAGGCGCATCACCCTTACGACAATCGGACCCTCTACGGGGCGGCAAAGCTCTTCAACGAGAGCCTGCTGCGCTCGTTCCATGACACGAGCGGCCTCGACTACGTCGCGTTACGTTACTTCAACGTCTACGGCCCGCGGATGGATATCTACGGGAAGTATACGGAAGTCCTGATCCGCTGGATGGAGCGTCTCGAAGCCGGCCAGGCTCCATTGATCTTTGGCAGCGGCCTGCAAACCATGGATTTCGTACATGTCCGTGACGTCGCCCGCGCCAATCTGCTGGCCGCCAACTCTGCCGTCACTGATCGGGTCTTCAATATCGGCACCGGGGTCGAGAGCAGCCTGCTGGATCTGGCCCGTGAGCTGTCCGCCGTGTTCGGTCGGCCGGACCTGACGCCCGAGTTCCACCCGGAGCGGGCGATCAACCCCGTGGCCCGGCGGTTGGCTGCCACCGCTGGCGCGTCGGCCGAGCTGAGCTTCGACGCCAAGATCTCCTTGCGCGATGGACTCGCCGAGCTGGTCCAATGGTGGCGCGCCGAGCGAACCGGACTGCCTGCGGCAATGGCGTCATGATCCCCATTTCACGGCCAGTGCTGGGCGAGCCCGAAGCCGCAGCGGCCCGTCGCGCCGTGCTCTCGGGCTGGGTCACGCAGGGCCCCGAGGTGGCGGCGTTCGAGCATGAATTCGCCGCTTTCGTCGGTACTCCCCATGCGTGCGCGGTGAGCAACTGTACGACGGCGCTGCATTTGGCGCTCCAGGGAGTCGGCGTTGGCCCAGGTGACGAGGTGGTCACCGCCAGCCATTCGTTCATTGCCACCGCCAATGCCATCCGTCATTGCGGCGCGCGGCCTGTGTTCGTTGACATCCGGCCGGACACCTACAATCTGGATCCCGAGGAGGTTGTAGCCGCAATCGGACCGCGCACCCGTGCGATCCTGTGCGTGCATCAGATGGGCATGCCATGCGATCTGGCGCCCATTTTGGCGATCGCGCGCGACCGTGGCCTCCCGGTGGTCGAGGACGCCGCGTGCGCCATCGGTAGCGAGCTCGCGTCCGGCGATAGGTGGCAGCGGGTCGGCCGCCCGCACGGCGACGTCGCCTGCTTCTCCTTCCACCCGCGCAAGGTCGTCACCACAGGCGATGGCGGCATGCTGACGACGCGCGACTCGCAGCTCGACCGGCGGTTCCGGCTGCTGCGGCAGCACGGCATGTCGATTCCGGACACCGTGCGGCACGGGTCGCCACAGGTCCTGGTCGAGAATTATGGGAGCGTCGGCTATAATTATCGTCTGACCGACGTGCAGGCCGCCATCGGCCGCGCACAGCTGGCGCGCTTGCCGGATCTGATCGCGGAGCGTCGTCGACTCGCGGCGCGTTATCGCGACCTCTTGGTTGAGCTTCCCGATGTCGGGCTACCGCATGAGCCGGAGGGGGTGCGGTCGAACTGGCAGAGCTACTGCATCCGACTGCCCGATCACGTCGACCAGCGCCAGGCGATGCAGGTCATGCTCGATCATGGTGTCGCCACGCGACGCGGCATCATGTGCTGCCACCGTGAGCCCGCCTACCGGGACCTGCCTCTACCGCGTTCACTCGGCAATTCGGAAGCCGCGCAGGACCGCTGTATCCTGCTGCCGCTGTTTCCCGGGCTCGGCGATGAAGGTCAGTCGCAGGTGCTCGAGGTGCTGAGGCTCGCGTGCCGACCGCTCGGGCATCCGGCGCAGAACGTAAGCCGACGCCTCGTTCACGTCGGATAGAAACAGATGGCGGGGCGGAAATCGCTGGGTCGATCCGAGGGGCAGCGCTGCCGGTCTTCGCAGCGGCATTCGAAGTATTATGGCTCGGCGCTTGGTTCTGCCGAGCGCTTACGCGGCACGTAGCGATGGGATGGTGGTGGCGTCATGAGAACCTATAGCTCGAGACGGATCATGGTTACCGGCGGGGCGGGCTTCCTCGGCAGTCATCTATGTGAACGTCTCGTCGCCCGCGGCGACGAGGTGCTGTGCGTGGACAACCTGTTCACCGGCACCCGTGGCAACATCGCGCGCCTGCTCGAGAAGCCGGGCTTCGAGTTCATGCGCCACGACATCACCTTCCCGTTGTACGTCGAGGTTGACGAGATCTACAACCTCGCCTGCCCCGCCTCGCCAATTCACTACCAGCACGATCCGGTCCAGACGACCAAGACCTCAGTCATCGGCGCGATCAACATGTTGGGGTTGGCGAAGCGGGTGAAGGCCAAGATCCTGCAGGCCAGTACCAGCGAGGTGTATGGCGATCCGAAAGTGCACCCGCAGACGGAAGACTATTGGGGGAACGTTAACCCGCTCGGCCGCCGCGCCTGCTATGACGAAGGCAAGCGGTGTGCGGAAACCCTGTTCTTCGACTACCATCGGCAGCACGGTATCCGGATCAAGGTTGCCCGCATTTTCAACACATACGGGCCGCGGATGCATCCCGAGGACGGCCGCGTCGTCTCGAACTTCATCGTCCAGGCGCTCGGCAGCCGCGACGTCACGGTCTATGGCGATGGCAGCCAGACGCGGTCCTTCTGCTACGTCGACGAGCTGGTCGACGGCCTGATTCGCCTGATGGATTCCGCTACGGAGCTGACGGGGCCGATCAATCTGGGTAACCCGGCGGAATTCACGATCGCCGATCTCGCCCAGAAGATCATCAACTTCACCAACTCGCGCTCGCGCCTGGTGTTCCGGCCGCTGCCCGAGAACGACCCGATCCAGCGCCGCCCCGATATCACGCTCGCCAGGGAATGGCTCCAATGGGAGCCCCGTGTCTCGCTGGAGGAAGGTCTCGCGCGAACGGTGTCCTACTTCGACCAGCTGGTCGGCGCGCGGGCTGCCTGAGCGCAGCAACGACGTCGACGGGGCACGCTCGCCGCGCTGAGCCGTTGGTTTGGCCCGGGAAACGGCCGATAGCCCTGCAGACGACCCCGCTGGTCTCCGCCGCTCGCTGCCTGCGGGAACCACTTGGCCTGCCCGATCAATCTCAGTGCGGGCACGATCTACCCTCCGATTTCCACCTGGAAGCGAGTGTTTCCACCGACCGCCTGTCGAAGCGGTGGCTCCACCTGTCGGTACCGGAAACGGTGTGATGGGATTGAGAAAGGTTGTGGCGCCCTATCCACTGGCGCTGCTCGTCAAGAGCTCGCGGTAACGGCTGCGCCGATCGCGGGGCCGGACGGGTGGCATCGGCACATCTAGACCGGCTGCCCGACAACAATCAACCGGATGCCGGGTGCCTGCTGGGCCGATTTGCCGGACCCCGCCCGCGCCCATGGCGACCGAATGGGGCGTGGTGAAACCTCCATGGAGGTCGTACCCACCGGCAACATCCTGATTCCAACGCCGAAGCGCAGCGTATTTAGACGCAGGCCCCAATTCCGGGTCGAACGAGTTTTACGACGGAAGAATTAGGCCGCTTCCACGTCTTTAGTATGATGGCTGATTATGGAATCCGCCGAAAGTGGTAGGGAGAGTAGATGGTGGCTTGAACATCGCAGGATCTGCCAGAGACTGCTTCACTTGGGCGCGGGACCGTCCCCCACCTGTCAACCACGCTGATCGTCAGGCGGTCAGTTGGCCGTACTGCCGTAGGACGGCAACGGTTACATACGCTGCCTCCAGACGAGACAGCAACAACCCTCAGCAGAAGAACCGCCCAACGCGAGCTGCACCGACAGCCGCAGACTCATCGCTTGACACGACCCAACCCCAATGCTACCTCGACGTTAGTTAATCAACTATAAGATCGCCGGATCGCCTGGCACGATCGGCAAATGGAGTGCTCAGCTATGTCCGATCGGATTTCACCTCGACTCGGGTCCGGGGTCGATGGTCTATGGCTGCCCGACGCAGAGGCGCCGGCTGGCGCCTCTCTCCTCGCCGCGCCGCTGGCTCGCGCGCTGCATCGTCGGTTGCTGCTGACCTCCGCTGCGGCGTCCCTGGTTGCGTGTACCCTACCGCGGTCGTCGACCCAGGCCGCAGCGCTGCGATCGTTCTACGTCGCGACGACCGGCAACGACTCGAACCCGGGACGCAGGCGTCACCGTGGCGGACGATCAACCGGGCCACCCAGGCCGCCTTGCTTCCCGGCGACGAGATCGTGGTGGGGCCGGGAACATACACAGAGCAGCTTTTGGATCAATTAGGGTGGCAATGCCGACACGCCGAACGGCTATTTGACGCTCCGCTCGGCCAACGCCCGGTGCGGCTTGATCCGTCCGCCAGTCGGCGCCTACAGCACGTTGCATGTCGGTGCGAACTACGTGATCGTCGACGGGTTCGACGTCGTCGGCGGAGCAGGCCACGCCATTGATGTCGAACAGTGCCACCACGTGAAGATCCTCAACTGCATCTGTCCATGACAGCGGCGGAAGTGGCATCCAGTTCAATCGTGGTCGGAGTGGATCATCGATCGAGGGCAATCGATGTTTTCGCAATGCCTCGACAAATGGCTATCAGTGCCAGCGGAATATCGGTTATATCAATGCCGCAATATAAGCGGCGATACGACATCGCATCAGGATTTCCGGACGATCGTGCGAGGTAATATCTGCGTATGCTAAAATTGAACATATTTGCCGGAAGATCATACTGACGGCAATGGCATCATCATCGACGACTTTCAGAGCACTCAGACAAGCGGCTTTCCTAATTATACATTTCCAACATCTGGTCGAGAACAATCTATGTCACTCCAATGGTGGAAAAGGCATCCAAGTTACCTGGAGTGACTACGTTACGGTTCGTAACAACACTTGCTGGCGAAACAATACTCGACAATCAGAATCAGCGGCACATGGCGCGGTGAGCTAGAACAACGCAGTTCCAGATAATAATAAATGGATCAACAATATCGGCATCGCCGATCCATCCGTAAACCCGAACAATACGGCGATTGGCATTTCAGGCGGTACGGAGTAAACACGGTTTGGTACAATAATCTGACCTTCAACGGAACTCCTGGGCAGCCCTCACTCAGCTTGATGGGGGAAACCCCGCGCCGTCGGCGAGCCAATGGCAATCGGCTCGGGTGTTGATCCAATGCTCGTGAACCCGGCGGCGATCGGGCGGGGATTTCCGCCTGCGAGCGGGCTCGCCGGCAATTGGCGCGGGTACAAGTGCTTTCGGCGTCGCTGCGACCGACCTTGCCGGCAATCCGCGCGTCGCTGGCGACGATCGACATCGGCGCTTACGAGCAGGGCGGGAATCCAGTTCGCCGCCGCCCGAAGAACCGCCGCCGCAGGAACCACCGCCGAGTCGGCGACCGCATCGATCTGGGGGCCCTCCGTGACGCCAGCCGTGGTGACCGTCAACGACGCAAATGCCGTCGAACTCGGCGTCAAGTTTCGCGTTGCATCGGCGGGCTTCATCACCGGAATCCGATTCTACAAGGGGCCGGGCAACTCGGGCACCCATCTCGCGCGGCTGTGGAGTTCGTCGGGAACAGGCTCGCCAGCGCCACGGCAGCAATGAAACGGCAAGCGGCTGGCAGGAAGTCAAGTTTCCTCAACCAGTCGCGGTTCAGGCCGGCGCCAATTACGTCGCTTCGTACTACGCGCCCAACGGACGCTACTCGGCAAACAACGACTACTTCACGGCAAATGTGGTCAGCGGTCCGATAACGGCGCTGGCGGATGGCGCGAATGGCGGCAACGGTGTTTACCGCTATGGCTCGGGCGGATTCCCTAGTAGCAGCTATAGAAAGTCGAACTACTGGGTCGACGTGATGTTCCGGACATAGATCGTCATCGATTTTAGTGCGCTGACCGAAACCACGGTGGGCGTCGCTTGTCGGCACTCACCGTGGCTGCGCTCATCCAAAGGGCTGGGGAACCACTGCAGAGTGCGGTTGGGCTCGGCCAAGCTTCGGGTTCTCGGCATTCTTCGACAGACGGCTTACCCGGCGCGAGGCAATGATCGATTTAGTCATGCCGAGGATCCGCTCGCGTTGGATCTCGGCATCTGGAAAAAGGATGCGCATCTCTTGTTCCGTTAGCAATCTTATGCTGCGCAAGAAGGCATCTAGCTGTTCTGTAGTATCATGGATAATCCAGCCCCTTATGCTGAGAAAGCGAGCCAGACGTCTATAGAGTGGAAGAGGCAGCCAGTGTATAAATGCACCAATCACATGCGGCTCAATAAAGAACCACCTGTTAGGTGTTTGCACATAGTACGCCAGCGCCACGCGTCGAACCTCTTCCGCAAACCTTTGCTGTTCGTGCCATCCCCAACATGCTCGACGACGGAATTAGAGTAGCAGATGTCGAACTTTGCGTCGTCGAACGCTAGAGCACATCCGTCTCCCGGTATCCACCGAAATCGGCCGTCCTGCCGCTCTTCGGCAATATCGACGTTCACGAGCGTGACGTCGGGCTCGACTGGAACTAAGCGCCAATTGAATGTTGTGCCGCCAACATCGATTATCCGACTGTCTGCGCTTACCTGAAATTCAGTGATAAAACTTTCGCATCCTTCGCCCACGGAAATAGCGAAAGAACGGCTCGTACACGCGGTCGATGAGGACCATTCTACCTTCCGACGCTGGCGTATAACGTTGTCATGCGCTTAACAGGACCTGCTTTAGAAGTTGCCGTGCGACAAGCCACGGGAACACGCCCACACTGAGGAGATAGCGTCGCCACAGACGCCGCGGCTCGCTGGCCAGGCGAAACAGCCACTCCAGCCCGCTACCTTGCATCCATAGCGGAGCCTGCGGCTTGACGCCGGCGTGAAAGTCGAATGCAGCGCCGACGCCGATCATCACCGGGACGCGTAGCTCCGGGGCGAATTCAGCCATCCAACGCTCCTGCTTCGGCGTGCTGAGGCCGATCCAAAGGATGTCCGCGCGACTGCGCTCGATCATCTCGATCACGGCCTGTCGCTCCTCGAGCTGAAGCGTCCGGAACGGCGGCGTGTAGGTGCCGACTACCTCCAGCCCCGGAAAGCGGGCTGCCAGTCGTCGTGCCAACAACGTCGCGATCCCATCCCCACCGCCGTAGAGAAAATGCCGCAGTCCCAGGGCCGTCGAGGCCCGAGAGACCTCCAGCATTAGATCCGGTCCATAGACTCGCGTCATCTGGCTGTGACCCAGCAGGCGGCCGAGCCATACCAGAGGCATTCCATCGGGCGTCACCATCGCTGCACGATTGTGGATCTCGCGCAGTGCTAGATCGTGTCGGCATTCCATCACGCCGTGAACACCGGAGACGCAGACGTAGCGCGCGAATTCGCTTGCACCGGCTCGATACGCTGCGACCCACTGTATGATCGACGCAACCGCCTGCACCAGGTTGATGGCATTGACCTGGACCCCGAGCACATCGAACCGGCTCTCTGCGGTGGAGCCTGAGGCTCCTTTGGCGACGTCCGCTGTCGCCGTCGATGCGATCGCGACCCTCATGCGGCCACTGCCTTGAGACGCATCTGGTCCCAGATCCAGGCGTATGTCTTCTCCAATCCATCCCGCAGGCTGATCGACGGTTCCCAACCCAGCTCGGCTGTGATTCGGGTATTATCGCTGTTTCGGCCGCGAACCCCTTGCGGCGCGTCCAACCGGTAACGGCGCTTCAGCCTCACGCCGGCAATCTGCTCGACGAGGTCGACCAGCCCATTTATCGTGACGAGTTCCGAGCTGCCCAGGTTGATCGGATCGAGGATTCGAGAGGCAAAGATCTTCCTCGTGCCGACCACGCAGTCATCAATGTACATGAAGCTCCGGGTCTGCTCGCCGTCACCCCAGATCTCGATTTCGTGGCAGCCGCTCAGCTTCGCCTCAATCACCTTCCGGCAGATTGCCGCCGGCGCCTTCTCGCGGCCGCCGCCCCAGGTCCCGTGAGGACCGTACACATTGTGATACCTGGCAACCCTGCTCTCGAGCTCATAATCCTCGCGGAAATGCCGGCACATTCGCTCGCTGAATAGCTTCTCCCAGCCGTAACCGTCCTCCGGCGCGGCCGGATACGCGTCCGCCTCGTGCAGGGCGGTCACGGCGGCGTCGGTCTGCTTGCCCGCCGCGTAGACACAGGCGGAAGAGGCATAGAAGAGACGCTCGACCCGATGTTCCTTCGCGGCCATCAGCACGTGGGTGCTGGTAAGCACCGACAGCATGCAGGCGGCCTTGTTGTTCTCGATGAAGCCCATGCCACCCATGTCGGCGGCGAGATTGAACACGTAGCGGGCACCTTCGAGCGCGGTGGATGCGGACTCGCGTAGCGTGAGGTCCGCCTGCACATTTTCGGCTGGACGATGGAGCTGATACCAAGTGCTTATGGGCTTGATGTCGACCGCCCTGACGCGTGTGCACCCGTGCGTCAGCAGGTTGCGGACGAGATGGCCGCCGATAAACCCCCCGGCACCGGTTACCACGACCGTGTCGTCAGTATTCAACTTCATCTCTCAGGTTCCCTAACGCTGGGATTGTCCGCCAAGGTCAGGGTGGCCCAGGACATGACGCTGACATGGAAACCACTGACGTGCGCACATGGCACTCCCGACCTCATCGACTCTGTCCCGCAATTATTCACAACTTCCCATTGCTCAACTATGGTTCTGTCAACTTGTGAAACCCTGTTCTACCCTCATGGCTTGGATAGGCTCGTAGGAAGCCACCATGCCGTCAATGCACCAATAGTTCGATACTTCGAGGGAATCGCCCCGTCACCCCCCTCGGGGCCAAAGCCCGCGTGCAATTGCGCAGGCGCCGATCGCCGCTACCCATCAGAGTCGCGGCCCTAGTGTTGTCGGCCAGTGTCGCATGCTGCGCTTACGTTTGGCGCATGTATTGACGATAGTGCAAAAGACTTACTTGTATCTGCGGGTCGCCCCGCATGAGAATTGCACGTATGTAGGTCCGCTTCGCCGTTGCTCGCGGGCCGGCCGGGATCGCAAGGTGAGGGTCAAGCGTGTGACATGCGCATCCGAATCGCCCGTCCGTGTCGCTCTCGCGATGCCAGGCGGATTTCGAGTTCGGGGGCATCGGTCGAATGATGCTCTACGTTACCCAGGCTTGGGGCAGGATGGCCGACGCGCCGCATTGGAGCATCGCGGACCCTAGGGGCACGCGGTCGGTCTGGCTGTTGCCAATCCATCTGGCGCGGGTCGGCTTCTGGATGGCGCACGCGCGAGCGTTAGACAGGCTGGACCTGGTTCATCTGAACGTCGCCGGTCGCGGCAGCACCCTACGGAAGCTGACGCTCAGCGAACTCGCCAGCGCACTTGGCCTCCCGACCATTGTTCACCTGCATGACAACGACTATCGAAAGGATCTGGCGCTGCGCGGGCGGCTCGTCCGCTACCTAGTTCGGCGGATGTTCGAGCGTGCGATAATGGTGATCGTGCTCGGTGAGCGCGATCGAATGACGGTGCAGGAGGTGATCGGTATCCCGCCGCGGCGAGTGGTGACTTTGCACAATGCGGTACCCGATCCAGGTGCACCTCCAGGGCGTGCTAGCCGGGCCGGCGCGTGCCGGATCGTCTTTCTCGGTCATCTCGACGACCGCAAGGGGGTACCCGAGCTACTGGCGGCGATGGCCAGCACGAAGCTGCGGAGGCGGGCGTGGCACCTGGATCTGGCTGGGGGCGGCGAGGTCGCGCGCTTTCGCGCCGAGGTGGCGCGCCTGGGACTGACCGAGCGGGTGACCCTGCATAGCTGGGTGCCGGTCGCACGCGTGACCGCACTCTGCCGCGACGCCGACCTCTTTGTGCTGCCCTCCCACGCCGAGGGGCAGGCGATGTCGCTGCTCGAGGCCATGGCGCACGGTCTGGCCATCGTGACGACGCCGGTGGGCGCCCATCTCGAGGCCGTGACCGACAGGGTCGAGGCGCTGATCGTCCCACCGGGCGACGTGGCGGCGCTAGGCGAGGCAATAGCGAGACTGCTCGACGACCGGGGCCTGCGTCTGAGCCTCGGCACCGCCGCTCGGGCACGCTACGAGGCAGGCTTCACCATCGACCGCTATGCCGCCCGGCTCGCTGGGCTGTATCGCGAGGTGCTGCGCAAGTCCGCCGTCGGTCGAACCGCCATCGCTACGCGCGACGCCGCATCCTGAGGTTCACCAGCTCCGCAACCTGCCGCAGCTCACCGAGCAGCGGGTGAGTGGCCAACAGTGCGGCCGCGAGCCAGCCGAGCCCGGCACCCGCCACGGCGACGACGGCGCCCGGGATGCCGACGCTGCCACCGGCGGGCTGCCCGGCGACGACCGCCAACGGCACCAGCATCGCGCCCGCGGTGACGAGGGCGCTCGGCGCCGCGGCGCGCCACAGGTCCGCCCAGCTCAGTCCGACGGCGCGCCGGACGAAGTGATAGGCCACGGCCATCTGCAGGGGTGCGGTCACCAGCAGGCTGGCCGCGACGGCATCGAGCCCGAGGGGCGCAACCCCGATCATCAGCAGCGCCGACGGCGGCAGGCTGACCAGGGATGCGGTCAACGTGTCCCGAACACGCCCCACCGCCACCAGCACCGGGAAGGTGAGGAAGCCCGGCGCCAGCGCCATGGTGCCGATGGCCATGACGCGGGCCAGTGGGGCCGCCGCCTGCCACTGAGCCCCGAGCAGCAAGGCGACGAGCGGCTCCGCCAACAAGGCCACGAGCAGGAGGATCGGCCACTGGAGCGCGGTCATCATCGTGACGGCATGCAGATAAGCCTCCTTTAGGTCCCGGTCCTCGCGAAGGCGGGCTGCGAAGGCCGGCAGCACCACCGGCTGGAGCGCGGAGACGATGGCCCGATCGGGCAGCTGGCAGAGGGTAAGGGCGCGGCCGAACAGGCCGACGGCCTCGAAGCCCAGAATGCGACCGAGGGCGAAGCGCGGCAGCATTTCGAAGGCCATGTTGAGCAGAATTACCGAGCTGGAGACGACGCCGAATGTAAGCATCTGCCGCCAAGAGCGCAGGCTCGGCCGGTACATCCAGCCATTGGGACGGGCCCGGATGGCAAGGAGGGTCACGACGGAGTTTCCTGCGAGGGCTCCCCAGACATAGCTGGCCGGGCCGACGCCGAGCGACGGCGAGACCTACTGTCACCAACGCCGTGGCAATGGCTCCCGCCACGTTGAGTCCGGCGAGCGCGCGGAAATCCATGTCCCGACGCAGTAGTGCCACGACCGGCGTCCCAAACGGAACCAGCAGGAAGCCGAGGCTAGCCGATCTCGATGAGCCGAGCCAGCTCCGAAGCGCCATAGAACTGCGCCACCCTATCCGCGCCAAAGTAAAGCACCGCCCCGAGCACGAACGACAAGCCCAGGGCTAATTGTGAAGGCGGTGCGTACTGCGTGCTGGCTCAGGCTGTGCTCCCTGACCAGGAAAGGCACCACCCCGAAGTCGCGAAAGCTCTCGACCAGCAGGATCAGGCCGCCCGCTATCAGGTAGAGCCCCGTCTCGGCAGGCGTCAGCAAACGAGCCATGACCACCATGGTCACTATAGCTAGCAACTGCGTCAGGTACTTCTCCGCCACCGAGTAGAGCACCGAGCGGCGTACCGGGCTCATGGCTCGCGGTCGGAAGCGGCACGCGCTGGAATGGGTCGCCCAAGCCGGAGCCGTCTCAAGGAAATCACGCCGCGGCCACAGAAAATGGACCCGACCACGCGCGCCAGCTTTGCCGCCAATCGCCGCCCCCTCGCGAGCACGTACGGGTAATCAATCCCGGTGGCTGTGAGCGCGCAATCGAGCGCATACTCAAGCCTGTGCAAGAACTGAAGGTGCGTCGCTCGAGAGTCGCGCCATGACGTCCGGCGTTGAAAGCGAAGATAATCCCGCTTGCGCGCGACCGATGCGCGGAAATGCCAAGGCTTCTCGGGACCGGCGTAATGGATGATAGCCGGATTGACGGTTGCCAGACGGATTGCCTCGTACTCGTTTGGAAAACACCGACGTGCGGCCCGAAACATAGCTGCCTGTACATTCCAGCGTCGATCGATAACCCTAATCTCTTCCCGTAGCACGGCATTGATGGCATCCTGATCATGCATCTCGAGACGGGCTCCGGCTCGAAGTATATAGCATACCAAGCGCTCAGTGAGTCCCTCGCGGCGCCAGCGACCGAGGTCAAGCAGCATTACGCCAGCATTGACGTAGGGCTGTTGACCCTGAAGCCCGAGCGCGGCGAGGCGATCTTGTCGATACAAATCCGGGGCGGCACCGACCGCGCGACCGCCAAGATCGGTCCACAGAAGCGGACGCAGGTCGTCAACGACGACTAGGTCGGCGTCTAAGTAAATCACGCGCTCGACATCCTGCGGCAGCAGATCGGCAATGAAAACGCGCAGATAGGATTCTCTAGTGATGTGCCTGTCGACAAAAAAGTCCTGTATTCTCGGGTCTGCAAAATGAAGAATGTAAAATTGCATGTTAGAATGCTTGATAATTTCTCGTTGTAGTTGTATTTCAGCGAATTCGTTGTATTCCGTCGTGATTAGATGAACTATAAGACCAAATGCACGATGATGATGTGCAATCGATGCTGCGGCAACTGCGACATGTTGATAGAATGCCGCATTAGCGCAGAACACGATGTGCAGACCATTGTTCCACGAGCGAACTCCGGCCGGATGCTTCAGGTTCGACATCATATTGTTGATCAATCTTTATTACACAACTCGACTGGACGAGCGCGGCCGGCCATGACGACGCATCATGTCGCGGCCGAACCGCAGTGTGTTGAATACCGGTCCCGCTCGCTGCCACAGCTTCGGGCGAGGAAGTCTGATCGCGGTCAGAAGCAGCCATTGCGGCGTGCTCACCACCGACGGATCCGTCTTGATTGCGAGTGCCGCGGCGTCATCGCAGGCCATTCGCTGTGCGCGGATGCAATGGCCGCAACTCATGGCTACAGCCTGCAACGCCAGATCGCGCCGAAAGCGACCAGCCATATCGGCGACTTGCGGTCCGACTTCCGCGCACCGCGTTTCGAACCATTCTACCGCAGCGCTCCGGTGCAGGAAGTCCGTTCGCCACGTGTCTGTATACTTGTACGTCATGTTTGCGTCGTGCACCCGCTTGACTGCCAACAGGGCGTCGGTGCAAGCCACGCGTGTCTGGGCAGCGCAGCGAAGCCAGAGTTCCATATCGCCGCTGTGGGGAAGTTCTGGCCTATACAAACCGACGCGTCTATGCAGGGCCGTCCGCACCATGGCCGTCGGTGTCGGCACGATGTTCAGGCCGCGGCTTCTGCGTGCGAACTCGATGCCCGTCATTATCGTCCAGCCAGCTGCAGGGGCCGAAACGGGACGATTAACGTTACAGCCGCCGCGATCCGCGATGCAGCCACCAAAGATCAATCCGACTTGAGGATGTCGCTTAAACATCTGCGCCGCATGTGCGAACGCTCCAGGTAGCAGGTAGTCATCGGCAGACAGTAGCAAGCAAATGTCTCCATCGGCCCATGCAAGCCCCTCATTATAGGTGGCAATGTGACCAATATTACTTTTATGTCGTACATATTGGACACGCCGGTCCCTGAGCTGCAAATCCTTAGCAATATCGGCAGTTGTATCATCGGACGCATCGTCAATTATCAAGATGCGTACCTCTACGCCAATCTGATTTAGCGCACTAAGCGCGCATTGTGTTAGGAAGTGCCCGTATCGATAGCATGGTATAATGACGCTGAATATCATGTCTTTTCTTCACTCATAACTGTTTCACTTAAGATACAAGTTCGATCGAGCGTGACGTGAATACCGGCGGGCCTGCTCGCCAGGGGGTCAGAATCGCCGGGTTCCATGCCCGGCCGTAGGCCCGAGCTGAGGTGCGCGCAATGCCGAGGCGAATGCCCACCCCACACCCCCATTGCATGCTGATAGAGAGCGGCTGTGCATATGGCAACCGTCTCGGGTGAAAGGACGCCCCGAGCTGCGCGAGCCGCGCAATCGGAGTAGCCTCGTCGCCGGTCATAGTTGGTCAGGGTGTCGATTAGAGCGCCTGCAATCTCAGATGCGTCGACGGCCACCACCCGACCGATCCCGAGTTGCGCGACGAGACGGCCGAGTTCGCCGACGTCTGTCGAGACGACGGGCACGGCGGAGCCTGCGGCCAATGCGGCAACGCCACTTTGCGAAGCCTCCAGATAGGGCAGGACGAGCAATCGGCGTCGAGGAGTAGCTGGGCCATCTCATCATCTGGGACGTAGCGGTCGCGAACCTCGAACCAGGAGCGACGGCGAGAGCTCATGCGCGCCACCGTGCCAGGTCTGGACCTTGGCCTGCCACCACGAACCGCGCGTTGTCGGGCATCGCCTGACGACTCGTCCGAGGCCTCGATCAGCAAGCCCGAGTCCCTTGTAGGCCATGATCGCGGCCGAAAAAGAGGACCATTGGTGCCCGATCGTCGCGCCGGCGCCGGAGGCCGAGACGATGGGCAAGGCGAACCTGGCGATCCAGCACTGGATGCTCGACCACGTGGATGCGGCAGGGCTGTGCCACCCCCGTGGCCGCGAGGTCGGACATTCAGCCCATCGCCATGCACGATCAGCGCATCTGCGGCCCGGCGCAGCCGCCGCACCGTCGCCATCGGAACGCGCCGACTCTGCGTGTCGCCCGGGTGGTAGTGAACATCGTGGACGGTAACCACGATCGGGCAACGGATGAATGGCAGCGCCAACACGAGCCAGGTCACGCTGTCGCCGAGAAAATGGATCACGTCCGGCTTCCTCCGCTGCACGATCCAGGCGATCCTGGCCAACAGGAGGAGGTTGCGGGGATCGCGATGCCTCGGCCAATGAACCGGGTGAAGGCGGACGGTGGCGGGAAGATCGTCTCGGTACCGATCGAGCATCGGTCTCGGCAGGATGAAATCGACGTCAGCCACGCTGGCAAGCGCGCGAACCACGGCAGCGGCGTATTCGTCGGGACCGGTGGGAAGGCATAGGACCCGGGGGCGCGTGACGGCGCTCATGGATTCGTATCTCCATGGCAAGCCCCGTTTCCTTCGGAAGATACGACCTGCGCGCTCGCGCGCTCGTGGCGCAAGCCCAACACAGCCACCAGCGCAAGGACCCAAGTGAGGTCGGTTTGAGCGATGAGATCCGACTCCGAGAAATTTCGGAACAGGTAGAGCGGCAGGTAGAAGAATGCAGAAATAGCCGGCGACGGATCGCGGATCATCGATGATCTGGTGCCAAGCTCTTGCCAGCGCCATCACAAGGAACAGTGAGCGCAATTGCGATTCCGACGAAACCGAGCCCGAGCCAGATCTCAAGATAGCCATTGTGCGCGTTGGGAGCGCACCAGCCAGCGACGATGCATAGATGATCCGTGACCTCTGGTCGTTCGAACATGGCGCCATAGCCGTAGCCCAGGAGCGGCCGCTGGTCGATCAGGCCCTGCACGAACGCCCATACCTCGGTGCGGCCGGTGAGCGTCGGCATCACGGCCGAATGCCATGAAGATCCGGTTGCGTCCGACCACCAGAGGTAGCGCCAACGCGAGGATTGTTAATCCGAAAAATACCATCGCAATCCTGGCGGCCCTGCGCGGCAGCTTGGCGAGTGCCAATGGTACATGCAGAGCCAGCAGGAGAACCAGCAACATCATTGCCGTGGAGGAGGCGGTGGGAACGACGAGCACCGCGATGATCGCCACGACGACGCCCGTGACCAGCGGGGACACGAACCGGGCGCGCAATCCCACGACCGCCAGCAAAGCGGCCAGGACGAGATAGAGGCCCAGCGTATTCTTGTGGGTAAATACACCACGGAGAGCGCCCAGATCGGGCATGATCGCGAGGTCGGGTGTCGCAATCCAGAATACCACGCTCAGAAGTAGAATAAAGAACACCACGACATTGAGCAGGCTCAATATCTGTCGGGGCGAGTATGTCACGATCATGTAGCAAGCCAATGCGGTGTTCACGGTCAGCTGAAATGCGCGCCGGCTCGTGACGGCCGGTTCGACCGACCACAATACGGAGAGCCATATCCATACCAGCAGGAGCGGCAGGAGCGGATGGTCGAGGAGGAGCCGGCCAATGGCCCTGGCCCTGGCCGTCACAAGCACCGGTGCCAGTATTATGCTCGGCACCAGCAGCCATCGCAACAAGCCTTTGCTGTCGTCATTGAGGGTCAGGTCAGTTCCCTGCTGCAGCAGCGGGAATACCGCGCTCGAGCAGACGAATAGCCAGAATACAATAAACATATCCGAGAGCGTTGAGGACAGCTGCCGGCCCACCGACCGCCCCGCCAACGGTCCGGTCGCCACCCCGCGGAACCGAATGCTCATGGATGCGTTCATCGGCATTGCCGATAGCCGAAAGCTCGGTCAGGCATGCTCGGGAGCCTGGCTCAATTCGGCTGCCACATGAATGGGTTGCGTGGCACCGTTCGTTCGTTGAAGCCCCCGCTGAAGAGGGCCGGGCCGATGTCGATGAGCTCGCCTCCCGTCGGTATGACGACCAAGACCGACCCCCAGGCCATCAAGCGCGCCCGACAGCACATGTCTTGAACGGCGATACCAAATCGGTAAATCAGCGTTGCGAGCTGATCTTTCGTCAATCAGCCACATAACGGCCAGCAGAAAAAGTCTTTGAAAGATCTGTAGCTGATCCCATTTCTTTCGTCGAAGGGCAAAGCGCATGGGCGTCTGCCCGAGTGTCACCTGTGGTCAGCCACGCCGAATGCGGGTCAGCGATAACGATCGGTCGCAGGGATTCGTACATACGCCAGTGCTGGTCGGCGTCGAGGCTGTTTGGGTTCCTGAATATGGATGGCGGCTCTGGGGCCGGGTGAGCCACGTCGCTCATGAGAACCTGGTAGCTCAATTCGTGCGATGTGGCCGTCATCGGATAGCCTCGTTTATGTGAACTCGGGGGCGGTTGGTTTACTGTAGCCCGATGGCCCGGTCCCAGCCGGTTGATTGCCGCCCGCCTAGCTCAGGAGCCGGCGCCGTGCGGCACTGGCGAGCCCCACCAGCAAGTGCGCGCTGGAGGCGGGCTTGCTGCCCAGCGTCTTTACGGCTAGGCCGAGCTCCCGGCGGCAAAGGTGGCCCAGCAACGTCCGATAGTTGAGGGCGGCACGGATACGCTTCTCGCGCCGAGCTAGTGCGCCGTCAACCAAGTTGGCACGCCACCTTTGCGCGATGGCCTGCGTTGCCGCATTCTGCCGAAGCATGCCCGTGAGGGTTGCGATGGGCTCGATGGAAGTTAGGGAGCCAGGTCGCCGTCGATAGCAATAGAACGGTCGATTTAGTAGAGCCATTCGGGCGGCGCGGGTTCCGCATTCCACATGGAACACGAAATCTTCGAACCGCTCCAGCCCGACGCGAAAGCCTATCTGCTGGTCGATCAGAAATGATCGGCGGACCAGTGGCTTGAGGGTGCCGTAGCCAATCCTCTCCGGTGGGTCTCGTTCGATCAGGTGCGTGACCTCGATGATCCGGGCGCCATCGGCTTCATGACGGAACACCCGCCCCAGGGGTTTGCCGCCCGGGTCCTCGACCACCATCTGGTCATCGGCGACCCAGTCGACCCCGAGCGTCTCGGCCGCTGCCAGCATCGCCGCCAAGCGCTCCGGCGCCACCACGTCGTCACTGTCGATGAAGGCGATCCACGGTGCTTCGGCCGCCGCAATGCCAGCATTGCGCGCGTGGCACACGCCAGAATTCCGACATTGGCTAATCAACCTTAGTCGGGGGTCGCGGCGTGCAAGCTCCGCCACGATCGCGGCTGTCCGATCCGTGGACGCGTCGTCCACGACGATCACCTCAAGCGCTTCCAGGGTCTGACCCAGAACGGAACTCAGGGTTTCGAGCACATAGTTCTCGGCATTGTATGCCGGGATAATCACCGAAATAGCGGGCTGGCCGAACGAGCGATGGGGGCGCTCACTAGCGAGGAAAACCAAGGTTGCACTCCACCTGCCGGTCAGGCCCGGAACTCACTTGTATTTTGCTGAGGGTGGCAGAATGCGGTTGCGACCGCAGCACCGCAAAACGGCTGTACCCAATATGGCTATCGGTCCGCGCCTGATTGGGTAGAGGTCGCGGAGGCGCGGGTGTGACATGAGAAGGGTCGGGTACATCAAGCCGGTGGATGCGCGTGCACGAGGGTCAAACGACATTGGAGCATGTTGGGCGGAGGCATTGGTGTGCCCGCCCAGAGGCTTGCTAGCGTGACCGAGGTCCCGAACGAGCTGCTGACGATCGTGCGAGCGTTGCGGGTGCGCTGGAAGCTCATTCTGCTGGTGACGACGGTGATCAGCGCCATCGCAATCTTGGCGGTATCATCGATCGGGGCGCGCTATTCAGCAACGGCCACGATCCTCGTCGACCCTGCCCAGAACGAGTACACCGACCTGGGTAGCAAGCCCGGCGCACGCCAAGCCATGATCTGGCCCGCAGAAATGGAGAGCTACGTCAAGGTTCTGTGGTCCGATCAGCTCGCGGCCGCCGTGGTCGGCTCGATCGGGCTGCGGTCATTCCGCTCGCCTCCATCGGCGCTAGGCCGCCTAAGCAGCCAGCTTGCCGAGATGCTTGCCCCAGCTCGCGCCGGGATCGATCGCCTGCTCGGCACGCACCTCGCCGGGACGTTGCAGCGAATTTCCCTGGACGACGCTGGCAATGAGCCCATGGACGGATTCCAGCATGCGGTCGAGGTTTTTCGTGAGAACCTCAAGGTCGAGCGCGACTCCTTGGCCGCGGCAATTCTGGTCACCTATCAAGCCACCGATCCGGTTTTGGCCGAGCGTGTCGCCAACGCGACCGCTGAGGCCTTTCCCAAAGAGCTGGTCCGTGTGCAGGAGAGCGCGCTGATCGCAACGACCAGCTATCTCCGTGATCGAGTGAAGGCACTTCAGCGCGAGCTGGAAGATGCCGATGGCCGGGCGCAGGCGGTGCAGAACGAGCTCGCAAAGCCGGACGGCAGCGGTATCGCCCGCGCGCGCTTCACCGAAATCATCCGCGCACTGTCCGAATCGGAAGCGGAAATTGCCGGCATTCAAGCCGACATTGCCGAGGCCGGCAGCAATGACGAGATCAAGGATCGCCTGGCGACGCCGACGCTGCAGGCTTTGCGCCTGCAGCGCTTGGAGCTCGGCCGCCAGATGGCCGAGCTCGGGGCGGATGTAGGTGAGCGCCATCCCCAGATGTCGGCTCTGCTCGCCAAGCGCAACAACGTGACAAGCCAGTCTTCGGGAGGAGGAACGGCGTATCCGCAGTGAGCTGCAGAGATCGCTGCGCGTCAGCGAAGCCCGCGGCGGATGGCTGCGCAGCGAACTCGCCGCAGCAGAAGCCAAGTTATCGCAGGGCATGAGCGACGAGGTCAAGCTCAGGCAGCTCGAGACACAGCGCGACAGTACCAGGGAGGTCTACCAGGACATTCTGACCCGCTACCAGCGGGCCAGTGAGCAGCAGCTGATGGTCCGTCCGCCCGCGAGGGTGATCAATGCCGCCCAGCGACCGCAACAGCCCGAACGGCGCAAGCTGTATCTCGCGACCGCCGCCGCGGTAGTGGGATCGCTTGCCGTCGGGATGGCCTTGGCGTTGGCGATCGAACTGCGTCGCAACGGCTTTCGACTGGAGGAGGAGGTCGCGGCGGCTACGGGCCAGCCGATCCTGGGCTCGCTGCCGTTCGTGTCCGATGCCGGTCGCGGCGTAGTGACCGGTAGAGCAAGCCGGAGTTCGCGCCGTAAGGAATACGCCGATGCCGTGCGTCGTCTGGCCCTGAGCGTCCTGCCCCCGGGGGAGCAACAGATTGGCCAGGGTACGGTGATCCTGGTATCCTCCGCCGTTCCGGGGGAGGGCAAGTCCACCACCTGCCTTTCGCTCGCACGCCAGCTGGCCCAGACGGGCCACAAGGTGCTGCTAATAGATGCCGACTTGCATAAGGGAACCCTGGAACAGCTCATCGAGCTGCCGGATGGGTCGGCTGGGGGTCTGGCCAGCCTATTGCGCGCGGGCTCAAGTCGTTTCGATTCGGTTCTAATTCGCGATCCTCGCACCGACCTCGACATTTTGCCTGCTGCCCACACCACCGAAGACCCGGCCAAGCTGTTGGCCTCCCCCTGCCTATCGCATCTGCTGGCAGCGGCCCGAAGTCGCTACGATGCGATCATCATCGACACGCCGCCCGTCCTGGCCGTCACCGACGCGAACGTCATCGCCCGACTGGCTGACAAGCTGCTTATAGTTGTTCGCTGGCAAATAACGCCACAAAAGGCAGTCAAGCTGGCCGTTCAGGAAATCCAGGCGTTCAGCAATCGGCCCCTGGGCATGGTCCTCAATATGATCAACCTGCATCAGTACGTTCGCTTTGGTGGCACCGCTCGGCTCGCCTACCACCATTTGAGCGCCGGCTACCGGCGAGCTTGATCATGTCATCTCCGGTACCGCACTGCAGCCGAGATGGTCGCAACGACACGGCGGATCCCAGCGTGCAGCGGCAAAAGGGCAGATCGGCGTGCCGAGGTTGGTCTCGATAGGCTGCGGCATTGCGAACCCAAGGCGGAGAACACCGATGCATTCCAACCCGCTCTGGAGCGAGTCCGAGCTTGGGACGCATATTCCTAACGTCGGCAGGCGTCTTGCAGTCCGATGCACCCTGATAATTCTGGTAGAGGCCGTGCTGGTCGCCGCTGCGATCTGGCTCTCCGGAAATGTTATCCTCACTCCTGACCTCGTGAACCAGCGCGAACCCGTCGCGGCCCAGATGGCCCTCTTGGCGGGGGGGCTGTTCCTCGCCTTCAAGTGGCTGGTCATTGCTCGAACGTTTGAGGCAATGTCTGACGTTCGAATCAGCGGCTCGACCAGCGTGGCTGCTATCCTGGGAACAGGCATCGTTATCGCGCTTGTCTTTCAACCGCATCTCCCTAGGCTACTCGACTTAAGCCTGAATGGCGTGCTTGGCTTTGCCCTGTTGGTGGCGACCACCGTCGTCATCGACGATTTGGGCGCGCGGCATCTGCGTCAGCAAGGTGTGCGGCCGTTGCGGGCTCGCGCCAAGCATGTTGCATTGCTCGGCCGGGCCGGCCAATGCCGGGCCGTAGCCGACTATCTTGCCGTCAGCGCCAGCGGCATCGGGGTTGTCGGTATCTTCGAGCCGCCGCCGGCTGGTCAGCCTCGCGCGCAATCGGCCGAAGCGCTCAACCGCTTGATCGCACTGGTGCGCGACCGCGTCGTGGACGAAGTGATCGTCGTCTTCAGCGGAGTCGACGATCATGAACTCGTTCCGCTGGTGGCGCGCCTTGCCGTGTGTCCGATCGACATTTCGGTTTGGCCGGGGCAGATCGGCATTGCCGTGGCTAGCGTCGCGTGCGGAGTCCATGCTTCATGCTTGCCATTGGTCCGGCAGCCGATACAGGGATGGGGCGCAATCGGGAAACGAGCTATCGACCTGTCACTGGCTCTGGTCGGCTTGGTTTGGTTGTTCCCTCTGCTTGTCATGGTGGCGATCGCAGTCAAGCTGGAATCGCCGGGTCCGATCTTCTTCAGGCAATGGAGAGCCGGTTTCAACCAGAACTCCCTTCCTAATCTGGAAGTTTCGGACGATGCGCAATGACGCCCACAGCGCCGATGGGCAGTTCCGGCAGGCGAAAATACGTGATGAACGTGTTACACAGGTCGGACGGATCTTACGGCGCCTTAGTGTTGATGAACTTCCACAATTAATCAATGTAGTCAAAGGCGAGATGAGCCTAGTCGGACCTCGACCACACCCGCTGGCCCTGAATGAGAATTTCAGGTGCCGTCTACCTCTATATGATGCCCGGCATCGGGTCCTCCCGGGCATCACGGGTCTGGCGCAGATTAAGGGTTGTCGGGGGGAAACGGATACTCTGGAAAGAATGGGCAAGCGATTGGATTACGATCTACTTTACATACGAACGTGGTCAATATGGCTTGATCTACAAATCATTTTGACGACCCTGGCCGGACAATTCACGCATCAAAACGCATACTGAGCGCACTGCCAAATACCTCGGCATTTTACCTGACTTGCCGCGGGCATGGTGGATCGGCTGCCGCTTGCAATGGGCCCGGATGCGGTGAGGTGAGCGTTGTATGGCGAGCAGCACGGTGCGGGTGTTCTTGAGCAGCTCGTCTTGCGATGCTCGCTGCGGCCACTGGCGCAGCTTCTGCTCCGGTCGTTGTTCAAATATTCGTCGGCGTTGTGATTTGGGGGTAAGCGCAGCTTTCTCCGCACGTTGCGCTGGGCGTGCCGAGCTGGTGAAGGGAGCTGGTCGGTGCCTAGCTTGCCGACCGAGCGTAGAAGTCATCGTTAGCGGTGGGCTAGTGGATAAAATCCAACGTTTGGTGCCCCCGGCGCACAGCGGCGATGATTGGGTCGGGATCGGCGGTCCAGACGAATGGCCTGGGTTGCCGGTTGGTGTCGGCGACGAAGCGGTTGATGGTGGCCTGCAGGTCGACGATCGAGTTGAACACGCCGCGTTTCAGCCGGCGGTTGGTGAGCTTGGCGAAGAAGCCCTCGACGGCATTCAGCCACGACGAGGAGGTGGGCGTGAAGTGGAACGTCCAGCGTGGATGGCGGTCGAGCCAGGCATCGACTTTCGGGTGCTTGTGGGTGGCGTAGTTGTCGAGCACGACATGGATCAGCTTGCCGGCCGGCACATCGCGCTCGATCTGATTTAGGAAGCGGATGAATTCCTGATGGCGGTGACGCTGCATGCACTGACCGATCACGGAGCCATCGAGGACATTGAGGGCGGCGAACAGCGTGGTGGTCCCGTTGCGCTGATAGTCGTGCGTCATCGTCGCCAGCCGGCCCTTCTTGAGCGGCAGCCCCGGCTGCGTCCGGTCGAGCGCTTGGAGACCAGGCGGCCGCGGCTCAGCGCGCTTTGCCCGGCCCGCCAGTCGACCCGCCGCTCGGCGATGTCGGGCCGGTCCTGCTCCTCCGCCCGGCCCGACTGTTTTTGCGCGCCAGCCCCCGTCGGCCCAACGCTTTATAGATGTAGGACACGCTGACCTGGAACAGCGCGGCCACCGTCTTGGCCGGGCGGCCGCCGTCGATCGCCGCCGGAACCCGGCTGCGCAGATCGGTCGAATAGCTCCGCCCAGTTTTCCACGCCATAGCACCGCCTCGGTTCGCTACAACCCGAGAAGTGCGAAATATATCCTAACATTCTCGTGAATCGAGAAGAGATTCCGGTCAGCGGGTCAGTGCACTGGCTGCTGTTGGAGCCGTTGGCAACATCTCCCGCTCCCTCCGGCAGATCTTTCTAAGTTCTTGTTAACGCGGCCATCTTGCCGATTCCTAAAGGCTGGTGCTCCCTCAGGACGTCCACAGCAGCCGACCTGACCCGACCAGCGAGGGCAGTGTCGGGCCATGTCGGTCAAGACCCGGTACCTTCGGGAGGCGACACGGCAACGCGGAAATGCGGCACGTCGCGGCTGTGAAGCATCCGCAAATGCGGGGAGAGCTTATCCTTCTGCGCGGTGGCTGTGCGCGACGTCGCCGCGAGCGAGCGTCATTCGGCATCGACGAGCCGGCCGCTACCGGCGGTGATGAAGGAGTTGATGATGTTGACGAGAACGCCCTGACAGATACCGTGCAAAGTCGCTCCAGCGAGTGCGAAGACATTCATCGTGCGACCGGCCCCAACCCTCAGGGCCCGCCGGTCGGCCGGGCCGGGCTGGATGAACAGCGCGGTCACGCCGTGCGAGGCCCCGGTGCCGACCGCATAGTCCTGCGACGGACACTCGCCTTCGGAATCGAGACCTTCCGGGCAGGCGTCGGTCGGGTAGGTGATACGGAGATAAGCGGTCGCCTCGACGCCAAACTTGTGAAACTCGGCCTCGTCGAACACCTCGCTCGCGATCACGCAGTCGACCGACATGTCATCGACCAGCAACGCCTTTCCCGACGGGACCACAAATCCATCACGGATCAGCACCCGCCCATCGGGTGGCGCCGCGGGCGAGGGCGCTGCGCAGGCCGTGGTCAGCAGACCGGCAACGCAGACGACAAGGATCGCTCGTCCCATGCTCTGCTCCCGTGCGACCCGAAATTCCCTGGATTGTCTGCACCTTCCTGCTCGACGGTGCGCTCCAAAGCAACATTCGTCAATCTCAAGGCCGGCCGGCGTGTGGCGTTGCCCGCGTACGCAGCCGTCGCTCAAGGCGTCTCGTGAAACTCGATCAGTTGAACTGCCCCAGGGTTCTGCCGGAAGCCGTTGAAGACGAGAAAGGCCGCTCGGCCGGTATTCCGCCAATTCGGGATGACGGTTACCGAATCGCCCCGACCGCGCGTTGTCTCTCGATCCTCGAACTTGCCGGTCTTGCTCGGCTTCGGGATATCCCCCGCCATTTTGGTGAAGGAAACTCCGCCACCATCGTTCAAGAGCATCTCGTCATTTTGAGCCTCGTTGTCGGCGTTCATCAGGTAGATGTCCGGCCACCCATCGAGATTGACGTCGCCCACCTCGACGTCGGCTCCCCCGTCATCGGTCTGGCCAGGACCATGTTCATCGTCATTGTTGAGGCCCCAGGGATCGGGGACGATCGGAATGCGATATTCCCAGGTCCTAGTCGGAAAGCCGTGCCCATCGTTGAGCCAGACCTCGAGGGTACCGGTCACGGTCGTGAACAGGAGATCGACCCTCCCGTCGTTGTTCAGGTCCCGAAGTTTGATGTTCCAGACCTCCTTCTCCTTGTAGGCCGTGCCCTGCGTGGCGTCGGTGAAGGTCCCATCGCCGTTGGTGAAAGTCCTGATCCCGGCGGGTCCGTTCACGTCGGCGTCGTCGCCCAGCGGCCTGCACGAGTGCTTGAACGGTACGGGCGTCTTGCGGCCACAAAAGACGAGGTCCGGCCAGCCGTTGCCGTCGATATCGCCTGTCTCAACGCAGACAGCGGCCTGACGGCTGCGCACCGGACTGGGGTCCACCTCGGTGAAGCCGCCACCGGTGTTGCGGAATAGCCGGTTGCGCGTCTCCACCGCGCAGGAAGGCCCCTCGTTGGCCGTTGCGAGGTCGGGCAGGCCGTCCTTGTTGAAGTCCAGGACGGCAACGTCGCGACCGCGATCATAGGGGGCTTCGACACCCCACTGCCGCGCGTAGGCGATGGCAGTTCGCGCGCTCGGAAAGTCCCCGCTGGCGCTTCGGAGGAAGAGTTCGTTCGACCAGTGTTTGCAATCAGCGCCGACGGGCGTGTTGGTGTCCGGGGTGCTGCAATTGCCTTCCGCGGCGCCATGGACACAGTAGAGATCTGCGATGGCGTCCGGCAGGCCGTTTGCGTCCTGACGGCCGAAATCGGCCACCACACAAGCGTGCCGGTCCGACAGGTTCTCAAGGTCCTCGATCGTATGGTACGCGACGAAGGTGCTGCCGTCCCAGCGCAGGATCGGCCAAGTGCCGAGGTCCTGCCCACCGGTCACCGGCGAGCGTTGGTGTCCGTTGATGATGACATCAGGGAAACCGTCGCCGTCGACATCGATCAAGGGCGTCTCGCCCTGGTTCATCCGGTTCGGAAACCAGATGCCCACGCTGGCCGCGACGTCACGGGCAGCCAGAACCGCCCGGGCCTCGTTAGCGAAGCCGATCGCACCCAAAAGGCATGCGAGGACGATCGCCAAGCGGTGGGAGCGGATGACAGGCTGGATCACAGCGACCAGGTTCCCAGCTTACTGTCGAGTGACGCGAGCCGGCCCGGGCCGCTCGATCACCTCGATCAATCCATGAAACGTCGAAGACAGGCTGCTTCCACGACCAAAAACCGAAGACTAGATCTCGCACGCCGCATCGTCGAGCGTGATCAGTGGATAAAATCTGACGCTTGGTGCCGCCGGCGCACCGCGGCGACGATGTGGTTGGGATCGGCAGTCCAGATGAACAACCTGGGTTGCCGGTTGGTCTCGGCGAGCAAGCGGTTGATGGCGACCTGCAGCTCGACGATCGAGGCGAACGCCGCGTTTCAGCCGCCGGTTGGCGAGCTCGGCGAAGAAGCCCTCGACGGCATTCAGCCATCGAGCGCAGCGCGCTCGATCCGGTGCCGCAGGCACGCAGGCCAAAGGCCCGCGAGGGAAGGATGAGGTCGGCGTGAAGCGGAAGGCCCATCGCGCGTGCCGTTCGGTCCATGCGTCGACTTTGGGGCGTTTGTGCGTGGCGTGGCTGTCGAGCACGACGTGGATCAGCTGGCGGGCGCGCACATCGCGCTCGGTCCGGTTGTGGAAGCGGATGAATTCCCGATGATTGTGGCGCTGCATGCACTGCCCGATCGGCATCGGGCCTGCGGCCCGATAACCCGCATGGATGTCAGCAAAGCTGACAGCACCGTCGAGCACATTGAGAGCGGGTGGTGAGGCCATCGGACTCCGCCCGATCCCTTGGAGGAATGTCAGCAATGCTGAAGGGGCGTTTGTAGTCATGGGTCATGGTCGTACCCATCGCGGTCGGCATCCGGCGCGAGGACATCTACGAGACGGCAATCGAGGCGAGCCGTACGTCCCCGGCCGGTCTGACGGCGGGAATCGCGGCGGTCGAGCGGCAGCGACTTCAAGAAGGCCACAGTAGCGGTCGCCCGCGAGCTTGCCGTTCTCCTGTACCGCCTCTGGCGCGACAGCACCGAGTTCCGCTGGAGTGCCGAACCCGCCGTCGCCAGAACGGCGCGGTCCGGCTTCCATCGGTTCGTTCCCGCCGGGACAACGGCGACGAGCGAGTGCGATCCCCCGCACGGCGGCGGGCACCCTTGTCCGACCCGCACATCATTTCGCACCGTTCGCGTCCGTGAACGCCAACCTGGGACGGCGCGTGCGCCGATCCCGTAGAGAACCATCCACCCGGCGGCTGCGAACAACAAAGCCAACTCCTACGGTTGGGACTAAAGAATCACCCGGGGGCACGATCCTATGCACGTCAAAGGGCAGAAAACGGTCGAGATCGTCCGCAAGGAATTCACGGCGGGCGCCAACGGCACTACCTGCGACGTCAGCGCCGAAAAGATGCGCGCCGTCTCGTTGCACTGGCTCACACCCGAGTCGGCGAATTTGGAGCTGACGCGACAGCTTCGGCGGGCTCTCAGTGGGACACCGCCCCTAAACGAGCGCCAAACTCAGAGGCTTGCTCGCGACGCTCAAATTCGCCCGGTTCGAGATCGTCAGGGGCCATATACGGGTCCACCTCATCAGGGCCAGCGACCATGCCGATCTGCTGCTCCGCCTGCAGCCAGAACTCCAGCTCGCGGCCATCTGGGCGATCGGCATTCTCCCATAGTTGGTAGGCCTGCTGCTCAATGAGCCGATGCAGTTTCTCGTTCATTGGTTTCCCATCCCGTAGCGGGCAAAACGATGAAGGAGGAACGTCACCGCCGAGCGGTAGTTCCGCCAAGCTCGCAGTGCGTATAAGGGCAAAGGACATAACGGCTACCATCACCATTGGCCGCGCCGCTATGCTGACGCTCTGGGCCGCCGTGGTGGTTGAGGGCTAGGCATCGATGCCGACCGCACTGAGCCCGCGCCGATCCGTGGCGGGCAGCAGTGCCTACGCAAGCGGAGTGAGCCTCGGGATCATCGCGCCGAAGCCCAATCTGGCGGAGGAGCGGAGCGGACGGCTGGCTGCTGTCCAGCAACTGTACCTCGGCCTACTCGGCCGGCCTGAGCACCGCGTGCGCACCCCGCATGGCGACCGGGCTGTCAGCAGGGGCAAGCCCGGTCAGCCGGCCCAGATCCCGAACGACCTTGCGGGCAAGTGCGACGACGCGCGTCAGGCGATACCGAGCAGGCGGCCGCGCACGAGCGGAGGACCTCCTCAGGCGCGGCGTCCGGCGCTACGAGGCATTCCGGCCGGGAGTGCGCGCTGGAGAAAGCGGATGTGGCGCCAAGGGCGACACAGCGTTGTTGTCGATGGTCTGCGGCAGGTAAGGGCGGGTCGAGGCGTAGGGGCGGGTCAGGCCGCGGCCCGGGCCTTGCCAAGCTTACCGCAACATATGGCTGCGATAGCCGATGCCCCTCGTCTGCACTGGAGCGCGTCCTCCTGCGGTGAACGATCGACGGCGTTGCGGTCGATGCCTGGGCTTGTTGAAGCGGGCGAGCCGCTTGAATGCCAGACAGTCCCGTTCGGCTAGGTCGACACGAGCCGCTACGCGCCCAGCGCGAGAGCCCGGAACCCGCCATTGCGCAATCTTCGGCCATCCGAACCCCTCGGCCGTCCACCAGTGCCCTCCTCGAGCTAGGCAGGGGTAAACGGGCAGACGCCTTCACCACAGACGTAAGCGAGCGACTCATCCGGCACTTAGGGTGGGACTTGTGTCGCGAGGCCTCAGGACGATCTTCGAATCACCGTGGGCTTTGATCGACTGCCGCGACAGCCAGCCCAAAGTCAACGAATTCCTTCCATCGAGCCGCGTGGGCGCTGCAAACGGATGAGGCAAAGCTCCCGGCTCGAGGACGCATGGTTCACCACGCACTAGTCTGACCACGTCGCCCAATTGCCGAGGATGGTTAATTTGCAATGCCACTGATCGAGATCATCCCTGCAAGGCACGCGTTGGGTTATTCGCGGAACTCGGTTACCAGATCCGGTTGTCCTCAGAACCCTCGTAGATTCTTCGGCTTGTCGTCCCGCGTCATGGGTGTGCGCTGCTGGAGTTCGAAGAGCGGCTCTTTCTCCAGGAACAATCTCCTGGCTGATCGCAGCCGCTTCTTCATTCCGCAGGAGTCGCAGTCCCAATCCGCGGGCCAAAGGAAACCCTGATGACGAACCATGCGACGCGGCGGGCGGTCTTGCGTGGCAGCCTTGGCGGGGCAGCGGGCCTCCTCGGTGGCGCCATGCTCCCGTCTGCGCGGGTGAGCAGCGCCACACTCCGTATCAGACGGGACATCGACAGCCTGGCCATCGACGATCCGATGATCCTCACCTATGCCACCGCCGTCCGCTACCTTCGATCCTTGCCGACCAGCGACCAGCGCAACTGGGATAGACTGAGCAAAATCCACTCGAATCTGTGCCCACATCAGAACTGGTACTTGTTGCCCTGGCACCGCGAATATCTGCTGGCGCTGGAGCGGATTATCCGCCGCCTGCCGCCAGGTGCCGTGCCGGGAGCGGCCAACTTCATCATGCCCTACTGGGACTGGGCTCGAAACCCCAGGCTGCCGGCCGCCGTCAGCCGACCTACCTTGCTCGATGGTACCGCGAACCCACTGTACGAGAGCACGCGCGCGCCTACGGCGACGACGACGATCCCGGCCGAGCTCGTGGGCAGCGGCGCCATGCGGCGGGCCTACGCGCCGACGGCCTTCGAATCCTTCGGCAGCGCCCGGCCATACGGGCAGGCGGACACGCAGACCTGGTGGCAGTGGGAGTGGGGTACCCAAGGCCCGCTTGAAGCGACACCGCACAACGGTGTGCACAACTGGATCGGCGGCAAGATGCTCACGATGACCTCGCCACGCGATCCACTGTTCTTCCTGCACCATGCGAACGTCGACCGGATCTGGGCCTCCTGGATCGCGCATGGCCACGCCAACACCAAGGCCACCAGCTGGCTGAACTTTACGTTCGCCCGGAACTTTCCCCGCCCGGATGGCACCCTCTACGACGTGAAGGTGCGGGACATCGGAATGACCGAATACCGCTACGACAGGCTCGATCCCCGACCCGCCGCAGCGAAGGCTGCCAGTTCCCCGGCAATCGCATCGTTCACGCTGCAGGCACCAGACGTTGCGGCATCACGCACCGCAGCCACCGATTCCCTGGAGGCCGGCAACAGGGCGGTGACGCGACAGATCCAGCTCGCCAGCCATCGCGTCCTGCCGTCACGCGCGGTCTTGCAAATCCTGAACCTGACGGTGCCGCAGGACCTCCTCTCGGGACTGGTGCGGGTATTCGTGAATCACCCCGCTGCCAACGAGGACCCAGCCCCGGTCGGGCCGTTCTATGTCGGTACGCTGGCCTTCTTCGGCGGCGCGCGCAGGGCTGACGTCCCAGCGTCGTTCGAGCCGTCCGATATCTGCACCACGCGGGGGAACTGCTTTTCGTTCGAGCTGCCGCTCGACGATCTGCTCGAGCGCTGGCGCGCCGAGGGCCTGCCGCTTACAGGAACGCTGAACATACAGCTCGTCCCGGCCGGATCGCGCAACCGACCGGCAAAAGATCGCCTTCGGCCGGCGGCGATCGAGGTGTCATTTTTCTGATGCTGCTGGCGAGGAGCTTCCAGCCGCGTGCCGCAACGGCCGGCATCGCCCGGGCCTTGGCCGTTGCTGCCGCTTGCGTGGTGGGAACAGCGGCGCTCAGCCGCGCACAGGACACTGCGATCGCTAGGGTAGGCCACCCGGCTACCGTGTCACTCATACCTTCGCGCGAAGGTATCAAGCCGCCCTGCGCCGAGTGCGGCAGCCGTGCCGGGGCGGCACTGAAGCTGAAACTACGCCCGCTTGAAAATGGGCGCGGCCTGATCGTGCGGATTTTCCTGGACAAGCCCGATGCCAGTGCTGGCAGCTCGATCGACGATCCCGCGTTTGCGGGATCACTGGCATTGTCCACTGCCGAAGGATCGCAGGTTCAGGAATTCTTGCTACCCCTCGCCGCGGCTGCCCCGAACTACCGGCAGGTTACGGTAATTCTCGTTGCCATCGACCGTGCCCAGCCCGCCACTGGCAGCGTGTCGATCGAAGGTGCAGCACTTCTGAGCTTCTAGTGGATGGCATCTAAGGTATGTGAACCGGGAATACGCACAAGGATTTAAACACTTGATGCGTTGTTCAGCCGCCACCGGCACATGTGCGGCGAGTCGCTCGAGAGTTGCGCATTCAAGCAACCGTAGATCGTTACATTCTGTCACAGACGGTTGCGATCAGGCACGGCAATGTCGTCGCCAAGTGACACTGCTCCGCGAGGCTAGACCGAGTTGAAAAGCCCTACGGGAGTACCCGGCGATGACGTCACGAAGAGAGACCTTGACCGGTGCCGCGGGTGCGATTGCGGCACGATCAGCGGTCGCATATCTGGCGATTTTTTCAATTCCGCTGATCCTAAACAGTGCAGACACACAACCTGAGGCTAGGTTCCGCTGATAACGCTACCCGGCGTAGGTCTTTCGCTTGCTGGTGTCGCCTCTCTTAACACGATCCCCACCTAGAACCTGGGAGCAATGGAAAGCATTGCGAGTGTTAGTCACGGTCCCAAACGGCAAATATACCAGATATTCTCAGCTACTTGATGGGAAGCTTTGCTCTCTGAGCAAAGCGTAACAGTGAAGGGCGTTCCGAGATGGTTGACAGATACTTTGAAGTCTCCGGCATTGCTTCAAGCGTGGGCGCACAGCTCGCCTATGTCTGGTGCCGTGCCGGCGGTCGGGCTGACTACACACTCGTGGGCTCGGGGCACGTAGTTGGTGCAGACGGGATCCTCCCTCCGGGCATCAAAGCCGGACAGTTCGCTATCGCCATTCGACTTCCCGCAGACGGTGCTGTCGAGACCATCGGGGTGACGGATGACGTCAGCGGCGAAGACCTGGTCCAAGGTGTTTCCATCATCGAGTGCCCGGCTCCGGTCGGATTTCGATCCGGTCCGGCCGCCGCTCGCGCGGGCTTTGTGATGAGCGCCGAGCTGCCAATGGGACCTTCCGGCGGTCGCGGCATTTCGACCTTGAATTCTTGATTTTATAGTAGGGAATAGCGATCATGGTCCAGCTGGTAGAAGTCGACGGACGGGACACCTCCGGAACGACGATGTTCATCTACTACAACAATGGTGCATCTTTAAGATTAATAGGAAGTGCATCAAATACGACAGCTGCCAATGATGCTCAAGATGGCACTGACGTTCTATTGAAGACTTATTCCTCCATGGTTTTGCTACGCGATGGAGAAGTAGCCTCTAATATCATCGTGTACAATCAGGCGGGGACTATCCAGCACTTCGGCTCGGATCCCCAGACCGACGGGGATTTCGCGGTCACATCGTTCGATCCAGTGGGCGCCACCGGTGCCACGGGCGCAACCGGCGCTACGGGTGCCACGGGTGGGACCGGCGCTACCGGTGCCACAGGCGGGACCGGCGCCACAGGCGCGACCGGAGCTGGCGGGACCGGCGCTACGGGTGCCACAGGCGGGACCGGCGCTACCGGTGCCACGGGCGCAACCGGCGCTACGGGTGCCACGGGTGGGACCGGCGCTACCGGTGCCACAGGCGGGACCGGCGCTACCGGTGCCACAGGCGGGACCGGCGCTACCGGTGCCACAGGCGGGACCGGCGCTACCGGTGCCACAGGCGGGACCGGCGCTACCGGTGCCACAGGCGGGACCGGCGCTACCGGTGCCACAGGCGGGACCGGTGCTACCGGTGCCACGGGCGGGACCGGTGCTACCGGTGCCACGGCGGGACCGGCGCTACCGGTGCCACAGGTGGGACCGGCGCTACCGGTGCCACAGGCGGGACCGGCGCTACCGGTGCCACAGGCGGGACCGGCGCTACCGGTGCCACAGGCGGGACCGGCGCTACCGGTGCCACAGGCGGGACCGGCGCTACCGGTGCCACAGGCGGGACCGGCGCTACCGGTGCCACAGGCGGGACCGGCGCTACCGGTGCCACAGGCGGGACCGGCGCTACGGGTGCCACAGGCGGGACCGGCGCTACCGGTGCCACGGGCGGGACCGGCGCTACCGGTGCCACGGGCGGGACCGGCGCTACCGGTGCCACGGGCGGGACCGGCGCTACCGGTGCCACAGGCGGGACCGGCGCTACCGGTGCCACAGGCGGGACCGGCGCTACCGGTGCCACAGGCGGGACCGGCGCTACCGGTGCCACGGGTGGAACCGGCGCTACGGGTGCCACAGGCGGCACCGGCGCTACCGGTGCCACGGGTGGAACCGGCGCTACCGGTGCCACAGGCGGCACCGGCGCTACCGGCGCCACGGGTGGAACCGGCGCTACGGGTGCCACAGGCGCTACCGGCGCTACGGGTGCCACCGGCGCTACCGGGCCGACTGGACCCACCGCGCCGACTGGACCCACCGGCAACACCGGACCCACGGGCAACACCGGCAACACAGGTCCGACCGGCAACACCGGCAACACGGGGCCGACCGGTTACACCGGACCTACCGGCAACACCGGCAACACGGGGCCGACCGGTTACACCGGACCTACCGGCAACACCGGCAACACAGGGCCGACCGGTTACACCGGACCTACCGGCAACACCGGCAACACAGGGCCGACCGGCTACACCGGACCTACCGGCAACACCGGCAACACGGGGCCGACCGGCTACACCGGACCTACCGGCAACACCGGCAACACGGGCCCGACCGGCTACACCGGACCCACTGGCAACACAGGTCCGACCGGCAACACCGGCAACACCGGCCCGACCGGTTACACCGGACCTACCGGCAACACCGGCAACACCGGCCCGACCGGCTACACCGGACCTACCGGCAACACCGGCAACACGGGGCCGACCGGCTACACCGGGCCCACCGGCAACACGGGGCCGACTGCCTATACCGGATCCACCGGCAGTACCGGGGCGGGCTACACCGGACCCACTGCCTACACCGGGCCGACCGGCAATTCCGGGCCGACCGGTCACAACCTACCCACCGGCAACACCGGTCCGACTGGCTACACCGGACCCGCCGGCAATACCGGGCCGGCTGGGAACACCGGTTCAACCGCGCCCGCGCGCATGACCTTCTTGTCGGGCTCGAGCAAGGCAGGTGCGAATGCGAATGCTCAAACGACCGCTGCCGGCGGTAGTGGCTCGCTCAGGAGCATCGCACAGTCATCGGGCACAACCCTTACGCCGCGCGATATCGCTCCGCAGGGAGGGTCTTCAACGATTGCAGGCAATGCCGGTGGCGGATCAACGGCCGTGCAGGTACCCCGGTCCAACGGCTCGTCAGGTGCCGTGGTGCCAAACGCCGACCATGATGCACACCCTCTGATACTGCCTCGTTAATACCAAGCTCGACCGGGGGGATCGGCCGCCAGGCCGGTCTCCCCGCCCCGTTTCCAAAACGATCGCCATTCTATCGACTTCGGACCAGCAGCCGCCGAGTGAATTGAGATGATCGACAGTCGGGGATTCCTGTTAGGCGACTTCTTATCGAAGACGCTGAATATTCTTTTGGTTTCGATGGTGATCTTTCTTGTCCTGATCCCAAATCCCGGGGCTTGGGCATCGAACCCATCGGCGCTATTCGTGCCGGCTTGCTATTGGCTGGGGACGATCGTTTTAATGGCGCTGCTCGATGTCGGGATGGGCCGCATTCTCGCGACCAAGGGCAAATCTCAGAGTCTTGCATCTCCATCGCTCATGACCGGCCTTGACCTCGCGCAGCTTGGTTCGGAACAGGTTCCTTACCCGGTATTGCTTGAGGCCTGCGCAACGAACGCCGGGTCGGACAGGCAGGACGACACGGCGCCGAACGCGCGTCTGGCCGCGGCGATCTGCGTCGCGCGCTACCACGGCATCGACCCCGACCCTCGCGGGATCAAACTCGATGCCAGGGAGGCCGCGCCGACCTCGCCAATGCTGGTGGAATGGTTTCGGGCATCCGGGCTCTGGGCCCGCAGCGTCCGTCTCACCTTCCGCCAGTTGCTGAAGATCGACAGCCCGGCGCCGATCCTCCTGCTGCTTGCCGATGGCGGCGCCGCCCTCGTGGTGGGCCGCGATCGCGAGAGCGGCGTCCTGCTGGTCAGCGATCCCCGTAAACCGGGCGGCGAGCCCGTGCCGGTGTCGGAGATTCGACTGAAGCAAGTCTGGGACGGGAGCACGCTGTTGGTTCGTGCCTCGCGTGCCGGCAGCACCGAGGAGAAACCCTTCGATCTCGGCTTGCTCACACGGCTGGTCTGGGGCGAGAAGTCGATCCTGCGGGACGTGGCGATTGGTTCGATCACCATCACTATTCTCAGCGTTCTACCCGTGCTGATGATCGTGACGACGCTCAATACTGTCGTCACCTACCGCAGCATCAATACCCTTACCTTGATCATCGTCATCCTGCTGATCGCTCTCGTGTTCGAGATGCTGATTACCTGGTCGCGCCGGATGTTGCTGGTCGTGCTCGCCTGCCGACTCGATACCAGGCTCAATCTTGCGATCTTCGATCGGCTGATGACCCTGCCGCTCGATTTCTTCGAGCGCAATCAGGCGGGCGAGCTTTCCTACAAAGTGGCCCAGCTCTACCGGGTCCGCGACTTCCTCACCGGCCGGTTGATGACGACGTTCATCGATGCCTCCATGGTCCTGCTGCTGCTGCCGGTCCTGTTCTACATGGAGGCGACGCTGGCCTGGACCGTGCTGATCGCCGCCGCCTGCATCGCCCTCGTCATCGCCGCATTCCTCAGGCCGCTCGCGCGCATGACGGCCAAGCTGGTCCAGGCCGAGTCCGACAAGGGCTCGACCCTGGTCGAGAGCATCTACGGCATTCGCACGATCAAATCGCTCTGCCTCGAATCCAGCAGGGCCGCCGAATGGGACCAACGGATCGCCAAGCTCGGCGAGCTCAACCTGCAGATGGGCACGCTCAGCAACTGGCCCATGGTCCTTGTGATGCCGTTCGAGAAGTACACCCAGGCGGGCGTGCTGGCGGTCGGCGCCTATATCGCGCTCACCACGGACAACCCATTGTCCATCGGCGGCCTGATCGGCTTCATGATGCTGGGTGGTCGCGTGGCCGGACCGTTGGTAAGCTTGGCGCGCCTGCTGCAAGACGTCCAGGAAGCGCGTGAGGCGCTATCCCAGGTAGGCTGGGTGCTCAACCGGCCGACCGAGCGGCGTGCGCTGACCCACGGGCTGCGGCCGAAATTCGAGGGCGCCATCAGCTTCGAGGACGTGGTCTTCACGTACGAGGGTACCAAGAGCCCCGCACTCGACAAGGTGAGCTTCGCGATCGAGCCCGGTACGATGCTCGGGCTGGTCGGTCGCTCCGGTTCCGGCAAATCGACCATCACTCGATTGCTGATGGGCATCAACCGTGACTTCTCCGGCGCGGTGAAGATCGACGGGACGGATCTGCGCGAGATCAACCTGAGCTACCTGCGCCAGAGCTTCGGCGTCGTGCTGCAGGACAACTTTCTGTTCCGCGGTACCGTGAAAGACAACATCCTGGCCGGTCGACCTGGCCTCAGCTTCGAGGACGCCGTGCGTGCGGCCAGGCTCGCGGGTGCCGAAGAGTTCATCGAGCGCCTGCCCCAGGGTTACGAGACCTGGATCCAGGAGGGCTCGCCCAACCTTTCCGGTGGCCAGCGCCAGCGGCTGGCTATCGCCCGCGCGCTGATCGTCGATCCCAAGCTGATGATTCTAGACGAGGCGACCTCCTCGCTCGATCCAGAGAGCGAGGCGCTGATCAATGCCAATCTGCAGCGCATGGCGCGCGGACGCACGATGGTGATCGTCTCCCATCGTCTCTCCTCCCTGGTCAACTGCGACCAGATCCTCGTGCTCGACCGCGGCAAAGTCCTGGATCTCGGCCCGCACCGCGAGCTGCTCGAGCGCTGTGCTGTCTATCGTCATCTCTGGCTGCAGCAGACGCGCCACATCGAGCCGCAAGAGAAAGCTCATGTGGCTCCCGCGCCGAGGCTCGCGCACAGTGGCTGACCTCATCCTGCACAAAACCCGGCTGCCGCTCGCCGCGCTCGAGTTCGAGAGTCCTTCGGCGGCGATCATCGCCATGCAAGTACCGGCGATGTCGCGCGGGATCAATCTCCTCGTCTTCCTGTTGGTCGTCTCGGTACTCGCCGCCGGCGGGCTGATAAAAATCGACAAGATCGTTTCGGCCAGCGGCAAGCTGGTCTCCGAAGCGCCCAACATCCTGCTGCAGGCGTTCGATCAGACCATTGTCGAAAGCATCGATACGCGAAAGGGCGACATCGTCCGCAAGGGACAGGTGCTGGCGCGTCTAAACCCGACCTTCAGCTCCGCCGATCTGACCGCCATGAAGGACCAGGTCGATCTGCTCAGCGCCACGACGGCACGGCTGCAGGCAGAGGCCGACGGTACCGACTACGTGCCCGAGCCGGCCAATCCGCATGCGAGATTGCAGTCATCGATCTTCGATCAGCGCTCTCGCGAGAATCGCTCCACGCTGCAGAATTATGATCAGAAGATCAATCAGCTGATGGCCGAGATCGCCGGGGAAGCCGCACAGGGCGCGAACTATCGTGAGCGGCTGGGGCTCGCCAGCAAGATCGAGCAGCTGCGAGAGAAGCTTCAAGAACTCCAAGTTGGCAGCTTGCTCAACACGATGCTCGCCAAGGACATTCGGCTGACCGTCGCCGGCGCGCTGGCCCAGGCGGAGTCGGATGGAGCCCAGGTGACTCGCCACCTTGCAGCCCAGCAGGCCGAGCGCGAGAGCTTCGTGCAACACTGGAACGGACAGACCTCGCAGGATCTCGCGGAATCGCGTGGCCGATTGGTGCAGGCGCAGCAGGACTATGCCAAGGCCAGCCTGCACAACGATCTGGTCGTGCTCACGGCTCCGCGCGACGCCATCGTGCTGTCGGTCGCCAAGGTCTCCGCGGGCTCGGTCGTGATGAGTGCCGAGCCGCTCATCCATCTCGTGCCGATCGATGTGCCGCTGTCCGTCGAGGCAGACATTTCCGGCATCGACAGCGGCTATGTCCGAGCGGGTGATGAGGTCACCATCAAATTCGACACGCTGCCCTACCTGCAATACGGCAGCGGCAGCGGTGTGGTACGTTCCATCAGTGCCGACAGCTTCAATCCCGTCGCCGCGGCCGAGGACGCTGACACCACGCTGCCGAACCGGCCGAGTACGCTCTACTACAAGGGCGACATCGCCCTCGACAAGATGATGCTGCACAACACCCCACCCGGTTTCCGGCTGATGCCCGGGATGCCGGTGACCGCAGACGTGAAGGTCGGGACGCGCTCGGTGCTTGGCTATTTCATCTCGAAAATCCTTCCTGTCGCCTACGACAGCATGCACGAGCCGTGAGTCTCATGAGCTCCAACCTACTCACGATGTCCCTGGACTATTTCGCGTCGACTTCGCCCAGACGGGCGCGGGCGCGGGCCGAGCGTCTCTCGGAGACGGCACCGGAACGCGCACTCGCGCTGTTCGCGGCCGCCGCCGAGGCAGGCGACCCGGAGGCGGCCTTCGCGGTCGGCGAGCATTTCCTCGAGGGCAAGGGGACGCTACGCCACCCGTTCGAGGCTGCCCGTTGGTATCATCGTGCGGCCTCGGTCGGGCATGTGCGAGCGCAATGCCGCCTGGCTCAACTCTACCTCTTTGGCCTTCCGCGGGCCGCCGTCGATCCGAACGCGGGGCTGTTCGATTCCATTGCCATGGGGAGCGCGGACTTCCCAGCGGCCCTGCTCTGGGCACGACCCGCTGCCGACGCGGGTGCATCCGACGCCCAGGCGATGCTCGGCTATATTCTGTCGTACGGGCCGGACGACATGCTCGACCCGAACGCCGCGATCGTCTGGTATCGCAAATCCGCTGAGCAGCATTGCCCGCAAGGCCATCTCGGCTACGCCATTGCGCTGATGGCTCGGTGCCGACAGCGCGGAGCGGATGTTCACCATCCGCGAGCAGTTGCTTCATGCCGCGGCAGCCGGGCTGCCCACGGCACACTATCTGCTGGGAATTCATGCCGAACGCGCGGTCGGCACGGCGCAGGACGAGGCGGGTGCTCGGCAGCACTACGAAATCGCCGCGGCGGCCGGGCTCGGTAGCGCACAGGCGCGGCTGGGAATTCTGCTGCTCGAGGGACGCGGCGGCGCCGTGGACCTGCTGGGCGGCGAAAGCTGGCTGCGGCGCGCCGCTCTCGGAGGCAATGCCGAAGCGGCCGCACTGCTCGGCGAGGTCTATGCGCGCGGGGGGAGTCTGCCACCGAACTATGCCGAGGCGGCGCACTGGTTGCGCACCGCGGCCGAGCGTGGGCACAACGGCGCGTCGCGCGCGCTCGGCATGCTCCACCTGACGGGTGCCGGCGTGGCCCGAGATCCAGACGAGGCGGCGAGTTGGTTCAAGCGAGCGGCCGAGGCCGGCGATGCCGGCGCCCAGGCCGAGCTCGCGACGCTGCTCCAGACTGGTGACGCGGCAAGCCTTTCCCATGATCCGCCGCCCGTGCACGAGTGGTTCCGGCACGCTGCCCAGCAGGACGACCTGATCGGTGCCTTCAACTTCGCCGTCTGCCTGGCCGAGGGCGTCGGCGTCCCGCGTGACGACGAGGGCGCGGCGTTCTGGCTGAAGCGTGCAGCCGAAGGCCTGGTGGAGGCCCAATACTGGTATGGCCGGATGCTCGCCGATGGTCGTGGCGTGGGGCAGGATGATGCCGCAGCGGCATCGTGGTTCGCCCGCGCCGCAGATGCCGGCATGGTGGAAGCCCAAGTGGCACTCGCCGAGCTTTACCTGACCGGCTGCGGTGTGTCGCTGGATCGCCGACTGGCGAAAACCTGGTTCCTCCGCGCGGCTTCTGCGGAACACGCGGGAGCGATGTTCGCGCTCGGGGAGCTCCATGCCCACGGCGGCCATCGACGAGACGGATCTCGACGAGGCCCGGCTCTGGTATGCCCGGGCCGTCGAGCGTGACCACCCGGCTGCCACCCTCATGCTCGCTCGCTACGCGATGGGTGGCCTGGGAGGGCCGCAAGACTTCGAGGTCGGGCGCCGCTGTTACGCCCGCGCGGTATCGATCGGCACACCCAAGGCAGCGGACGAACTCGCCCGATTTGAGGAGATCTTGCTGGAAAAAGCGAGCATGGTGACAGCAATAGATGATCGACCGGAGCAAACCTATGCGAAGTCTCGCTTGGTCGGATGGGCCTGAGCTTGGAAACTCGTCTCACGGGCTTCGATGCTTCAGATCGAGTTCGTTCGATCCGGCAAATCTCTTATTGGCCCGCAAGAAGGTTTCGCACGCCCATGGGCAATCGGCCGGGCGTGCGCAGCGCCGCACAACTGCTCTGCCAGAGGTCAAGGTATTGCGGCAGCGGGACGCCGCTCCGCTCCGGCCAGCAATTCAACGCCCCCAAGTCCGCGATCGCGGCCGTATCGCTTTCCAGAAGACCGAGCATCGTCGAGACAGCGCCTTTCGCAGCATCGACCCCACCGTGCTGATCGAGGAAAGCCTGGTGCGCCCTGAACCAGGCACCAAACCCCGCTGCGCTTCCCTGGTCCCGCGCGGCTGTCCGGTAGTCGGCGACGATGGTCTCCCGGTAGGCTCGGATCGAGCTGGCATAGGCGTTGTCACCCGGAAAGGGCGGTGCGCGTTCCCAGACGTCGGCCATGCGGCCGAGGCCCCGCAGGGAGAATGCCTCGACCAAGGCCTCCTCGACCCACTGGCAGGGATTGCGCGGCTGCGAGTCCAGCGTCCAGCTGTTGCAGAGCACGTGCCCAAGCTCGTGCCCGAACTGGTACGCGAGATTGCACCAGTCGCGGCTGCCGACGACAACGGTGACCCAGGCGATCGTGGGTCGTTCCGTGTGAAGCCATACCGACGGATTGTTTCCGGATCGATCCTCGACGCGCAGCGTCTCGGGCTGGCGCTCGGAGAGAAGGGCAACGCCTGTCAGGCAAGCCGAACGCATGGCGTCGATGACGACGGCCACATCGGCCGTTGCAGATCCACCCCAGTCGCCGCTTATTTCAAGATCCGCGGTGAGCAGGGTAACGTCGGACGAATCGGCGCGTGTCGCGGTGACTCGCGGCAGAAAACCGATACCAAGCAATGACCAAAAAAGCCGCCGCCGCATCGTGTTTGGCTCACCATCATCCAAAACCGTTGCTCTCCAAGTCGGCTCACCGCAGGACCCCTGTCATTTGGGACATCCAATGAACAATTTAGGCCAGCGCATCTGTCTTAACATGATCGTCAAGAACGAGGCGAGGGTAATTCGACGGTGTCTCGACAGTGTACGACCGATCATTGACAGCTGGATCATCGTCGACACCGGATCGACGGACGGCACGCAAGACATCATCCGCGAACACCTGCGCGATCTGCCGGGAGAGTTGCACGAACGGACATGGCGCGATTTCGCCTACAACCGCTCCGAAGCGCTAGATCTGGCCCGCGGGCAATGTGACTATACGCTGATCATCGATGCGGACGACTCGCTCGAGATTTCTTGCGATACCAGTCTTCTCTCACTTACTGCCAACTCGTATATGGTAAAGATCAACGACACCGGCTTTGTGTATCAACGTCCGCAGTTGATGCGTAGCGCCCTGCCCTGGCGCTACGAAGGGGTGTTGCACGAGTACCTGACATGTGACGAGGCGGCTCCCGCCGAAGAGCTCCCCGGAATCGAGATACGCCTGAACCAGGATGGCGCCCGCCGCAAGGACCCGGGGACCTATCAACGTGATGCAGCCGTATTGGAAGCTGCCCTAGATACCGAAACCAATCCCTTTCTTCTCGCTCGATATCGGTTCTACGTCGCACAGAGCTACCGGGACTGCCACAAGCCGGAAAAAGCCCTTGCGAGCTACCTCGCCCGGTCGGAACTCGGCTATTGGCAGGAAGAGGTGTTCATCAGCCTCTATTGTGCCGCCCAACTCAAGGAGCAGCTGGGCCATCCGGAAGATGAGGTGATCGACACCTATGTCCGTGCGACGGAAGCCCAGCCCGGGCGCGTCGAGGCCCTGTACAAGGCGAGCCGGTTCTGCCGCCAGAAGAAGCGCTACGAGGAGGGCTACCAGCTTGCGAAGCGCGGCTTGGCGGTCCCCATGCCAACCGACGCGCTGTTCGTTGAGCCTTGGATCTACGAGCTGGGCCTGCTGGAAGAGTTCTCCCTGAATGCGTACTGGTCGGGGCACTACTGGGACTGTCTCGATGCAAGCCATAAGATGCTTGCGACGACGAAGCTCAGCCCGGCGGACACGGCGCGAATCCTGGCCAACGTACGGTTCGCGATCGACAGGGTGGCACGGGAGCCCAATCTGGGCCCGACCGGCGCCGAGAGCTTTGCCGAGCAGCATAGCCTCGCGCCACCGCTGCAGCTCCGCTCGCGGGTGGCAGGATCACCGCGTGTTCTGGTCAGAATCGTCGCGAGCCAGAGAGAGGCGTTCCTGCCGCTGTTCCTGGAATGCATCGAGTCGCTGGACTATCCGAAATCGGCAATGGTTCTATCCGTCCGGGTCTACAACAGTGCCGACAACACGGAAAAGCCTCCTGCGGGACTGGCTCGGCCGGGTCGGCGATGCCTACGCCGCCGTCGAGATCGAGACCGATGAAGAGAATATCGGCGGCGACGATTGGCACCCATCGCGTTCGCGAGTGTTCGGGCACATGCGCAACGTCAGCCTGCACCGCCCCGAGGATCATGCGTGCGATTTCCTTTTCGTCGTTGACGTGGACAATTTTGTTCGCCCCAGCACATTGCGTGAGCTGGTTGCCCTGGATCTGCCGATCGCTGCGCCGTTTCTTCGCTCGATCCGGCCGGATGATGGCTATTCCAATTACCACGCCGACGTCGAGGCGAACGGGTACTTCAAGGAGTGTGATCAGTATGCCTGGATCCTCAATCGTCACGTTCGAGGCGTTCTGAGCGTGCCTGTTGTGAAGTGTACCTATCTTGTCCGATCCGACGTGCTGGACGAGCTGGCCTATGAGGATCGGACCGCTCGCCACGAATACGTCATCATGTCGGAAGGAGCTCGCGAGCGCGGCATCCCGCAATATCTGGATAACAGGCAATTGTACGGCTACATTGTTCGAGAATTGGGCGATCCTCTACGCGACGCAGCTGAGGTCGAGCGGGCAAGACGGCTGTTGAGCCGGGATTCGACCTCGCCTGGTCCGGGGTTCTGACGCGTGTACGCGCACGAGTTCCTGCAAGCCGCCGAGCAGCTGCCTCTGGCGAGCCTCGAGCAGATCGTCGGTGCCGGCGGTCTCGTCGTGGTGGCGCCCCATGCCGACGATGAGAGCCTCGGCTGCGGTGGCCTGATCGCCGCCGCCCGCGCCGCCGGCCACGAGGTCCGGATCGTCATCGTCAGCGACGGCATCGGGTCCCATCCCAACTCCTTGACCTATCCTCCGGCGCGCTTGCGCTGCTTGAGGCGCGACGAGGCGCGGGCGGCCGGGGCTGCGCTCGGCGTCGCCGCCGACGCGATCGTCTTCCTAGACCTGCCGGACCGGTACGTCCCGAGCGCGGGGCCCGTTGCCGAAGCGGCAGCGGCGCGGATCGTGGAGATCGCGAGATCGATCGACGCTGGGGCGTTGTTCGTCACCTGGGAGCACGATCCGCACACTGATCACTACGCCGCTCATGCCATCGCCTGGGCCGCTGCCCGTGAGCTCGCTTCCGCTCGCCTGTTTACCTATCCCATCTGGGGCTGGGAGTTGCCGGACGCTACCGAGGTCGGCGATCCGCCTCGAGGCATGCGACTCGATATCACGCGACAATTGCCGGCAAAGCAAGCGGCCGTCGGCGCCCACCGCTCTCAAACAACCGAGCTCATCTCGGACGATTCCGGGTTTTGCCTGCGACCCGAGGTGCTGCAACGGTTCGACAGGCCCTACGAGATCTATCTCGAGCAGTCGCCGTTGAGCGGCACCGATGATACCGTAATGCCTGCCTTCTTCGAGCATCTCTATGCCGCCAGTGACGACCCGTGGGGGTTCACGACGAGTGACTACGAGCGCGACAAGTATGCGCAGACACTGGCGGCCCTGCCGAAGCAGCACTATCAGAGGGTGCTGGAGGTGGGGTGCTCGATCGGCGTGCTGACGACGCAGCTGGCCGATCGTTGCGAGCATCTTCTGGCCATCGACGCGGCAGCGGCGCCACTGTGGCAGGCCAGGCAGCGTTGCGCTGGCCAACCCTGGGTGGCTTTCGACCAGATGTTCATCCCAGGCAATTGGCCGGGCGGCACGTTCGACCTGATCCTGTTGTCCGAGGTCGTCTGCTACCTTTCGCGTTCGGACGTGGCACGCTTGGTCGAGCGTGCGGCGAACGCGCTTCGGCCGGCCGGTAACGTGCTCCTGGTCAACTGGACGGGGATGACTGGCTGTCCATTGTCCGGCGATGCGGCCTCGCAGGCGTTCATCGATGACGCGGCGCCATTCACCCGGGTCGCCAGACACCACCGAGCGGAAACGTTCCGCCTGGATCTGCTGACCCGGTACTGACGATAGGAGCGAACATGCTCGCCCAGCGGTGTCTGCTGTGTGCGGCACGCACGTCCACTGGGCTACAAGGCTCGCGGGCGCGGGTCGACATGGAACAGGATGAACCGCTCACGGTTATCGACCAGCTCTGGGCCAAAATGCGCTAAGTGTGCGCCTCGGACCTACCGCATTGACCGGCCGGTCCTTCATCCTGGGCGCCACCGGAGCCGTGCCGTGCTCGAGCCGCTTTGCCAGGGCGGCACGGATCGCGGCGGGCCTCACCCAGCAGCGCTCTTGCAGGAAGGTGAGCGATCGCGAGCGCCGTGAGACCCGACGCTCCGGGCTTGTCATGCACGGTGTCTTACTTTGCAGAAACGAGAGCTGTGAGCGGCGTGGCCGGTATATACCGAGCGGTAGAAAAATTGTCGCACAGATCAATCATAGGCTGACTGAGCCAAGTAGCATGCTAGTGACTTTGCTACCGTGGCGCGGCGAGGCGCCAACGGGGTGAACACGGGATTTATTGTGCAGCAATTGCAAGGTCATGCTTGGTTCTGAGAGCGCCCTGGTGCGCAAGCTCACGCGATTTCTACCGTTGGGCAAGGCTGAGCTGGCCGTCATCGCCCGGCTCGAGGAGCGTCGCCGATTCGTGGCCGCCGGCACCGATCTGGTCCGCGAGCGGCAGGCGGGGAGCCACGCCTTACATCCTCGAGAACGGGCTGGGCCTGCTCCTACAAGCTGCTGCCGGACGGCGGGCGGCAGGTGATCGACTTCCCGATCCCTGGCGACATTGTCGGCTTACGCAGCGTCCTCCTTGCCACCTCCGATCACAGCTTTTCGGCCCTCACCGACGTTGCCGTGGCCGAGGTGACGGCGGCGCAGATGATGGCCGCCTTCGAGCAGGCGCCACGGGTCGGCGTGGCCTTTCTATGGGCCGCGTCGCGCGACGAGGCGATGGTGGTCGAGCATCTGGTGAACATCGGCCGGCGCAGCGCCCTGGTCCGCACCGCGCACTTCCTGGTCGAGCTCGGCATGCGGCTGCAGTGGGCGGGCCTGGGCACCGCGAGCGGCTTCGCCTGCCCGCTCAACCAGTATTTTCTGGCGGATGCGGTCGGGCTCACCGCCATGCACGTCAACCGGATCCTGCGCGCGTTGCGTGAGCGCAAGCTGCTCACCTTTCGCGACGGTAAGGTGGTTTTCCATGACCTGCAACGGCTGCGCCAGCTGGCCGATCACCACAGTGAATATCTCAATCAGACCAATGAAACTGTCTTTCCCTGCAGATTGAAAAGTAACTGAGCCTGACTGAGCGGAATGCAACGCTGGTCGCGGCTCGCAGAATAACTGAGCTCGAATTCTATGCAGAGTTCGAAACATTATCCTGACAGCTAATTTTATTTGACTAATTTGCTCTGAAGCAGCTTCTTGCTCGCCAGCATCAACCAAGTGGTGGCATTCTCATTTTCCGTCCTGCGAATTCGTGCTGAGGCCTGTCCTGGGCAATCCGGACCCAGCTGACGGAACGTCTTGGCTTCGCCAGACGCAACCTGGGCCTAGGATCGCCGGTTCTCCTGAGTGTTGCCTCACATCGGAGGCGATTGCCGGCCGACGACGATCGAGGAGAGCCGACCATGCGGAGCGTGCGCCACGGCCAAAAGCCTTCCTTCCAGGCTTCGAGCGGTCCACCGACCGCGCTCGAGCTTGTCCTGGGCGCGGCCATTGCGCTGCTGATGCTCGATCGAGATCGACACCGGCCTGCTCCGATTGCAGGCGGCAATCGGACTGACGATACCGCTAGGAGCAGCGGCAAGGAGGCTCCGGGTCGGGACGCCGATAGCCCGGCCGTGATCCCGGCTCGGGGCTGGCTCGAGGTCCTGCGGCGGGTTTGGGCGGAGATCGGCAAGGACAACATATCGATCATCGCGGCCGGCTGTGCCTTCTACGCCCTGCTGGCCCTGTTCCCGGCGATCTCGGCGCTGGTCGCGATCTATGGCATCGTGGCCGATCCGAGCATGATCGAGCAGCAGATCGGCGCGTTGGGCGGCGTGGTGCCAAAGGAGGCGCTGGATCTGCTCAATACCCAGGCGCATGCCGTCGCCGCGGCCGGTCCCACCAGGCTCAGCTGGGGCGCGGGACTCTCGCTCTTGATCGCCCTCTACAGCGCAACTTCCGGCGTCAAGACGCTGTTTGAAGCTCTGAATATCGCCTACGAGGAAGAGGAAACCCGGAGCTTCCTGCGTCTCAATATCAATGCCTTCGGCTTCACGCTCGTTGCCGTGATCGGCGTCGCGGCCGCGATCTCGGTGATCGTCGGCCTGCCGGTGCTGCTTGCCTATCTGCCGCTTGGCCCTTTGGCTGAATGGCTGGCGCGGATCGGCTTTTGGATCCTGCTGGTCGCCATGCTCCTGTGCGGGCTGGCGCTGCTCTATCGATTTGGCCCGAGTTCGGGCGCCGGCGAACTGGCGCTGGGTAAGCCCAGGCTCGCTGACCGCAGCCGCGCTCTGGCTGGCGTCGTCCGTCGCCTTCTCGCTGTATGTCGCCAGGTTCGCCACCTACAATCAGACTTATGGCACGCTGGGCGGCGTGGTGATCCTGCTGATGTGGCTCTACATCAGCGCGTTCGTCATCCTGCTCGGTGCCGAGCTCAACGCTGAGGCGGAGTTGCAGACACAGCGCGATACCACCACGGGGCCGCCCATGCCCATGGGCCGCCGGCAAGCCTATGTCGCGGATCATACGCCCGAGCACCGCCGCCGCTGAGCATTGTCGGAGGCCTTATCGGTGCACGACGCTGCAGTGGCGCCTTAGGCCAAGCACATGTCGTACAGAACCTGCGAACGAGCGAGAGTTGTACGATAGGACCGCCTGCCTGGGACCGAGCCCATCGGGAAGAGCACGCCATGCTGCCTTTTTCACAGGCCGCCCGTAGCTTTCAGTCCGTTCAAATGTTTCGTCAGCCTCTGCACTCTAAGCACACGAATGAACAACTTGCTAGCTGCCGCCAGGCACAACATCCGCCGGGCAGCCAGCATATTGGAGCCCTGCCCGGGTGCAGCTGCGCATCGATGAACCGAGCGTGCAATCGAGCGCCTGCGGCAATTCGTCGAGAGGTTGGGGGAGCGTGGATGGGACAGCTCGATCCCCCGATGGCAGCTGCGCGACGCAGCTGCCCTGCTGGGAAAGCTGGGCGCTGTTCAAGCCGAGGAGCAACCTGCCCGACGCGCGAGATCCTCCCCGGATGCGTCGGTCGACGGTGGGCTCGGGCGGAAAATCGAGGATGCCGAGCTTGATCTTCTGGAGACTTGGGCGGGTGGGCTTGGAGGGCCGCGCTCAGGCTAGGCGGGATATCATCAAAAGAAGCTATCTTCGAATGCAAAGCCTGCGTTCTCCGCGAACCGAATATGGCCCTCTTGCCGTGCGCACTGGGCTACCGGAAAATTTGCCGCCGCTGCAATTTTCGATCAGGATTTCGACGTTGACGGCTGCGGCTTGGCAGCCCTTCGACCCGTCATTACATCAAGCGGAATGCAAGCTTCCGGTTTTCAGTGCTGCCGCGGTGCTGCCGCGCTTTTCCGGGCCTACAGCATCGACAGCTAAGTGCTTGAAAAGATGGTGCCGCCAGATAGGATTGAACTATCGACCTCACCCTTACCAAGGGTGCGCTCTGCCACTGAGCTATGGCGGCCTTCGGTGGGGCGGGTGATGCCACAGCGCTACCCGTCACGCAAGTTGGTTTCAGGCCGTGGATAAGGAACCCAAGCCGCCGCTCGTCGCCGGGCCCGAGCGGCCTGACCCTGCCGCCCAGCGGCGCGCCCGGCTGGCCGAGGCGATGCGCGCCAACCTGCGGCGGCGCAAGGACCAGCAGCGTGGGCGCGAGGTGCGGCCAGACGGCGATGCGGAGCCGGTTGAGGAAGCGTGAACGATCCCGTACAAGGGCGCCCATCCTGGGGCTGAGAGGTACGGCGGAATGTCGATCATGCCGGATCGGTGGATCCGCGAGATGGCGCAGGCGCACGGCATGATCGAGCCGTTTGTCGACCGGCAGAACCGCGCGGGCGTGATCTCGTTCGGCCTCTCATCCTACGGCTACGACGCGCGCGTGGCACCGGAGTTCCGCATCTTCACCAATGTCGACAACGCGCTGGTCGATCCCAAGAACTTCTCCGACCAAAGCTTCGTCGAGCGCAACGGCAATTCCTGCGTGATCCCGCCCAACAGCTTCGTGCTGGCACGCACGGTCGAGTATTTTCGCATCCCGCGCGACGTGCTGGTGATCTGCCTCGGCAAGAGCACTTATGCCCGCTGCGGGATGATCGTGAACGTCACCCCGCTCGAGCCCGAGTGGGAAGGGCACGTGACCCTGGAGATCTCGAACACGACGCCGCTGCCGGCGCGGGTCTACGCCAACGAGGGCATCTGCCAGTTCCTGTTCCTGCGCGGGGAAAGCGCGCCGGAGGTCTCGTATGCCGACCGCAAGGGCAAATATATGGGGCAGCAGGGCGTGACCCTGCCGCGGCTCTAGCAAGGACCCCGGCCTCCGCATGGATCGCATTCTCATTCGCGGCGGCGTGCCGCTCAACGGCACGGTCGAGATCAGCGGTGCCAAGAACGCGGCCCTGCCGATCATGGCCGCCTGCCTGCTCACTGCGGAGCCGCTGGATCTCGGCAACGTGCCCGATCTGGCCGATATCGCGTCCACGCAGCGCCTGCTGCAGCATCTGGGCGCCTCGGCGACCTATGTCGCCGGCGAGCCGGGCCGGTTGGTGCTGCACGCGCCGCAGATTCTCACCGACACGGCCCCCTACGACCTCGTGCGGAAGATGCGCGCCTCGGTGCTGGTGCTGGGGCCGATCCTGGCGCGCACCGGTGCCGCGCGGGTCTCGCTGCCCGGCGGCTGCGCCATCGGCTCGCGGCCGATCGACTTGCACCTGATGGGCCTGGAGCGGCTGGGCGCGCGGATCGAGCTCGAGGACGGCTACGTCCATGCGCAGGCTCCGAAGGGGCTGGTCGGCGGCGAGATCCGCCTGCCGCAACCGTCTGTCGGAGCGACCGAGAACCTGATGATGGCGGCGGCGCTGGCGCAAGGCGAGACCCTGATCGTCGGTGCGGCGCGCGAGCCCGAGATCGTCGATCTCGCCGCCTGCCTGGTCGCGATGGGGGCGAAGATCGAAGGAGCCGGCTCCAGCAATATCCGCATCGACGGTGTCGGTGCGTTGCATGGGGCCAGGCACCAGATCATCCCCGACCGGATCGAGGCCGGGACGTACGCCATGGCGGCCGGGGTCACCGGCGGACAAATCCTGCTCAAGCACGCGAAGCTCGACCTGTTCGGTGCCGCCAAGGACGTGATCGAATCCGCGGGGATGCTGCTGGAAGAGACGCCCGAGGGCGTCGTGGCCGGGCTCGCCAATGGCGGCCTGCGCGGCAGCGATGCCATGACCCGCCCGTTCCCTGGCTTTGCGACCGATCTGCAGGCGCAGTTCATGGCGTTGATGAGCGTGGCTGAGGGCGCCTCGATGATCACCGAGACGATCTTCGAGAACCGGTTCATGCACGTGCCCGAACTCGCCCGGATGGGTGCCCGGATCAACGTCCACGGTGCCTCGGCGCTGGTGCGAGGGGTCAAGGAGCTCAAGGGCGCGCCGGTCATGGCGACCGACCTGAGAGCGTCGGTGTCGCTGGTGCTGGCGGCGCTCGCGGCCAAGGGCCAGACCGAGATCAACCGGATCTACCACCTCGACCGCGGTTACGAGCGGCTCGAGGACAAGCTGGGCGCGGTCGGCGCGCAAATCGAGCGGGTGCCGTGATGGGGGAAGCCGGGATGACGGACAAGCTGCGGCTTCGGGCCGCGGACGCCGAGGATCTGGCGGTGATCGCCGCCTGCGTGCAGGACGCGCGCAGCTCGTTGAAAGAGATGGTCTACTCGCCAGAGGAGCGGCGGTTCGTGGCGGCGTTCGCCCGCTATCGGCGTGAGCGGATGGCCGACTGGTCGTCCTGCGAGGGGCTGACCGAGTGCCTGACCGCCCTGGTGTTCGAGGAGATCGACGAGGTCAAATATCGTGGTCTCGACACTGCGCAGCCCGACAAGGAGCTGGCGCTGCTGACGATCGCGACCGAGCCCGGCAAGAACCACCTGATCCACATCGATCTCGTGTTCGAGGGTGATGCCCAGATCCAGCTGCGCACCGACCGCATCGCCTGCCGGCTCGACGATTTCGGCGCGCCGGCGCCGTGCAAGGTGACGCCGTGCGACCATCTCGGCGAGGCCTGGATCGGGACCGCACCCGCGTGACCATGCGGCTGGACGAGCGAGAGCCCGGCTTCGCCGCCGGGTTCGCGGCACTGGTCGACGGCCGGCGCGAGGAGGAGGTCGACGTACGCGAGGCGGTCACGGGGATCATCGCGAACGTCCGCCGAGACGGCGATGCGGCGCTGGTCGCGCTGACGCAGCGGTTCGACCGGCTGAAGCTGCGCGCGGACGAGCTGCGCTTCTCCCCAGATGAAATCACCGATGCCTGCACTGGCTGCAGCGATGCCGAGCGCGATGCGCTGGCCGTCGCGGCCGCGCGGATCGAGGCCTTTCACGCCCGTCAGCTGCCCCCGGATGACAGCTACGTCGACGCGCAGGGCATCCGTCTCGGACTGCGCTGGCGACCTGTTGCCGCCGTCGGTCTCTACGTGCCCGGCGGCACGGCCGCCTACCCGAGCTCGGTGCTGATGAACGCGATCCCGGCCCGCGTGGCCGGGGTCGAGCGCGTGGTCATGGTCGTTCCCACGCCCGATGGTGTGGCCAATCCGCTCGTGCTGGCCGCGGCCGCGATTGCCGGTGTCGACGAGATCTATCGCATCGGCGGAGCTCAGGCGGTCGCGGCCCTGGCCTACGGCACCGCGTCGATCGCGCCGGTCGACAAGATCGTGGGGCCGGGCAATGCCTACGTCGCCGAGGCGAAGCGGCAGGTGTTCGGCCGGGTCGGAATCGATATGATCGCCGGTCCGTCGGAAATCGTGATCGTCGCCGAGGCCGTGGTGGACCCGGAATGGGTCGCGGCTGACCTGCTGTCGCAGGCCGAGCACGACGAGCGCGCCCAGGCGATCTTGATCACCGACGACCCTGCCTTTGCCGACCGCGTGGTCGCAGCAGTCGAGCGCCAGTTGGCGACGCTGGCGCGTGGCGCCATCGCCCGGGCAAGCTGGCGGGCACATGGCGCGGTCGTCCTCGCCCGCCGGATCGAGGAGGCGGCAGCCCTGGTCGACGCGCTGGCGCCAGAGCATCTCGAGCTGATCGGGCCGCGCGCCGAGGCACTGGCTGCCGCGATCCGCCATGCCGGTGCCATTTTCCTGGGCCCGTTCACACCCGAGGTGATCGGCGACTATGTCGGCGGCCCGAATCACGTGCTGCCCACCGGCCGCACCGCGCGGTTTGCCTCCGGCCTGGCCGTATACGATTTCCTCAAGCGCACGACACTGCTGGGCTGCGATCGCACCGGCTTCGCGCAGCTGGCACCATCGGCGGCCGTGCTGGCCCGGGCCGAGGGGCTTCAGGCGCATGCACAGGCTGTCGAGCGCCGGCTCGAGGCGCCGGCATGAGCGAGGGCAAGTCCCGCATCGCGACCCTGGAACTCGACCAGAAGAGCGTGGTGCGCTGGAGCCCAGAGGTCGAGCACGAGCGCGACGTTGCGATCTTCGATCTGCTCGAGGACAATCATTTCGGCCTGGTCGACCAGTTTCACGGCCCCTATCGCGTCGTGCTCTCCCTGCGCGAGAGCAACCTGATCATGCAGGTGGCGCCGGAAGATGGCGAGGGCGATCCGGTCGAGGTGGTGCTGGCGACGCGGCCGCTGCGCCGGGTCGTCAAAGACTACTTCATGATCTGCGACAGCTACTTTCAGGCGATCAAGGGTGCCACGCCGTCGCGCATCGAATCGATCGACATGGCGCGGCGCGGTCTTCACAACGAAGGCTCCGAGCTGCTGCAGCAGTCGCTCGAGGGCCGGGTCGAGCTCGATCACAACACGGCCCGCCGGCTGTTCACGCTGGTCTGCGTGCTGCACGTCCGTGGCTGATGAGCGAGCTGCCGGGCAGCGTGCTCTTCGCCTGCTCGCACAACGCGATCCGCTCGCCCATGGCCGAGCACATCCTGCGCTACTATCACGGCCGCAGGATCTACGTGCAGAGCGCGGGGGTCCGGCCGACCGACATCGACCCGTTCGCCGTGGCGGTCATGGATGAGATCGGCATCGACATCTCGCGCCATCACGCGCGTAGCTTCGACGAACTCGACGACGACTATTTCGACGTGGTCGTCTCGCTGTCGCCCGAGGCCCAGCACAGCGCCGTCGAACTCACGCGCAACAACCATTGTGAGCTGCTGTTCTGGCGCACGCCCGACCCGAGCCTGGTCGAGGGCGCGCGCGACGCGCGGCTGGATGCCTACCGGGTCGTGCGGGACGAGCTGATGCGGCGGATCCGCGACCAGTTCCCGCTCGAAGGGCCGCCGCAGCTATAGCGTCCGCCGATCGCGTTTGCCCGAGAATTCCGGACGTTCCTCCGCGCCAGCCAGCGGGAGGCATTCAAAGGAGCTTCCGAATGCGTCACGCCAATGGCGCGATCCTGCTCCGCCGTCTTGAGAGCGCCAGCGCTCCCGATTGAGGTGGCACGCTGTCATTGAACGTTAACCTGGAAGCTCTATGGTGGCCCGAGGCGAGAAGGCGGCCGCGGTTTTCCGCAGGTGGCCCGGCCCGAGCTTGGGGCGCCTCAAGTCGGTTTTTGCAAGGCAACGGGCGGCTTCGGCCGCCCGTTTCCGTTCAGGCCGGGGCCGCGAACGGCTGCGCCACAGTCCGGAAAACGTCCATCGCCTCGCACTGCTCGGCGTGCGCCCCCAGTCGCGGGCAGGCTTCGCGACGCAGCAGCTTCGGGTGCGCCTCGCCGAGGAAGCGCAGGGCGCAGGCGACGGCGATGTCGGCGTGGCCGAGCGCCTCGCCGAACCAGAACGCGCTCGCCCGCCTGGCCCGGTCCGCTTCCAGCGCGGCGAGCACGGCCCCGATCTGCAGCTCGCAGCGTACAGACCAACGGGGCGAGATCTGATCGTGCAGCGCGCGCTCGTAGAACAGGCTGACCGCCTTGTCGGCGAGCCCCGTCGCCAGCGCGCAGACCTTGAGCGCCCACCTTCGGCCCGGCCCGCGATCAGGCATAAGGGCGGCCGCCGGGCCTGCCATCTCGTCGAGGTGGTCGAGGATGGCGGCGCTCTCGATCAGCGCCTCGCCGTCGTCGAGCACCAATGTCGGCACCCGCCGCAGCGGGTTGAACGGCGCGATCCGGTCCGCGTCGCTGAAGGTCGACCACGGCCGATGCTCGAACACCATGCCATACAGATGCAGGGCAATTCCCACACGCCTGACGAACGGTGAATCGTACTGCCCGATCAGAATCATCGCTCAGCGAGCACTTTCTTCCGTCGCCCCCTCCAGCGTCGCCCAGGTGACCGGCCGCCCGGTCGGGGGCAGTGCCTGCGCTTCCCGCTTGCGCCGCAGCAGATTTGCCTTCGCCAGCATCAGCGCCGTGATTGGAGCAGTGAGGAACAGAAACAGGGTGATCAGCAGCTCGTGGAACGAGGGCGTCCCGTTGAGTGCCCAGAAGTGCAGCATCGAGGCGAGCAGCATCCCGCCGGCGCCGAGCGTCGCGGCCTTGGTGGGCGCGTGCAGGCGCTGAATCAGGGTCGGCAGCTTGGCGAGGCCCAGCGAGCCGACGAGCAGGAAGAAGCTGCCTGCCAGGATCAGCAGGGAGACCAGGAGTTCGATCAGGAAAGCGGTCATGGCCCGGCCCTACTCGATCACATCGCCGCGCAGCAGATATTTGCACAAGGCGACCGTGCTGACGAAGCCCAGCATCGCGATCAACAGCGCCGCCTCGAAATACATCTCGGTGCCGAGCGCGATGCCGAACAGGACGATCATCGCGATGGCGTTCACCACCAGCGTGTCCAGCGCCAGGATCCGGTCGACGATGTCCGGCCCCCGCGCCATTCGATAGGCATTGAGCAGCATGGCGAGGCCGATCGCGACAAAGCCCACCGAGACCGCCACCTGGATCATGGAAAGATCTCCAAGAGCCGCGCCTCGTAGCGGGACTTGATTTCGGCGACGAGCGCGTCGGGGTCGGGCACGTCGAGGCCGTGAACCAGCAGCGAGCGGCCGTCGGCGGCAAGGTCGGCGCTGAGTGTCCCCGGGGTCATGGTGATCGAGCCGGCGAGCACGGTGATCGCCTCGGGCGAGGTTAGCGCCAGCGGGATGGTGACGTAGCACGAGCGCAGCTGTTCGTTGGGCACGACCAGGATCAGCCGCGCGACCTGCAGGTTCGCCATGACGATGTCGTAGAGCACCACCGCCACGTACTCGACCACCTTGAGCGGACGGCGGATGCGCGGGCGGTCGGGCCAGAACGGTGCCGTCAGCAGCGGCAGCAGGACGCCCAGGACTAGCGCCAGCACGATCGAGCCGGCGCTGACCTCATTCGCCAACGCGATCCAGATCAGCGCGAGGCTGAGCGAGAGCAGGGGGTGCGGCATGAAGCGGCTCAGCATGACCTCAGCGTCCCGCCACCTGGGTGCGGCTGCCGAGCACGGCCTCGATGTAGAGCGCCGGCTTGAACAGCTGATGCGCCGTCGCGTCCATGGCGGTCATAGCCGGGCCGGCGAAGGCGGCGAGCAGGATCGGGGCCGCGATCAGGGCCGTGGTCGCGCACAATGCCATCACGTCGCCGACGCCGCCGGCCGGGGGAGGCTGGTCCCGCGGGGCCTCGCATTTCCAGAACACGGTGCTGCCGGCGCGGGCGAAGCCGATCATCGCGATCAGGCTGCCGATGAGCACCACAGCCCACAGCCAGGGCCAGGCGGGGCTCTGGGTCACGGTCTCCAGCACCAGCAGCTTGCCGATGAAGCCCGACAAAGGCGGCAGGCCGATCGTCGCGATGGCGGCGAGGAAGAACAGGCCGGCCAGCAGGTCGAGCTGACCGAAGCGCGGTGCGGCCACCAGCCGGTCGCTGGCACCGCCGCGGCGGCGCGCGACAAGGTCGGCCAGCAGGAACAAGGCGGCACCCGCCAGCGTGCTGTGTGCCATGTAGTAGAGTGCGGCGGACGCGGCCGTCTCGGTGAAGATGCCCACGGCCAGCAGCAGCGTGCCGACCGAGCCGATCAGCGCATAGGTCGCCAGCGTGGTCAGCGAGCGGCTGGCGAGCACGCCGATCATGCCGACGGCCAAAGTCACGGCCGCGGCCGGCAGGATGTAAGGCGCCGCGATCCAGGCTGCGGCGCCGGCACCGCCGCCGAAGATCAGCACGTAGACGCGCAGCATCGCATAGACGCCGACCTTGGTCATGATCGCGAACAGCGCGGCCACGGGCGGCGAGGCGGCACTGTAGGTGCCGGGCAGCCAGAGATGCAGCGGCACGAGGGCGGCCTTGATCGCGAACACGATCAGCAGGAGCGCTGCACCCAGCCGCAGCAGAGCCTGGTCGGAGGCAGGCACCAGCGGCACCTTCAGCGCCAGGTCGGCCATGTTGAGCGTGCCGGTGACCGCATAGATCAGGCCGACCGCGAACAGGAACAGGGTCGAGCCGGCAAGGTTGATCGCGACATATTTCAGCCCCTCGGTGATCCGGTGCGGCCCGGCGCCGTGCAGCATCAGGCCATAGGAGGCGATCAGCAGGACCTCGAAGAACACGAACAGGTTGAACACATCGCCCGTGAGGAAGGCACCGTTCAGGCCCATGAGCTGGAACTGGAGCAGCGCGTGAAAATGCCGGCCGCGCCTGTCCCAGCCATTGGCGGCGTACAGTGCCACCACGACGGCGAGCACGGCGGTCAGCACCAGCATCAGCGCGGACAGCCGGTCCAGCACCAGGATGATGCCGAACGGCGCCGGCCAATTGCCCAGCGCGTAGGGCCGCGGGATGCCATCCGAAGCCAGCGCGTAGAGGCCGATCGCCACCGCTAGCAGCACCACCGTAGCCGCGATCGAGAACACCCGCTGCAGCACGATGTCAAAGCGCGCGGCGGCGATGATGAACGGTGCCACCAGCGCCGGCAGAACCACCGGGACGATCAGCCAGTGGTTCAAGGACCATCCTCCGTCGTGCGGGAGAGCCCGTCGACATGGTCGCGCCCGGTCTCGAGATAGCCGCGCAGCGCCAGGACGACGAGCAAGGCCGTCATCCCGAACCCGATCACGATCGCGGTCAGCACCAGCGCCTGGGGCAGAGGATCGGTGTAGCCCGCGGCGGTTTTGCTGATGATCGGCGGCCGTCCGACGACCAGCCGGCCCATCGCGAACAGGTAGACGTTCACCGCGTAGGACAGGAAGGTGAGGCCAAGCACCAGCGGAAAGGTCTGCGCCCGCAGGGCGAGGTAGATGCCGGTGGCCGTGACCACGCCGACGGCGCTGGCGATCAGCAGCTCCATCTCAGCTCTCCCGACCGGCCGCCGGTGGCAGGACGATATCCATGGCCGTCGCCGGCCCGGTCATCGGCTCCGCCTTGCGGCCGACGCGCGACAGGTTGGCCAGGGTCAGCATCACCACGCCGACGACCGTGAGGAACACGCCGAGGTCGAACGCCATCGCGGTGGCGAGCTCCACCTCGCCGATCAGCGGGATGTGGAAATAGCCGTAATTGCTGGTGAGGAACGGCAGGTCGCCGTACCAGGCGCCGATGCCGGTGACGGCGGCGATCACGACACCGACGCCGATCAGCGCGTGGTAGTCGACCCGCATCCGCTGCTCGGCCCAGGCATAACCGCTGGCCATGTACTGCATGATCAGCGCGATGCCGATCACCAGCCCGGCAATGAAGCCGCCGCCCGGCTGGTTGTGGCCGCGCAGCAAGATGTATACGCCGACCGCCAGCGCCATCGGCAGCACGACCCGGGTCGCCACCACCAGCATCAGCGGGTGGCGGTCGCCGGCTTCGGCACGGTGCTTGAGGCTGCCCAGCCGCCGGCCGGAGGCACCGGCCAAGGCGCTGTCGAGGAGCGCGAAGATCGCCAGCGCCGCGACGCCCAGGACGATGATCTCGCCGAACGTATCGTAGCCGCGGAAGTCGACCAGAATCACGTTGACGACGTTGGTCCCTCCGCCGCTGGGCTTGGAATGCTCCAGGTGGTAGGAGGCGATGGTCTGGGCCAGGTCGCGGGTGAGCACGGCATAGAGGGTGGCGGTAATCGCCAACCCGCCGGCAGCAGCGATTGCGAGGTCGCGCCAGTGCCGGAAGCGCGACGGCTCGAGCGGGGTCTTCTGCGGCAGGTAATTGAGCGCCAGCAGCATCAGGATCGTGGTCACCACCTCGACCGACAGCTGGGTCAGGGCGAGGTCGGGGGCGGAAAAGAAGACGAAGGTCAACGACACGACGAGACCCACGACGCTGGTCAGGACCAGCGCCAGCAGACGATGGCGATGCCAGCCGATGACGGCGGCGCTGGCAGCCAGGACCAGCAGCCAGAGCACCACCGCCGGCACGGTGAACGGCATCGTGGGTCGTGCGCCGGCGCCATGATTGCCGCCGAGAAATGCCGCGAGCCCTACGCCGAGCATCACCAGGATCGCCAGCATCAGGCCGCGCTGCAGCGATCCATTGTGAACCGCATCGGTGAAGCCGCGCGCCGCGGCGACGGCACTGGCGATCACCTGATCGAAGATATCCTTGGCCTCCGGGCGCGGCAGGGCTTGGCGCACCGCGCCGACTGGCCGGTAGGCCGCGAGCAGCAGGACGCCGCCGGCCAAGGCAACCACGGTCATGAACACTGCTGGCGTCACGCCGTGCCAGAGCGCCAGATGATAGTCGGGCAGCGGTGCGCCGATCACGGCACGGGCGGCGACATCGACCAGGGGCTCGACCAGCCACGGCGCCATGCCGATCAACACCACGGGCACTACCAGCACGGCGACCGGCAGCCACATGCCGGGCGGCGGGTCGTGCGGATGGTGCGGATAGTCGTCGCGCTTCGGGCCTAGGAACACGGCGATGACGAAGCGGAAGGCGTAGGCGACCGAGAACAGCGTGGCCAGGGTCGCCAGCACGGGGATTAGCCACGGCAAACCCAGATATTCGGTATGGGCCGCAGCTTCCAGCATCATCTCTTTGGACAGGAAGCCGTTGAGCAGCGGCAGGCCGGCCATCGAGGCTGCTGCGATCATCGCCAGCGTGCCGGTGATCGGCATCAGCCAGAGCAGGCCACCCAGCCGGCGCGCATCGCGCGTGCCGGTCTCGTGGTCGACGATGCCGGCGCACAGGAACAGCGAAGCCTTGAAGGTCGCATGGTTGAGGATGTGGAACACCGCGGCCACGGCCGCGATCGGCGTGCCCATGCCGAACAGCATGGTGATCAGGCCGAGATGGCTAACGGTCGAGAAGGCGAGCAGCGCCTTGAGGTCGTCCTTGAACAGCGCGATCCAGGCTGCGATCAGCATGGTGGCGAGGCCGGTGCCGGTGACGATCAGGAACCATGCCTCGGTTCCGGACAGGACCGGCCACAGCCGGCCGAGCAGGAAGATTCCGGCCTTCACCATGGTCGCCGAGTGCAGGTACGCCGAGACCGGCGTCGGCGCCGCCATCGCGTGCGGCAGCCAGAAATGGAATGGGAACTGGGCCGATTTGGTGAAGGCGCCGCCCAGGACCAGGAATAGGATCGGCAGGTAGAGCGGCGAGGCGCGAACCTGGTCGCCGCGCCAAAGGATCTCGGTCAGCTGGTAGGAACCCGCGGCCTGACCCAGGAGCAGCATCCCGGCGATCAGCGACAGGCCGCCGGCGCCCGTGATCACCAGCGCCATCCGGGCACCCTGGCGGCCTGCCGGCAGGTGGCGCCAGTAGCCGATCAGCAGGAACGAGGTCAGGCTCGTGAGTTCCCAGAACACGAGCAGCACCAGCACGTTGTCGGACAGCACGATGCCGAGCATCGCCCCCTGAAACAACAATAGATAGGCGTAAAATCGGCCCATCGGATCGTCGCGGCCGAGATACCAGCGCGCGTAGGTGATGATCAGCAGGCCGATGATCAGGATCAGGGCGGCGAAGAACAGCCCGTAACCGTCGACGAAGAAGCCCAGATCGAGGCCCAGCTGCGGCACCCAGGGGATGTGCGCCTCGATCACCTCGCCGCGGAACACGGCCGGCGCGTTGGTCAGCAGCAGCGCCAGGGCCGCCGCCGTTACCGACCCCGTGACCAGCGCGCAGACATTGCGGCCGGCGCGGATCATCAGCGGCGGCAGGATCGCGCCGAGGAATGGCAGGAGGACGATCAGGGCGAGGCGCATCCTTGTCCCGCTGTTTCTTGTGCTGGCAGCAGTCGCGCGGACGCTCCGGCCTGCCCCCGTTACCCAACCGTGATAGTGCAGTCCGCCTCGACGTCAAACACCAAGGCGTCGCGCTGCGTGGTCAATAGCCCAGTGCCAGGCCGTCCTTGCGGGGATCCGAGCCGCCGATGAGCACGCCGCGCCGGCGATCCACGACAATGGCCTGGCCACCGCCGAGCGGCGAGGGCGTGTCGACCACGCGATGGCCGCGCAGGGCGAGGCCGAGCCGTGCCGCTCGTCCGATGCCGGCCTCGACCTCGAGATCGCCAGGGTAGGGCATGATCCGGGGCGCATCCAACGCCGCCTGCGGGTCGAGCCCGTCGTCGAGCAGTCGCGACAGCAGATGCGCCTGTCCGACCGGCTGGTAATTGCCGCCCATCACGCCGAAGCTGCACCAGAGTTCGCCGCCCTTGAAGGCGAGGCCGGGAATGATCGTGTGCATCGGCCGCTTGCCGGGTGCGACGACGTTGGGGTGGCTGGGGTCGAGCCGGAAGGCGCGGCCGCGGCTGTGGAACAGCACGCCGGTGTCAGGGCAGACCAGGCCCGAGCCGAAGCCGTCATAGATGGAGTTGATGAACGAGACGGCGTTCAGGTCCTTGTCCACCACGGTCAGGTAGACCGTGTCGGGATGGGCATCCAGCAGCGGTGGTGGCATCGCGCCCATCGCGCGCTCGGGGTCGATCAGCCGCGCCAGCGCACCGGCGTAGCCTTTGTCCAGCAGGCGGGCCACGGGCATCTCGGCATGGCTGGTGTCGCACAAGGCTGCGTCGCGGTCGCGGAAGGCGAGGCGTGCCGCCTCGGCCAGCACGTGCAGCCGGGCGGCGGTGTCCTGCCCCAGGGCCTTGAGGTCGAAGCGCTCGAGGATGTTGAGCATCTGCAGCACGACGATGCCCTGGCCGTTGGGCGGGCATTGGTAGACGACCGCGTCGCGATAGCCGGTGTGGATCGGGTCGACCAACTCGGCCGAAGCCGTGGCGAAGTCGGCGGCGGTGTGCACGCCGCCGAAGCCCTGGAGGGCAGCCACCATCCGGTCAGCGATCTCGCCCTCGTAGAACGCGCGCGCGCCGCCTTCCGCAATCCGCCGCAGGGTCCGGCCGAGCGCCGGGAAGCGCATCAGCCGGCCCTCCTCGGGTGCCGTGCCGCCGGGCAGGTAATAGTCCCGCCCGCCCTGGGACGCCTCCAGTGCCGCCTGGTTGTGGCCCCAGTCGAACGCCACCCGGGGTGTCACCGCGAAGCCCTCCTCGGCGCAGCGGATCGCGGGCCGCAGCAGCTCGTCGAGGCCCCGCGTGCCGTGCGCGTCGAGCAGCAGCTGCCAGCCCGCGATGGCGCCCGGCACCGTCACCGCATGGGCGCTGTTCGAGCCGATCGCGGCGACGCCGGTGCCGACCAGCCGCTCGACGGTGAGTGCTGCCGGTGCCCGGCCCGAGCCGTTCAACGCCACGACCCCACCTGAAGCGGGTGCATAGAGCACGAAGCAATCGCCGCCGATCCCGGTCATGTGCGGCTCGACCACGCACTGCACCGCCACCGCCGCAATGGCAGCGTCGACGGCGTTGCCACCCGACCGCAGGACGTCGATCGCCGTCAGCGTCGACGCCGGATGAGAACTCGCCGCCATGCCGTGCTGGCCGTACGCCGTCGATCGCCCGGGCAGCTCGAAATCACGCATCTGGCCCTCCATTGCCCGCTCGCCGTCCGACCGACCTTAGCGGAAAGCCGTACGGTTGGGCGATAGCAGACGTGGAACGCCGTTCGCAGTCCGACACCGGGAGCCATTGTTGACTCGATGGTCTTGCTGTGCCACGCACCAAGTTGGTCTCTTGGGGCGGGCATTCCAGTCTGAATGAAGTTAACCTTGAAGTTGTCCAAACACGGGCTGGAATAAGACAAGAAGTTAACGCTAGGCTACCAAAACAAGGAGTGAGCCAGATGTCAAAGCGCTTCCTGGTTCTAACAACGTCACTTGCATCGCTCTTTCTCTGGACACCGAGGCCGGCGATGGCGCTCTGGCCGCTGCCATGGTGTTTCGAAATGCCGCCGTACACGGACATATTCATCTTGAACGTGAAACCGACGGGGAACAACCAGCGCTCCGGGTCCGGCCGTGACACCAGCGACGACCCGAAGGGCGACCGGGTGGTTTCGGCGACCGCGTTCGTGAATGCTGGCGTGCTGCAGTTAGGGCTGACAATATTCCCGGTTCCTACCTATTACCCAGTGACGGTAGAGGCGCGGGTCGACCCGAACACCGGCGCAGGTGCAGCGACATGCCGGTTGGTCGTGTTCCCTAGCGATTCGGTTAAAACCAATTCATGCGGCCCAGCGATCCAGCGCTTCACGCGCATCGTCTGTCCGGGTGACGTCAGTTCGGCCGCCGTCGCCAAGCTCAGCGCTGTCGCGCCGACAGGCCTGGTTGCGGGTGCGATTCCTCCGGTTCCTCCAGAAGAATAGCCGCGCCGGTAGTCAATCCATGAACTCATCCGCTCCGGACGCGTTGCCCTACCGGCGAAAACCGGCAGGCGAGGAGTATTAGGCCCACTCGGAACGGATTTTCGGTTCCGCCCGTCTCGCCCTTTATGACGAAGACGTCGCGCGCGCTCACGATGACCGTGACTGAGGCCCGGCTCGGTAAGACCGGAGCACTGGAGGTCGCTCGGCCCGCGAGAGATGGCGGGCGCACGATCACCAGTTCCTGTGGTCGAGAATAAAGAGATCCAATCAACCATACCACTTTCCGCTTGACCGATGCCGCAGTCACGTTAGCTTTTGGGTGTCAACAAGACCAGCTTTTCAAGCTTCTAGTTGAGTTGCGCTCCGAGCTCAAGGTGGGGAATGGCTGATGAGGGCCTCGGCAAAATATGCTTTGATGGTCGCGCTCGCTATAGCGGCCACCATAGGGCCGGCGTACGCGAACAATGGGAAAAGACCAGTTGGCCAGTGGACGATGAAACTTTTTCTCGAGCCTAATCTCAACCTGGTCAGTACCTACAAGTTCTGCTTTGCAGCCGATGGCTCATGGTATGGTATCGACTTTCCAATCCGCGGCAATTGGTTCCTCAAAGGTGACCGCTGGCGTTTCGTCGGCGACTATCCATTCTTTCCTTTTCAAGGCTACGGGTCCTTCTTCCTGCAATTCAGCTCGAATTCGGTTGCCGGCGGCGAGCTCAACGACACCATCCTGCCGGGCCCGGCTCAGGTGACCAACGGCAACGCCCTCGGTAGCAGGGTCAGCACCACCTGCGAGGCCGCCCCGCCCTTGCGAGCCGCGCCGAACGCAAGGCGACTTCTGCCTGGCTGATCGCCCGCCTGCGCCTCCGAATCTCCGCGAGGTGGAAGGCGTCCGGCGGAGCATCGTGGCATACCCGCCGGCCTGCGCTCAGCCCTTGCGGCTCACGAACCGCGTGTCGAGATAGGCCTCCAGCGCTTCCGAGCCGCCTTCGGTGCCGTATCCCGACTCCTTGATGCCGCCGAACGGGACCTCGGGGAAGGCCAGTCCCAGATGGTTGATGGTGGTCATCCCGGCCTCGACCTCGTTGCCGAGCCGCGTCGCCGTGGCGCCGCTGCGGGTGAAGGCGTAGGCGGCGAGGCCGAACGGCAGTCGGTTCGCCTCCGCGATCGCCTCGTCGAGCGTGCCGAAGCGGTTGATGACCGCGACCGGGCCGAACGGCTCCTCGTTCATGATCCGCGCCTCGACCGGCACGTCCGCGAGTACCGTCGGCTCGAAGAAGTACCCTTCATTGCCGCTGCGGCGGCCACCGGTCGTCAGCCGGGCGCCATGGGACACGGCGTCGGCGATCAGCGCTTCCAGGGCCGGGATGCGGCGGTCGTTGGCGAGCGGCCCCATCTCGGTGTCGGCGTCCATCCCGTTGCCGATGCGGAGCGCCCTGGCGCCGGCGGTGAACTGTTCCGTGAACGCGTCGGCGAGGCGGTCCTGGACCAGAAAGCGGGTCGGCGAGACGCAGACCTGGCCGGCATTGCGGAACTTGAAGGGCACCATCGTGTCGACCGCGAGGGCGAGGTCGGCATCCTCCGCCACGATCACCGGGGCATGGCCGCCGAGCTCCATCGTGGCACGCTTCATGTGCAGGCCGGCGAGTGCGGCCAGCTGCTTGCCGACGGGCGTCGAGCCGGTGAAGCTGATCTTGCGGATGATTGGATGCGGGATCAGGTACTCGGAGATCTCCGCCGGGACGCCGTAGACGAGGCCGATGACGCCCGCCGGGATGCCCGCGTCGACAAAGGCCCGGATCAGCGCTGCCGGCGCCGCCGGGGTTTCCTCCGGCGCCTTGACGATGATCGAGCAGCCGGTGGCGAGGGCGGCCGACAGCTTGCGCACCACCTGGTTGATCGGGAAGTTCCAGGGCGTGAACGCGGCGACCGGCCCGACGGGCAGCTTGAGGGTCATCTGCACCACGTCGGGCGACCGGGCCGGGATCACCTGGCCATAGGTGCGCTGGGCCTCGCCGGCGAACCAGTCGATGATGTCGGCGGCGGCCTGCGTCTCCTGGCGCGCCTGGGCCAGCGGCTTGCCCTGCTCCAGGGTCATGGTCACCGCGATCTCGTCGACGCGGCCGCGCAGGATCTCGGCGGCACGGCGCATCAGCTTCGCGCGCTCATAGGCCGAGGTCTTGCGCCAGACCTCGAAGCCGCGCGCGGCGGCCGCCAGGGCCGCGTCGAGATCGCTCCGGTCGGCCCACGCCACCGTGCCGATCGCCTGACCGGTGGCAGGGTTGACGACGGGGATGGTCCTGCCGCTGGCGGCGGGCCGCCATGAACCGTCGATGAGCAGCAGCGTGTCGGGATAAGCGGGCATGGCGAAGTTCCGATTGCGGTGAGCGGGCCTTGCGGTCGACCCCGAAGGTGGGGTCGCGGCGGCCATGCCGGAAGGCCATGGCCGCGCATGGGTGCCAACGCACTCCAGCGCCGCCAGCGCCATTTCCGGTGCGCGAGCCACCCCCGCAACAGGCGGGGTGCCACCGGTCGATCCTTCACCGTTCAGGCCGGCGGACATGCTCGGCCACGCCGGATAGGGATGCGGGCCTCAGGCCGCCCTGGGCCGGCGCATGAAGCCGGAGATGGCGCGTCGCAGTGCGTCGGGCGAGGCCAGATCCTCCGGCTCCAGTCCGAGGGGCCGCAACGCCCCCGTGGCCCCGAGCCGCGCCAAGCCGGGCCAGTCGTCGGCCGCCAGCGCGCGGTCGAGTTCCGCGCGGATCGGCTCGGGCAGCTCGTCCCACGGCTCGTGCTCGGGCTCCTTTTCCAGCGTGGCCGGATGCGGAGGCGTGGCTGGAACGACGTGAGCCGGCGCATCGTCATTGGCCGGGCCGAGGTCGCTGGGTTCGGTTTTTCGCGCTGTCTCGGGTTCGCCCGTGCAATCCGCAACAGCGTCGTTGCGCAGCTGGCGCAGCTCCTTGAGGCAGCGGCTGATCTCCCGGCCCTGCTGGGCCTGGTAGCCGCGCACGGCATTGAAGCGCTTGAGGTCGAAGGTGGTGAGCGGGTCGGCTTCCTCCCACTCGAAGCCCGCCTGGGGCGGGCGGAGCTTGGGGGCGGCGTCGAACAGAGCAACCTCGATCTTCTCCGCCCGCTCGCCCTTCCAGAAGGCGATGGCAAGGCGGCGCGCGATCCGGGTCTCGATCTCGGTCGCGGCACCGGCCTCCTCGCTGATCTGCTCGATCAGCGCCTCGAGGGCCTCGGGCACCTCGTCCTCAAGGACCAGATGCTCCATGGCGGTGAGGCCGTGCTTGAGCGCGTTGCGGGAGCTGCGGGACTTGCCCTCCTCGGTGACAGGACCGCGGGAGCGGGCGCCGTTGCGGCGGGAGGCTTCGATCTGGGCGGGGGAGCGGGTAGAGGGCATGGCGGAGGTCCGGCGCAGGTGGGAGCGTATGCCAAGTCTACTACATAAGGGACAAAAATCCTAGTTGACTCCATGGCTCTCGTGACGACGGCTAAGATGGTTGATGTGCGCCCATGCCACTCGGGACGAAGTGTGCGACTCCGTGCGGCCCGCGCTCGCCGGATGAGACAAAGGGGAGAGGTTACCTCAACCGCCGTCGACCCAGCTCGCGAGCCGCAAGCCATGGATGCGCGCGAACTCGCGGCGATTGTTGGTCGCCCGTCTCAGCCCGCGAACTTCGGGTCTTGGGGTACCTGGTACGGAGCGTTCGGACGCTGGCGATCGAGGCCGCAGGTCGATGCCGACGATCGGACGGCCGCATGACCCGCCCCCCGCAACCAGGGCTGCGGCAGCGGACCTCTTCCAACCTGCATGGTCATGGTCTGATCCACGACGCGGAGGCAGGGGGCGCGGCGCGCCCCCTGCCGGCAAGGTCAGGTCGCTGATGCTACTTGCCGAAGACCGCCCAGTGATAGCCGTCGCCGGAAGCTTCATAGGTCGACGCCTTACGCGTCTTCTTGGAGCCGGAGACCAAGATCGACTGCGTGTAGCCCTGGGGCACGGTCCAGGAAATATTGGTCTTCCACGAGCAGCTCCAGAGAATGCAGCTCCTGTATTGCAGCTTGTGACCGACATTGCCCTTGTACGCATTGACGGTCGATTTCATGTACTTGGCGCTGCGCTGAACATAGCCGCTGCCCGTACGATTGAGCAAGCAGAAGTTGAACGAATAGCCGCTATTGGGGCAATAATTGGACTGGAAGGTGCTGCCGGCGAGTGCCGGGACCATGGCGACAGCACTGGCTGGCGACCGCGTCGCGGTTGTCGGCTTGCCATCCCGCGCCACACTCTGCGCCGCTGCGGCCTTGACGCGCGCTTGCGCCTGAACGAGCGCCGCCGGCACGGCCGCACCCCCGGCCAGGGCCTTGAACTTGCCTACCGCGTCGAGTTGCTCGAGACTGGCAACGCTGACACTGCCGACGATGCTCGCGCCGCCGGCCATCGGGGTCAGCACTGAAACGACGATTTCGCCGGGATTCGTCTCGTTGAACTGCACGAAGCTGCCGTCCTTGAGTGACAACGACGCAAGGACGTTGTCCGTGGGACCGGCCGGCGCCTTTTCTTGCGCAAAGCCTGGCGAGACGAGACTGCAGGACAGAAACGACGCTGCCACGAGCAAGATCTTCTTGCGATGATTCAACATTGCTGAAGGGATCTGAGCGTGGGCATTCCAATGATGGCTTGCATTGTTCATCACGCTCTCCTGATTGAAGCCGCCGCATTCGTTACGGCAACATTAACCAAACATGACTACCCGTTCATGAATGTGGGCTTATTCACAGGAGCGCATTTTTTTCGCCGCATGGCGCGCCGACCCGATCGACGGTGCTGCCCGTCCGACAAGACGGTGAGCGAAATCGGCGGGTTGCGATGTCCTTGTTCTGCCGGGAACCAGGGCTACGACCGATGCGGACGGCCGCCGCCCGCACGTGAGCGGCGGCTGGAAAAGCTTGAACGGCACGCTGACTGATGAGCGCATTGCGTAGGGTGGCCTCGCATTCCCGATGCAAAGCGCGCATGGGTGGTTGCGGAGGGTGTGACCGAAACTCCCGGACATCTCTTCTCCTGTGACTTCAGCGCCGGCGGATGACGAGGGTCACGATCATCGTTTCCGACGCGTGCCGGCCGGGCTCGTCCTGGTAGAGCCGGGTGAAGCGGCGGAAGAACTCTTCGGTAAGACGGTCGAGCGCTGCCGCGTCCGGCGCGCAATGCCGGAACAGATGCAGGCGCAGGGACAACTCGCCGAAGCCGCGCACGTAGCCCGCATAGAGCCTTGCGTAGGTGGCAGGGTCGGCGAGCGCATCCTCGTAGACATCGGCGCCATGCGGCCGCACCGGCGCCACGCCCGCCTCGACGATCTCGAACGCCTCGGCCAGGTCCGGCTCGCACGCTATCGGTGCCTGGATTTCCGCCGCGGTCGGAAACCACAGGGGAAACACGAAGCGGTCGAGGGCGGTCTGCGCGAGCGACCCGGCGCGGACCATCTGGTCGGCGACCTGGAAGATGGCGCGGTAGAGCCGGCTCGCCGACGCCCGGACGCCGTTGGGCTCGCTTGTGTCCGGCACGCTGCCCAGCGTGGCGACGACGGCGAACCCGCCGGCGCGGAGCTCCAGCGCCCGGCAACGCAAGAACCGCGTCCAGTCGGCCCGGGCGAGTGCGGCCATCTCGGCGCGCGCCTCACCCTCCAGATCGGCGAACCACACCGTGCCCGGCGAACAAGGTGCGATCGCCCGGCTGAGCCAGTGGCTCGCGGCGAAGCAGGTGGCGAGCGTGACCGAGCCCGGCTCGGCCATCGGCTGGTAGAACGAGCCGACCACGGCTTCGGTGCGAATGTCGGCGGCCGAAGCCTGGTAGCCGTCGGGCCCGAACACGAGTGCCAGCAGCGCGTTCCAGTCGTTGCCCGGCTGATCGGCGTGGCGGATCACCATCCGGCCGCGCGGATCGAGCCGCCGGTAGGCCTCGATCACCGGGCGGACGCTATGGAGTGCGCTCTGCCCCGGCCCGCAGCCATAGTCCACCATGGTGAACGGCGGTTCGACGGCCCCGATCCGTTCGACCAGCACACGCAGCCGCTCCGCATTGGTGCGGACCATCTGGTCCTGCATCTGCGAGTGGCGATCGTAGTCGACCATGCGCTCGGTCGACGCGGGCTCAGGTCGAGATAGGCCGGGCATGGCGGCTCCCTCTGGCGGCGGCGTTCACTACGGACCTGCGCCTTGAAGGGTCGCCGTGTCGAGCGAGAATCGCAAGCCGCGAGTGGTCTGCTGGCCGGCGGTCAAGGTGGTGGCGATCTCCCAGGCCCAATAATCGTTGATTGAGCATGCTGTCCCCGAAACTCCTGGTACGGTGAGCAGCTGCTCGCCCAACTGCCGCTCGCTTTGCCTGAGGAGGGGTTGGCGTAGGTGGACCGGCCCGAATTTCGGCTGATATCGGCGGATAAGGGCGGCAGCGTGGGTCATCGAAGATAGTTAAAGAGCGTTAGGGGGTACCTGATACGGAGCATCCGTTTTGGGCATGTCACGAAAGCGGGACTATACTATCCATCTCAACTGCATATTTTCGAGCTGCCGCTGTCAAGCGTTCACGCGCCGTCGGGCTCGCCGGCAGAACCATGTATCCGGTAGCCATATTGCCAAGAAGCAAGGACTGGTGGCGGGGACGTAGCCGCCAATGGAGTGCGATCAGGACGCACAACGCCGCATCCATTCGGTCTTGGTCGGCCTTTTGCGGCTGGGAAATCTTACCAGCTTGCCGGCACCAATCCGCCAGTTCTTCACAACCTAGGTCAAGGGCTTGCCGAGTGGCGGCGCAGGCTACACGGACCCAGTCATCAATGCGAAAGGTCTTTCGCCGGCCAGGATTGTATCTTGGCCCACCTAGTCGCCCAAAGAACCCTGCATCCATTGACGCCAGGGCAAGAGCCGGGAAAACCTCCATTAGAAATAGGCCTTCGGCTGCTATCCGAGCCTGTTCAGGGTCCTCCACCGCTTTGAGCTCGGTAAGGAACCGCCAAATTGGCGATGCATTGCAGAACATGCCCAGCCTTCCTCGGTTGGAGGGCTGCACACCGCCGCCGATCCAACTAACGAGCGAGGCGGCCACGCGCTCTACCGGCCGCATGCCGGTCCAGTTGGGCACCACCGTCGGCTGATCCAACGCAATAAGCGTAACGCCGTTAGTGGAGCGGACTTTCTGGATGAACGCCAACGCGTTATCGAATGACGCTAGTTGCGGGGCATGGAACCGCTGTAGACAGCCACTATTGATGGCAACAGCGCAGATGGCTCCCGGAGCCTTCGGGTTGTCCGTCCAGGCAGAGTCAAAGCCGATATAAACATCCATGACTGCTCACGTCAGTAATATTTCTCATGCAGAATTGGGAAGTTAAGTCAAGCGTCTGCGGCTGAAGGCCAAGGTTTGCTGCCAGTCTGCAAACCGGCGCCACAGTTTTCGCTGCCTACTTCCCCCCACCCGCCACCGTCTCCGTCCCCCTGGTCACCCGATACGCCACCAGGATCGGCACCAGCGTCACCGCGATCACGAACACCGCCACCACATTCGTCACCGGCCGCTGCCGCGGCCGCACCAGCTCGCCCAGCATCCAGATCGGCAGGGTGGTCTGCTGGCCGGCGGTGAAGGTGGTGACGATGACCTCGTCGAAGGAGAGCGCGAAGGCGAGCATGCCGCCGGCGAGGAGGGCGGTCGCCATGTTGGGCAGGAGGACGTGGCGGAAGGTCTGGAAGCCGTCGGCGCCCAGGTCCATCGAGGCCTCGATCAGGTTGGGCGAGGTGCGGCGCAGGCGGGCGATGACGTTGTTGTAGACGACGACGATGCAGAAGGTCGCGTGGCCGACGACGATGGTCCAGATGCAGAACGGGATGTCGAGCACGCCCAGGGTCGAGCGCAGGGCGATGCCGGTGACGATGCCGGGCAGGGCGATGGGCAGGATCAGCAGCAGGTTGACGGCGTCGCGGCCGAAGAAGCGGGAGCGCCACAAGGCGGCCGCCGCCAGCGTGCCCAGGACCATGGCCAGCAGCGTCGCGAGCAGGCCCACCTGCGCGGAGAGGGCGAGTGCGCGCCAGATGTCGTCGCGCTGCCAGGCCACGGCGAACCATTGCAGCGTCAGGCCCGGCGGCGGGAACTGGTAGCTCTTCGCCTCGGTGGTGAAGGCGTAGAGCAGGATGAACGCCATCGGCAAATGCAGGAACAGGAGGCCCGCGGTCGCGGCCAGCTTGAGGCCCAGGCCCGCCTCAGAGCGCATCGAACGCGCCCAGGCGTTTGGCCACGGTCAGGTAGACGGCCATGATGACGATCGGCACCACCGAGAAGGCGGCGGCCAGCGGGATGTTCCCGGCGGTGCCCTGCTGGATGTAGACCGCCTGGCCGATGAACAGCCGCGACGTGCCGACGATGTAGGGGATGATGTAGTCGCCCAGCGTCAGCGAGAAGGTGAAGATCGAGCCGGCGACGAGGCCGGGGAAGGCCAGCGGCAGGATCACGGTGCGGAAGGTCTGGCCCGGCCGCGCGCCGAGATCGGCCGCGGCCTCGACCAGCGAGCCCGGCACGCGCTCCAGGGCCGCCTGCACCGGCAGGATCATGAACGGCAGCCAGATGTAGGTGAACACCAGGAACATGCCGAGATAGGAGACCGACAGCGACGGGCCGCCGACCACCGGCAGCGCCAGGATGCCGTCGAGCAGCCAGGTCGTGCCGGTGCTCGCGGCCGCCCAGCTGACGACGCCCTCCTTGGCCAGGATCAGCTTCCAGGCATAGACGCGCACGAGGTAGCTCGACCAGAGCGGCAGCATCACGCCCAGATAGAACAGGGCCTTGGTGCGCGGGCCGGCGTAGCGGGCCGCCAGGTAGGCGATCGGGAACGCGATCACGGCGCAGGCGAGGGTGACCGCGGCCGCCATCAGCACGGTGCGCAGGATGATGTCGAGATTGGCGCGCTGGGTCAGCAGCTCGACATAGGCGGTGATGCCCCATTCGTAGACGATCTGGCCCGAGAACTCGTCGAGCCGGAAGAAGCTGTGGGCGAGCAGCGCCAGCAGCGAGCCGAGATAGACCACGCCCAGCCACAGCAGCGGCGGCAGCAGCAGGAGCAGGGTCAGCCACTGGCCGTGCCGCCACAGCCAGGTGGACAGCCGGCGCGATGCGCCGTCGCGGCAGCGGCGGCGGTCACGGGCGCCGCGCAGCGGCTGCATGGCCGCCGCTGGGCCAGCCGAGCCGGACCCGGGCACCCAGCGCCGGCCGCGGCCCGCGGCCGTCATTGGGATGGTCGACGACCAGCAGCTGGCCGCCGTCGAGCTGCACGTCCAGGCGCGTGCTGGCGCCATGGTACTGGCTCTCGACCACCGTGCCCTCGACCACGACCTCGGCCGCGGCATCGACGGCGATCCGCTCCGGCCGCAGCGAGAAGGCCTGCCGGCGGCCGAGCAGGCGCTCGGCGGTCGCGCGCGTCGACGATGTTCGAGCTGCCGACGAAGCCGGCCACGAACACGGTCGCCGGCCGCTCGTAGACCTCCTCGGCCGTGCCGATCTGCTCGATCCGGCCCTGGTTGAACACGGCGACCCGGTCGGCCATGCCCAGGGCCTCGTCCTGGTCGTGGGTGACGAAGACGAAGGTGATGCCGACCTGCCGCTGCAGCGCCTTCAGCTCGCTCTGCATCTGCTGGCGCAGCTTGAGGTCGAGGGCACCCAGGGGCTCGTCGAGCAGCAGCACCTCGGGCTCGAGCACCAGGGCGCGGGCCAGGGCCACGCGCTGGCGCTGGCCGCCGGACAGCTGCGCCGGGCGGCGCGGCCCGTGCGTGTCCAGCGCCACCAGCTCCAGCATCGCCTGCGCCTTGCGATGGCGCTCCGGCCTTGGCCATCCCGCGGACCATCAGCCCGTAGGCGACATTGTCCAGCACGCTCAGATGCGGGAACAGCGCGTAGTCCTGGAACACGGTGTTGACCGGCCGGTCGTAGGGCGGCACGCCCTGCATCGGCCGGCCGTGCACGAGGATGGCGCCGGCGTCCGGCTGCTCGAAGCCGGCGATCAGGCGCAGGCAGGTGGTCTTGCCCGAGCCCGAGGGCCCCAGCATGGCGAAGAACTCGCCGTCGGCGATCTCGAAGCTGACCGCGTCGACGGCGCGCACCGCGCCGAAGGTGCGCGAGACGGCGCGGAACGCGATCGCGGCGTCGGTCACCGGCCGCCGAGGATCGCGATATAGTCGGTGACCCAGCGGTAGTAGGGCACGCAGCCGGCTGCCTGCGTCGCGCACTTGGCGACCGGCGTGCGCCAGAAGTGGATCTGCTCGAAAGTCGTCGATGCCGTTGGTGACGCAGCCCGCGTCGGTGAGCAGCTCGTTGCCCTTGCAGGCGGCGGGCACCGAGGGGACGGAGCCGAACCAGGCGGCGAGGTCGCCCTGCACCTTGGGCGAGAGCGAATGCTCCATCCAGAGATAGGCGCAGTTGGGGTGCTCGGCGTCGGCGTGCAGCATGGTGGTGTCGGCCCAGCCGGTGGCACCCTCGGACGGGACCGTGCTGGCGATGGGCGCGTTCTGGCTTTTCAGCAGGTTGACCTGGAACGGCCACGAGCCCGAGGCCACGACGCCCTCGTTGGTGAAGTCGTCGACCTGCATCATGGCGTCGTGCCAGTAGCGGTGCACGATCTGGTTCTGCTGGCGCAGCAGGCCCAGCGCTGCCTGATACTGCTCCTCGGTCAGCTCGTACGGGTCCTTGATGCCGAGCTCGGGCTGGTGCGCCATCAGGTAGTTGGCGGCGTCGGCGATGTGGATCGGCCCGTCGAACGCCTGCACCCGGCCCTTGTTGGACTTGCCGTCGGGCAGCGTCTGCTCCTCGAACACCACGTTCCACGAGGCCGGCGCCTCCTTGAACACGTCGGTCCGGTACATCAGCACGTTCGGCCCCCACTGGTAGGGGACGCCATAGTGCTTGCCGCTCGACCGTGTGCCACGCCGCATCCTGCAGCCGCGGGTCGACCGTGTCCCAGGACGGGATCAGCGCCGGTGTTGATCTCCTGCACCTTCTTGCCGGCGATCAGGCGCAGGCTGGCGTCGCCCGAGGCGGTGACGAGGTCGAAGCCGCCCTCGTTCATCAGGGCGACCATCTCGTCCGAGGTGCCGGCGGTCTTGACGTTGACCTTGCAGCCGCTGGCCGCCTCGAACCCGGTCACCCAGTCGTAGCCCTTGTCGGTCTCGCCGCGCTCGATGTAGCCGGGCCAGGCGACGATGCTGACCTCGCCCTCGCCCGGGCCCAGCTGCTCCACCATCGCCCACGCGGAACCCGCCGCCAGGGCCATGCTCACCGCACACCCTACGGTCGCCAACGCACGCCGTGCCATCGCCAACTCCCTCGGTGCCTCGGCCGCGCTTGGTGCGCGGCATGTTCTTGCTGGCGCGAGCATGCCGCCGCAATCGCAGGCTGGCAAACGCGAACTGGCTGCGGTCGATCGCGGCTTTCGTCCTCGGCGGCAAGCCCGCGCGGCGGCGCTGCCGGCGTCACAAGGCTGACCTGCGCTTGCGGCCGTGGTATTCCCGGCGCGCAGGCGCTAGGCCGCGCACGGTGATGGTGTTCCTGGCAGGGCAGGGGCGTTCGGGCAGAAGGCGGACGGCATGGCGGCGAGCAGCGTGGGTGTCGGGGCGGCGGGCACCGCGAGCCGGGCCGTGATGCCGATCCTCCTGGCGGTCAGCGCCGGCCATTTCCTCAACGACACCATGCAGTCGGCGCTGCTGTCGATCTATCCCTTGATCAAGGGGCCGCTGGCGCTGGATTTCGTGCAGATCGGCATCATCACGCTGGCGTTCCAGCTGACCGCCTCGATCCTGCAGCCGATGATCGGCCTCTACACCGACAAGCGGCCGCAGCCGTTCTCGCTGCCGTTCGGCATGGCCTCCACGCTGATCGGCATGCTGGTCCTCGCCTGGGCCACCGGCTTCGCCACCGTGCTGGTGGCGGCCTGCCTGATCGGCATCGGCAGCTCGGTGTTCCACCCGGAGGCCTCGCGGGTGGCGCGGCTGGCGTCCGGCGGCCGCTTCGGCTTCGCCCAGTCGGTGTTCCAGGTCGGCGGCAATGCCGGGCAGGCGATCAGCCCGCTGCTGGTGGCGCTGCTGATCATCCCGAACGGCCAGCATTACACGGCCTGGTTCGCGCTCGCCGCCGTGGTCGGCATCGTCCTGCTCACCCGCGTCGGCTACTGGTATCGCGACCATCTGGCCATGCGCCGTACGGCCAAGGCCACGGCACCGGCGATCTCGCCGGTCGCGCGCAACCGCGTCATCGCGGCCGTGGCCGTGCTGCTGGCGCTGACCTTCTCCAAGAATTTCTACATGGCGGCGTTCGCCTCCTACTACACGTTCTTCCTGATCGACCGCTTCGCCGTGTCGGTCGGCAGCGCCCAGATCCACCTGTTCCTGTTCCTGGGTGCGGTCGCCGTCGGCACGCTGATCGGCGGCCCGATCGGCGACCGGATCGGGCGCAAGCCGATCTTGTGGATCTCGATCCTGGGCGTGCTGCCGCTCGCCCTGGCGCTGCCGTTCGCCAACCTGTTCTGGACCGACGTGCTGGCGGTGCTGATCGGCCTGACCATGGCCTCGGCGTTCCCGGCGATCATCGTCTACGCGCAGGAGCTGCTGCCCGGCCGCGTCGGCATGATCGCGGGCCTGTTCTTCGGCTTCGCCTTCGGCATGGGCGGCATCGGTGCGGTGGTGATCGGCTGGCTCGCCGATGTCAAAGGCATCGCCTGGGCGTTCCAGCTCTCCGCGCTGCTGCCGGCGATCGGCCTGCTGGTCGTGTTCCTGCCCGATCTCGACCGCGAGCCCGCCTAGCCGCGCCATGACGGCAACCGCACTGCTCGGGCGCCCGGGTCCGGTCCTGGTCGCGATGGCCGGCATCGGCCTGCTGTCGATCATGGACGCCGTGGTCAAGCATGTCGCGGGCAGCATCCCGACCTGGGAGATCGTGCTGCTGCGCTATGCCTTCGGCACCGCCTTCGCGCTGCCGCTGTTCCTGGCCGGCGGCTTCCGGCTGCCGCCGCTCGAGGCGCTTGCGGGCGCATCTGCTGCGCTCGGTGGTGATCGTGCTGACGGCGGCCACCTTCTTCTACGCGCTCTCGGTCCTGCCGCTGGCGGTGACCCTGGCGCTGTCGTTCACCTCGCCGATCATGATCGCGGTGCTGGCCCGGATCAGCCTCGGCGAGCGACCCTCGGCCAGCGTGCTGCTGGCGATCGGCATCGGCTTCGCCGGCGTGCTGACCGTGCTGCTGGGCGAGGTCGACCGCTCCGGCGCCGGCACGGTCTGGGGCATCCTCGCCGCCACCGCCGCCGCCGCGTTCTACGCGATCGCGATGGTCAGCCTGAAGGCCCGCGCCGCGCGCGACCCGATCGCGACCATCGTCCTGCTGCAGAACGCGTCCGCGGCGCTGCTGGTGACGCCTCTGGGCCTGTGGGTGTGGGTGCCGCCGACACCGGTCGACCTCGGCTGGTTCGCCGCCGTCGGCCTGCTCGGCACCGCCGGCCATGTGGCACTGGCCTGGGCCTATGGCCGCGCGCAGGCGAGCCGTCTGGGTGCGATCGAGTATACCGCCTTCGTCTGGGCCGCCGGCATCGGCCTGCTGTTTTTCGGCGAGGTGCCGTCGCCCGCCACCTTCGCCGGTGCCGCGCTGATCATCGCCGGTGCGGTGGTCGCCGCCCGCGCCGAGCGCCCCGGCGCGCAGGCCGTCGCGGTCTGAGCTGCCGCTCAATCCACGAACGGGTCGCGCATCAGGATGGTGTCGTCGCGGTCGGGGCTGGTCGAGAGCAGGGCGGTCGGGCACTCGACCAGCTCCTCCAGGCGCTTGACGTACTTGACCGCGTTGGCCGGCAGCTGGGCGAAGCTGCGGGCACCGCGCGTGGTCTCGGGCCAGCCCTCCAGCTCCTCGTAGACCGGCTTCGCCGCCGCCTGGGCGCCCATGCCGGCCGGGAGGTGATGCAGGAGCTGGCCACCCAGCGTGTAGGCGGTGCAGACCTTGAGGGTGGGCATGCCGTCCAGCACGTCGAGCTTGGTCAGGGCCAGGCCCTTGATGCCGCCGAGCTTGACCGCCTGGCGCACCAGCACGGCGTCGAACCAGCCGCAGCGACGCGGCCGGCCGGTGACGGTGCCGAACTCGTGGCCACGCTCGCCCAGGCCCGCCCCGACCTCGTCGAACAGCTCGGTCGGGAACGGGCCGGAGCCGACCCGGGTGGTGTAGGCCTTGCAGATTCCAAGCACGAAGCCGACGCTGTCCGGGCCGGTGCCCGAGCCCAGGGCCGCGGCACCGGCCAGCGTGTTGGATGAGGTGACGAACGGGTAGGTGCCGTGGTCGACGTCGAGCATCGTGCCTTGCGCGCCCTCGAACAGGATGCGGCGGCCGGCGCGCTTCAGCTCGGCCAGCCGCAGCCAGACCGGCTCGGCAAACGGCAGCAGCTTGGGGGCCAAGGCGGTGAGCTGGGCCAGCAGGCCGTCGCCGTCGATCTCCGTGATGCCGAAGCCGCGGCGCAGCGCGTTGTGATGGATCAGCAGCTCGTGGATGCGGGCGGGCAGGGCTTCGGGGTCGGCGAGGTCGCAGACGCGGATCGCGCGCCTGGCCACCTTGTCCTCGTAGGCCGGGCCGATGCCGCGGCCGGTGGTGCCGATCTTGCCGGTGCCCTGGTTGCTGCCCTCGCGGGCGCTCTCGCGCGCCCGGTCGAGCTCGCCGTGCAGCGGCAGGATCAAGGTCGCGTTCTCGGCGATGCGCAGGGTCTCGGTCGAGATCGCGACACCCTGGCCGCGCAGGCGGGCGATCTCCTCGAGCAGCGCCCAGGGGTCCACGACCACGCCATTGCCGATCAGCGACAGCTTGCCCGGCCGGACCACGCCCGACGGCAGCAGCGACAGCTTGTAGGTGGTGCCGTCGATGACCAGGGTGTGGCCGGCATTGTGACCACCCTGGAAACGCACCACGACATCGGCGCGCTCGCTGAGCCAGTCGACGATCTTGCCCTTGCCCTCGTCGCCCCATTGGGCGCCGACCACGGCGACGTTGCTCATGGCGCTGGCCTCATTCCGGACGCTCCCCCGATCCCGCGGCCGGTCCGCTGGCGCAGCTGCCGGCCACTGCCCATCTATGGGCGACGAGCGGGAGCATAGAGCATGTACGACGAGTGGGCAGCCCCGGGCTTTCAGAGCGTGCGGGCTGGCGACGGTGATCCGGATGGCGCCGAGGGGCGGCTGCTCGATGCCTATTCCGGGGCGGTGACGGCGGCCGTGGCGCGTGCGGCACCGGCGGTGGCGCATCTGCAGCTGGAGCGGAATGGGCGGCCGGCGGGGTCCGGCTCAGGGTTCGTGGTGACTTCGGACGGGTTCCTGCTCACCAACAGCCATGTGGTCAACGGGAGCGATCTGGTCCGCGCCAGCTTTCCCGACGGCACCGCCGGGCGCGCCTACCTCGTGGGCGACGATCCCGACACCGATCTCGCCCTGCTCCAGGTCCACAACCGTCCGGCGGGGCAGCTCGAGCTGGCGGCGTCGGACGGGCTCCAGGTCGGCCAGATCGCGATCGCGGTCGGCAACCCGCTGGGCTTCGGCTCGACGGTGACGGCCGGCGTGGTCAGCGCGCTCGGCCGTGCCCTGCGTGGCCGTTCGGGGCGGCTGATCGACGACGTGCTGCAGACCGATGCCGCGCTGAACCCGGGCAATTCCGGCGGGCCGCTGCTGGACAGCCGCGGCCGCGTCATCGGCGTCGCCACGGCGACGATCATGGGGGCGCAGGGCCTGTGCTTCGCGGTCGCGAGCAACACGGCGCACTTCGTCATGGGCGAGATTCTGCGCCACGGCCGGGTGCGGCGCGCGTTCCTGGGGCTCGCCGGGCAGACCGTGCCGATCGCGCTGGGCCTCGCTCGCACGCTCGGGCGCGCGGCGTTGACGGCGGTCAGCGTGACGGAGGTGACCGCGGACGGCCCCGCTGGCCGCGCCGGGTTGCGCGCCGGCGATCTGCTGTTGGCGGCCGACGAGGCCGAGCTCATTGGCGTGGACGGCCTGCACCGGCTGCTGACCGCGGAGCGGATCGGCCGGAGCGTGGCACTGCGCCTGCTGCGTGGTCGTGAGATCGTGACGGTCGCGGTCGTTCCGGCGGCGCGCGCGTAACGGGCCTTCCATGCGCCTGCTGGGGCCAGCCGAGTTGACCGGCTGGCGGTGCGAAGGCACTCTCCTGCGCATGGGACAGCCGCCTCGGTGGCGGCGGTGGGGGGCGTGATGACGACATCGGTCAAAGAGCTGCTGACGGCGGCCAACGCGGCGGTGCCGAAGATCGGGCGCGAGGAGGCCCAAACGCTGATCGCGGGGGGCGACGTGCTGGTGGTCGACGTGCGTGACGCACCGGAGCTGCAGGCCGGCGGCAAGATCAAGGGGGCGAAGCACGTGTCGCGTGGCATGCTGGAGTTCAAGGCCGATCCGGCCTCGCCCTACCACGACCCGGCCTTTCAGGCCTATCGGACCGTGCTGCTCTACTGCGCCTCCGGCGGGCGGTCGGCCTTGGCGGGCAAGGCGCTGCAGGATCTGGGGTACAAGGACGTTCGCAACCTCGGGTCGTTCAAGGACTGGGCCGAGGGCGGGGGCGCGGTGGAGCCGGCATAGGATGGGCAGGTAGCGGATCTTTCGATCAATCAATGAGCACAAGTAGATTGGTGGGGTGCCGGCTGAAACCCAGGACGCCCGGCTACGGTGCGGGGAGGAATCGATGATCGTGCGGATCTGGCGGGGCTGGACCACGCGCGCAGACGCCGCAGCCTATGAAAGCCTGCTTCGGGACGAGATATTTCCGGCGATCGCGGCGCGCGGGATCAGCGGCTATCGCGGCGTCCAGTTGCTGCGCCGTGACGACAGCGGCGAGGTCGAGTTCATGACGATGATGCGGTTCGACGGATTGCGGGACGTGCGCGACTTCGCCGGCCAGAATTACGAGCGCGCGGTGGTGCCGCCGAAGGCCCAGGCCCTGCTGGCGCGCTGCGACGAGCGCGCGACACATTATACCGAGATGGAGACGGGCGGGGGATAGGCGGCGGGCGGGACTGAGCGTGACCAGGGCCGCGGCCCGTCGAGCGACCGCAGGCCGCCGCTCGAGTGTACCTGATGACGAGGCAATTGAAGTTGCTGTTGGTCTATATTCGTATTCTACGATCTGATTGGTTGCGAAATTCACATTTGTGCCCGGCGCGTACTCAAAGCACGGGAATATTTATCGCTTATTTGTACTTGAGGCGTCTACTGATCAGCCTCGAATGGCCGGCGCAACGTCAGCAGGCAGTAGCGCATGGCTCCGGTCCGGTAGGCCAGCAGCAGACGGGCCAGGGTGAGCGCGAACACGCGGTTCGCCGCCCGCCGGTCGAGAAGGTGGCGGGCGTAGCGTGGCTGGGTCGCGAGCCGGTATCCCAGCCGGCGCGCGCACAGGGCCCATGTCCGCTGCACCTTGTCGCTGAGGTCCTCGACACCGGTGACCGTAAGCCCGGCTTCGTTCGCGAGCGTCCGGTAGTCGGCCTCGTCGCCCATGCCGGGCAAGCGACCCTCGCGGCAGATCGGCTCGAGCAGCCAGCGGACCTGCCAGGGGCGCGGTTCGGTCCTGCTGAGCCAGGCGCAGACGACCAGACGGCCGCCGGGCCTGAGCGTGCGGTGGGCCTCGGCGAAGAATCTCCGCTTGTCCTCCATGTGCTCCGAGCTCTCGATCGCCCACGCGCGGTCGAAGCAGGCGTCGGGGAAGTCGTTGGCGAGCCAGTCCTGGCGGCGGAAGGCGAGGCTGCCATAGGCGGGCACCCGGGCATTGGCCAGCGCCGCCTGGGCGGCCGAGACGGTGACGCCGGTGACGTGGAGCGCGTGCCGCTCGGCCAGGAGCTGCGCGGTGGCGCCGTAGCCGCAACCGATGTCGCAGACCTGCTGGCCGACGCTCAGCTCGAGGCGGTCGGCGACGAGGTCGATCAGCGCCTCGGTCGCCTCGCCGGGGCTCTCGCGGCCGGTGGCCCAGTACCCATGATGGACATGCTGGCCCCAGATCTCGCGGTAGAACGGGTCGAGCTCGTCGTAATGGGCAGCGACCGCGGCCGTGGTCTGCAGCTGGTTCGGGTAGATCATTTCAGGCGCCCGACGCACCAGCGGAATGCCAGGCGCCAATGGATCTCGGCGGTGAGCCCGGCCTCGGCCAGCAGGCGCCGCCAATCGGCGCGGCGGAAGCTGCGGGCGACCGAGACCATGCCGTCCTGGCGGACGATGGGGTGCCAGCCCGCGATCGTGGCGAGGAGCCCAAAACCCCAATAGGCGAGCTGGCTGCGGTGCAGATCCGCCACGAACCAGCCGCGCGCGGCATGCAGGTCGAGCCAGCGTAGGAAGCGGACCACGTCTGCGTCGGCCAAGTGGTGGGTGAACTGCGAGGAGACGATGTAGTCGGGCTTGGGCTGCGGCGCGTAGGCGAACACGTCGCCGGTGCGCCACCTGATCGTCACGCCAGGCGGTGTCTGCGCCGCCGCGGCGACAGCGCTGCGCGGATTGAGATCGATGCCCTCAAGGTGGACCGGGCGGCCGCGCCTTGTCGCCCAGCCATGGATCGCGCGCAGGAGGTCGCCTTCGCCGCAGGCGACGTCGAGGATCGAGACGGAGGTATCTGCCGGCAGGTCGCGTGTGGCCCGATCGAGCCAGCGCAGCGTCGGGCGATGGGTGAAGGTGACCCGATTGACCGCGGCGAGATCGTGCAGGCATCGGGCATAGACCTCGGGCGGGGTAGCCGGGTCGTCCATCACCTCGGGCAGGTCGCTGCGCCGGGCCAGGTTCATGGTCCAGCGCGCCGCCCGGCCGCCCCGCCTGCACCTAGCGCCGTCAGGCGCCCGTCTCGACGATCGACACGGCGACCGCGGTGGTCAGCTCGACCGCGACCCGATCCCCGGGCTTGCGCGCGGCGGCGAACGCGCGCATCGCCGGATGCACGACCACGCTCTCGGTCGCTCCCTCGGCGGTCGTGACGGTGGCAACCGCGGTAGCCGGATCGTAGGAGACCATGGTGACGACGGTGTTCACGGTCGCGCCCACGACGCCGGCCGGCTTCTGCCCCTCGGGTGCACGCCCGACGACCGCTGTGGCGGTGGTCGGACCCACGTTCCCGGCGTCTGCCATGCTGACCGCCACGCTCTCGTAGTAGGTCAGGCGGACTACGTCGCCGGCAGCGAGCTGCGGCAGGTTGCGCACCTCGGGTCCGGCCACGACCGAGACCAGCTCGCCGTTGGTGGCGCGCAGCTGTACCTTGCGCGTTGCCTGGTCGACCTTCTCGACCACGGCCGTCGTCTCGACCACCGACTCGCGGTGCGCCGTCTGCGCGGCCGGCGCCGGTTGCTCGGCCCGATGATCGGCGCAGCCCCAGGTCAGCAGCGCCGTCGCCGCGAGCGCCAGGATCGTCGTGCGGGTCGGCATATCTCTCGTCTCCCTGTTGGCACCACCGCCATTATGACGGCCCTAGTGGCGCAATCGCGGTGGTCTGTCGAGGCTCACCGTCAGCGCTGTCTCTGGCGGCATGCGGGCTTGCAGCCGCCAGGCTACATGACGGCCAGCAACAGCAGCGGCAGCGTGAAGAAGGACAGAACGGTCGAGCCCAGCACCATGCCCGCCACCTCCTCCGGTGCCGTGTTGTAGCGCACGGCCCAGAGATAGTTGAACACCGCCACCGGCATCGCGCTCTCGAGCATGACGACGCCGCGGACGGTGCCTTCCAGTCCCATGGCCGTGGCCACGACCAGGCCGACGGTGAAGCCCATGCCGAGACGCACGGCGGACATGGCGAGCGCGCGGCCGATGCCGGCGATGCGCAGGCTGGCCAGGGCCACGCCCAGCGACACCAGCATCAGCGGCACGGCGCAATCGCCCAGTAGCATGGTGGTGTTCGCTGCCCAGCGCGGCAGGTCGACACCGAGCGCCTGGAGAAGCAGGGCCAGGGCCACCGCGTGGACCAGCGGGGTGCGCAGCATCTGCCGCAGGTCCAGGCGGCCGGCGGCGATGGCAGGCCCGAGCGTGAACTGCGCCACCGCCAGGACCGCGAAGAAGACCACGGCGAGCCCAAGCCCTGTCTCGCCGAACGCGAACAGGCAGAGCGGCATGCCCATGTTGCCGGAATTGGGAAAGATCAGCGCCGGCAGATAGATCCGCTGGGACAGCCCGGACAGGCGCAGGATCAGGAATGCGATTGCGGCGCTCAGGGTCAGGCACAGCACCGAAGCGCCGGCGACAATCGCAAGCTCGGTTGCCTCGAAACGCAGCCGGAGCAGGGTGGCGAACACCAGGCAGGGTGTGGCCACGTTGATCATGAAGGTGGTGATGAACGGCCCGCTGTAGGGCAGCCCGGCGCGGGCCCAGCCATAGCCCAGTGCCGCGATCAGGAACACCGGCGCCATTACCGCGACGATGTCGGAAAAAAGCGCGAGCAGGTTCAAGGCACGGCACCCAATCGCCGGACACGGCTACCCGTGCGGCGGAGTCCACAGATAGAGCCAAGTCTCGGTCAGCGTGCTCGGCCCCAGGCGCAAGAACAGTCGGATATCAATCGGCTCCGGCCCCTCCCAGGACAAATCGAAGGTGCAGCGCCAGCCGTTGATCTCGGGCAGCGGGCGCAGGAACGGCGAGACGTGGAACAGCCCGCCCAGCGAAGTCACCGGCTCGACCTTGCCGCGCGAGAGATTGATCACCGGCTCGACCGGGGCGTCCTTGGGGATCAGGGCGAGGTCGCCGCCGGCGAAGTCGACCACGAACTTGCGCAGATTGTCGGGGTTCGGCTGGACGAAGCCGGTGACGCCGCCGCGGCCGATGCGGGTGCCGACGCAGATGGCGACGGTCGGCTGCACCGGCGCCCGCTGGGCCCAATGGATGCGGTAGGACAGCTCGAGCTGCGCGCCGGGCACCACCGGCGCGTCGGGCTGCCAGAAGGCCACGATATTGTCGAAGGTCTCGTCGGCGGTCGGGATCTCGCTCAGCAGCACGCGACCCTTGCCCCAGGACGCAAGCGGTTCGATCCAGACCGAGGGGCGGCGCTCGTAGCGGAACGCCTCGTCCTGGTAGTGGGCGAAGTCGCGGTCGCGCTGCAGCAGGCCAAAGCCACGTGGGTCCTCGTCCAGGAACGAGGAGATCTGCAGCGTGCGCGGATTGGTGAGCGGGCGCCAGACCCACTCGCCATTGCCGCGCCACATGGACAGCCCGTCGGAATCGTGGATCTCCTCGCGCCACTCCTCCGTGCCGCGCCGCTCGTTCTCGCCGAACCAGAACATGCTGGTCATCGGGTGCGATGCCCAGGCGCTCGATCGGCTTGCGCGGGTAGAGCTGGGCCGTGACCTCCATCGTCGTGCTGCCGCCCGGCGTGATGGCGAAACGGTAGGCGCCGGTAATGCTGGGGCTCTCGAGCAGCGCGTAGGCGGTCATGGTGGTGTCGGTCGGGCGCGGCCGGACCAGCCAGAACCGGGTGAAGCTCGGGAATTCCTCCGGGCGGTTCAGGCCGGTATCCACGGCCAGCCCGCGGCAGGAGATGCCGTACTGGTTGCCGGCGTCGGTGGCGCGGAAATAGGAGGCGCCGAGGAAGACCGCGACGTCCTGCGGGAAGTTGGTGTGGAAGTGCAGGCGCCAGCCGGCGAAGCCCAGATCGTGCGGCAGTGGCGGGTCGAAGGTGGTCGGGCCATAGTCGAACAGGCTGGGGTCGTACTCGATCGCCCGGGCGGTGCCGTCGGCGACATCGAAGATCCGCACCGCCGTCTGGTAGTAGCTGCCGAGATGGAAGAACTGGACCCGGAATGGGCTGTCGGTGTCGGCCCACAGCGCATGGTCGGGGCGAAAGCGCAGCGCCCCGTACTGGTCCCAGGTCAGGCCCGCCAGCTGCGGCGGGCGCTGGTCGCCGGGGGGGTCGTACGGCTGGGTCGCGAGGTCGCGCGCAAAGGTCTTGAGCCAGTCCCAGTCGAACGGCTGGGCAGGGCCGAGGGCGGGCTGGGCCAGCAGCTCGGGCGCCCGGCCGAGCACCTGCGCCAATAGTCCCCAGCCGGCGAGAGTGGCGGAGCCGTGCAGAAGGTCGCGTCGGTCCATGATGGATTCAATGTCTCATGCGGTGTCTGGAACAGGTGGCAACGAACCACACGCACGTCGGCTGGTAAATGCCCGTGGACAGCGGATCGCGCTTACCGGTCGGCCGTCGGCATGGGAGCCGCGGGACGCCGAAATTCAACTACAAGACTACCGACCAGTCATCGCAATCACAATTAAATAGCGAAATGACAATATGCATGTTTGCTAATGATCATTGCTGGTATTCGGAGCACTAGGTGAAGCAAGGTCGACTGGAGAAAGTTCATTTGCTTGTCATTCCTGCCAGGCGCATAGATTTGAGTTGCAACGCGAATCGCATTCCATCGAGAGGTCACAGATAGGGAACCGGTCATGGTCGACGAGGGTAGGCTGAACCAGTTTGTCGGGCAGATCCTTGGCGATCTGGGTGGCGCCGTCAGCGTCGCCCTGGTCCGCATGGGCGACGCGCTCGGGTTGTACCAGACGCTGCATGCCAAGGGTGCCATGACCTGCCGCGAGCTCGCCGAGGCGGCCCGCGTCGACGAGCGTTACCTGCGCGAATGGCTGGCCCACCAGGCGGCGTCCCACTATCTGAGCTACGACCCTGCCAGCGGCCGATTCGCGCTGCCCGCCGAGCAGGCCATGGTGTTCGCGATCGAGGACAGCCCCGTCTACATGATGGGCGCCTTCGATTCGATCGCGGCGCAGATGGAGAACCAGTCCAAGGTCCAGCAGGCGTTCAAGCACGGCGGCGGCGTCGGCTGGGGCGATCAGGCGGGATGCCTGTTCTGCGCCACCGCGCGGTTCTTCAAGCCGGGCTACCAGAGCAATCTCGTGGCGAACTGGCTGCCCGCGCTGGACGGTGTCGTGGCCAAGCTCGAGGGCGGCGGCACGGTCGCCGATGTCGGCTGCGGCTATGGCTGGTCGACGGTGCTGATGGCGCAGGCGTTCCCGAAGGCGCAGTTCGTCGGCTACGACTTCCACCCGGGCTCGATCGAGCAGGCGCGCAAGCATGCCGAGGAGCATGGCGTGGCGGGTCGCACGCGCTTCGAGGTGGCGACGGCGAAGGAGTTTCCCGGCAGCGGCTTCGACCTCGTGACCTGCTTCGACTGCCTGCACGACATGGGCGATCCGACCGGGTGCGCCGCCCATGTCCGCCAGGCCCTGAAGCCCGACGGCACCTGGATGGTGGTCGAGCCCATGGCCAAGGACCGCCTGGAAGAGAATCTCAATCCGGTCGGACGGCTGTTCTACGGCGCGTCGACCATGATCTGCGTGCCGACCTCGCTGGCGCAGGAGGTGGGTACGGCGCTCGGGGCGCAGGCCGGCGAGGCGCGGCTACGCGAGGTGATCACCGGCGGCGGCTTCGGCAACGTGCGCCGCGCGACGGAGACGCCGTTCAACATGGTGCTGGAGGCGCGCCTCTAGCTGTCGCGTTCGGTCTCGTCCGGCAGTCAGCCGCCGCCGTGCCAGCGGGGTCGCGTGCTCAGGACCGAGGGCCACGCTCTTGACCAGCGCCAGCACCGGCAGCCCGGGCGCCAGGCCGAGCGCTCTGGCCGAGGCGGCGGTGATCCGTGCGCGCAGCCGTTCGCCGGCGACATCGAGGCCGACCTCGACCGCACCGTCGGTGACAGCACCCAACGCGGCCACCGTCGCGCGGAGTTGGTTGCGGATGCTGATCCCCGCGAGCGGGACGCTGCCCAGCGCCAGCACCACGTCCTGCGCGTCGATGCGCAGGCGCAGGCTGGTGCCGATCGGCAGGTCGAGCGCCGGCACCGCCAACTCGCCGGCGGGGTGGCCGAGCACGGTCAGCCCATCCTGCTCTCGTTGCGCCACGACCCGCACGCGTGAGCAGCGCCCCACCCTGGATCTCCTTCGCGGCGCTGCCGAGATCGATCCGCGCCACCACCTCGCCCACGGGACCGGTCGCCACGACCTTGCCGGCAGACAGGAGCACCATGTTGGTGGCGAGCCGGGCCACCTCGTCGAGCGAATGGCTGACGAACAGGATCGGGATCCCCGCCTCCTCGCACAGCCGGTCGAGGTAGGGCAGGATCTCCTCCTTGCGGGCCTGATCGAGCGAGGCCAGCGGCTCGTCGAGGAGGAGCAGGCGGGGGCTGGCCAGGAGCGCGCGGCCGATAGCGACCCGCTGCCGCTCGCCGCCGGACAGGGTGCCGGGCCGGCGGTCGAGCAGCGTGCCGATGCCGAGCAGATCCACCACCTCGGACAGCGCCGTCTGTCCGGGCGCGGCGCCGGCAAACCATCGGCCATAGAGCAGGTTGCGGCGCACGGTCAGATGCGGAAACAGGCGGGCGTCCTGAAACACATAGCCGATGCGGCGGCGGTGGCGCGGAACGTCGATGCCCCGGCCGGTATCGAGCAGGGGGTCGCCATCGAGCACGATGCGGCCGCGGGCCGGCCGGATCAGGCCCGCGATCGCGTTGATCACCGACGTCTTGCCGGCGCCGGACCGGCCGAATATGGCGGTCACACCGTTGTCGGCCGTGAACCGCACCTGGAGCGTCAGCGCGCCCAGCGGCACTTCGATGTCGACCTCGAGCATCAGAGCCCGCGGATCATGCGGGCTACGGGCCGGGCGAGCAGTTCGGAGGCGATGAGCGTGGCGAAGGCGAGGCCGATCGAGACCAGGGTCAGGCGCAGCGCACCGGTCTCGCCGCCGGGGACCTGGGTGTAGGTGTAGATCGCGGCGGGCAGGGTCTGCGTCTCGCCGGGGATGTTGGACACGAAGGTGATCGTGGCGCCGAACTCGCCCAGCGCCTTGGCGTAGGCCAGGACCATGCCGGCGAGCAGGCCGGGCAGGGCCAGGGGCAGCGTGACCGTGGCAAAGACCCACAAGCGCGATGCGCCAAGCGTGCCGGCGGCCTCCTCGAGACGTTGGTCGACTGCCTCGAACGACAACCGGACCGCACGCACCAGCAGAGGGAAAGCCATCACGCCGCAGGCCAGTGCCGCCCCGGTCCAGCGGAACGAGAACACGATGCCCAGATACTCGGCCAGCGGCGCCCCGATCAGCCCGCGCTTGCCGAAGGTGAGCAGCAGGAGATAGCCGGTGACCACCGGCGGCATGACCAGCGGCAGGTGCACCAGCCCGTCGAGCAGCATGCGCCCGGGAAATCGCCAGCGCGCCAGGGCGTAGGCGACCAGGATGCCGGGTGGCAGGCTGCCCAAGGTGGCCCAAAAGGCCACCTTGAGGCTCAGATGAATCGCCTCCAACTCGGCCGGCGTGAAGTCCCACATCGTCGTGCGATCAGGACGCGGCGGGGCCGATCATGGCGAAGCCCTGCTTCTCGAACGCGGCCTTGGCGATCCTTCCGCTCAGGAACTTGAGGAAGCCGGCGCCAGCGTTCTCGCCGTCGTGCTTGATCAGGGCGGCCGGATAGATGATCGGCGGGTGGCTGTTGGCCGGGAAGGTGCCGACGATCTTCACGCTCGGGTCCGAGGCTGCATCGGTCTTGTAGACGATCCCGAGCGGCGCCTCGCCATGGGCGACCAGGGCCAGGGCGGCGCGCACGTTCTCCGCCTGGGCGAGCTTGCCCTCGACGCCGTTCCAGGCGCCCAACTTCTCGAGCGATGCCTTGGCATACTTGCCGGCGGGGACCGCCTTGACGTCGCCGACCGCGAGCCGGCCGTCGCCGAGCAGCTTCGCGAGATCGAAGCCGGGCTCGATCGCGACGTCGCTCACTTTGCTGTCCTTGGCGGCGACCAGAACGATGCTGTTGCCCAAGAGATTGCGGCGCGATGTCGTCGACGATCAGGTGGCGCTCCTGGACATAATTCATCCAGTCGAGGTCGGCGGAGATGAACAGTTGCGCCGGTGCTCCCTGCTCGATCTGCTTGGCCAGGGCCGAGCTCGCCGCATAGGAGGCCGTGACCTTGGTGCCGGTTTCCGAGGCGTAGGCGGTCATGATCTCGTCGAGCGCGTTCTTCAGGCTCGCGGCGGCGAACACCAGCACATCCTTGTCGGCGGCCCGTGCCTCCGACACCGCTGCCGTGGCACCGGCAGCCAGTGCCGCGAGGCCCAGAACGCCGCCAAGCAGGTCGCGGCGCGTGATCTTCCCGGATGCGAGCATGAGGTCCCTCCTGTTCCAGTCGTTATGCCCGTTCCAATACAACGCATCCGACCGGCGGCGAAGCGCTCAGTGCGCCTCTCGAGCGTGGCGGTGGCGCGGCCCACGGTCGGCTACATTTTGCATACATTACCTAAAAGTAATAAATTCAGCCTGCGAAGTTGTAGCTGCCGTCACATTCGCTCACGAGCGTGTGGTTCATGGTCACGCTCGTGGAAGCCAATAGTGGTTCCGCGAATTTTAGGAGAAGAACGATGAATCGCATCGGCAAGACTAGCTGTGTGGCGATGGCTGCATTGGTCGGTATTGGAGCGAGTGCAGCACAGGCCAATACAGTCAACTTCAATCTATTGCGGACGAACGGCCTGCCGGCGGGTTGTGCGCCGCATGCGACCGCCACCGTCAAGGTCGCGACGCAGCCGGGGGCCGACAATTTCGCCGAGAAGATGACCGTGAATGTCAGCGGCCTCGCCCCCGAGACCGCGATGGACATCTTCGTAATCCAGGTGCCCAACGCGCCATTCGGGCTCTCCTGGTACGTGGGTGATCTCGAGACCAACGATGCCGGTAAGGTCACCCGTACGTTCGTGAGCCGGTTCAACAAGGAGACGTTCGCGGTCGCCCCGGACGTGGCCCCGGCGCCGACGCCCCACGGCGCCCTGGACCAAGGCAGCAACCCGAAGTTCAAGCCCCTGCACACGTTCCACGTCGGCATCTGGTTCAACTCGGCGGCCGACGCGCGCAAGAACGGCATCACCTGTCCGGTCGGCCCGACACCGTTCAACGGCGAGCATACTGCCGGTGGTCAGGTGCTGAGCAGCCGCAATGCCGGCAATACCAACAACCTCAACGGCCCTCTGCGCAGCGTGCACGACTGATCTTTGAGGGAGGGCGGGCCGCCCGGGCAAGTTCGGGCGCCCGCCCAGCCGCCCCCATCATCAACGAGGCGGTGGACGAGCTCGGCCTGAAAGTCGGCGACGCGGCCTATGCGGTCGTGAAGGCTTCGGATGTGATGGTCGGCAAGGTCTGAAACGCGGTGGCCCGCTAGTCGCCGGCAGCCTTCAGCGGCCAGATCTTCGAGCGGCCCCAGATGCTCGGCTACCAGCGGCTCTGCCGCGCGCTCCAGGGCCCGGAAGCGGGCGACGATCTCGTTGCCGAGCGTGGTCAGGGCGGCGCCGCCGCCGTGGCTGCCGCCCATCTGGGTCGTCACGACCGGTGCCGCGAACAAGCGGTTGAGCTCGTCGACCAGCAGCCAGGCGCGGCGATAGGACATGCCGAGGGCGCGCCCGGCCGCCGAGATCGAGCCGGTCAGGCGGATCTGCTCCAGAAGGGCGATCTTGCCAGGCCCGATACGGCCCTTCGGCACGAGGTCGACGCGAAGAAAGATGCGGGGCATGCCCTGAGCATGACGCTGCGTCGGTCGCGACACAAGCCGTGGCGGCACCAAGCCCAGGGGCTCAGACGCGCTTCGCTCAGGCGAGCAAAGCCGCGCGCCGCCAGACTGATCAGGTGCCCTGGCGTCGAGAGCACCTCCAGGTCCGTCGGATCTCCCGCTTGCACAGCTCAACTCCCTGATGCATACGTGCATATATATCGCTTCCGTTCCATTAGGCAACAGAGGTACGAGCGAGGAGAGCACGATGGACGGCGATGTCGAAATCCTGAAACGCATCTACGAGCGCTTCAACGCGCGGGATATCGACGGCGTGTTGGCAGCGCTCGCCGATGATGTCGCCTGGGCCAACGGCATGGACGGCGGCCACGTCCACGGCCGCGAGGCCGTGCGCGCGTACTGGACCCGTCAGTGGACGATGGTCAGTCCCTATGTCGAACCGGTGAGCTTCCACCGGGCAGCAGACGACGCCATCGTCGCGCAGGTTCGGCAGTCCGTCCGCGATCTTGAAGGCAAGCCGCTCCAGGGCCAGACGCACGGACTGAAGGACAAGACGGTCGGCCACGTCTTCCGTCTTCGCAACGGCAAGGTCATTCGCTTTGACATCCAGGAGGTCGCCTGAGATCACGCCGCATAAGTGATCGCGGCGGTCGTCAGGTCGGACCGGCATGCGGGAAATCCGCGCCCTCGGTCACTTCGGCCCAGGCGTCGAAGTCCCTGCGCAGCTCGTCGAGCTTCGCGTGGGCGCCGGCCAGCGCCACCTTGCCGAGCAGCAGGCGCAGTGGCGGCTCGGCGGCGTTGACGGCCATGACGATGGCGCGCGCGGCCCGATCCGGGTCGCCCGGCTGCTTGCCGCTGTAGCTCTGCACCGTGTTGCGCATGGCGCCCGCGGTGTCCGCGTAGTCGTCGATGGTGGCGGTGGCGGTACCTGCCGAACGGCCCGCCCAATCGGTGCGGAACGGGCCGGGCTCGACCAGCAGGACCTTGATGCCGAGCGGGGCCACCTCCTGCGACAGGGCTTCCGACAGCGCCTCCACCCCGAACTTCGACGCCGCGTAGTAGCTGAGCGATGCCCGCGCGCGCAGCCCGCCGATCGACGAGATGTTGACGATGGTGCCGGAGCGGCGCCGGCGCATGCCGGGCAGCACGGCGGTGGTCATGGCGGCGAGACCCCAGAAATTGATCTCGAACATGGCGCGCACCGCATCCGGGTCGCTCTCCTCGAACGCGCCGAAATAGCCGACCCCGGCATTGTTCACGAGCACGTCGATCCGGCCGAAGCGTTGCTCGGTCGCGGCCACGGCCTGGGCGATGTCCGATGCACTGGTCACGTCCAGTTTGAGCACGAGCGTCCGGTCGGCATGTCCGGCCACCAGGTCCTCGACCTGCGCCGGATTGCGGGCGGTCACGACGACATGGTGCCCGAGCTCGATGACATGCCTCGCGATCGCGCGGCCGAAGCCGGTCGAGCAGCCGGTGATGAGCCAAGTCTGGGCCATAATGGTGGTCCTTTGAGGTTGCGGGTCGCCGTGTGATCAGGCGACCACTTCGGCCAATTCGATCAGGTTGCCGAACGGGTCGGCCAAGAAAACGAGCTCGCGGCTTCGCCAACGTCGTCGACCTGAGCAACATGATCAAGGCGGAGGGTCATGCCGGCCCCCAGCGCCGCACGGTATGCATGCATCCTCAGTCAGGACAAGGTTGCCCGGCAGCTCCCCAAAGCGCCATGTCCTTGACATGGTCTTCGAAGGTCCCCGGCGGAGTCGTGCGGCCCGCGCCGGGTGCCCACGCCCTGGGGATAAATCCGCTTAGCGATGCGTCGTGCCGCAAATGCTCGAGGAGACCGACGGCGTCACGGCCGCCGTTCCGCTCGGGATCCCTCAGTTGGGCGCAGATCTCGGCGCCACTCTTGCCGATCCAGAGGAATTCCACTGGCGCAAGCTGCCAGTCGATGCCTGCGTGCAACGGCGCCGGTGCCGGATCGTTCGGCAGGGTCGAGGTGACGTGACACGTCGAACAGACGATGGTCTCTGCCCCGATGCGGCTTTCTCCGCCATGGATATTCATGCCGTGTACGCGGGATTTGCTTTCGCCGGCCGGCGTCCAGATCGGAATCCCGCGCTCATCGACGTGACAATTGGCACAGCGCGGATGCGTCACCACGGCCTCGATTCTCTTCCAGGCGTCCAGTCCATCGGCGTGGCTGACGCTGCCCGGCGGCAGCGCATCCGACGTGTCTTCAGCCTTCGCAGCGCCGGTCAGGGCCACGATCGATATGCTGGCGAGTGCGATCGCGAACAGCGTTGTCCTCATGGCCCGCCCTCACACGAAATCGATGAACTTGTTGAACGGCATTTCGCGGATGCGCTTGCCGGTCGCGGCGAAGATGGCGTTGGCGAGCGCCGGCGCCGCGGGTGGCACGGGCGGCTCACCGATACCCCTGACCGTATAATCGTTTTCCAGGCCGCGTACCTCGATCACCGGACACTGATACATGCGCATGGCTTCGTGATGGTTGAAGTTCGTCTGTTGAACGGCCCCCTTGGCATAGGTAAGCTCGCAGTTCATGGCATGACCAAGGCCCCAGACGACGCCGCCTTGGACGAGATTCTCGAAGTTTACAGGATCGACGACCTTGCCGACATCAGCCGCCACCCAGACCTTGTCGATTTTTATCCCCGCGTCGGTCATCGTCACTTCGACGATCTCAGCCACCGCCGTACCGAACAACTCGAGGAACGCCACGCCACGGCCTTTGCCGTTGCCAAGCGGCCCCTTCCAGTCCGCCATTTCACCGACGGTTTCCATGAGCTTGCGATAGATCGGAATTTTGCACATCTCGATCCGCGCCTGCAGCGGATCGAGCCCGGCGGCATGGATCAATTCGTCGACAAAGCTCTCGGTAAAGAAGCCGTTCGCCGAAGCTCCGACCGAGCGCCAAGTGGTGCAAGGTGCCAGTCCCTGCACCTCGAAGCTCGTCGCGCGGAAATTCGGAATGTCATAGTAGACATTCCATATACCGACGGCCAATTGGGCGTCGGGGTCTTTGGATGGTGCGCCCATCCTTGCCAAGAGTTCCTTGAGTGGAGCGTTCGCCGCCACCTGAAAGTCGGCGGCTATGATCTTGCCGTCCTTGACACTCCCGCGATACCTGCCCATCGCAATCTGCCGCGGGATATCCTGGCGAAAATCTTCCTCACGCGAGAAGATGAGCTTTACCGGCGTGCCGCGCATCTGGTTTGCGATCTCGGCCAGCACTCTGACATTCTCGAATTCGAGACGATGCCCGAAGCTGCCACCGTTCCACTGGTTATGGAACGTCACCTGTTCGGGCTTGATGCCGATCGCCGTCGCCGCAATGTACTGCACCGATTGCGGCGTTTGATGACCAACCCAGATTTCCATTCCTGCGTCGGTAACGATGCCGATGCCATTGAGCGGCTCCAGGGGCTGATGGCCGACATAGGGTGCGCGATACTCGGCCTCGACGAGCATGCCCTCCTTCAATCCAGCCTCGAGATCGCCATCGTTGCGCCATTCCTTGCCGAGGAATTCCGGCACGAAGGAAGCTCCTACGGTTTTCCAGTGATCGGCCTGGTCGGCCGGGTATTTGGCCGGCTCCCATATGCAATCGACCAGCTCGGCCGCCTTCATCGCATACCAACTGTTGGTCGCGATCACGGCGACGCCATTCGATACCTTGAGTATCTTTTGAACACCGGGCATCGACTGAGCTTTGCTCGCATCGAACGACTTGATCGGCTGACCCTTGTTGGGATTCAGTTTGACGGCAGCATACACCATGCCGTCCATCTTCTGATCGATGCCGAACTTCATCTCGCCGGTGACTTTCGATCGGATATCGAGCCGCTCCATCGGCTTGCCGATCAAGCGCCATTGCGACGGGTCACGCAGCTTGACGTCGGTCACCGGCGGAATGTTCGCGGCGTCGGCCGAAAGCGTGACATAGGGAATTTTCGTGCCATCGGGCAGGATCACGTTGCCGCCCTCGGTGCGCAAGTCGGCAGCCGCGACCCCGCTGCGCTTGGCTGCGGCCGCCTTCAGAGTTTCCCGCGCAATGGCACCCGCCATGCGCAGCTTTTCGTAGGTATCGGGGATCGTGCTGGAACCTCCGGTCATCTGCAGGCCGGATTTCCTGAGCCATTCCAGCGCGCCCGCGCGTGCCGTCTCGGCCGCGGGGCTCTGGTCGGCCGCCATGAATGGCGCAAGTTCGTGCGCGAAGCCGGTATTGAAATAGGCGGGACTGGGCCCAGCGAATCGAATCTCGAACTGGCCCGGTTCGACGTCCAGCTCCTCTGCGATCAAGATCGGCTGGATCGAACCGACGCCTTGGCCGATGTCGGCATGCTGGGCAATGAGCGTGATTTTTTCCGGACTGATTTCGACCCAAGGATTGAAGGTAACCGAATTGGGACCGAGGTCTGCCGCCAAGGGGTTCGTCGCGGCAGGGGGAGAAGCTGCCTGTTGCGCCCGACCATAGGACCCGAAAGCCACGCCTCCAGCGACGGCGGCGGAGCCAAATGCGAAGGCTCGGCGGGAAAGATTAGAGATCTGGCCCATCTCGCTACCCTCCCATCTTCTCGGCGGCCGCGTGGATCGCCAGTCGAATCCGTTCGTACGTGCCACATCGACAGAGATTCCCCGACATGACCTCGTTGATGTCCTCGTCAGTGGGCTGGGGATTCAAGTCGAGCAGCGAAATCGCCTGGATGATCTGGCCGGTCTGGCAGTACCCGCACTGTGGAACCTGATGCTCGATCCAGGCCTCTTGCACCGGATGTAGCTTTCCTTCACCGATTGCCTCGATCGTGACTATCGACTTGCCCGTAACATCCGCCATACGCGCTTGGCATGAGCGAACGGCTGTTCCATCAATCTGTACCGTGCAGGCGCCGCACTGGGCGATGCCGCAACCGTACTTTGGACTTGTGATCCCAAGCTCATCGCGCAAGACCCAGAGCAAAGGCATCTCTGGATCGACGTCCACTTGGCGCTTGATCCCGTTGACAGTCAGTTCGAGCATGCCGACCTCCTTTCCTCGGTAGACGTTGTTGGTGGGGATGGTGCGAAAGCCCTTGGCAGCCGCCAAGCTTGGCGCCAGCGCCTCCCGCTGAACGAAGCTTTACCTCAAGCAACGCGAACCCAGGCCCACGCGGCGGCTGCGACAAGCGCTCGAGGGGCGGCTGAGTTCCAGCTTGCTGCGACGCCAGCCGCTTCTACTTCGGTTTCCAGTAAATCGACGCCGGCGGGCCAGACCAGCATCGGAGCAACCTTGCGCGTATGGCCTTTGGTCACGAAGCTCGACCTACCTAAATGTCGTCCTACGTGAGCTGATCTTGGATCGTTTCGGTGCATGAGGCAAGCCGCCGACGGCTGCCAGCTTTGGTCCCTCGGGCCAAACGCGCGAGCGGATCGAGGCCGACGGGCGTGTCACTCTGTTCGCCTACGCCGGTTTCGGACATTCGAAAAAATGGCACGAAGCGGGCAAGGCCGACCCGGCCGCCGTGTTCGTGCGCAACCGCCTGTGCCTCCCGGCCGAGCCCGGGATCGAAGTCGATCCCGCAGTCAAGCTCGGTGCGTCCTCGCCCAAACACGCCGTCCGGCGACTATCACTGCGCGCTGTTCGCCAAGGCTGAGCCGTGCGTCCAGCTGCCCAGGCGGCACCAGGGCTTCGAGCCGGTGGCCGCGCCTCCATCCTGACGGTCGACGCCGCCCTGGTTCAGCTGTTAGAGAGGCGCCGAAAAGGGGGCGCCGTGGATTCCATCATCTCCGTATCCGGCCTTGGCAAGACCTACGGGTCCGGCTTTCAGGCGCTGAAGAACATCGATCTGGAGATCCGCCGCGGCGAGATCTTCGCACTCCTCGGCCCGAACGGTGCCGGCAAGACGACGCTGATCAGCATCATCTGCGGCACGGTCAATCCGTCGGTCGGCGTGGTGCGTGCCGACGGGCACGACATCATCACCGACTACCGGGCGGCGCGTGCCAAGATCGGGCTGGTGCCGCAGGAGCTGACCACGGACGTGTTCGAGACCGTGTGGGCCACGGTGTCGTTCAGCCGGGGCCTGTTCGGCCGGCCCGCCGATCCTTCACATATCGAGAAGGTGCTGCGGACGCTCTCCTTGTGGGACAAGAAGGACAACAAGATCAGAACGCTGTCCGGCGGCATGAAGCGCCGGGTGATGATCGCGAAGGCCCTCAGCCACGAGCCGCGGATCCTGTTCCTCGACGAGCCGTCCGCCGGGGTCGACGTCGAGCTGCGCCGCGACATGTGGGCGATGGTCCGGACCCTGCGCGACGGCGGCGTCACGATCATCCTGACCACCCACTATATCGAGGAGGCCGAGGAGATGGCCGACCGGATCGGGGTGATCAGCAAGGGCGAGATCATCCTGGTCGAGGACAAGGCGGTGCTGATGGAGAAGCTGGGCAAGAAGCAGCTGACCGTGCAGTTGCAGCAGCCGCTGCCGGCCATGCCGGACGCCTTGGCCGGCTATCCGCTCGAGCTGGGCCAGGATGGGAGCCAGTTGATCTACACGTTCGACGTCAAGGCCAAGCGGACCGGGATCGCGGGCCTGCTGAAGCAGCTGGGTGATCTCGGGATCGACTATAAGGATCTGCAGACCAGCCAGAGCTCGCTCGAGGACATTTTCGTCAGCCTGGTGCACGCACGGTCATGAATTTTTACGCGATCCGCGCGATCTATTTGTTCGAGATGGCCCGGGCCTGGCGCACTCTGCTGCAGAGCCTCGTGGCGCCGGTGATCTCGACCTCGCTCTATTTCGTGGTGTTCGGCGCGGCGATCGGCTCGCGGATGAGCGAGATCGACGGGATCAGCTTCGGCGCCTTCATCGTCCCGGGCCTGATCATGCTGTCGCTGTTGAACCAGAGCGTCTCCAACGCCTCGTTCGGCATCTACATGCCGAAGTTCTCGGGCACGATCTACGAGGTGCTGTCGGCGCCGATCTCCGCCGTGGAGATCGTCGCAGGCTATGTCGGGGCTGCCGCCACCAAGTCGATCGTGCTGGGCCTGATCATCCTGATGACGGCGCGGCTGTTCGTCGCGTTCGAGATCGCGCATCCGTTCTGGATGGTGAGCTTCCTCGTGCTCACCGCGGTGACCTTCAGCCTGTTCGGCTTCATCCTGGGCCTGTGGGCCGACGGATTCGAGCGGCTGCAGGTGGTGCCCCTGCTGATCATCACCCCGCTGACCTTCCTGGGCGGCAGCTTCTACTCGATCAGCATGCTGCCGCCGCTCTGGCAGACGGTCAGCCTGTTCAACCCGGTGGTCTATCTGGTGAACGGCTTTCGCTGGAGCTTCTTCGGCACCTCCGACGTCGCCGTCGAGATCAGCCTGGGAATGACGGTGGCATTCCTGCTGCTGTGTCTCGCCGTCATTGCCTGGATCTTCCGGACGGGGACCTGGCTCAAGGCGTGAGGGCGGTCGCGGGCAGCGTCGCGAGGTCCCAGTAGGGCGGGTCGCCGAAGGCGGCGCGCAGACAGTCGGCGACGGCGCGGAGCTTCGCTGAGGGGCGGCGACCCTCCGGGTGGGCCAGATAGATGAACTCCGCTTCGGCATCGACCCCGATCTCGATGACGCTGAGCGCTCCGGTGCGCACCGTGGCGCCGACGACGAAGGTCGGCAGGAGCGCGATGCCGAGGCCCGCCAGCGCGGCATCGCGCATCACGTCGCCATTGTTGACGCGCAGCGCCGACCGGCTGCGCAGGTTCGCGGCACCGCCCGGCAGCGGGAACCGCCAGTCGGCGATGCCGCGATTGGTGTAGAAGATGCCGTCGTGGCGCTCCAGCTCGGCGAGCGAGGCCGGCGTCCCATGCCGGGCGAGGTAGCCCGGCGCCGCGACCAGGACCCGCCGGCTGGTCGCCAGGCGCCAAGCCACCAGCCGTGTATCCGCAACCGCGCCGTGCCGCACCACGCCGTCATAGCCGTCGGCCGCGGCATCGACGCGGCGATCGTCGAGCTCCAGCGTCAGCTCGATGTGCGGATGCTCTGCCAAAAACGGGTAGAGCGCCGGCCCGAGATGCATGCGCCCGAAGGTCACCGGGGCGGCGAGGCGCAAGGGGCCGGATAGCGTGCCGCGGCGTTCGGCCATGTCGGCCGCAGCCTCCTCGACCTCCCGCGTGATCCGCGCCGCGCGGTCGAGGAAGGCGGCACCGTCCTCGGTCAGCCCGAGCCGTCGCGTGGTGCGATGCAGGAGTGCCGTGCCCAGGGCGCGCTCGAGCTCGGCCAGGCGCTCGCTGACCACCGACTTCGAAAGCCGCAGCCGGCGCGCGGCTTCGCTGAGCGAGCCGGCTTCCGCGACCGCGACGAAGGTGGCGATGCCGTCGAGCTTGAGCATCGTTCGGTAATTCCGATTTGCAGTTCCGGCATCCGCAGTCTGAACCGAACGAGAAGCACCCGCCATATCTGCGTCAGACCCCGACTTTGGAGAACGACGATGGAGCGTCTTGCAGACAAGGTTGCCATCATCACCGGCGCCAGCGCCGGCATCGGCCGCGCCACGGCGCTGCTGTTCGCGGCCGAGGGCGCCAGCCTCGTGCTCGGCGCCCGCCGGGCGAACGAACTCGAGCAGCTGGTGGCCGAGGTTCAGGCGAAGGGCGGCAAGGCCACGGCGCTGGCGGGCGACGTGCGTTCGGAAGACTACGCCAAAGGCCTGGTGGCGCTGGCGGTCGACCGTTTCGGTCGGCTCGACATCGCGTTCAACAATGCCGGCACGCTGGGCGAGCTGGGCGCCAGCACGGGCGTATCGGAGGCCGGCTGGTCGGACACGCTTGCGATCAACCTGACCGGGTCGTTCCTAGGTGCCAAGCACCAGATTGCGCAGATGGTCAAACAAGGCGCCGGCTCGGTGATCTTCACCTCGACTTTCGTCGGCTACAGCTTCGCCTTTCCGGGCGTCGCCGCGTACGCAGCCAGCAAAGCGGGCCTGATCGGGTTGACGCAGGCGCTGGCAGCGGAGTTCGGGCCGCAGGGCATCCGCGTCAACGCGATCCTGCCGGGTGCGGTGGATACGGCCATGTACCGCGAGATGAACGACACCGCGGAATCGCAGGCGTTCATCACCAACCTGCACGCGCTCAAGCGCGTCGCCACGCCGGAGGAGCTCGCGCGCTCGGTGCTCTACCTCGCCTCGGACGATTCTACGTTCGTCACCGGCACGGCTTCGCTGGTCGATGGTGGGGCCTCGATCACGCGGAGCTGAGTCGACCCTGCGCTTGGGAACATGCCGGCCGGTCCGCGATTGAGCGGGACAACTGTACGGGATGGAGGTCGACCATGGCAGAGACGCTTGAGCCTGGGGACAAGGTGAGCTGGCGGAGCGCTGGCGGGGACAGCACCGGCAAGGTGATCCGCAAGCTCACGGCGACCACGCAGATCAAGGGTCATACCGCGCGGCCGACCGAGGACGAGCCACAGTACCTCGTCGAGAGCGAGTTGGGAGAGCGGGCGGCCCACAAGCCGGCCGCATTGCGCAAGCTGCCCTAGCCGCAGCTTGCCACAGTGGCGTGCCGGCGGGTCACCCAGGCGCCCCAGAACAGGCTCGCGAAGAAGCGCGTGGGTGCTTCGAACCCGGCGTCGGCGAGGAGGGCGGCAACGGCCTGCTCGGATTCGGGCGGGTCGGCGCCCTGCTGGATCTTGGCGAGCTTGGCCTCGATCTCGGCCGGTGCCGCGCCGTGCATCCGCCAGCGCTGGCGCCATGCCGCGAGCAGCAGCGGCTGGCTGGCGTAGGGCTGGTGGTTGCAGGCGAGGACGAACGGCGCGCCGGCTGGCAGCCTTGCCGCAATGGCGGCGAGGATCGCCCGTTTGGCGGCGATGCCGGGCAGGTGGTGCAGGACGCCGATCAGGGTCGCGGCGTCGAAGTCCGGGGCAGGCGGGAGGTCTGCCACATAGCCCTGATGCAACGACACGCGCCCGCTCAAGCCGGCGGCCGCGAGCCGGTCGCGCGCGAGATCCAGCATCGCCGGCGCGGGGTCGACGGCGACGAACTGCCAGGATGGCTCCAGGGCGCCGATGGTCACCACCTCCTGCGCCGTGCCGGCCCCGGCGACCAGCACGCGCGCTGCGGCGCGGCCATCCAGGGCCGCCGCGAGCACGCAGGCCGTCAGCTCGTGGCAGGCATCGTATCCCGCCAGGGCGATGCGGCTCTGCCGGTCATACTCGCCGGCGCGGGCGGGATCGAACTTGGCGGCGGCCTCCGTGGTCGTCTGGTCTCTCCCCAGCTCAGCCCGCCCGGCGCAGGTCCACGGTGCGCGCCAATAGCGCTGCCATGGTGCTGCCGAGCTCCGCCGGGGTCGGGGCGATGGTGACGCCGGCCTCGCGCAGGATCTCGACCTTCTCCGGCGCGCTCTCGCCGAAGGCCGAGATGATCGCACCGGCATGGCCCATCTTGCGGCCCTTGGGCGCGCTGAGCCCGGCGATGTAGGCGGCGACGGGCTTCCTCATCGAGGTGCGGGCGTACTCGGCCGCCTCGGCTTCCTGCGGGCCGCCGATCTCGCCGATCATCAAGACCGCGTCGGTGCCGGGATCCTGCTCGAACAGCTCCAGTGCGTCCTTGAACGAGCTGCCGTTGATCGGATCGCCGCCGATGCCGACGCTGGTCGAGATGCCGATGCCCAGCTCCTTCATCTGCTCGGCCGCCTCGTAGCCGAGCGTGCCCGAGCGGCCGACGACGCCGACCCGGCCCGGCAGATAGATGTGGCCGGGCATGATGCCGAGCAGGCATTTGCCGGGGCTGATCACGCCGGCGCAGTTGGGGCCCATCAGCCGCATCCGGTTCTCGGCCTTGTAGCGCCGCATGTAGCGCTTGACCCGGATCATGTCCTGGGCGGGGATGCCGTCGGTGATCGCGACGCAGACCCGGATGCCGGCGTCGGCCGCCTCCATGATCGAATCGGCGGCGTAGGGCGGCGGCACGAACACGATGCTGGCGGTGGCCCCGGTGGCGGCGACGGCGTCCTTGACCGTGTCGAACACCGGCCGGTCATGCACCTTGGTGCCGCTGCGGCCGGGCGTGACGCCGCCGACGATGTTGGTGCCGTAGGCGATCATCTCCTCGGTGTGGAAGGCGCCGATCTTGCCGGTGATGCCCTGGACCAGCACGCGGGTGGTCTCGTCGATCAGGATGGTCATGGTCTTCGTCCCCTAGGCCGCTTGCCGGTGCGCTTCGGCGGCCGCGACCGCCTTCTGCGCGGCCTCGGCAAGGCTCGTGGCACCGATCAGCTTCACCCCGCTGGCGGCGAGGATGGCGCGGCCCTCCTCGACGTGGGTGCCGGCGAGGCGGACGATCAGCGGCACGTCGAGCGGCTCCATCTCGACCGCCTTGAGCACGCCCTGGGCGACCCAGTCGCAGCGGTTGATGCCGGCGAAGATGTTGACCAGCACCGCCTTGACGTTCTTGTCCATGGTGACGAGGCGGAACGCCTTGGCGACCCGCTCGGGCGTGGCGCCGCCGCCGATGTCGAGGAAGTTCGCGGGCTCGCCGCCGGCGAGCTTGATCATGTCCATGGTCGCCATGGCGAGCCCGGCGCCGTTGACGATGCAGCCGATGTCGCCCTCGAGCCCGACATAGGACAGGCCGCGATCGGCGGCCTGGGTCTCGCGCGGGTCCTCCTGCGACTTGTCGCGCAGCTCGGCGATATCCGGCCGGCGGAACATGGCATTGTCGTCGAAGCTCATCTTGGCGTCGAGCGCCAGCAAGGTGCCCTCCTCGGTGACGATCAACGGGTTGATCTCGACCATGGTCGCGTCGAGCTCGCGAAAGGCGCGGTAGCAGCCGAGCAGCGTCGCGACCGCCGGCTGCACCAGGCCGCCCTCGAGGCCCAGCGCGAAGGCGATCTCGCGTGCCTGGAACGCCTGCATGCCGACGGCGGGCTCGACCGAGGCGCGGATCAGGGTCTCGGGCTTGTCGTGCGCGATCTCCTCGATCTCCATGCCGCCGGCCGAGGAGGCCACGACCATCACCCGCTCGGATTTGCGGTCGAGGACGAAGCCCAGATAAAGCTCGCGCTGCCACTTGGCCGCACCTTCGACGTAGAGGCGGTAGACGCCCTTGCCGCGCGGCCCGGTCTGCTCGGTGACCAGCTGCTGGCCCAGCAGCGCATCGGCCGCCGCCTCGACCTCGTGCTCGTCGCGGCAGAACTTGACGCCGCCGGCCTTGCCGCGGCCGCCGGAATGGATCTGGGCCTTGACCACCCAGCCATGGCCGCCGATCTCGCGCGCCCGGTAGGCCGCCTGCTCGGGGCTGTAGGCGAGGCCGCCACGCGGCACCGGGACGCCGAAGCGCGCCAGAATCTCCTTGGCCTGATATTCGTGAATGTCCATCCGCCGCCTCCCTTGGCCACCGTTTATCTTCCGGGTAAGTGCAAGCTAACCGATCCGGCCGGCAAGATGGCATGAGAAAAGCTGATGATACGATGAGCCGGGACGGGCGCTCGACTGCGGCCTGTCTGCATTCCAGGCAGGAGCGAAAATGGCCGAACCATGCATCAGAGTGCGATTCAAAGGTTCTTGGCGGTTGACCGCGATGCGGCGGCGAAAGCGGCGCAGCCTGCTGTTCGACCTTTTGCGCGCTGAAAGCAGCGATGCGGCGGTCGCTCCGAATGGCCGGCGGGGAGGGAAGATCGGTTGGCGATAAATCGTTCGTGCGATCGGACGGCACCGTCCCGGCATCATTCGCTGGCGATGGCAATGCCCGGTGCAGGCCCTGCACGAAATCGTTCGTGCTTTTCTTTTCGTCGGACACGCTCCCGATCGCCGGCAGGATCAGACCGGCGCGCTTGGCCTTGCGGTGCGCGAGGAAGGCGCGCTGGGCGCGCTGCGTCGCCATGCCTGCGGCGGAGGCGTAACGTATCGCGGTGCCGAGCGAGAGCCGGTGCTCGCCTACGCTCATGTCGGTGCCGTGCGACCGGTCTGGGGCGGATGGTGCGATCTCGCTCATCACGTCAGCTTCGACCCGGTCGGCGCGGATCTCCTTCCACATCGCCACCGCGATCGCGGTGACCAGCTTTTCCTCGGTCGCGTCCACCGGCCCGTAGCCGGCGCGCAGGTCGCGGACATGCTCGGTCCACTCGGCTTGGTTCTCCTCCGGCAGGAGGCCGAATTCGCGCGCGCGCAGGCCGTGCTTGAGCGCGTTCATGCGCGAGCGCGCCTTGCCCTCTGGGGTATTCGGGCCGCGCTTTTTCGGGGCGACGGGCGAGGCGAGGGCGGTCGGCGGACATGGCGGCTGATCCAGCTGGTGAGCGGCGCCGGGCAGTATAGCATCGACAAGGAATATAGTCCAAGCCGCGTTGCCACGCCGTCCGGGACCTTGCCACCGAGGATGCATGCCGTTAGGCGTTTCCAAGCAATCGAGGTCGACGGAGGTCGCCGTTGCCGAGCCATCTCACTCTCGCCGAGCAGGTCGACGGTCTGCCGGAGATCCTGCAGTCGCCCCAGGACAATGGTACGCTCGCGGGGATCGTGATCCGGCCGGAGAGGGAACTGCGCCACGAGCCTGACAGCTGCGAGCTGAGCCTGGCGCTGGGCACCCACGGCGACCGTTGGGTCAAGGGAGGCGGGGCTGACCATGGCCGACGGGTCGCCGCATCCCGATGCTCAGATCTGCATCATGAACGCCCGCTGCATCGCGCTGATCGCGCAGGATCGGGGCAACTGGGCGCCCGCGGGCGACAATCTGTTCATCGACCTGGACCTGACGCCGACCAACACGCCGCCGGGCACACGGCTGGCCAACGGCACGGCGGTGATCGAGATCATCGATACGCCGCATAACGGCTGCGACAAGTTCATCCGGCGCTATGGGCGCGATGCGCGCCTGTTCGTGAACAGCGGGGAGGGCAAGCGGCTACGGCTGCGCGGGATTTACGGTCGGGTGGCGCAGGATGGGCGCGTCAGCGTCGACGACGCGGTGCGAAAGCAGGGGGAGGCGACGTCGGCTCAGGAACTCAAATATGGTTCGCGAATTCCCGATGTGACGAACCAGGCCTGCGTTCAGGCGCGCCCATCAAGAACCGGGCCTCGGCGGGCGACAATCCGTTTATCGACCTCGACCTGACGCCGGCCAACACGCCGCCGGGCACACGGCTGGCCATCGGCACGGTATGCTTTCACGCGCGCCCGGCGAGAACTTCATGGCATAGGAGACCATTCATGGATCGCCGCACGTTCGTGAGCGTTTCGGCTGCCGCCGGGGCGCTGGGTTCGGTTCTTGATCGCAGCGCCATTGCACAGCCGCAGCGCCCGCCGAAAGCCAACAACGTGGTGCTCGTCCATGGGCTGTTTGCCGACGGCTCCTGCTGGTCCGAGGTCATCGCGCGGCTCCAGGCGGCCGGACTGAATGCGACCTCGGTGCAGAATCCGTTGACGACCCTGGAAGAGAGCGTGGCGGCGGCGCAGCGCGCCCTGGCCCAGCAGGACGGGCCGACGGTGCTGGTCGGGCATTCCTTCTCCGGCATGATCGTCACCGAAGCCGGCGTCGATCCGAAAGTCACCGCACTGGTCTATGTCGCCGCACGCGCTCCCGATGCCGGCGAGGACTATACGGCGCTGGCCAAGAAATTTCCGACCCCGCCGGCCTCCGCGGGCATCGTCTGGTCCGGCGATTACGGGCAGCTCAGCGAGGCGGCGTTCCTGCGCGACTTCGCCGGCGACCTGCCCGAGGCGCAAGCGCGCGTGCTCTACGCGGTGCAGGGTCCATTCAATCGCGCCCTGCTCGCCGGCAAGACGACCCATGCGGCCTGGCGGTCGAAGCCGAGCTGGTACGCCGTGTCCACGGAGGATCGGACGATCGATCCGGACCTGGAGCGGTTCATGGCGAAGCGGATGGGCGCGACGACGATCGAGGTGAAGGCGAGCCACCTGTCGCTGATTTCGCAGCCGGATACGATTGCGAAGCTGATCCTGGAGGCTGCGGGACACGAATAGATTCCGGCATGAGGCTAAGGTCATAGTAGCGACAAAGTATGTTAACGGCCGCTTGCGAACGACGAGCAGGTTGGAATCCTTTGGGACACTTGCATGATCACCAGAATTCGCAGGTTAGTTGTGGCTGTGTTGGTGATCTCCGTTTGAGTTTGAATTGGAAATAAAATGAAATATTTCCTAAATACGGAAGCCGGCGCATGGTTTGTCTTTGTATCCACAATAATTGGATTGATTATGGTGCTAATTGAATTAGATAAAAGGTTCGAATTATCTAGGAGGATATATTCTCCCATAAGAACACGTAGACTAAACAAGATGATTGCCGAAATTGACAGAACTATTATAATATTCAACGATAGACAATCTTGGATTGAAAAAAGTATGGATCAGAAACGTTTTGCGCATATTATGTAATATTTGCAGTTACAACACTGACCCACATGGTCATTGGAATATTGTTCTTGGATTGATGGTACATCAAATAATTTATAGCGTCCAGCATAACTCTGTGCCAGCCATAATGATATTTACATTATTTGGGGCTCAGTGGGTGACATCTTTTATAGAACGTGAATCAAGAAAGTGGTTCAGCTTGCTGGCCGATCCTGCGCAGGCAGGTCTCTATCTGTCGGCGCTGATAGAAGGCTACACTGCCAAGGCTATAAAGGCGGGTATGAATAATGACGAGGCAGAAAAAAGCAGAGACAGCGCTTCCCGTTTGGCAGCGGAGATGAGAAAGGACGCTCTGCGTCAGTGAATGGTAGCGAGTAAGCTAGCGGCGGGGCAGGTAGCGGGAGTGAACAGGGTGCAGCGGGCGCCGGCCTGGACGGCGGCGAACAGCTGCTCGGGCCAACCGGGGCCGACAGCAATGCAAGTACGGTGTGCCTTGACTTGAAGCGGTCGATTGGCTTAGCTGATGACCATGGTCGTGACCATGGTGAGCAAGATGGCCAGCCGCATCGTCAAGGCGTCCGAGTTCAAGGCCAAGTGCCTGAAGCTGATGGACGAGGTTGCCGCCAGCGGCGACACGATCACCGTGACCAAGAACGGCCGGCCGGTCGTCGAGGTGCGAGCGGCGCAGCGGCCCAAGAAGAGTTTGTATGGCCGGAATCGGGGCCGGATTTAGATTGTCGGCGATCTGGATGACTACGAGATGGAATGGGAGATGCAGGGCTGATCCTGCTCGATACCCAGGCGATCGTCTGGCTGGAAGCCGCCGATCTCCGACTTGGGGCCGAGGCCCGTGTCGTGATCGATCGTGCGCTCAGCGACGGCGAGCTCGCGATCTCGGCCATCAGCTTCTGCGAGATAGCCTGGCTCCGCGGCGCGGGGCGTGTCACGCTGCCGCTGCCGACGGCGGAGTGGCGCGTCTCGCTG